>NZ_CM000957.1 GCF_000143625.1 Candidatus Regiella insecticola LSR1 | reverse complement strand
CCAACCCTGCACTTATGGCCGGATTAGAAAAGTCTTGATTAAGATTGAACACTTGCTATAATCCTTACTGGCAGCGAGCCAGATTTTAGCCCCCTCGATCCTGTTCTAACCGACCAAAGTTGAAGACAGGATTCGGGGGTTTAGTTTTTGTGGCCTTCGCCACACCCCGGACGTCATTACCGGGACGTCCATCCGCAAAAATTCTTTTAAAGAAATCGTACTTTTAACGATATCACGATCGCTACAAAGAGATCAAGCTCAGTAACAATTCACAAAAAAGACCCCGTTTTATTGACTTTTTATTTGGCTCCTCTCCATGACCCATTTTCTTAAATTAAACGGTTCATTTACTCAGTAAATGATATCTATGTGTAAGATAAATTTCATTTAAACGAGTAAATTAACTATTTTTAGGGAGGAGATGTGTTACTCGGCTATGCGAGAGTGTCTACACGCCATTGCTGTCACAACAGCGAATGTGACGGACAGAGAAGGACACTGGATACCCGCCAGTGCGCTGCTGCGCGAGATCCGTCAGCGTGGTTACGATGGCGGCTATAGCATGCTGACCGCATTCCTGCACCTCATGAAGCAGCCCGTCACTGAAGAGGTAACGCGCTTCGAGACCGAGCCTGGCTTTCAGATGCAGGTCGATTTCACCATCATCAGACTCGGGCATAACCCACTACTGGCCTTCGTCGCCACGTTGGGTTGGAGCCCGGGCGACTTTCGTCAAGTTCTACAGCAACCAAGACTCCGCTGCCTGGTGTGACGGCATTGAGTCTGCGCTCAGGTTTTTCGGTGGAACGCCGCATCAGCTGCTGTTCGACAACGCCAAGGCCATCATCATTGAGCGCGATGTCTACGGCCCCGGCAAGCATCGCTGGAACCCGCAGCTGATGCACGTCGCTGAGAAGTCAGAATTCGATCGGTATTGACACAAACGCTTTAAAGTTGTTTTGATAAACAGGATGCGCCATTTGCTTGAGTGGATAAAAAGCTCCCTTTTTTTACTGCTGATTCAGTATTAATTAAGTTCATCATTCATAATGGTGATGCGTTAATTCATGGACTTTTTCCAGAACTTGAGTTTTCCTGGTTCGACAAAAAAAGCCTTTAATGGATTCCCATATTCCTATATTGGTCGCGTTTTTCTTAAACAGACTTTTAATTGGGTGTTCGATATTTTTCTCGTTAAGCGCTTTCTGGCATAAGCGATAGCGATTATTTTGGCTTTGAATAGACAGTGACATGATATTTCTCCTCATGATTTGAAGGGTAGATATGTTTTATACTATAGCAAAAAGAGTAAAAAATACTTATTTAAATTTTTATTTTTATTTTTGTTGAGTGTGAGGTGTGACATTAAGCATGAAGGCCTTGAAGTAAGCCTTCCGGGCTATTTTGTGATAGGCTCAGGCTTCACCTGAAATTGATTAAGTATAGAGATGAGCAAAAAATTCACCCCGACTCCCCATGACGCCGTTTTTCGTCAATTTCTCCATGAAAAAGAGACGGCGCAAGACTTTTTTGAGATATGGCTGCCAGATGAAATTAAAGCGCTGTGTGATTTCACGACGATGAAAGTCGAGTCGGGTTCGTTTGTCGATGAAGACATGAAGGCGTATCAAAATGATATTCTGTATTCATTAAAGACGAAAAAGGGGAAAGGCTACCTTTATGTGCTCATTGAATCGCAGTCGACCCCAGATAAACTGATTGCGTGGCGATTAATGCGGTATAGCATGGCGACGATGCAAAAGCATCTGGACGCGGGGAATAAAACGCTGCCGTTAGTCTTTCCCATTTTATTTTACGTGGGAGAGCCAAGCCCCCACCCCCACAGTACCTATTGGCTCGATTGTTTTGAAGACAGGGGATTAGCGGAGCGTATTTATACGCAACCTTTCAGACTGGCGGATGTGACGACCCTGGACGATGGGGAGATTATGCAGCATCGTCGGATGGCGTTGTTAGAGCTCATCCAAAAGCACATTCGACGGCGGGATATGAGCGAGTTACTCAATGAAATTGTGGCCGTGTTATCGCATAATGAGTATACCGATAACCACGTTGTCACGATGATGAATTATCTCATTCAAGAGGGGAACGCGACAAACCCGAAGCAGTTTATCACTGAGATAGCGAAACAATCAGAGAAACATGAGGGGGCACTGATGACGATGGCTCAAGTATTAAAACAAGAAGGCATTCAAGAAGGCATTCAAAAAGGCAGACAAGAAGGGATTCAAGAAGGGATTCAAGAAGGGATTCAAAAAGGGGAACAACAGGCTTCGATGAAGATAGCGAGTCAAATGTTGAAAAGTGGCATGGATAGGCGATCTGTGATGAAATTTACTGGATTGACGAGAGAACAGATCAATACCCTGTGCAAACGTGATAATTAATTTTGGCGATGTTCAGATCCCAAGTCTTACCATTGCAAGCAGCTACGGAAAGAGGGCGAAAAGAGGGGTATAGAAAAAGGTATATTGAAAGGTCGTCAAGAGGGTATCCAGCTTGGCGAACAAAAAGGCCGCCATGAAGAGAAAATCGACAGGGATTAATCGATGTCGAGTGAGGGTATTTTACCTCGCTCATTTTATGAGCGTGATACGCTTTGTCAACGAAGTGGAAGCCTATGTTGGGAAGGCGAACCGCAACCAGTCTGATCGTCAGAGCTACACCTGGCTGTACTTTCACTCGCCGGCCCGTGCTCTTGTTTTTCCGCTTCGGTTTTGCTGTTCGTGTGATGATTACAGATGTTTCGCCGATCTCCATATTGGCTTTTTTCCCTTTCCAGCCAATCTGTCCGCATGCGATCAAGGGCAGATCATTTGCAATTTCACCAATTTTACGGGTTCTCCCCCCCACTCGGCCCGATGCCCTTCCTTTCCCCGGATAAGCCAACCTATTCCCTAGGCGCTTAACTCGCGCATATGACCGACAGAATCCCCTTCACGGTCAATGAGATGACCCCAATATCAGCCCGCCAAAGAATCCATATGAGTCAGTCTCTCAGACAACCCCTCTGTT
Source organism: Candidatus Regiella insecticola LSR1 (assembly GCF_000143625.1). GTDB lineage: Bacteria > Pseudomonadota > Gammaproteobacteria > Enterobacterales > Enterobacteriaceae > Regiella > Regiella insecticola. The sequence continues at coordinate 29,455 of NZ_CM000957.1, read as the reverse complement.
AGCGTTGAACGACAACCTGCCCCATCGGTAAGTGTTTGAGACAGCGGTGCTATTGGCAAACCATTTGCAGCATCAACGAGTAGACTGGTTTGTAGTTCATAACCGACGTCACCACAATGCGTCATTTTCAAACGTTCTTCTTTCCCGTTGTGGCTACGAAACTGTAAACGAGACCAGTCGTGAACGACGAGAGCGTATGGATGAGGACTAAACGCAACCTGCTCGAGAGCCAGAGAAATAATCGGTTCACTGAGCTGACCGAAGCTAATGCGTTCATTATTAAAAAAACGCCAGACGGCCTGAGTTGTGGCGAATGTTGTTTTCTGCGCGCTAGCAAGGTCTTTAACCGCAGGGGCCAATGGGGCTGCGGATGTCATGTGTTGTTTAACCAGACGCTGATAACGCCGGTTGAGGCGGGCATCGATCCCGTCAATAGGTAACTTCAGATCATGCTGCAACGTAATAGCAGATATCCCGAAAGATGTGTAGATACCTATGATTTAACATAATGGATCTTATCAGCACCGCCCAAGGAGAGTTCGCCCGAAAAATAACACATAAGCGTTAAAAGCTATGGTTTTCGGTGCGAAAAAGAGGGAAGATTGATGTTGCTAATTTGTTACCAAAAAGAGGTTTTCTATTTGACAGTGAATTTTGGTTGAAAGGCTTATTTCTGGCGTTTTTTACTTCTGTAAAGCTGCAAAACCTCTTCGGCAAAATCATCATCAACAATATAGAAGTAACACTCTGGTACATCGAGGATGGTAGCGATTGCACACATCATTTCAAAGGTAGGTCTGTAAGTGCCGGTTTCGTATTGAGAGATACGCGATCTGGCTGTGGTTTCGTCTAGGCCCGCAAGAACGCCCAGCCGCTCCTGAGAGAGCTTTGCTTGCATCCTGATGGGTTTGAGTCGGGAATTTATCATTACATGCGCCACTGATATTAGTTGACGGCATGTTTAGCATTACTTTACAGTGCTTATGTTTAGAAATGCTGGACAAAAAAACCTTTTTATGCTAACCCAAGGTCACACTACAGGAATGTTTAGACCGTTTTTTATGACTTTTTTTGATATGTGTTAACCAGATACAGCAGGGAAACCGGGGAAGCCCAAGCCAGAAGCTTCAGGCTTTAAATGTCCTCACTGTAGAAAGCCTCTTATCCGGCGTAAAAAACCAGCCACCGGCGGCAAAAAGAATATGACTTTTTCGGCTGTTCTGGCTACTCCGGCTGTTCATCAAAATTTGATGCAGTGAACGGGAAGCCTAATTTCGAGAAAAAATAAAATCAAAAAGTAGTTTTTGATTATCAATATGATATATTTTGATTGTTCCGGCGGGGGAGGAATGAAGAAAAAGACTTTTTGCGCAAAGCATTTAAAATGTTCTCGAACTTTGGAATCCCCAATCGAGAATATTGACATGAACAACGAAACGATAACAGAACCAGAATTGATTGATAACCTTGGGAATCAGTCAGTAAAGAAGATGATGCTGGTACAAGGTGAAAATGGAAAATTTAGCATCCGCGTACAGCTTTCGTGGAAAGGAGGAGATCTTTTATTAGAGACACAAAGGAAGACGCCGCGAGTGTGGTCGAGTTTAGACAGGTTAGTGAAACACATTAACAGTAAGTACGGGAAAGTCCCGATCATTGAGTTACAACTTATGGAGTAAGTAAAGCATAGCAAATGTAAAAACCTTCACCCGTCAGATTGACTCTACCACTTGGCTAATGTTGGGTTTGATGATGTTACCGGGTTTCGCTCACGCAGCCGGGGGCGATCCAATTAACCAAGGGCTTCAGTGGTTAATTGATCTCTTAACGTCAGGCATTGCCCGTTCTTGCGCAATCTTAGCGATCGCCGTGTTGGGTTATTTAGCATGGGCCGGACGTCTCCAAGCCCGTAATGCGGGGTTTGCTATCGGCGGTATCGTGCTGGTATTTGGTGCGGCGTCTATTGCCGACGCAATCATTGCTGTAGTCCAGTAAGGAGAGCGTCATGGCATCAGGAAAAGATGTTCTCTTTGCCGGTGCTACACGCCCCTCACTTGTGTGGGGCGTAACATACGAGGCAATAATTTTCTGTATCGCTACAACTGGAGTGATTTTTCTCGCTGTAAATAGCATTTGGTTGTTGCCTCTGTATGTTCCTTTACACGGTGCTTGCTACCTGATTTGCCTAAAAGACCCCCGTTTTTTCAGGCTTATATCTTTATGGTTTGCAACTAAGTGCCGTTCCATTGGGTGGCGTTATTGGGGTGCGGCTACGGCCTCACCACTCGTTAGCACTCGCAAAAGAAGGAAAATGCCAGAATGAGTAATGCAAATGCGACAAAATCACGCCAATGGGTGAATGAAAACTCTGTTGCTGAGTTTATCCCTCATTCTGTTCACCTTGACGAAAACACCATTAAAACTACCAGTGGCTATTATCTTCAGGTAATTAAGATTGATGGCCGCGCCCATGAAAGTGCAGATCCAGAAGATGTAATTAACTGGAAAGAGCAACTTAATGGGCTGCTGAAAAATATAGCCTCGCCAAACATATCTCTTTGGACAAATATTATTCGCCGTGAAGAAAATACATTTCCCGGCGGGGAGTTTGAAGAAAGTAGTTTTGCTGAACAACTAAACAACAAATACAAAAATCATGTTGGTAAAAATAACATGATGGTAAACGAGCTGTACCTTACAGTTCTTTATCGCCCTTCAGGTATTCCCAGCGTTAATCTCCTTCAGCGTTTTGAAAAAAATGTTGAATCCATTAAACGCATACAGGCTGAAGCTATTGAAGGGTTACACGAAGTGGTTAACACCGTCACCAGTAGCCTAAAACATTATGGTGCGCGTGTTTTAGGGTGTTATGACCGAAAGGGAATAAAAAACTCTGAAGTATTAGAGTTTTTATCTTACCTGATAAATCTTGAGTGGATTCCTCGCGCTTTACCCCGCAAGGTACTTTCTGAAGCGTTGCCTTTTGATCGCCCGTTTTTTGGTGAAGATGCCTTTGAAGTTAGGGGGGTCACTGAAAGCACCGTGGGCGCAGTCCTGAGCATTGGCGAATATCCAGAAGGCACCGAAGCAGGCTTAATGAATGCGTTCTTATCCGCGCCATTCCCGTTGATTTTGTCGCAGTCGTTCAATTTCTTAAGTAAGCCGGTTGCAGTTGAATTATTAGGCAGAACACAACGCCGAATGAAAAACGCAGGGGATTTGTCTAAAACGCAAATGGAAGAAATAGACGATGCGCTTGATGATTTAACTTCAGGCCGTCTTGTATTTGGTGAACATCATTTAGCCCTAACGATTCTGGCTAAAGATGCGCGGAGCCTGAAGAAAAACCTCTCTGATGCCAAAGCGGAACTGGTCGATTGCAACATGATCGTATCGCGTGAAGATTGGGCTATAGAGTCTGCTTTCTGGTCTATGTTGCCCGGAAACTTTAAGTATCGGGCAAGACCAGCGCCCATTAGTTCACGTAACTTTGCTGGGTTTTCCTCATTTCACAACTATCCAACAGGCCGCAGAACCGGCAACCAATGGGGGCCATCGGTAACGCTACTTAAAACCACGTCTGGCGCTCCCTATTATTTCAATTTTCATAGTGAGTTAAGCACCGAGAAAGCCAGAAAATTAGCGCAACTGGAAGCTGAAAAGGGTGCTGATAGCATTCAGGAAACGAAAGAGGAACAAAAAGCCCTAGGGAATACGTTAATTATCGGGCCTTCAGGCTCCGGTAAAACCGTAACACAAGGTTTCTTGATGGCTCAGAGTAAGAAATTTAACCCCACTCAAATTATCTTCGATAAAGATCGTGGGTTAGAAATCTATGTAAGAGCAGAAGGCGGCGTTTATTTGCCTTTTAAGAATGGTGCTCGCACTGGCTGTAACCCGTTCCAGATGGAACCTTCCGAAGATACTTATCAGGTTCTTGAGCAGATAGTTAAAAAATGTGCCAGTGGCTCATTCACGACTGTTCAGGAAACTGACATTAGTAATACCGTTCGCGGGGTTATGCGCCTGCCGAAACACTTACGCCGTATCTCCGCCTGTCTCGACTTTATGGACCCAACAGATCCAGAAGGTGTGGGCGCTCGTTTGGCTAAGTGGTGTGGCAATGGAACATTAGCTTGGGTATTCGATAACGAAACTGACGACATTGATTTTAGTAATAACACGATGTTTGGTTTTGACGTTACGGACTTCCTTGATAACGCCGAGATCAGAACGCCATTAATCATGTATTTGTTCCATCGCATTTCTCAAATTATTGATGGCCGTCGAATGATGATTTTCATGGATGAGTTCTGGAAATTATTACTGGATGAATATTTTGAAGACTTTGCACAAAACGGCCTGAAAACCATCCGTAAATTGAACGGGTTAATGGTGTTTGGTACTCAATCAGCTAAGGACGTTCTTAAATCCGCTATTGGATACAGCATCATTGAACAATGCGCAACGATGGTCTTTATGCCTAACCCTAAAGCTGATTGGGATGATTACGTTAAAGGCTTCAAACTTACAGAACGTGAGTACCAGTTAATCAAAACCGACATGGCCCCCGGTTCTCATCAGTTCCTTATTAAGCATGGCCATAATTCAGTGATCGCCAAGCTCGACCTTGCAGGGTTTAGCGACGAACTAGCCGTTATCTCTGGAACGGCTGACAACGTGGAACTATTGGAACGCATAATGCAACAAGTGGGTGATGATCCTAAAGTCTGGTTGCCAGAGTTCCATAAACAGCGCGTAGCTGCCTGATTATTAATGGAGAATACAATTGAAACTGAAAAAATTAGCGTTAGTGCTGGCCATTGCAGGAAGCTTTAATGCCGTTAGCTATGCTGGCGTTCCGGTATCTGTGGTTGCCGACCCTCAAGCATGGACAGCACACCTTGAAGATATGGCGAAATACATTGAACAAATCGAGCAGCAGGTTAAACAGTATGAATCTATGACCAGCGCACGTGGGTTAGCTAACGTAATCAATTCCCAATACGACACTGACGCGCTTAGTGGAATCAATACAGACAGCATTCTACGCAATAGAGGTATCAATTCAGCCAGTGATTTTAAGCTTCCTGAAGATGTAGCTGACCTTTACGACACTGCCGCTAAAAATGCCGCCACCTATGCTGGCCAATCTTCCCGTTCACTTGACCAAGCACAATCGCGCTTTGCGGAATTATCAGGTCTGGTACGCCGGGTAAATACGGCCAGTGATCCCAAAGAAGTGATGGACTTAAACGCACGTATTGGGGCCGAACAAGCCTTTTTACAAAATGAAGTTGGTAAGTTGCAAATTCTCCAGCAGACAGCGCAGGCAAATGATGCGTTGTACCAACAGAAGGTTAAACAGATGGCCGTTCAATCATCTGGCTCACTGCGTAATGTGAACTGGTAGAGGTAACTATGTTTTTTTCGTGCGCACAAAAAATAAGCGCGGTGTGTCTGGTAAGCCTTGCGCTTACCGGATGCTTCGACAAAGAAGAAACGCATTCCGTTGAATGGTTCTCAAATCACAAAGCCGAACGGGCCGAAACCGTTAAGCGTTGTAGTGATAACCCCGGCGAGCTTGGCAATACGCCAAACTGTAAAAATGCCATGGCTGCGGAACAAAAAGCCTCTAGTGGCTCATTGCGCCACATTAATAATTGGTAAGGGAAGGGGGCGGTTATGGGTACGGGAACAAACTTATTTGTCCGTATTTTTGCCAACGTTGATTCGGCGTTATCAACCTACATTACCGATACGGTCGGTAATGTAATCGGTTATGCCTCGCCACTGTTCACCAGCATGATGATTGTCTGGATCGCCATGTGGGGCATTCTGATGATGTTCGCCAAAGTTGATGAGCCGTTACGTGATGGCGTCTTTCGCATTATTCGTATTGGTGGGATTGTCGCGCTGGGCTTAACGGTCGGTACTTATATGGATGTGGTCGTTAATGTCCTACAAAAAGGCCCGGAACACATTTCTGCGGTTGTTTCCGGTACAACAGGAACAACAGCCGACACACTGGATGCGCTCTTTACCAAAATATTCAATGTGGCCAAAGCTGCATGGGATAAGGGTGGGGTCATGAACGGAAACTTTGGTTTGTACCTGATAGCGCTGATTGTGCTGGTTGTCGGGTGTGGATTGACGTTGTTTGTGGCGTTCTTGGTCTTGTTGTCAAAGTTCATGATAACCATCCTGCTAGGGATTGGGCCGTTGTTTATCATTGCTCTGCTTTTTAACACCACGCAGCGTTTCTTTGAAGCTTGGTTAGCGATGGTATGCAACTTTGGCATTCTGCTGATTCTTTCGGCATCGGTAGGTTCGCTGATGATCTCGCTAGGTGATACCTACATTTCAAAGATGGCACCAACAGAAAGCGCAGCGGCCAACATGGCTAACCTAGGGGATGCAGCGATGTTATGCCTTGTATTTGCGCTTTGCATTTTAGTGGTAAGGCAAGTTCCTTCCATCGCTTCAGCATTAGGCGGCGGTGTGGCCATGGCCACGCAAGGCGCGTTTGGCTCTGCCATGAATGCGTTACGGCCAACAGCAATGAAACGCGGTATGCAGAACGTTAACCGAGAAGTTAAGACGACTCAACGCGCCCTGACTTCCCCCGTTCGCGGGGGTCAAGCGGCTTATGCCTCCTATCAAAAACGCTTTGGTGGTAACTCAGTCGCACAAGGATAGCAGTGAAGCCTTTTTATTGTATATAAAAAAAACGCACAAATCGAATGATGAAGGGGAAATTCCCCTTATCATTTTTTTGCATTATGATAATCAAAATACACTATATTGATTATCATAACGCAACTTGATAAGGAACGATTGAATGAAGAAATCTCTAGCAGTAATCGCACTCACTTTCACACTTGGGGCTTGCAGTCTCACGCCACCGCCACCTGCTGAAGCTGTAGACGATGGGCGCGGCATGGTTCCGATTAACCCGGCAATTGTTACGCAAGAACAGATTAATGCCGTCAGCTCAAAGTACAAGGAAGTGAATAAGAAACAGGTACAGCAACTGAAGGAGTTTGCGCATGGCCAATAAAAAAGCAGCCCCTGCCAAAGAAAAAAAAGTAACCGACAAGGATTACTTTGATGAGGCTAAAAGCTGGGACGAATCTGAGATTGTCAGAGAAAAGAAATCAGCCCGTAGAGCTTGGTCGGCATTTTGGGCTATGACCGGCGTTGTAATTGTTCAGGCGATTGCAATTTCTACAATGATGCCTCTGAAAACAATCGAAAATTCAATTGTGCGTATTAATGACACTACCGGCGAAACTGAGGTAATCAGCAACTTAAAAAACATGGATGAGGCTACCGAACAAGTAATGAGCCGTTACTGGTTGGCTAAATATATTAACCACCGCGAAGGCTACCACTGGAATACCCGCGAAGATGATCGCCTTCAGGTTGGCATGTTGTCAGACGGTGCCATTCAGCAACAATACGCTGACTATACCAATCCCAAAGTTAACCCTTATGCGCCCATTAAAATTTATGGTGAAACCACTGAGGTTGATATTAAGGTCAATCCTGCCATTACCTACCTGAACGGTAAAGGTGGAGTGAAACCAGAGAAGGGCGAGAAAGATCAGTTCGGTGAAACGGTATATACCGCCTTAGTACGCTACACGGCCACGGTAAAAAAAGAGGGTGAAACGCCAGCAACAACTCATTGGGCTGCGACTATTTCTTTCGTTTACCGTAAAGAGCCAATCAAGGTGGATGATCGCCTGATAAACCCGGTTGGTTTTCAGGTTATTAGCTACCGCAAAGATCAGGAAGGAGGTTAATTATGCGTTCGCTTAATAAAACCACCTTATCGGTTCTTCTCGTGCTCGGTATTTTTTCTTCTACGGCGTTCGCACTTGAAGTTCCAAGAGGTGGCGCTTATGACAAACGAGTTAAGTTTATCTCATACAACCATGAGCAGGTCGTTAAATTGGTTGGCCACTATGGTTATTCAACCGATATTCAGTTTGCCCCAGGCGAAAGCATTAGCAGCATAGCGATGGGCGACCCGGACGCTTGGGACGTTGCGCCAGTAGAAAACCATATATTCATTAGACCTCTTCGGAAACTAGCATTCATGAGGAATTTTGGTAAAACACTCCTGAACAAGGAGCCGCCATGAAATATGAAGTAATAAAAGTACTGGAAGAGGAAAAATTTCGTCGCTTAACGGGTGTTAAACGCAGTACATTTGAAAAGATGATAAAGATATTGAATGAAGCAGATAAGAGTAAGCAAGGGAAAGGAGGTCGGAAACCCAAGCGGGGTTTAGAAGAGCGCTTATTAATGGCACTGGAGTATATACGAGAATATCGCACTTATTTTCATGTCAGCCAAAGCTATGGCGTGAGTGAGAGCACATGCTATGAAACGATTAAATGGATAGAGAATACGCTAATAAAGCATCCTGATTTTGCCCTACCTGGACGCAAAGCTGTATTAAAAAGGGATAGGGAGTATGAGCTGGTTCTTATTGATGCCACAGAAACGCCGATTGAACGTCCCCAAAAAAACAAAAGCCGTTTTACTCAGGAAAAAAGAAACGACACACCTTAAAAACACAAGTGCTCGTTGATAAAAAAAGTAAAGCAGTCATCTGTACAAGCTTTACGAATGGGAGGCGCCATGATTTTAGGTTGTTTAAGGAGTCTGGTGTGCGAATACATCCTGACATCAAAACAGTTACCGATACAGGTTACCAAGGGCTTGGCAAGATTCATTCAAACTCGGCGTTGCCTAAGAAAAAGACAAAGAAAAATCCCTTAACAAAAGAAGATAAACGCAACAATCGTGCGTTATCAAGCCAGCGTGTATTAAACGAACATGTCATTGGTATGATTAAAAGATTTAAAATTGTATCAGACCGTTATCGAAACAGGCGAAAACGTTTTGGATTAAGATTTAATCTGATTGCTGCAATTTATAACATGGAAATTAGATAAATGATAGTTTCCGAAGAGGTCTATTAAACCAAAGGGCGATCAGGCCACTACAAACATGACGGTTTTAACTGACCGGCGCGTATACACGTTTGACTTATCGGCAACTGACAAGAAAACCGGCGATATGTATTTTCAGGTGAACTTCCGTTATCCGCAGGACGAAGCGGCGCGGCGTGTAGCTGAAGAAGATGCTCGCAGACTGAAAGAGCGGATGAACGAAAAAGCGCCTAACGCTTGGACAAACTGGAACTATTGGATATTCGGTTCTCGTGAAGTTTCTCCTTGGCGTGCTTATGATGATGGCCGTTTTACCTACTTCAAGTTTTCCGGCAATACCTCGATTCCCGCTATCTACATTAAACATGCTGATGGCTCTGAAACACTTCTGAACCCAACGATGGATTCCGATCACCCGGATACCATGATTGTTGAAAAAGTGGCTCCTAGGTTTGTTTTACGCAACGGCAAATATATTGCCAACGTCTACAACGAATCTTTCAACCCTCATGGATTAATCAATACCAACGGCACAACGTCACCCGGCGTTAAGCGTGTAATTAAGGGAGGGGCGCAGTAATGGCTAAAGACCGCGACGACTTAGATACAGATATCGAACAGGAAGACGCTGATCGTGGTATGCCTTCGATTTCCAAAAATCGGAAAACGGGTAAGGCTTCTGGTATCGGGCAAAAAATCGTAGTAGGCATTATTGGGATCCTCGTTATTCTGGCGTTAATAGCGGTAAATGGTGGCTTTAAAAGTAGTGAAGAAGATAAACCGCCTAAGCTTGCTGGTAACACCGGAGTAGCCAACCGGCTTGGCCTACCGCCAACGTTACCGCCACCGCCAGCACCGCCGAAAACTGAAACGCCAAAAGAATACAGGATGTTGAATACAGGGAAAATCGCACCGCCGCCGTCTTCAGCTTCGGGAACTGGTGGCAATGGGAAGCACGAGCAGACACCAGATGAACGCAAGCGGGCTAGCTCTATTCTGGCATTTGGCAATATTTCTAAACCCCAGCAACCCGGACAGAAAGCAGGTAATGGCCAACCCGTTCAATTGGCCGGAGAGGTACAGGAGGGAAATAGCTCACTCTCTGAAACTGACCGCGCTGATAGCCTATCTAACCGGCTTAAAGGTACGGAGGTTAACGGTAGCAGTGCAAGCCTGTTAGTAGACAGAAGTTATTTTATTACGCAAGGCACGTTCCTTAATTGTGCATTGGAAACAGCAATTAGTAGTGATGTACCCGGAATGACCGCCTGCCGTTTAACTGATGATGTCTACAGTATAGACAAGAAAGTTTTGCTGCTGGAAAAGGGTTCAAAAATTGTTGGCCAGTATCAAGGCGGCATAAAGAGAGGACAGGCGCGGATTTTCGTTCTCTGGACTCGTATAGAAACGCCTAAAGGGGTGTTGGTCAAACTGGATTCGCCGGGTACTGATGCCCTTGGCCGATCTGGTCTTGATGGCTTCGTTGATACGCACTTTTGGGAACGGTTCGGTAGCGCCATTCTGTTAACTACGGTTAACGGCGTTGTTACTTACGCGGCCAATAGCGCCAACAATGGTAGCAATGGCAACCAATATAACTTTGGCGATACTGCACAAACAGCGCGAGATTCCGCGAGTATTGCGCTGGAAAACTCGATCAACATACCGCCAACGTTAACCAAAAATCAGGGTGACAATATTTCTATCTTTGTAGCTCGCGATCTCGACTTCAGGGGGGTGTATGACCTTAAAGCAGCCTACTAATGCTAAAGGTTCATCACTTTTGGAGTACCTTCGGGTACTCCAGCCCTTTTTAAACGAAGATGGGGTTACTGAAGTGGTGGTCAATAAACCCGGAGAGGTCATTACTGAAGGCCGGAAAGGGTGGCAGTTTCATAACGTACCAAAGTTAGATTTTGCGGCCTGCGCTGACATATCAAAGCTTACGGCCACCTACTCTGGCCAGTCATTTGACGAACGTAAACCGATTGTTTCCGCAACATTACCCTATGGAGAACGTATCCAGATTGTGCGGCCACCGGCGACACTGAGCGACCGTTACAGCCTGACTATCCGTAAACCTTCTGACGTGATCAGAACGTTGGATGATTACGAGCGTGACGGTGCATTCGATCACATCGTAACGGACGTTGTGGGCCTGCGTGACTTTGAGCGAGAACTTATCGAGCTAAAAAACGCCAGACGTTTTAAAGAGTTCCTCACGCTGGCGATTAAGCATCGCCAGAATATGATCGTTTCCGGCGCTACAGGTTCAGGTAAAACAACGTTCATGCGTTCATTGCTTCAGCTTGTACCCGATGATGAAAGACTGATCACCATCGAGAACGTAGACGAGCTGAAGCTATACCTAACACATAAAAACGTTGTGCCTCTGTTTTATAGCGCCGGTGGCCAAGGTATTGCTGATGTTACCCAGCAACATCTTTTAGAAAGTTCTCTTCGCATGAAACCAGATCGCGTATTTGTTGCCGAGTTGATACGTGGTGATGAGGCGTTCTATTACCTGCGTAACGTCAATAGTGGCCATCCCGGTTCTATAACGTCCATGCATGGTACTAACCCGCGAATGGCCATAGAACAGCTTGTTTTGTTCATTAAGGAAAGCCAAAGCGGCGGAACAATGTCACGTGAGGATATTAAACAGCTTCTGTTTAGTTGCATCGACATTATTGTTCAATTCCAAAACCATCAAGGCCGTCGATATATTTCGGAGATCTATTATGAGCCAGAGTTCAAACAAAATATTTTGGTGGCTTAAAATCCTGCTGCTGATTAGCTTACCGCTTATTTTTTTAGTGGTTGCGACTTGGATTGGCGGAGCTATATTCATGGCGGGTAATGGGTATGAGGCCAAAGATGCCACGCCCTTTACTCTATACCAATACTGGTACTATTACGGCGATATACCTAAAACTAATCTATGTCTGATGGGGTCTTTGGTTGGAGGTTTAATTATTACTGCGTTGCCTTGCTTCCTGCCACTTCTACCGAAGAAAACCCCGTTGCATGGTAACGCTCGCTGGGCTAACAGTCGTGAGATCCGCGAGGCTGGTTTATTCAGTGATGATGGTATTATCGTCGGCGTAAAAAAAGGCTTTATGGGCCTTTTCATGCAGTACCTTGTATTTTCCGGTTCTCAACACGTTTTGATGGCCGCGCCAACTCGCTCAGGCAAAGGGGTTAGTATCGTAGTCCCTAACCTTCTTTCATGGCGTGATAGCGTTGTAGTTCTGGACATAAAACAGGAGAACTGGGATATAACTTCCGGCTTTCGCTCTCGTCATGGCCAAGACTGTTTTTTGTTAAATCTTGCGCCAAGGGATTACCGTTCGCACCGCTGGAACCCACTCTTTTATATTTCTGACGATCCCAATTTTCGCATTAACGATATTCAGAAAATTGGTCAGATGTTGTTTCCCAAGATTGAGAATGAAGCGCCAATTTGGCAATCATCGGCCCGTTCTCTTTGGTTAGGTATGGTGCTTTACCTCATCGAGACGGAAGAGCTGCCGATAACAATGGGTGAAGCCCTTCGCCAGTTAACCATGGGTGATGAACGTCTGGCGGAAATTGTGGAAGCCAGACAAGAATCTGAAACCCCTTTATCAGATGAATGTTACTTGGCCCTAAAAGAATATTTAGACACGCCAGATAAAACACGTGGTTCTGTCCGTAAAGGTTTTACTTCGGCGTTAGAACTTTTCTATAACCCGGTGATCGATGCCGTAACCAGCGGTAATGACTTTGATTTGCGTGAACTGCGTAAGCGCCGCATGTCTATCTATGTTGGCATTACACCAGACGATTTAGAACGTTTGGCCCCTCTAATTAACTTATTCTTCCAGCAAGTCATAGACCTGAACACGCGGGAACTGCCGGAGCAAAACCCCGACCTTAAATATCAGGTATTGATGTTAATGGATGAGTTCACGGCCATGGGGAAAGTTAACATCCTGTCAAAAGGTATTAGCTATGTTGCGGGTTACGGTTTGCGGATGCTGCCAATAATCCAAAGCCCCGCGCAGTTACGAGAAACCTATAGCCATGATGCAGCGGAAACATTTATTGATAACCATGCGTTACAAATAGTTTTTGCGCCAAAAAATCTTAAAATCGCCAAAGAAGTTTCAGAGTCTCTTGGTACTAAAACAGTGAAAGCCAGATCCCGCAGCCGTTCTACTATTGGGAGAGCCAGCGGTTCAGAAAATACCAGCGAAACTGGCCGCGCACTGTTAATGCCTCAAGAACTTAAACAGATGGGGAAAAGCAAAGAAATTATTCTGTTAGAGGATTGCCCTCCGATCCAATGCTCTAAAATTACTTGGTATAAAGATCCCACTTTTGAAGCCAGAGGTAATGGGCGTGATGGCGTTAAATTCCCTTCCCCTGAAGTAACAATTATTGACCCGGCCAACAGGCCAAAAGGTGAAGTTTCCTTTATGAGCAACCGGGTAGAACAGGCTGAAGAGACAAAAACCGAAGTTGTGGAACGCGCTGTTACCGTTGCTGACATTGAAAATATCGACAAGTTGAATCTTGATGATTTTAGTTGTGATTTTTCAAAGGTTGAGATCCCTAAAGGGGATATTACCGATGATGCGATGGACAACATAGTTAATCAATTTTTCTCTGGCTTAGAAGCTGCTTAAAGGAGTAATTCACTATGAATGAACCAAACTTAGCAACTAAGAACACCGTCCTTATCGTCAGTTTTGAGGAAAGGAATGAAGCTAAAAAAGCGGCTGGTAAGTTAGAGAACGGCGAAAACGCTTTAGGCTTCGATGAGGAAGCGAAACACTGGTTTGCTAAACCGGGTGCAGATTTGAGCAAGTTAAGCAAGTGGCTACCAGATCAGCATAAAGGTAATCCAGTGCAGGATAATAATCCGGCGGCTGAATTTGGCGCTACGTTAGCTGAAGCAGGCTTTGAACTGGATGGCTTGCCGGTGATGGATGGTAAAAAGCACCGAGTAAGAACGGCTGTCGATAAAAAAGGCGAAAAGACCGGGGTTTATGCTGGCTACTTAGACGGCGTTCCGGCTGGATGGTATCAGAATCACCGAATCCATGACCAGCCCGTTAAATGGGTATCAACTGGCCAGCAAGTGGACGCCGAAGCTCAAGCCCATTTACGTGCTATTGCGGCCCAAAACCGCATTGATAGAGAGAATGCCTTACAACGATGCGCACAACGCCCGGAGATCTGGCCAAGTATATAACGCGATGCCGGTTGCTGACGGTAGCCAAGAATATTTGGTTAATAAGGGTGTAAAAGCATTCCCCGGCGTTAAAGCTGATAAGAAAAACCGGGTGGTTATTCCACTGGTCAACGAAGAAGGCGAAGTTCGTACCCTGCAACGTATCAGCGCCAATGGTTTCAAATCGCTGAAGAAGAACGGCCAGAAAACCGGTAATTTTTTTGTGGTTGGCGGTGAATTGAAAAACGGTGAGCCGGTTCTCTATGCTGAAGGTTACTCAACGGCGGCGAGTATTAGCGAAGCCACCAATCGCCCGGTAGTAATGACCGTTGACGCGGGAAACCTGCCTAAAGTTGCTGACAAGCTTAAAGATAAATACCCGGATAGCTTGCATGTTGTGCTTGGTGACGACGACCGCAAAAATGCCGTTAACAAAGGGATGGCCAAAGCTGAAGAAGCGGCCACTATCGCAAATGGTGTTTTCACCGTACCGGCGTTTACCGCTGAAGAAAAAGAGCGCGGTTTGACTGACTTTAACGACCTTCACCAATCACGCGGGCTTGATGCCGTTCGCGATCAGGTTGAAGGAATCATTACTGAACATACTCATAAGGCTGAAACAATGGCTGATAAAGAACATGAGGCAATAAATACCGGCCCGGTGATTACTGAAGATTTTGAAAGAGAAATGGACGCCGCCCTTAATGTGAATCGTTCCTCTATAAATTTAGAGCCGAATGAATCTGAAGAGGATGAGTATGCAGAGTATATGGATCAGTATTACGCTGAACAAAACACCGCGCCAACTCCTGTGGCCACTGCCGAACAGAACGCCGATGCAGAAAACAGCATCGAGCCGCACACGCACATAGAACAGGAAAAGGCCCAAACGGCTGATGATGATGTAAGAACATGGTTATCATCATCACGTGTTTCTACCGCGGATATGTTAGCTGAAGACGATGAACGCGAGGGCCGTAAACGCGAAGAGTTCAAGCAAGTAGAACCTGACGCTGAAGAGCCAGTTTTTAAACGCCAGCCGCAAGATCAGGACTATTTTGAAGACAGCTCTTATAAGCCCGTAGTGCCCGATAGAGTGGCCAAGTCTTATATTGAGGTCGAGGGTAAATATTATTTCCAAAATCGCCCGGACTCACTGGCCTTTGTGGACAAAGGCGCAAAGCTTCAAACCAAACTGAGCAATAGCCAAGTAGCTGGTTCCATGATTGATATTGCTGAAGCACGTGGCTGGACTGAGATCCAAGTAAAAGGTACTGAAGATTTTAGGCGTGAAGCATGGTTACAGGCTACGGCCAGAGGACTAACAGCCCATGGCTACAAGCCAAAAGAAGAGGATTTAGCACGTCTGAAAAAAGTAGCCGGTGAGCGCAACATTAACGAAGTTGAAGCGCGTGAAATTGCTGATAACGTGAAAACGTCACCTTCTGCCCCTTCCGGTACAATGTCAAAAACTCAATCCGAAGCCCCTACGTCCAAAACCGGCACCAATGAGTCAAACAGTACGACACAAGGCAAAAATGAGGGTGCTAAAGCTGAAACTGAAGAAAAGGTTAATAAGCTGGCCGGTAAGTTGGTTGAGCATGGCGCGGCCCCTTATGAACATAAGAAAGACAACAAAGATAATTACTATGTAACGCTGGAAAACGCAGATGGTAAGCAAAGCACAACATGGAGTGTTGATTTACAACGTGCCATGGCCGAGAGTGAAGCTCAACCGGGGGATCATGTTGAGTTAGAAAACCTTGGCCGCAAAGCTGTTACCGTTGAAAAAGATGTTAAAGACGAAACGGGCAAAGTAGTCAAAAAGGAAACTATCAATACGTTCCGTAATAGCTGGCAGGTCAAAGCTGATGCCATTCGCGATCAGGAACGCCCAGCGCGGGAAATCGTTAAAGAACATCCCGATTTAGTAAACGAAATTACAGCGGTTAAACTGGCTGAGAAAGTATCTCAATCAATGAACGCTGACGACAAAGAACGCTTTATGAGCCGCGTCCGGGACAAACTGGCGGATAAAGTGGCCAGTGGCGAAAAAGGGCCAAAACTGAAAATCAAAGAGGTTCAAACGGTTGATAACCCACGGGTTAAAGACACCGAACTGGAACGCTGATTTATCGTTATCTACCATGGCCCGGATGCTTTTAGCTCCGGGCTTTTTTATAGGGTAATAGCCATGAACAATAAAATACTGGATCTGAATATACCGGGCCGTGAAATTGAAATGAGCCGCCAAAAAGCTGAAGAGTTAGGCGCATTTGAAGAAAACGCATTATCTGAAGCTGATGCACGAGAGGCGATTGATATTGAAGACGAGCAGGAGGGTTAAGCGATGGCCAGAGGCGACGATAAAGAGAAGAAACCATTCTATGAAGAAATTGCTGATCGTCTGATAAAACAGCTTGAGGAAGGAACAGCGCCATGGCAAAAACCATGGGAACCGGGTTCAAGCAGAATGCCGCACAACCCGGTTAGCGGTACTCGTTACAAGGGAGCCAACGCCTTATGGCTGGCTATGCAACAGCGTACAGATCCCCGCTGGATGACGTATAAGCAAGCCCAAAGCGTGAATGCGCAGGTTCAAAAAGGCGAAAAAGGTACGCTGGTTCAATACTGGAAGTTTTCCGATACAATACCAAATCTCGACGATAAAGGGAAACCGGTACTGGATGATAACGGTAAGAAAAAAATGATTACCGTGAAGCTTGAACGCCCAAAAGTTTTTTCAGCAGTGGTATTTAACGCGGAACAGATTCAGGGCTTACCGCCATTAGAAGTTACGGCAACAAAACCCGATTGGGAACGCCATGAACGGGCCGAAAATATCTTGCTGGCCATGAGCGTACCTATCAAGAATGATCAAGCTGATGGCGCATTCTACCGCCCTTCTACAGATTCGATACACCTCCCGGAACGTAGCCAATTCCCCAGCGCAGATAATTACTATGCCACTGCATTGCATGAAGCTGGCCATTCAACCGGACACAAAAGCCGTCTGGATAGAGATTTAACCGGGCGCTTTGGTTCTGAGTCCTACGCAAAAAAAGAACTGAGGGCTGAAATCGCCTCTTTGATGATTGGTGACGAATTACAAATAGGCCATGATCCCGGACAACACGACGCTTACGTTAAAAGAAATACTGAGGGCAGCAAAAGACGCTGAAGCTATTAGTTCCAACCTTTTGAGCCATGAGAAAGAAAAGGCGCAGGAAGCCCCTCAAAACGCACCAGAAAGCGATACAGCCCCAAAAGAGGGGAATGATAGCGCATTGCCTTAAAACTCGCTGATAAGCTTGCAGAGCGTTTTAACAACGCAGAAGATCGGGCTAAATTCATGGAAAAAATACAGTCCAGACTTACCCATGAAAAACCAGATACGGAAATAAAAATAAAGGAAACCAATATGGTTGTAGTAAACAAAAAAGGTCTAAAACAAGATACGGATTTAGAGCGTTAAAAAACAGGCGGGAAAAGCACGCCTGTCTCCCCTCCCCTGTGCGGTTTCGTGCGCACGAAATTTATCGTTCTTCCTGATCATTATCTCTGCCAGTTGAGTTTTGCTTTTTACCGGGCTGCTGGCTTGCTAATTTCTGACTGACAGCTTTAGCCATTTCATGCCGTTCAGTAGCCATAGGTGGCATGGTATTAACAAAGTTCACAATATCAGCGGCCAACTTTTTATCACTTGGTTCTGAACTTTGGTTAAGTTCCTGCGCAGCAGATAACCACCCTTTTCTAACTTCCCTTTGCCTCGCCTGTATTTTCTCTTCCCACAGTTTCACTTTTTCAGGCTTTCCGTCCCTCTTATCTTTAAACTCTTCAGCGATCTCTTTTATTTTAGCTTTATCGACTTCAGGGGTTAATCCCCGTTTGCGGATATGAATAATCGCCTGATGAATTCCTTTCTTAACTACGCCACGTGTAGCACGGGATGTTGCTTCAGCTTCAACCCCTCTAGCGCGAAGCTCTTTAGCAAATCCTTCACGCCATATTTGAGGATCGCCTTTTTTGACATGTAAGCGCCTGCCATCGAAACCCAAGGTTTTTATACTGATATGAACATGCGGGTGATCAACGTCTTCATGAAATGCAAAAACATACTGGTAGTTCTCGCCAAATTGTTTTTTTGCAAATGCTCTAGCCGATTCTTTCACGGCCTTCGCTTCTGTTCCTTTCGGCATGGATAGCACTACGTTAGTTGTATCACGTGTGTTAGCACGTGTCTTACCTTGATCCTGAGTCCATTCTTTATGAACGGCTTTAACGTCGTCCTTTCCCCTCAAGATTTCACCGCGTTCATTTTCAAGTTCCAGCTTTCCATTACGGCTGATGTAATCTAAATGGGCTTTAACGTGAGCTGGGCCTTTTGCATTGCCACTCACCTTAACCATAACTTCAGAAGCACGATTAGCTATGTGACTAGCCTTGCCTTTCAGGTCTGTAGTTTTGTTGGATTTAGTCTTTACTTTCCCCTCAAGGAGTTTTAACAAGCTATCAACGGTCATGGTTAACCTCCCCAACGATTCATGTTTCTATCAATAAGGTTAGATACCTTGTCTCGATGGCCATCTATCTGTTCAAGCAGCCGGTCTATTAATTCTTTGTTCAGCTTATCGCTATCACGAAACTCTACGTTCAACGTTCTGGCTATCTGGTTCAAGTTTCTACCTATAGCGGCCAACTCACGATTGGAACCCCGCAAAGCATTAACTTCGGCGTCAGTTAATACCGGCTCTTTGCTCAAGGTCGCCAACACTAAATTAGTAAGCCATGTGGTTCTGCTGGGAAACCCTTCAGCCTTGGCGCGTTTTGTCATGCTGTGAATATCTTTCGGTGACAAACGTATCGTTACTTTATCTGAACGTGGCTCTTCCAACCCTTTAGCTTCATTAGGCACTATTCCCGCCGTTACCTTTTCGAGCAACAGTCCCAACATATCGGATTCACTAACACCACGCTCATGACAAAAGGTTTGCCACTTCTCTTTTAATTCCGGCGTAACTCTCTTAACGATCCTCGGCATTAGCGGGCCTTTAACAATATGGAGGGATGGGGGTATTATAGCAAAGCCGGTGCCATGCGCCAGCATTTTGCGAATCCTGCCTTTTTTAGATATAACCCCCATATCCTTTTCGTACGCACGAAGATTTTGCACGAATGGCCATTTCATGCCATCGGCTACGCCTCGGCCCAAAATCAAAACCAGCTCAACAGGAGCAGGGGCAAATTTGCGGGTATTTTTTTCGATTGTGCAAACTAAAAGTGATACAATTTAGATTGTGCAATTCAATAACAAATGAGAGATATACGCCAATCAAACCTACACAACAGACTTACGAAGAATTGCAGGTTACCTATGACCATTTCAATGAAGCACTTTTTGATGGTTCACTTCCCCCCTGCCTGATCACTCTTCAGCGGAAAAAGAAAACATATGGCTATTTCTCTGCCGAAAGGTTTGTTCACGCCAATGGAACCCGGACGGATGAGATAGCAATGAATCCGGCCTATTTTGCCGTATACCCGCCAGAAGAAATTATGCAAACTCTAGTCCATGAAATGGCCCATCTTTGGCAATACCATTTTGGTAAGCCCGGACGCCGTGGATACCACAATAAAGAGTGGGCTGACAAAATGGAGTCTATCGGTTTAATGCCATCCTCAACGGGGAAACCCGGCGGGGCCAGAACAGGTGATAGCATGGCCGACTATGCAATCGAAGGTGGCCAGTTCATGGATGGATAGATTTCCAGCAAGGGATCGTCTTCTTGAAGCCATTGCATCTGGCAATGCTGACCAGTTCGCCGGTGACTTAGAAGCCATGGGGATTGAAGTTGGTGAAGATGGCGAATTGACGATAAAGAATGAAAACAAATCAAACAGGATTAAATACACCTGCTCTATGTGCGAAACCAATATTTGGGGAAAACCTGATCTGAATGTGATGTGTGGAGACTGTCACGTAGCCTTTGAAGTCGCAAACTGACGCGCTTCGCTTGTCGGCTATTGATGGAACCGTAACAGACTCGCTACGCTTGCTAGTTACGGCCCCATCAACAGCGAGTTTTAACGCCATAGATAAATCAATTGTATTTTTTGAACAGAAAATCAGCCAGCAACATAGCTAAGGGGGTAAGTGTCATTGTTAATATGATGGCAAGAGAATTTTCGTAGACGGTATTGTTGTACCACGTAAACGCGAACCACACGACAGCCGGAATCATAAAAACCAACCCAATCATTGCAATTTTTATATTTTGATTCGCCTTTTTATCCATGCAATCTCGTCTGTTTTTCCTTAATCGCTGCTGTTCCGCAAGGGATAGGTGACGAATTGACCTATCGAAGGATTCCAATTCCTCAACCCGCTAAATAAGTTGGCTGGTATAGCCAATGCCAATACTGCAAACGTCACGAAAATAGCTACTACAGCCAAAAATGATTGGCTGTTTTTCAGGTAGGGATACGCCAGAAAAAGAATCAGGACTAAAGCGGCGATAACGCCGCTGATTAGCACTATGCGATTTTTCATAATTGCCCGCCTCAACCTTCAACAATGGCAACAACGCTAACGTCCTTTAAATCAACCTCGTCTTCACTGCCATCATCATCGTATTTAATCCAACCGAACCCATAAGAAGCTCGGCGGTTCGTGAGTAATCGCGCTGGGCGTTCATCATATTGAATCTGGACAATCGCCTTTTTAATCTTGTCGCTTACCTCATCTGCGGCAATGATTTTGCTGGCTTCATCTTCCAAATCAGAAAATGGGCCGCCGCTGATTGGTTCGCCATCAATAACTAAAGGTTGCTGCTCTTCGCCCTTCTCCAGTTCGTCGCTATCGGCACTCCCTCCGATCCATGCGTTGGCATCGCTCGGCAGCTCCTGACCTTCTTCATTTTCACCTGACGTATTCACGGCTTTAGATTCCGGCTCTTTGAGTGAATCACAAAAAGCCCGCACATCAGCAGTGGTTAGCTCGTCTTGTGCTTCGGAACAAAAAGCCTCTACTTCTTCAGCGT
This sequence comes from Candidatus Regiella insecticola LSR1, assembly GCF_000143625.1. Classification (GTDB taxonomy): domain Bacteria; phylum Pseudomonadota; class Gammaproteobacteria; order Enterobacterales; family Enterobacteriaceae; genus Regiella; species Regiella insecticola. The sequence goes on along the minus strand of NZ_CM000957.1, from coordinate 8,231 downwards.
GTTTTTTATAGGCGCGATGTAACAGGGCCATTGCTTGCATAGAGACAACACGGCCACTGTCGTACATATCGCGAATACAATCAGCCATATCAAAGAAAATAATATGATCTGATACAAACGATGCTGGCTTACCCAACCGGGCCGCAATGGCGCTTTTTTTATCGCCTTTCTCAATCCGGCGCTGGATAAACGTAGCGGTTTCAATTGGTGAAAGAGCTACGCGCTGAATGTTATCGACTGCATTATCAAATTCGTCGGCGTCCTCATCAATGAATGCCAGAACATCAGGTAACTCGGCAAGTTCAGCAGCAGCACAACGGCGCTCACCGGCATTAAGAATATATTCCCCCGGTATATCTGGATGAGGCTTCAGGCTTACCGGGTTTTTGTTACCACGTGGTTTTCCGGTTGCCGGATTTACAGACTTCATTGAATCGGCCAGCTCACGGAGTTCATGCGGGTCAATAGTCTTTCTGGCGTTATCTGCATCCTTATGAATTTTTTTCAGAGGAACACGGATAAGGTTTCCTGCGAAACCTTCAGGTACGTCTGTTGAAGCCGCTGATTGAGTAAGGGCCGGGGCGCCTCCCATCAAAGCTGAAAAGTTATCCAGCCCGCTTAAATCCAATCCCTTTTTGGCGCTCATTTGGCAACCCCCATTTTTTCAAAAATGAGCTTAAAAGCTTCCTGAAATTCTTTCCCTGCCTCACGCGCAGATGTTTTCTTTAACTGCCATACCGGAATACCTTCGGAAAGGGCTTCTGGAATTGATGAACGAATGCCGATCCGCGCTCGAATTAACAGATGAGCGTAGTTCTCTACCAGATTCATTAATGTTTTCTTCTGGTCTTCTGAACGGGAATTAAAGCGATTAGGTAACATGCCTAAAAAGTTCAGATCAGGATTCCATTTCAACTTAACACCAAAAATGGTTTGCAGCATTTTTGTAATGCCATCAATGGAATATTCTTCCAGCTCTATTGGCGACAACACATGATTTGCAACGATAAGCGCCGATGACATACGCAAACCAAGGGTAGGTGGGGTATCAATGACACAATGATCAAACTGAGACGCCAGCGCGGTAAGGTGGTCTTTAAAGGTTGACATAACCGTTAACGGGGCGCGTTCAATATCAGCCATCTTTGCATCAGCATTGATTAACGTAATGCCTTCATTTGGCGTAATAGTTAACTGTTGTTCTTCAAAAAGTTGGCTTGCCTGAAGTGCCGCCACACCTCCAGCCTTTTCTAAAGTCTTACTAGCGTTACCCTGCGGATCAAGTTCAACAAAAAGCACTCTGTCGCCTCGTTCCTGAAGAGCCATAGCAAGATGTACGGCGATTGTAGATTTACCTACCCCGCCCTTCTGATTCGTCACTGTTATGATATTCATTCATTTCACCCTTAGCGTTTGCCTGTTTACGCGCCTCATCTTCCATAGCCCTTAACATAGGAACCATTGATGATGGTATACATAGCTCGATACGTTCCCAGCCTGCCGGTGGTTTGCCATGTAACTTGTGCGCTTCTCTAACTTTCTTCGTCATTGCCGCTATTGCTGTACGGCTTAATCCCGTTTCAATAACCATGTCATTTTGCTTTCTGCCATCAACCAAAATTGCTTTCACAATTTCTACATTTGCTGGCTTTAGTGCGCGTGACAGGTTAGAAATGGCATGTTCAAATTCGGCCTGCGTTAGTCGTTTTTTCATTCAATGGATTAACCTCCGAAACTCAACGGCCTAACTGTGGCCTCCCCTTAAATATAAATCATCATCTGTTGATGTCAATAGATAATGATTCATTATGCGGTTTCGTGCGCACGAAATTTATTGTTATCTCGCCGCCATTTCCAAGGCTCTACAATGCTTGATTGCGGATCAGACCATAGGCCAAGGCGCTTATGCCTAGCCTCCTGTTCAAGGTCTAGCATGGCTGGATTCTCACCTGCTCATGGTATCTGTAGGCCCACGCCATACCGTTACTAACCTGAGTTTCATTTACGTTGGTGTTATCTTCCTTAAAAACTGTACGTATCATTGCCAGCCTGTTCCACAGGCGCAGCGTTGCCTTTTCCCTTACCTCTGAAATCAGTCGGGTCAGTGTGGTGGCTCCGGGGAGAATAATCCTGTGCGACATCAGCCACCCTGTCGCCAGGTCGAAAAGCAGAGCGGGACGTTCGTTGCTTATCCAGCTCCGGGTATATAAAAGACGGGTAAGACGAAAAGTCCAGGGCCAGGCAAATTCACGATAATCATAATGCTGACGTATCAGCGCTGCATGCTCACGACGGGTATTTTCTCTCTGGCCGTATTCTGCCAGCACGGTGATATCATGAATCCCGAGCTGTCTGGCGATAAAATACCGGACTCTGGAAGGAGTATGATTCATATCGGTGAGAAAGGAGCCCAGAAAACGCCCGCACCCGATTTGTAGGGCAATTCCCAGACGATTGTTATCGCCTCTGCTTTTTCCGATAAATTCTTTGTATGCCTCATCAAGATGAAAATAGCGTGCCAGCAGAAGCTCATCCGGCTCACCGATGAAGCGGCCATAGCTTTCAGTCTGCTCAGTGGTCAGAAAAGGATCTTTTTAAACCGCCCAATTTTTTCTTTCGGTGTGGGCTGGGCTGTTAAGTATTCTGACGGTTTTGTGATGAGAGCCTGACATCAGGATAGGGTAGAGTTCAGTTTGACAATGTTAGAGCGATCGGGTTGATAAAATGAATGACTAAACCAGAAATCATAAAAACGTCAATATAATAAGAAATGACAATCAATATTTGATTTGATATCATTAATTTAAATAACAATATTTTTCGTCAAGTTAACCCGCGCGGTTTTTTTTTATTAAGTTTGATAATAAAAAAGGAAAAGTGTAGTACATGCATCTCATCATCAACTGGGAAGATTTTTTACAACATCACTGGCAGAAACACCCTGTATTATTAAAAAAAGCGATTTCTGATTTTATGAACCCGATTTCGCCTGAAGAGCTGGAAAAACTGGTGATAAAAAAAGCGCTCGAATGCCAACTCATTCAAAGAAGTCACGGAAAATGTCAATTAGTGCATCAAGCTTTTAATGGGTATGCCTCATTAGGTCAACGGAACTGGTCACTAAAAGTCGAAACGATAAACCATTGGCACAGAGCTGCTGAAGAATTTCTGTCTCTGTTTCGTGTTTTCCCCGATTGGTACACAGAAGAGCTGACGGTGGTTTTTTCAGTACCCGGCGGTGGAATTGGCCCTCAGACTAAACCGTCTGACATTTTGGTTATTCAAGGGATGGGCCGTAGTCGGTGGCGTGTATGGCATCAATTGTTATTGCTTGAGCACTATAACAAGAACGACTTTGCTGAGCCCATCATTAATGAAGAGTTGATTTCCGGAGATGTGTTGTATATCCCAAAGGAATTTCCCCATGAAGCCATTTCGTCAGAAGTGGCCATGAGTTACTGCCTTCAGTTTTGGACAGACAACAGCCTTCGCATGATAAGGAACTGGACTGAGTCGCTTTCAGATGAAAACCATCGAGGCATTGAGTATTCCCCCTCACCCGATTTACTTCTGCGAGAAGATCCCACCGAAATTCTGCCACAAGACCTCACGGCCCTCCAGGACATGATGAGTCAATTCTTACTCCAGAAAAGAGCCCATCTGGACACCTGGTTTGTTCAAAAGATGTCTCAAACCGCCTATGAGTTACCGAAGGCACCGGAGGCAGAGGTGTACGCCCCTTCACAGGTTCAGACCTTATTACAACAGAGAAATTCATTGCACCGGTTAATGGGGCTTCGTATGTTACACATCGGCAACCGCTATTTTGTCAACGGCAAATCCCTGTTATCAGATCATGCCGACGCCTGGAATATGCTGGCACGTCACAGAACGATTGATGGCTTTATGCTCATAAAATTCATAAACGACACTGATTTTATTTCAGCGTTAACCTTGCTGATTAATCAAGGGTATTGGTATTTCTCATCCATAAAAAAAGACTGATGCCATTGATGAGTTATTTTCATCAAAAATCACATAAATATAAGTCTCATTTACTCTTACTCTCATTTTGGTATGGTGAAGAAAATTCCCTAGGGATTTTTGTATCAGTGTAGAAATCTAATCATTCTGATTGTTTTTTTGAGAGAGTGATTTTAATTCTTTATCTGTCAACCCGGTAGATATTTTTACCACTGAGTACTGTACACCGTTGGAAAGAAGTTGTTTTGCGAGTTGTCGGGTCGCTTCTTGTTTACCTTGTTGATAACCTTCCTGTTTACCTTGTTGATAACCTTCTTGTTTACCTTTTTGTATTCCTTTAGCTTCGAGTTGTTCTGCGAATGTCATAATTTCCTCCTCTGTCTGTGGGATATACTTTTTCCAAAGAGACAGCAATTTTTCTAACTCTTCAGGATCGGCCTTATTTCCACAAGAATACAAATTGTATTTGACCAAATCTATGATGTATTTAAAACCAATTTCTTCTCTAATTCTAGTGAGTTTATCTTCTCTGAGTAATTTCTCTACCCAAAAAACCGCCGGTTTTTTGCTGCGCTGATGCTTGAAAAAATATTCCATTCCTAAAGCACAGCCGTGCTTGTAAATCTCTTCGTTTGATTGCACCGTCAAATCAATTAACTCAAAGGTGCCCAAGGCCCACTTCTTTGCGAGCTCAGGATTTTCAAAACACGCCCAAATCTCATTTGAATGCGGATAAGGCGAGCTATTCCCATGATACAGCACGAGGGGTAACACCATCGGCAATTTGGGATGTCCTTGACGAAGATGAGAGGCCATGATGTTGATGACATACTCCAAAATCCGAAAAGCCATCATTTCATCAGGAGTCGATTGATGTTCTGCTGATAAATAAAGGTAGCCAAGCTGGTGATACATTTGACAACTATAAACAATGTCACTGTGTAATTTGTTTGGCCAATTGATAAACTCATTAGACACCATAGATAATGTTGACAAATCAATGAATGGCAGCATCTTTTCAGGAAGATGTGCTTGACACCAATCCATCATGATTTTTTTTTCTTGTAATGAGCGCTTAAAAAAGGAATCGTGGGGATGTGATACTTCAGTCATGATTGATATTTCTCTTTTTGTGATAAAACGCCTTCATCTGCACCCACAGAGTAAACGGCATCATGACCCCTGTACATCATAAGAATCAAGCCTGATTTAAAATAAAGGCAAGAAAATATCTTTTCTGTAGTCAATCAATGAGCTGAATACTCGATGCCAGTAGATTTTGTGGAATAAAATGATTCAGTCCACTATCTTGAATATATTTTCTGAATCCTTTTTGGTGATGAACCCCCATTTTTTCATAAATACCCTGTAATTTATTCTCAGCTGTTCTATGAGAGAGATTTAAATATTCCCCCACTTCTTTGCTACTTAAAGCATGATAAGCATAAAAAATTATCTGGAGTTCATTTTGAGTGAAAATCGTATTGGGGATTGAAGTGGTTAATGTTTTGGGTGATTTGCCCTGGAGATAGTCCAAGGGTGAAAAAAAGAGGCATTGTCTGGCTTCTGCGAGGGTGCCCATAAGCTGACCTGTTTCATCAAAGAAGGGATGAATGTCAACAATATAGGGTTGAATTTGATTGTCTTTTCCAAAATGCCCCGTTATCAGTAAAGAGACAGGGGTTTCTTTTTGTATGACGACCTCCTCTTTCTGATAGATCCCCTCAAAAAATCCCGCCTTTTCCGGTTTTATTTCAGATGACTCTTTCCCTTCAATAGGAAACCCTGTGGGTAAATTCAAGAAGTCACGCATCGCGAGATTCATATAAAGATAACGAGAAGCTTTATCGCGTATGTGGCAGGGATGAGGATGATTGTTCAGTAAATAAATTATCTGCGGAGAAATGTCTTTTGGGTTGAAATGCATATAACCCCTCCTCTTTTTTTAAAAAGAGCTTTCATTAGAGTGAGCAGTATTAAGAATATCTCGAGATCAATACAGACGGGAAAATCCCTAGTGGTCAGTTGTTTTTTAGGGTATGAAATAGTCATAAAAGTCCATAAAACAGATAACACTGAACTTTTATGACCTCGAATGAGTGAAGAGATTATTAATTTTTTACAGCACATCCAGACAATGCAAAGAACACCAAACGCACCTGAAATAGAGTCATCATCATGTTGAGAGAGTGAACCTGACATCGTTTTTTAATGTTATCTAACATGACTTCTACTGCCTTGTAGCTGACATCCCGCATCGCGGCAATCTCTTTTTTAGTTATTCCCAAAGAAAAAAGCATCGCCGTTTCAAGTTGCTCTTTCGTGGTGAGCTCTGGAAAGACCTTTCGGAATTTTTTGATTTGCTTTAGGTTGAAAGTTTTCATAGAAATCCCTCCCTCACAGGCTTACGTCCAGCCCAAAGAAGGCGGCCTTCCTTGAACATCACTTTTAAAGGGGCTTCGTTCTTTTCGTGTCAATAAGACTTTGCAGGAAGGAGTATGGGTGTTTCTGGGGATAATCCAGTAGATATCGATAAATTTAGAATGGGGGGTTTTTATAGCCATAGTTTTAGCCTCTTGGATAAATTCTATCGAATCTCACCATTCTGCTATCAAACAGGGTGGCAAGACGTAACAGGATTGATAGACCGGTATCCAAGAACCCGGTGAGCGCTAAGCTCCCCCGCTACGCCCTGCCATGGTATGAACGTAACTTTTTAGGCTTAAAAACAGACATAAAAAAACCGCAAATAGCGGCGGATGTCCGCTTGGATACTCAGGCTATCAAACCCGATTGCCATTATTAATAGGCAACTTATTCAATATAATCGCTGAAGGTTTTTATTTCAATGGGTTTATGGAAGGTGACAGAAGGAAGGGCATATCAATCATTGATAATTCATTTAATTTTTAATGGCAAACCCCTTCAATTTTGATTTTTTGATTGAATGCCCGTAGGGCATTGTAAGGCGGTACTCGGTAGTGACAGGGGACACAGTAGGTCATCCGCCGAGACGTGAGCGTAAGCGAACTCCTGAACGGTTATATCCCACGGACCCGCGCTTTTGTTCGCTGCCAGACGGGTTTTTATCTTTTCAACTAAAAATAGAACATAGGTCAATTTATCCACAATTTTTTCCACGTTTTATTTCTTTTTTCTTTTTAAAAAGTTGACTGTGATTTTGCATCTATTCCTCAGGATGCATCCATCATCAAAATCGACTTGCATCTAAATGTGGACAAAGTGTTTTTAAACGAACTTAGGCTCATTTTGAATGACCCGAAGTCATTTTTGAGTTCTATTTTCTGACTTGATGAGAGGAAATGGGAACAAATAGGGGTATTGAAACGTGAGGAGGCCTACGCACAGGCGCAGAAAATTTTTTTGAGGGACAAAGACAACTCAGTTTAATGCACAGGAATATCTGGCGGGGGTGTACTGGCTATCTTTCGAAGATAATGATATTCGATGTTGACCTGATTTCTCAGCCCTTTAGGTCCCATCTCATTGAGTTCCACCAGGGAATAGCGCTGAATGATTTTTTGAAGAAGGGTCTGTTTTGCCTTCTGTTCGTCTAGCTTGGCCATACGTCGGGCGAGCTTGCGTTTTTTATTCATGGCATAACGGGATTGTCGATATTCAAACGCCCGCTTAATGTGCTGCTCTTTGGCTCGACGACGCGCTTCTCCTAAGGTAATGGACTCTTCTCCTTTTTCCATCAGACCTTTGTTAATCCAGCCCATTTGCTGATGTTGGGCTTTCTCTAATTTTTCTGATGACACATCAAATAACAAGAAGAATAACGGGGACAGCGTAATGAGTTTGGGAATATAGCTTTCCATTATCCTATCCCAAACCTTTTCACAGTGCACAAAACCCATGGGTTCGAGAAAATCGGTGAGTAAACGGGAAGCTCGGGTAATCGATTTATTGCCCGCGTCTGAAACCGTCGACAAACCACATTCATCCGACAGCTGTTCCACCGACGCCATCACTAAACCGGACGCAATATTAAAATGGTAGAGCATGGCTAACGCCATCGCCCTCAAGGCACGCGCTCGATGTTCATTAAGACGACGGGAGCGGGTAGGGATAGTTCCCTGCAAGATATATAGCAATTCACTCCGAGCCACATCTTTCTCAGATGCACACTGCATGGCATAACGGATGAAGGCCGGACGGGGCTTCTCACTGGCAGGCGGGGTAAAAACGGGAGTGGCATTGAAAACGTAACTTTTTCTAGTCAC
>NZ_GL379760.1 GCF_000143625.1 Candidatus Regiella insecticola LSR1 | reverse complement strand
TTACATAATAAAGGAATTTACGCAATGCGTATCATTCTGCTGGGCGCTCCGGGCGCTGGTAAAGGCACTCAAGCTCAATTCATTGTAGAAAAGTACTCTATTCCACAAATTTCAACCGGTGATATGTTACGTACAGCCGTCCAAACAAATTCCGAGCTCGGTGTGAAAGCAAAAAAAATCATGGAAGAAGGGAAGTTAGTTCCTGACGAACTGGCCATTGCATTGGTAAAGCAACGTATTAGCCAAGCCGATTGCCGAGGCGGTTTCTTACTCGATGGATTTCCTCGTACTCTTTCCCAAGCTGATGCCATCATTGAAGCTGGTATCAATATTGATTATGTATTGGAATTTGATGTTCCCGACCAAGTGATTATTGAACGTATCGCTGGGCGCCGTATTCATGCGCCTTCTGGCCGTATTTATCACTTACGATTCAATCCTCCTAAAATTGAAAATAAAGACGATATTACTGGTGAGCCACTTACTTTACGTAAGGACGATCAGGAAGCAACGGTACGTCAGCGCCTGGTTGAATATCACCAACAAACAGAACCATTACTTTCCTACTACCGTAAGCAGGCCGCTGCTGGTAATACACATTATTTTAAACTCGATGGCACTCACAAAGTCGGTGAAATCAGAGATGAACTCACAGCCATCCTTGGTTAATTAGTATGATGTTTAATTTACTTGAATTAAACTTGCAGCAAGTTATTTGCATTTTAAATGTTATCGGTACTTTAAATATTTAAATAAAAGGTTGCTGTAATTAAAAATGATAGTTAACATTTCCGTCCTGTTTAATTTTTCGTCTGATAGGACGGGATTGGTAGGCCATGCGTCATATAATGAATAGCAAGAGGATTGGGTATAATGCACAATAAAGTTGGTGTGCTCATGGTTAATCTGGGTACGCCTGATATGCCCACGGTGCCTGCTATCAAGCGTTATTTGGCACAATTTCTCAGTGATCACAGAGTTATAGACAGATCTCCTTGGCTATGGTGGCCATTGTTACATGCGGTGATTTTACCGTTTCGTGCGCCCCGCCTGGCTAAACTTTATCAATCTATCTGGATGGAAGAGGGTTCGCCATTGCTCGTCTACAGCCAACGGCAGCAGAAAGCCTTGGCTGCGAGATTGCCGAATATTCCTGTTGAGTTAGGCATGAGCTACGGTTCACCCTGTTTAGCCAAGGCGATCAAAACGTTACTGTCACACGACCTGACTAAACTCATTATCTTGCCACTTTATCCACAATACTCCGCGACAACCAGTGCTGCCGCTTGGGACGCGGTTGCCAATATTTTAAAAAGCTACCGACGTCTACCCTCGATTCAATTTATCCGTGATTATGCCGAGCATCCAGCTTATATTAATGCGTTAAAACAAAGTGTTGAACGTTCATTTAATCAACATGGCCAACCAGATAAATTAATGCTTTCGTTTCATGGTATTCCTAAACGTTATGCGAAACTGGGTGATGATTATCCACATTGTTGTGAACATACCTTCCGTGCGCTGAGCGCTGCTTTAACACCTTGGTCAGAAGATAAAATGATTATGGCCTATCAATCACGCTTTGGTCGTGAGCCTTGGTTAATGCCCTATACCGATAAAACGTTAAAAAAATTACCGGCTCAAGGGGTGAAACATATTCAAGTTATTTGCCCAGGATTTGCCGCCGACTGTTTAGAAACCTTAGAAGAAATCAAACAACAGAACCGTGGGATATTTCTAAAAGCGGGCGGAGAAAAGTTCGAATATATCCCGGCATTAAATGACCAATCAGCGCATATTGATTTGTTACAGCAGTTGGTAGCTGAAAATATATTATAAAAAAATAATAGATGTGTGTTATCTCACTGAGCCAAATTGTTCTCGGTTTGGCGGATAATGGCTTTATTCAGCCTCTTAATAATCCAGCTTCTATGTGT
>NZ_GL379759.1 GCF_000143625.1 Candidatus Regiella insecticola LSR1 | reverse complement strand
TATAATCAGGAATTAGGCCATTAAGACTGAAATTGTGCAAGCGTTAAAATTAAGGGTTTAAAGAGGTCGTGGTGAAAACTTATAAATCATCCACTATCCTTGTTTTGGAGTGTAGGCGGGTCAATAGACCTCTTTGGAAACCGTAGTTCGTTATGCGGAGTCAAGGCGCCCGGCGCACAGCAACCTTCGTTAACATAAAGTACATGAGGATTGCGCGCACCGGACAACGCAGGATCCGTATCACCCAGTAGGTTTCCGAAGAGGTCTAATGTTCGCCTTGGCAACCATGTAACGACTTGACATTAACGCGACGGAGCGACACCCCTTAAAAATCAGCAATTAGATCGGATTGAACTGAGAAATAATTGTAATGCATTTGCATTACATAATACAAATACATTACAATTATTTCAAATCATCAAAACAGTAAAAAGGTGACGATTATGCAGGCTGTTGCTAGAAAAAATACTAAGCCTATAGACGTATTGGAATCACAAATTACCTCACGCGGACAAACGACTATTCCTGCTTCTGTATTGCGTACACTGAATCTGAAAAAAGGCGTGGATCGCATCCAGTATCAGGTGCTGCCTAGCGGTGATGTATTGATTCCTCGTAAACAAAAAAAAGAGAATGATCCGATTATTGGTAAGTTCTTAGACTTTCTTGCTAGTGATATTGTCAAAAACCCTCAAAATCTTCAAGCGTTACCTGAATCACTACTCTACCGCATAGACAACATCACAGAAAGTGTAGACATTGGCAATTTGGATGCGCCCTTATCTGATGATGAAGACTGATTTTCGACATGAACAAGCGAACCTATAAAATAAATGGATGGTATGTCATAGCTCACCCTCTGTTTATAAGGCAGATTGAAGAACTCGCTGATGAGGTTGAAAAACTTAAAGCCAGCCATCCTGATACCTATCAAAAGAAAAAAGTGACACTGCGTCTAGCGGCTATAAAACACCTGATACTCAACGATATAACAATAGATCCATCCAACAGTAAATTTCGTTTAGGAGGAACGTTAGGTGATAACTATAAACATTGGTTCAGAGCAAAGTTTTATCAGCAATACCGTCTATTCTTCCGTTATGAGTCAGTTTCTAAAATCATCCTCCTTGTCTGGGTCAATGATGACAATACTCTGAGAGCCTATAAAGCCAAAAAAGACGCCTATAAGGTATTCAAAAGCATGCTAGATAATGGAAACCCACCAGATAATTGGGATAAGCTGCTATCTGTATGTAAAACAGCACAAATGAATGATCATCTAGAAAAAACATTTAGCGACGAAAACTGAGCACGTACTATGATACATTGTTGCTGTAATCATTATTTGTTTCGATAATGTTTCGTCAGTTTATTGTATTCAGCATTAGGTGCAACTTTAACATTGCCATTTATGTATTCTTCATTAATATCATTTTTTGTCATTGTTATTATTTATACTCTGACCTAACCAGAAATATTACCATAACAAACATGATGAATAATTTTATATCAATCATTATTTATTCTACTGTATCTAAATACATAATCAAATATATCAATAGTAAATAAAACTAGGAAGGTAATTATTTATGATTTTATTTAATGGATTAGGACATTTAAACATAGTTGTAGATGACATTTCTTTAGCTATCGACTTTTATAAAGATCTTTTCTCTGCCAAACCTAAACAATTCTTTCCTCATTTCAAAAATATAGGATTTTCAAAAGCAGCAGGATTTTTGACGGATCCGCAACACATTGATGTATCTATAGCTTTCCTGGAGATTCCCAATACAGGTGTTTTTTTAGAGCTCATGGAATATCATTCCCCTGTCGGAAAAACGAATTTTGAAAGAAAAAAAACAAACGATATCGGTGGTATTGGTCATATCTGCTTAAAAGTTAAAAAAATTGATGAGGCATTTGATTATATTAAGAAAAATAATGGAACAACCTTAATAAATAACTCTCCAGAATATAAACCATATAAAATAGACAAAATAACTGCTGAAAACTTTATATTTTTTGATGAAGAATATGAAAAAGATAAAAATTTAAAAGAGAAAACATGCCAAATTGTAGGCAACATTAAATATTTTTATTTCATTGATAAATATAGTATTCAATGGGAATTCGAAGAAGGTCATAATGATATAGGTAACGACTAAATTATTTTTCTTTTTATCATTATGGAAGTTTATATTATCAGAATAAAGGAATTGCCTTTCTACCCTTAAACGCTGGCGAGGTATTGTACTCAATACCTCCTCTTTTCTCGCTGCTGTATAGGCTATGAGTGGCAAAATGTATCTTCAATCACCTAGTGATCAGCTAATGCAACCTCAACCTGATCCAACATTTTAAACAATACTTCACGTTCTTCTTCACAAAAGACAGTATCAATACCATCATTGCATTCCGAGGATAATGTATTCAAATACCGTTTCAATTTAATCAAAACATCATATGGATTTTTTCTGGGCGTAGTTTTATATGAATTACCTATTTCGAGTTTCAATATCTTATTCATCATGATATCTCCTCGCTACTTAACAGGAAATTGATCACGCCTAACGCTTTTAAAGCATGATAGGTACAGGCAGATAGCAATTCAAGCGGAACACCTATTAAAAAAAGGTCTTTGTTTGATATAAATACAGGTTATGTTTAATGTAAAAGAAACCATGCTTT
>NZ_GL379758.1 GCF_000143625.1 Candidatus Regiella insecticola LSR1 | reverse complement strand
TAAAGAAGTGGTTCATCAAGCGGGAGCCTGGTTGCTTAACTTTAATAAATATCCAAGTTTGTGGCTATTGCCGGCATTAGGTGTCATTCTGCCACTATTTACCTTATTATTGTCACGTTTTTCGCAAAATGCTTGGGCTTTTGTACTATCCTCTCTCACTATCGTTTGTGTTATTTTGACCGCCGGGGTTGCCATGTTTCCCTTTATTATGCCGTCAAGTACTGAGCCGAATGCCAGTTTGACCTTGTGGGATGCCACCTCAAGTTTATTAACTTTACGGCTGATGACCTTGGTTGCGTTAATTTTTGTCCCGATTATTTTGATTTATACCAGCTGGTGCTACTACAAAATGTTTGGCCGTATTGATAAAGATTTTATCGATAATCATTCGTCTTCTCTGTATTAGCCATCATTGCATAGGGAGTATAAAAAATGTGGTTTTTTGCTTGGATTTTGGGAACCTTATTGGCCTGCTGTTTTGGCATTATTGCGGCTCTGGCGTTGGAACAGAATGAAACCAATACTAAATAAATGCCGTCTAAGAGACTGTTCGAAATCTTCTTCGAAATTTTCAAAGCGGTAGCTTAAAAGGCGAAGGGGGATATAAGAGATTTCGAATAGCCTCTAAATTTATTGTTGTGGAGTCTATGCTGTGGCTGATATGAACGTCCTAGATTTATTTTTGAAATCGAGCCTGTTAGTGCAGTTGATCATACTGCTGTTAATCCTGTTTTCTATCGTTTCATGGGCGATAATTATTCACAAGACACGTCTTCTTAATGTGGCGCATCGTGATGCAGACGTTTTCGAAGATAAATTTTGGTCAGGTAAAGAATTGGCGCAGCTCTATCAGGAGAGCGATGCTCGTTATGACCGTATCGCCGGTTCAGAACAAATTTTTCATTCCGGTTTTAAAGCCTTTTCTCG
>NZ_GL379757.1 GCF_000143625.1 Candidatus Regiella insecticola LSR1 | reverse complement strand
TTGAATTCCGCTTAAGAGCACCGGATGCTTCTTTTCTCTGGCATTTAGCGACACATTACGCACCAATATTATCCGCAGAATATGCCGAAGCATTAACACAAAAAAATCAACAAGCAGAAATTGATCACAAGCCCATTGGTACTGGGCCATTTATGCTAAAGCAGTATCTTTTTAATCAATATATTCGTTTTTTTCGTCACAATCAGAATTGTTAACGGGAGAATGTGATGTACTAGCCTACCCCCTGCAAATCAATTAACCATTTTACGTAATGATCCTCGCTTCCGTTTAACATTACGCCCTGGTATGAACCTAGCCTATCTAGCGCTTAACACCCGTAAGCCTCCTTTAAATAATATTCAAGTTCGTCGTGCTATCGCATTGGCAATTAATTATCAACGCTTAATGCAAGCTATTTATTACGGTACAGCAGAAACCGCACCTTCCATTTTACCCCGCGCGTCCTGGGCCTATGGAGCGCACAAATCACCAAATACAATCCAAACCAAGCGAGAAAAATCTTACAGCAATTGGGTATTAAGCAAATGGAACTCAGTTTATGGGTCCCCACCGCACCACACTCTTATAACCCTAGTCCGTTGAAAACCACTGAACTTATTCAAACTGATTTAGCAAAAGTTGGCATAAAAATTAACATCATACCGGCTGAAGGACGTTTTCAAGACTACAATTCAATGGAAATGAATCACGATTTGACACTATCGGGCTGGACAACAGATAGCAATGATCCTGATAGTTTTCTTCGGCCAATATTAAGCTGTGCGGCTATTGATTCTCAAACAAACCTCTCTCGTTGGTGCTATCCCCAATTCGACATTTTGCTACAAAATGCACTACACACTCAGAAATTCAACAAACGTATTAGTTACTATGAGCAAGCTCAGCGCCTGCTCGCAGAACAATTACCCTTGTTACCATTAGCCACGCCATTGCGATTACAAGCTTATCGCAACGATATTGAAGGCCTAGTATTAAGTCCATTTGGTAATGCCTCTTTCGCTGGAATATTTAGAAAAAGCAAAGACAGTACGACGGAAGATAAAAAAATTATGACCACCTTCACATTACGCCAACTATTATTGTTATTGATTACCTTATTTTATGTTATCGCTAATTAGCTTTAATGTGAGTTTTCTTGCCGATCATGAACCACAGAGCAATATAGAAAAAGTGAATGCTTACCTTATCTATTTAAACAAACTATTACAGGGCGATTTTGGTATTTCAAGCATCAACAATCAACCCATTCGTGAGCAATTAAAGATGGCCTTTCCTGCCACCATGGAATTATGTGTTTTAGCCTTCTCGTTATCATTGCTTATCGGGATCCCTCTGGGCATCATTGCCGGGATGACCAGAGGAAAATGGACAGACATTACCATCAATGTTGTTACCTTAGTTGGTTTCTCTGTCCCCGCCTTCTGGCTAGCCTTACTGTTAATGTTATTTTTTTCTTTACAACTTGGTTGGTTACCCATCTCTGGCCGTCTTGACCTCTTATATCAAATAAAACGAGTGACCGGATTAGCACTGATAGACACCTGGTTATCACAATCACCCTACCGTAAGGAGATGATGATCAGTGTAATCCAGCTGCTATTACCTATTACTACCTTAGCCATGGCGGCAGCTACCCGTGGCTTATCAAGATTAACTATTATCCGACGACACTTGTTACACAACGCATTACCCCCCATTATCCCTAAATTAGGATTACAATTTTCGGCGATGTTAACCTTAGCCATGATCACCGAAATAGTATTTAACTGGCCAGGGCTCGGCAACTGGTTACTGGAAGCCATCCGCCAAGGCGACTATGACGCCATCTCAACCGGGGTTTTTGTTATTGGCGCGTTAGTCGTTGTGATTAACGTAATGTGCGACATTTTATCTATGATGACACCGTTAAAACGTAAGGAATGGTATGCAATCCGATAACTTCTACTATGAAAAGCAAACACCTAGCCCCTTGCGTTATGTCTGGCGAATTTTCAACACAGACATCGCTGCCATGACCGGATTTTACGGCGTACTAGGTTTAATATTGCTGTGTTTATTTGGAGAAATAATAGCGCCCTATGGCTTAAATCAACAATTTTTGGGTTATCAATTGTTGCCTCCTTCTTGGTCACGCTATGGTGATGTCTCTTTTTTTCTCGGTACCGATGATCTCTGGCGTGATGTTTTAAGCCGCTTACTAGCAGGTACTGTATCTACTTTTGGTTCTGCATTATTGGTGACCTTAGGTGCCATATTTTGTGGCATGGTATTGGGTGTATTGGCAGGAATTACTAGCGGCATTCGATCAGCCATTTTAAATCATATTTTAGATACCTTACTCTGTATTCCTTCTCTGCTGCTGGCTATTGTTATCGTAGCCTTTGCTGGTCCCAGCCTACAAAATACGATGTTTGCTGTATGGTTAGCACTGTTACCACGCATGATTCGTACTATCTATAGTGCCGTTCACGATAAGCTGGATAAGGAATACATTGTTGCCGCTCGCTTAGATGGTGCTTCGACTCGTTATAACTAGCAACAGAATTCACACGCGCCTTATCAATAGCTATTCTCGATATTGCAGCATTAGGGTTTTTGAATGACGGCATGCGCCGAGCAATAAACGAAGGCATAGAATAAAGGCGCAAAATAGTGGCACTCCTTGATATCCGCAACCTTACCATTGAGTTTATTACTCCCACCGGAGCAATTAAAGCGATTGATAGAATCAGTATTATGCTAGCAGAAGGTGAAGTTCGCGGACTGGTTGGTGAGTCAGGCTCAGGTAAAAGTTTAATTGCCAAGGCTATCTGCGGTGTCAGTAATGAAAATTGGCGTGTTACCGCTGATCGTTTTCATTTTAATGATATTGATTTACTCCGTTTACCTCCCCGCCAGCGCCGAAAACTCATTGGTCACAATATATCAATGATATTTCAGGAGCCACAATCTTGTTTAGACCCTTCTGAAAATATTGGGCAACAAC
This sequence comes from Candidatus Regiella insecticola LSR1, assembly GCF_000143625.1. GTDB lineage: Bacteria > Pseudomonadota > Gammaproteobacteria > Enterobacterales > Enterobacteriaceae > Regiella > Regiella insecticola. Next base: position 6,912 of record NZ_GL379757.1, on the reverse strand, counting down.
TCATTCAGTCAATACCGGGTTGGACTTATAAAGGCAGATGGTGGCAACGTTTTCATTGGCGAAAAACGGGGATTGAATTACTCCATCGCGTTGGCATTAAAGATCATAAAAATATTATGAACAGTTACCCCTACCAGCTGACAGAAGGTGAATGCCAGAAAGTGATGATTGCTATTGCATTAGCCAATCAACCACGGCTATTGATTGCTGACGAACCCACCAACACCATGGAAGCGACCACAAAAGCACAAATTTTCCGTCTATTAACGCGATTAAATCAAAACAATAACACCACTATTTTGCTCATTAGCCACGATTTACAATTTATGAGTAAATGGGCTGATCGGATCAATGTGCTTTATTGTGGTCAGACGGTAGAAAGTGCCCTGCGCGATGATCTACTTGTTAATCCACGTCACCCTTATACACAAGCATTGATTCGTTCCATGCCTGGTTTTGGCGGCGCGATACCACATCATAAAAGCCGTCTTAATACTTTACCGGGTGCCATTCCCTCATTAGAGCATCTCCCTATCGGTTGTCGTTTGGGGCCTCGATGTCCCTATGCTCAGAAAGAATGTATTGAAACACCTAGGCTACAACGAATAAAAAATCACGCTTTCGCATGTCACTTTCCACTAAATTTAGAGGATAAATAAGGTTGGAAATACTACTTGAAGTACGTAATTTAAGTAAAAAATTTTGCAGCCATAGCGGGTTATTTCACCGAAAACAAATTGTGCAGGCGGTTAAGTCAATCAGTGTCACGCTACAAAAAGGGCAAACGCTGGCTGTTATTGGAAAAAACGGATCAGGTAAATCAACACTGGCTAAAATGCTAGCCGGTATGATTGAACCCAGTACCGGGGAGATATTAATAGAGGGGCACCAACTCAGTTACGGTGATTATGCTTATCGTAGTCAACGCATCCGTATGATATTCCAAGATCCCAGTACTTCACTACTCAATCCTCGGCAGCGAATCGGCCAACTACTTGACACACCGTTGAAATTAAATACAACACTTGACGCCTCTGCACGTGAGCAACATATTTATCAAACGCTACGTCAAGTAGGTTTACTCCCTAACCACGCCGATTATTACCCTCATATGTTAGCCTCTGGGCAAAAGCAACGGATTGCGCTCGCGCGGGCGCTCATTCTGCAACCTAAAGTTATAGTTGCAGACGAAGCTTTGGCTTCATTAGATATGTCAATAAGATCACAAATTATTAATCTAATGCTAGAACTACAGGAAAAGCATGACATTGCTTACGTTTACGTCACCCAGCATCTTGGCATAATGAAACACATTAGTGATCAAGTCATCGTTATGCACGAAGGCGAAGTTGTTGAACGTGGCAATACAGCTGAAGTGTTAGCAGCGCCTTCACACGATTTTACTAAACGTCTCATAGCCAGCCATTTTGGCGAAGAAATCCTCACCGAGGCATAAAAAATCTGTATACCCTTCGTCTTTGAAGCCGCCGTGTTGTTGGCTGCGGGTGTTCGCCGAATCACGTAGTATGTCTATGAATGAAAAAATTCTCATTCCGGAAAAAATTCATCGCTGATGACTTGCTCAAAAGTCCACGGACATTGCTTTGGAAATACAGTCTCTTCTATCCCTGTTTCTCTGGCTGTCGATAGAATTGAAACTTCATAAGCATCGTTAAGTATTTCAGGTAGTTTAGATTTGAGGCTTGGGTTACTACGTAAACGTTTTTGCGTAAGCTTTCTTTGCTCTTTGATGGATAACAACCAGCTTGTACCTCTCCGTGCCGGCTGATACTTCCATTTGAGAAGATGTTGAAACAATACTTTTAGGTGCGATTCAAGCCCTCTTTGTTCACTCCGCCCCATTGCTTCTATCTCCTCCAGCAAATTTTCTGTATCTAACTCATTAAAATGCCCAGCACGGAGCAAATCTGCTTGCTCTTGGCTCCAACCGTAAAAATCACTGTCATAATGGATTGTCATATCTTCCTCGCTATTTCAACAGCATCACCCAATAATGATATCCCATCCGAGAAAAAACGTTTATGGGATTGTTCGTCGCTCCTATTAATCAGCCTCCCTTGAAACGAGCCCTGAAGTGAAGAGTGGAAGGTAAAACTAGACATATCCTGCGCTAGTAGATAGTTTTCTGCTGGTAGCTTTTTCTCATTACGTTCACGCTCTTTCTGTTCTCGTCTTTTTGTGTATTCCTGATCATATTCGCGCTTTCTCTGTGCCCGTTCTTCCTTTATCCGTTCCCATTGTTTTTTGCGTTCCTCTTCTATCTATCTCCGCTCTTCTTTTATCCTCTGCCATTGTTCTTCATGTTCTTTTACTATTCGTGCTTCCTCTTTAGCCCGTTCCTCCATCTGTCTCTGCTTTTTTCTTCTGCTGCCTCTCGTGCTTGTCTCTGTTCTTCTTCTCGTGCCGCTCGCCGTTTATTTACGCGTTCTTGTTCCAGCCGTATCCACTCTTGCTCCTGTCTCAATGCTATTTCTCGTTCCCGCGCTAGTTTACTTGCTCTTTCTTGTACTTCTTGTTGGCGCCTCTTGCGCTCCTTTCGTAGCTCTCGCTTTTTTTCCCGTTCTTGCTGGCGTTTCAGTATCTTTTCTCGCTCCTGGGGATCAGGATTGGTATCGTTGCAAAGCTAAAATATCAGCCGGTTGTAGCTCCGTTGTAGAAGAAATTATAGGCCACATAATGCTGTCAGCGCTAGAATAGCCCGCTTGAGTAACGTGCTGTAATCCAATAGCATGCGCTATTTCATGAGTAATAATTTCTTTAAAATTATTCATACTTGCAAAATTTACCCATATTGGACTAACGCCAGAATAATTATTAGGAAAAAAGGCAAAACCAACAAGACGATTCTCGGTAGCTTCGTAAGTAAAATTACCAAAATTAAGATTGCTAAATTAAGTACCTTCTACCATTTTGAATTCTAAACCTGTCTTCACGGCAATCTCATCAAGAACAAATTGGGTTATTTCCCGTTGTTCCTCAGTAAAAGGGGTTAAATTAGTATAGGATTTATATTCTTTATGAATTATATGACTATGATAAAGGGGCGTTAAATATTTAAATTTCAGTACCAATTCTTCGCCGATATTTTTATTCCATCGATATCCACTCTTTAATCTTTCTGCTAAATCTTTAATCTTTTTTTTCATAATCCATCCATTCCTTTTTTATCCTTATTAAAAATCCGTTACCGATCCAAAATAAAAATAATTTTATTTTTCAGTAACATATAAATGTAAATTTTTTGTAAAATATTACATAAAAATTTATTATATTATTGATGGATTATTTTTTTTAAAACACAAAGATATTTTAATGAAATAAATGTTTTTTCAAAAAAATTAATATGATTAGAAAAAAAGATGCATTATTTAACAGGTCATTAGCATATTAGGTTAAATAATTGGATGATAAGTTTGTGTGTTACGGCAGCGATTGATTGCCGCCTTGCCGTAACTCGAAATTAATTGGCTATATATTAACCAATATATTCCAGGCCTCGCATATAAGGGCGTAACACTTCCGGTATTGTTATCTTACCGTCAGCCTGTTGATTGTTTTCCAACACGGCAACCAAAGTCCGCCCCACAGCTAAACCTGAACCATTTAGCGTATGCACTAATTGGGGTTTTTCACCCTGCTTATCTCGATAACGCGCCTCCATCCGACGCGCCTGGAAGTCCCCCATATTGGAACAAGAAGAAATTTCTCGATACTTTTTTTGAGCCGGTAACCAAACTTCCAGATCATAAGTTTTACAAGCAGCCGCTCCCATATCACCCGTACACAGCAACACTTTACGATAAGGCAGTTTTAATAGTTGTAATACTTTTTCAGCGTGCTTGGTCAACTCCTCCAGCGCCTCCATGGAGTGTTCTGGGCGTGTAATTTGCACCAATTCTACTTTATCAAACTGATGCATACGAATGAGACCCCGAGTATCACGCCCATAAGAGCCAGCTTCGGAACGAAAACAAGGTGTATGCGCCGTCATTTTTAATGGTAAAGAAGCGCCTTCCAAGATCTCACCACGCACTAAATTGGTCAGCGGTACTTCTGCCGTTGGAATTAACGCATAATTGCTACTCGATGATTCCTCTGCTAATGGCTTAGTATGAAATAAATCTTCACCGAATTTAGGCAATTGCCCCGTTCCTAGCAGAGAATTTGAATTGACCAAATAAGGCACATAGACTTCTTGATAACCATGTTGTTCGGTATGCAGATCGAGCATAAATTGTGATAGCGCACGATGTAAGCGCGCAATGGCTCCCTTCATCACCACAAAACGTGTCCCGGTCAATTTAACGCCAGCAGCGAAATCAAGCTCCCCTCTTCTTTCACCTAAAGTAACATGATCTTGGACGTTACAATCATCCTTACGAGGATCACCCCAGTGACTGATTACTTTGTTATCTTGCTCACAGTTACCTTCAGGTACGCTATCATCAGGCAAATTAGGAAGTGACAATGTCACATATAATAGCTTGTTTTGTACCTCCTGTAATTTTGCTCTTGCGACATTCAGTCTCTCACCCAATTGCTTAGTGTCTTCACACAGAAGTTCAATATCTTCTCCTTTTGCTTTAGCCGCGCCAATCAATTTTGCGTGAGCGTTGCTTTGGGCTTGCAAGTTTTCTGTCTCTATTTGTAAGGCTTTACGCTCTTTTTCATAGTGGCGCAGTGAATCTGTATCTAGTTTACAATTTCTACGGGCTAATTTTTTAGCGACTACGTCTAGCTCATTACGCAGCAGGTTGGGATCGAGCATATTTATCCTATTATATTCACAAAAATGTTATATTTTGATTTATTATCTATTAAATGCATGCTATTACATGCGCCTTTTATACCCTTCGCCTTTGAAACCACCGGTTAGCTCGAATCACGTACTACGCTCATCGGCCTCAAGCCCTGGCCGCTTAACGGCTGTGAGTATAGTTATTTATTATCAGGAATATTATGCGATATCATCTATTCTGTCTTTCGCTTTTTAAAGCAAGTTTAGCGCTTTTCAGTTCATCCGCATTATCTGCACTGCAACCGATTGAAGAAGCACCCTTGGCAAGTGAGATCGATCACCATTGTCATTTCAAAGATGATGGTACGACTAAATGTAGCAGTACTTATCATTACACCATTCTTCGGCCAAGCGGACGCGAGGAAATATCACGCATCGATTTTACTTTTAATGAAGATGACAATCTCACTGTGGAAAAAGCCGAGCTAACCCAGCCAGGAAAAAAATCGGTTCCATTAGATAAATCTCGCATCGATACCCGCTTAGCTCCCAATCCTGCAAAAGGTTTTCTGCAAGAAAAACAAACCTCAATTGCCTTTCCTAATTTACGGATAGGAACACGTGTTAGCTATACATTACAACAGGATTACGCGGCCAAACCGATGATCAACGGATTTCACTATATTTATAATGAGTACCCCTCTCCACAACGGATTGACCGTCTCAATGTAAAATTTACCGCTGAACGTCCTATCGTCTGGCGCAGCGAACGGATGGAAAACTTCAACATAACGCATAAAAAAGATAAAAAAGAACTGGTCATTACACTAAAAAAACCACCGTACTACCTTAATTATGTTAATGAAGCAAACGGCAGCTATGTGCGCCAAATCCCTCGCATCGAGCTAGCCAGTTCACTTGATTTACAAGATAACTTTGGAGCTATTGCCAAGCGCTACAACGAAATATTGGCGGCCAAACTGCCTCCTCTTAGCGCAGAAGTTGTGAGTAATATAAAAGAAAAAACTCCTGAACAAAAAGGCAACACATTTACGATAATTACCGTTACTTGGGCGATTGGCGAGGTAGCGAACGGGGTTACATTCCATTTAGCTTGTCTGAAATTGAAGAGCATGGTTATGGCGACTGTAAAGACTTGGCAATACTTCTCACCGCAATGCTTAAAGCCTCAGGGATCAAAGCTCAGCCTGCGTGGATAAAACGTGGGGTTTTTGCTCCTACTCTACTTATCCCAGGAATAAAAGCACCCAATCACGCTATTGTATGGGCTGAAGTCAATGGCAAGACCTGGTGGCTTGATCCCACTAATCCCGTTTTTACACCGGGTCGAACCATGAGTGATCTCCAAGAACGTTGGGTGTTTGTAGCAGATGAAACGGGACAAGTGAAGCAAGAGACCATACCGGCAGAAACCCCTGATGTAAACCAAAAGGTTACACGTGAGGAACGCTTCAGTGATGGCACAAAAGCACAAGTGGAATTGAACTTAGAACTGGCTAACGATCCCCTGATGCAACTGAGTAAGGATGATCAACATTATGGCAAGTTTAGCGTCGATAAAGAGCTATGCAGCCAATTCGCTAAAGAATCACAAGATTGTGAAATTAAGCGAGCCGAAACCGCTTTCGTCATGCCAGAACACTATAAAATGACAGCCACCCTAACCGATCTTGCTGCCTTACAAAAAGTGTCGGATCAATACATTTACCATCGTAGTAGCGATAAGCTAACGGCAATCTGGAAAATGTTTTCAGCATACCGCCGTGAAGGAAATTTAGCCGATGTCTTTATCGGTGATCCACAAACCATTTTGCTAGAAACGACACTTAGCGGAGGCAATATCAGTAAGCAGCCACTGCATTGCGAGATACGCTCACCTTGGTTTGACATCGATATGAAAAGTGAGCCAAGCAAGGATGACAGTTATCATTATTCTTATAAAAAAGTAGAAAAAGTACGTTGGCTCACCCATGATGAAATCAATAGCGGTGAATTCAAGGATTTGATTGATAAAAGCGTTGACTGTTTTGAAAAGTTACGACTCAACGTACAGTTGACTAAAAAATAACCGATTAAAAAAGCATAAACAATGTGATTTGATGCTAAGTCAAGGCGCCCGGCGCACAGCAACC
>NZ_GL379756.1 GCF_000143625.1 Candidatus Regiella insecticola LSR1 | reverse complement strand
GAAGTAATTTTGGTTTCTAAGAGATAGAAAACAATGGATAAAAAATTCGTCGTTGAACAGCTTCGTAAACACCATCTCCCTTATTTTTATGAAATTAGGTTCTCTGTTGAAGAAAATATTGTGCACCCTCATCAGATACAGTATTTATTACGAAATCAGGCCCTTGATGATATAACTCAAGGAGGGGGGTGGATATGCAAAAATGGAAATGAATATGTTGGCTTTTGTATGGGGATTTTCATTCCTGATCCAATAATCGGTGGACTTTTTGTTAAACCAGAGTATCAATCACAAGGGATAGGTAAATGTTTACTTAAAAAAGTTACAGAATGGATGTTTTTTAACGGAGCCAAGGAAATTAAACTGACAACAGACCCTCTATCTAAGGCAGAAGAATTCTATCAAAGACAAGGTTGGAAAAAAGGGGAGCTTGATGAGTATGGGACTCAAATTATTTATACGAAGCAGCATTTATCTTCTAAATGAATAACGAGTAAAACTCTAATTAATGTACATAAATTATTTCTATGGTGAAAAAGTGAAATTTTTTAATAAAATTATGATTTGTTTGACTGTATTTTTTATTTTTAATTGTTACGCAAATGTAAATTATTTTGACGTAAAATTAAAAGATGAAAAAAATATTAGAATTAATGTTTCAGATCTTGAAAAATTACCACAACATTCATTTGTAACGGCTACTAATTTTACTGGAAAAGAAGAATTTACCGGCGCAAAAATAAAATATTTTTTCGATTTTTATAATATAAAAGGAGGAATTGATTACAATACCTCGCCAGCGTTTAAGGGTAGAAAAGAAATTCCTTTGTTCTGATAATATAAATCTCCATAGTGATAAAAATAAAAAATAATTTAGTCGTTACCTTTTTATTATTTCTTGGTTCAATCTGATCTAATGGTGATTTTTAAGGGGCATTTTAAATAGTGTTATTGATAATATAAAATAGTGAGGGTTAGAGAAAATTAATTATATCCGCTATTAAACTTTTTGGCTTATTAATCTGACTATTAACACTAAGTATTAATATTTTTTTGAGGTTCATTATTCTAATTCTATTCTGCCTAAGAAGGAGAGCATAAAAAAGGGTGGGGCAATAATCCAAATCATTCCTAAGTGATAATAAAATCACTGATACTATTTTAATGAATTTAAAGATGCTCTTGATCTACTCCAAACATGGCTAGTATTTTCTGAAAATCGAGAGGCGTATCGGAGAAAGACCGATGAAAGCACGGGATTAGCCATAGGATTGCCCCACATTTTTTATGCTCTCCTTACCGACTCCCTAGCGCTCACCCGATTTGTGGTTATCAGGAGAATACGCCTCTCACGATTTGTGTCCAGCGTGTCATTACGCTTTGTTACATTGTCAGATACGCTTTTTTATTCAGTATCCTAGGATCATTTGGTGATACAAATGGTGATCTAAATAAATAAAAAACTATTTTATAACAACGAGTTATACAGATTCATGTCGCACGTGAGCGGTTTTTGCAAGCGCGAGAAAATAGGATGCGATATAAATCTTTTTGTCATGATGATTTCATTCGAAGTCAATAGATATCAGCGATATATTTCTGTCTTCAAACAATGCAACACCGTCAGTAGTTAGACGTCCGCAAAGTGTGAATCTTCCAGATATGTTAAATGGAACTCCCTTAGCTCCTACAGACACCCTAAATTTTATTCTGTTCAACAGCGAGATTAAGTAATAGACAACG
>NZ_GL379755.1 GCF_000143625.1 Candidatus Regiella insecticola LSR1 | reverse complement strand
GCTGATCAAGTGGCGCAAATTTAAAATTTCCGCGCGGTAAAGGCGCAGTGCTTTCAGGCCCAAACCAACGATGGTATATTTTAGCCGCATCACCCTCTTGTTCTAATTTAATTAAAGCCACGTTGATGGCATCAATTAAACGTTTTTCTCCTTTAGCAACCGCCACACCCTGATATTCCTTAGTGATACTAAAAGGAGAAATTTCAAAATCTGCTTTCTGTTCATTCGAGATATTACCCAGCAGACCTATTAATTTCGAGTCGTCCTGAGTGATTGCCTGTACATTGCCATTACGTAAAGCAACAAATGCAAGCGGAGTATCATCGTAGGAGATCACCTTCGCGGTCGGATAATGTTCACGCAACGTGATTTCTTGTACCGTACCTTTATCAGCGCCAATACGTAAATTATTAATGTCTTCAGCCGTTTTTAATACGCCTTTGCGAGCAATAAATTTTTGACCGGTAGCAAAATAAGGCACACTAAAATCCACTTCTTTTGCACGTTCGTCGGTAATAGTAAAATTAGCGGCTATCAAATCAACTTTTTTCGATTGCAATAATGCTATACGGTTAGCTGGATTAGTAGCACGTAGTTCCAATTTTACTCCTAGCGCGTTAGCAAGCGCATTGGCAATATCAACATCGTACCCCACCAATTTATTCGTCTGTGAGTCTACGTAACCAAATGGCGGGTTACTATCAAAAACCGCAATACGAATAACCCCTTCTTTTTTAATAGCATCCAGCTTATCCGTATTAGGCGTGCAAGACGCGATAAGTAAACTGGTAAAAAATAGAGTAATTGCTATAACAAAATGTTTCATGGACAACTCCTGACTAGCATTGTAGAGCAGATGATCAGCAAACTCTGAGCGATTGATTGTACTGACGCAGCCTAACAATTAACGGATAGATCAGGAAATAATATAAAAAGCTATGTTTATAACCTTTTGATTGGTAAATTATCACACTTTCGCTAATGCCTCAGTAGGCACTTGATCTACAATTACTTTTTCTTTATGTGCTGATGATTTAGAGATAGCGGGCTTGGCTTTATCTTTAGCATCATTTGTTTCTTCACTGATTTCAGATTGACCAATAAATACTCCCCCTTTCTTAATCGAGAAGTTACTACCTTTGACAATCCCCTTTAATCGACCATGCTCTAGTATTTCTAGATGTTCAGAAACACAAACGCCATTAATACAACCATCAACGGTAATATGAGGTGCCGTTAAATTTCCTTCGATATTACCGCTACGCATCAGCTTAATTGTTCCTTCCGTGACGCTAATATCACCGATTACTACGCCATAGATTTGAATATCACCTTCAAGATTAATATTTCCTTTCAATACTGTCCCCGAGGCGATAATTGTATTTGTTTTTGCTAAATCTTGCTGTGTACCAGACAAGACAGTACCAGTTTGTACAGCAACGTTAACTACCGATGACACACTATTGTTACTATCTGCTCTCTTTTTAAACATAGTTTTTATCAACATAAAAAATAAAAATAAGAAAAATAATGCAGGAACGAAAAGTAGATAAATGAGGCAATTATAG
>NZ_GL379754.1 GCF_000143625.1 Candidatus Regiella insecticola LSR1 | reverse complement strand
TTATACCGCATAAGCCATACAATCCCAATAACGCACATCGGCATTACTGTATACCTAAATGGCACACAATTTGACATAGGCTGATTTTGTATGTCATAGTGATAAATGATTGAAATTTACCCCTATTGAAGACGCAGGTAAAATTATGACCACTCATGCAGAACGTAAAGAAACCCGTTTAGTTGCGCGAACCTCCACAGAAATACAAAAGATCATACAAAGGGCGGCAGATTACTCCGGTGCCACCCTTTCACAATTCCTTATTGAATCTGCAATGGATAAGGCTCGCAATGTGATTGAACGAACTGAAACGCTTCACCTTTCGATGGCCGGTGCAGATGCATTGTTTGCTGTATTAGAAAATCCTCCAAAAGCAAGCAAGAAGCTTCTTAAGGCAGTACAGGGCTACAAGGATACAATGAATGCCCATAACCATTGAAGCGATCACCCACCAACACAATCGCAAAGTATTTGATTGCGGTATCAATGAATTAAATCAGTTTCTACAACAACAAGCACGGCAGAAAACCGTAAAAAATATATCAAAAACTTACGTGGCTTGCTCAGATACAGCC
>NZ_GL379753.1:249-1102 GCF_000143625.1 Candidatus Regiella insecticola LSR1 | reverse complement strand
TACGTGATTCGGCGAGCACCCGCAGTCAACGCCGCCCGTAACTCGAAATTCATTGGGTATATCATAATAAACCCAGCGCATACCTTAGCGCATACTCTTTTAACTTACCGGATCGCTGAGCGGCCATGAGCGCTATGTTACGCATTATTTTTACTGGCAGTAATGAATGACTAAAGGTGGCATAAAAGCAATCGATGCCATTTTGCATGATCAAATTATCGTTTCTGCGCTTACGTTGGTAGCGCAATAACACTTTTTCACTATGCCATTCTTGCGCTAAATCACGTGCATGGTTTAGCACATCAATCAGCGCGTCAACATCTCGATAGCCTAGATTAACCCCTTGTCCTGCAAGGGGATTAATCGTATGTGCTGCATCGCCTAAGAGTGCCAATCCAGATTTAACGTAATTTTGCGCATGATGACGAAGGAGTGGAAATGAACCTGTTGCGATAGCTTCTACTCTGCCAAGCCGAGGAGGAAATGCGGCAGTGATTTCTCTATTTAACTGCTCCAGAGGCATGGCTTGTAATTGACGGATCCGCTGTGGAGCGTCGTACCAAACTAAGGATGCCCAGTGATCTGACAAGGGTAAAAAAGCGCGCGGGCCGGATGGAAAAAACTGTTGCCAGGTTACCTCCTGCTGTGGCGCTTCCGTTTTCACCGTGATCAGTAGGCAAGATTGGCGATATTGCCAGCCACAGGTGCCGATCCCCGATAAACGCCGTACCAACGAATGACTACCATCAGCCCCCACCACTAAAGGTGTTTGTAGTTTTTGTTGATCACTGAGAGTGAGCTGCCAGTGATCATCGATTCTTTGCATATTTTGCAATTGTGCTGGACATAATAA
>NZ_GL379753.1:0-221 GCF_000143625.1 Candidatus Regiella insecticola LSR1 | reverse complement strand
CAGCCTATAGCCGATACTCGTAAATCTGGCGCACTCTGACGATCAAAAGGTAAAGGGGATTGTGGTTCTAACAAAGCAACAGACCAACCACATTGCGCTAAACCGAGTGAGGTAGCGGCACCTATCATGCCGCCGCCTACGACTATTACTTCATAATTTTGTTGAATATCGTTCATATTAATTATGCTTTTTTTCCTCTGGTTATGATGCTAGCAAATTAA
>NZ_GL379752.1 GCF_000143625.1 Candidatus Regiella insecticola LSR1 | reverse complement strand
TTATTCATCATCGCGCCGACGCGGTGCGGTGGGAGAATAGCCTTGAATTTCGGGTAGCGGCTCACGCGCCGTAGCTCGTCGAGTTGTATCAGTGAGGTGACCAATTCGAACCGAGCCGCTCGCCAGGCGTGATAGATGGTATCAGGTGCACCATGCGAAGATATCAGTGCACTAAGCAGGACATTAGTGTCCAGAACAACCCGCATCAGTGCTCACGCGCCTATTGTATCGCCTCATCAATAAGATCCGTCACTTCGGGGTCTCACTCATGCTGGAGGTGGCTGCCTTGGCTTGTTTTACGGCTCTCTCGAGGATATACGAACGCACGGCTTCCTCAATGAAGCGCGACAGATCCCCTTTTCGGCCACCGCCCTGTGCGGCTATAAACATACGTACCGACTGATCCGTGTCTTGCGACACGGCAACATTCCAGCGAACAGTATTCATAGTGACTCCTTAATTGATGTTTATGTGTTTATACACCGATAGTGTAAAAAGAGCAATGTATGTCTAATGAAAAAAAACCAATACGTCTCGTCACCTACAACAACAAAGTCTTTGTGGTGGGGCTGGAATGGCGCGCCATTAAAGGCGGCCTGCATTATATGAAAGAGGTGAAAGCCATTGGGAAAAGAGAAAACAGGGATGTGGTTGCCATCCAGCAAAATGACTCTATCCAGGCAGGCTTTGCCCCTAAGTTTTCCGTTCCATTAAAAGGAAAATATTCGCTGGCGGTGTCGCTGGTGTCGTTGATCCCGGGTAAATGGCTGGCCGTCATTCCGTTAGATAAAGACGATCTGAATACGGATTTACATTGTGATGGCGTCTACCGGCGGTTTGGTGATGCCCTGGACGGACAAAATCGTTTCGCCAGCAGCATTAGAGCAAGAGGTTGTCGATATTACATCGCGTTTAGCCAAAGGTGAGGGAGAGTTTAAGGTTTTTGGTGATAAGCGGTTTTTATGGGTGACGGATGACCTTTCACTGACAGCGTTGTTAACGGTTAAAACCTTAAAAAGAATTTAAGCTTAAACCCTTAACCTGGGGACTCACCAAAAAAGAAATGGTTTCCTGGACGGTTTTTCTTGTTTTTCTGCTGATAGCGTTCTCTTTTTTTAAGAGAGCATAAAAAAGTGTGGGGCAATCCTATGCAGCTAATCCCGTGCTTTCATCGGTCTTTTCTCCGATATGCTCATCGATTTTCAGACCCGGATACCAACGCCTGAATTGCTCTTTCAGCTCATCATTAAGCACTGAGGTTCGGGTTTGGAGTAGATAATGAGCGCCCTGCTGGCTCCATTGCATTTGCTGTTTTTTAACCATTCTTTTTGCCACCACTTCATTGATAGTTGATTCTACAAAGGCGGTAGAAATGGTCTCCCCATATCGGTACATCTCGCCATAATTAGGGATTATCATCCGGTTATTGCTAATGTAGGTATACATTTCATCCAGATGAGTTAACAGCTTCTTACGGTTAAAATAGTTGAGCTCATTATCATCACAAAGCAGGGTGCATTCTTCCAAGTTTTCCAGTGCGTTTTCAACATTCCCATGCCAGAGATACCACTTAGTGCTTTCAAGTGTATCTGAGAGAACTGCGCCAATAGCCGGATCACTTTTCTCTACCCCTTTTGCATATTGATTAAGTACCGTCAGCCTCATTGTGATGTGAAACCAATCGAGTACATGACGAGACTCAGGGTAAAAACTGAACTGCAGTTCCCTGAGGTTGTCTGCCCCATCAGATAAAAAAGTAATTTGCTGATTCGCCTGCATTCCCTGAGAAGTCAGCTGTGCCATCAGTTTTTTCCTCGGATGCTCATCGATTTTTTGAACAAACCCAAAACGTTTAGCCGGGACTTCATCGGAGTACGATTTTCCGACAATGACTTCAAAATGGTTCTTTTTATCATTTCTGTTGCGAACATAGCCCCCATCAATACCCACAACCATGGGTTTACCTGGTTTGGGGAGCGCTGCCCAATCTCGAGGACAACCTGAAAGATAATCAGGTTTTTCAGCCAACTCCGCTTCCTGCCGTTTTGCTACATGACATAAGTGATTTCTAATGGTCGAAGCATTATAACGTTCGCCAACGGGGAGAATGTCTTTCAATAAATCAGACGTTAACCCATCCGCGTCTCTTGAGGTTTTTCTATTGTCAGTATCTTTTCACTGTGGG
>NZ_GL379751.1 GCF_000143625.1 Candidatus Regiella insecticola LSR1 | reverse complement strand
TCGATACCCCAGCATATTCCTATCATTATTTTTGTTCAGTACCAACAAAAAATCGCAACTGCCCACTACGGCAGAACAAATCCGGCTGAAAATAGCGTATTTATGGATTCTAACTACATGAGTACACTGCCTATGTCTAAAGAAAAACTGAAGGAAAAATTATTTAGCGGCTTCACCTGTCATACCTTTATTCACGCCCCCGTTGCCGGCTATCATGCCTATCAAATCACCGGCGGGTTTAATCAATCCTCCGCGATGCGGGTGTATGTTTTTGCCGCGATGGCGAAAAAAACGTCGCGCTACGGATTAGCGATTTACAATGCGGCCGGCACCTTAGTGTATTCAGCCCAAATGAGGCCGTTACAGCTGGCGTATAAAGCTACCCACCACGGCCTTTCATTTTACAGCAACATGCAAGAATCGGTAGCGGTGGTGCCGATGACCTATTCTTTATTGCCTTATTTAAAGCACCCTAACAGTGATTTTTTAATCTGCTACGGGGTAGCTGCCTGTGGCAATGAAATATACAGTGCGATAGAACAACGACGTGAGTATCACGGACCTAAAGGTGTTGTGCTGGCTTCATCCGGTTTCTTTTATATCAAAACTGCCATATACGATAAATAGTTTTGCTAATGAGTCTTATCTCTGTTAGCGAATAAAAAAGAACTTTATTCGCTAAATAACGGCAATCAACATTGACGACAATGGTGGTTAAGATCAAGATATAAGATTAATGCGCAACTTTACGTTTCCGGCCTGTTTTCTCTGCCATTCTTTCTAATGCTAATGTAGCCTCCTTACTATAAATACCGAGTTCCTTTCTAACCTTATAATAGGATTCTCCAGCTTGTATCCGTTTTTGGGTGCGAGGAAGATTAACTGCCAGCATGTCTAATGCTAATTGTGCCTCATCATTAAAAATATCAATATCAAGCTCCTCTCTAATCTTCTCACAGGATACTCCATCTTGTATCCGTTTTTGGGTGCGAGGAAGGTTAACTGCCAGCATGTCTAATGCTAATGTAGCCTCCTTACTACAAATACCGAGCGCCCTTCTAGCCTTCTTATAGGATTCTTCAGTTTGTAACCTTGCTTGGGTACGAGGATGCTGAATTGTCATCATTTCTAATGCTAATCGTCCTTCACGACTATAAATACCGAGTTCCTCGCTAACCTTATAACAGAATTCTCCAGCTTGTATCCGTGCTTGGGTACGAGGATGCTGAACTGCCATCATTTCTAATGCTAATTTTGCCTTATGACTATAAATATCGAGCTCCTCGCTAATCTTCTTACAGGATCCTCCAGCTTGTATCCGTGCCTGGGTGCTAGGAAGATTAACTAACCGCATTTCTTCTTTTACCTTAGAAGGTGCGTTCAATTCATTACGAGAATTTTGTAAAATATCCAGAATCCAGGCCCTATGCATTGTACCCGTTTTGAAAAGCCGACGAAGCTGACATGGTATTCCCTATTCTCGCGCATGAATTTCTCACAGAGTATAGGTTATTTATCAGTAATGAACCGCCACGGGAATTCTGTGTGCCAGGATAAGTGGATAGGCTGAATAAACTGGCTAGCCTGAGTAGGCTGATAGGATGAAGATTCATTACAATAATCTCTTCGGTGAATAAAACAAAAGAAAGAAATTTATCATGGAGTATTTTTATAAACTATCAAAAAACGATTATTGTTCCTCGAACATCGCAATATTTTGAATCTTGGCGCATTTTTTGCGCAATATACCCATGAACAGAAATGGCTGACATAATCATTTCCCTCTCTTTTCTTTCAGATAACGGCGACGATATTTTTCGGCGTTATCCAGATTTTGTTCTGAGTTGATTTTAATCCTGATCTGAGGATTTTTTACACCCCGTGTCTAGAGAGTTGATACCGCATTGATCAAATCCACGAGTTCAAGGTATTTTTCGTCGGCATTTGCCTATTCCAGAAATAAATAAACTAACCATAATTAATTGTTTTAACTAAGTAATTTTGGTAAAACAACATCAATACGACAAGAAAAGTATGAAAATACAAGGGTAATAATAGGAAGGAATAGCGTTTCTGTTGAGTTTTTTCTGCGTACCCTTTGCGTATCCTTTTGGGTCGCTATGAGGTCAGTGGTGTGTCCGGACAATCTTCATAAGTTACTGGTTTTTATGCTATTGTCCGGTCACTGTCCTATTAAAATTGGTGGAGCTGGGGGGATTTGAACCCCCGTCCGAAATTACTACGCCGTCGGTACTACATGCTTAGTCCAGTCGTTAGTTCATCTGTTACTGCGGATGGACAACGCCACTAACAAACATAGCTTGATTAGGTTTAACGCTTCAACCCCAAGCAAGGCATCCACGCGATCTCTTTTAAATTTGACCTCTCTTGATCCCCGTCCTAAGAGCGGAGGCTAGGGAGAAAGGGCACTTGCAGTTTCTTAGGCTGCTAACTCCATTAATGAACTGTGAACAGAATCGTTAACAGGAACATTAGAGAAAAGTGCTAGTTCTGTTGTTTTTGCAACTATTTTTTTTGCGGTTTTTACGAGGCCACCGCACCTCGGCATGCACCTTGGGGTTCGCTAATCTCGTCGAATCCAGAATCAGCCCCAAAGAATCTTTTTGAGTATAACAGAACTTCCTGTCATTAAGCCAGCGGCTTAACGGTGGGCGTTTTTTATAATGCGCACTTTTTCCACGTCCCCCGCTGGCGATCCTTAGGCTGAACTCGTGAGCAGATCGCTTAAAGTATAG
Organism: Candidatus Regiella insecticola LSR1; assembly: GCF_000143625.1. GTDB lineage: Bacteria > Pseudomonadota > Gammaproteobacteria > Enterobacterales > Enterobacteriaceae > Regiella > Regiella insecticola. Next base: position 431 of record NZ_GL379751.1, on the reverse strand, counting down.
AGAGGATAGAACACTTCACCATAAAATGCCACCGGCTGATTAGCTCGATGGTTATACTTTTCAATCAGTTGGTTTAAAGGTAGTGTCATCGTGATACTGTCATTGACGACCTTCAAATCAATGTTTTCATGCACAGACTCTGCATTCAATGCGTTAGAAATACAGAGAGCGAATTTTCTTTGCGTGTGGGAAATCCATAGGTTCTGCTCTTCCCTTTGTACCTTATAACTGCCCAAATCCTCATTTTCGATAATTAATTCAACATCTTATTCAAGTGCCCTATTATGCGCCTGAATGACGAAAGTGATCGCTGACCAATGTTGTAATTGGATGAGGAGTGTGGCTGATTTTCGCCGTGGATACAGTGTTTTTATTCCTTTAATGTCGGTAAGAAAATAAGCAGAGAAAGGCAGGTTTTTTTGCAGTCCAGA
>NZ_GL379750.1 GCF_000143625.1 Candidatus Regiella insecticola LSR1 | reverse complement strand
GCACTATAAATATCAAAGCCACTCGATAAAATCGTTAACGTCGACCCACCAAATTTTGCTATTTTAGTACTGGCATTAAAGCGCATCTGCCCTAGGCGAGCACCGGTAAGCATGGCTGTACCTGTTATTCTATGCCCGCGAAAAAATTTATTGAACATATGCTGGGTACGGTTGATCATAGCCGTCGGGCCTGTAGAAGCAAGCTGTTGTCCCCATTTAACCAAGCCGTATTGGGTCGCATCGATCAACACATTAGAGCCAAACGAAGCCAGCGCTAAATTTCTTTCGTAGACCAACTCGTTTTTTTCTTCGTCAGTGAGATCATCACGCTTGAGCATTGCTCGATATTTAATCAAGTCATAGATACCGCGAGTGTAGCCATATCCTTGCATTCCTACGCCGACACGATGGACTGAACGGTTAAAGCGCCCCCACACTGTGGCATCGTGCAACGATGACCATAAGCCAGACATGATATGTCCATTTTTTACATGGTAATTAATTTTATCTAATAGCACGATGGAGACTTCGTGCATACTTTGATTCTTGCTCGTTGTTAACAGATCCGCAAGCCTCCCTTTTTGCACGAAGATTTGTTGTTTTAGTAACATAACGGCCTGGATAGCAACAGGATCATTTTTATCCAGTTGCATTAGGTAATTATTCAGTTGTGCGGGGAAAAAACGTAACCTGGCAAGCCGAGAGGCGTCAGTGAGACGACGGGGGGAAAGCGGCTCCCCGTCAATGTTTGCACCCATTTGGCTGAGTGCGTGCGCTGGCGGCAGGGTAACATTACCAAGGCGGACATCTCCTGCCTGTGTCATCCTCTGTTGGTCAGTACGAAAGTCTACCAATAATGTTTGCAGTTGAGTCAAGGCGGGTAATTGCTGAACAGCATTAGCGATATTCACTTGGTAGATGGTGAAGTGATATTGATTATTTTTTTGCGTTACCCCGTATTGCTCTGCTCGAGTGTCAGGATCCAACAGCGCGTTTCTACCTTGCAAGTAATCATTTAGTATTGCATTAAGCGCTAGGCTGCTCTTAGCGCTGTCTTTACCACTACAGCGTATTTCGCCAACATGGGGATCGTACAGATAGTAAATATGCTGCCCGTTTTCAATCTGGCTGGCTAGCATCAACGCATGGTGTTGGCTTTTAAACAAATAATAACCGGGTTTCCAATCAAAGGGTGATATCAGTTGCTGAGTAAAAAGTTTTTTATCATTTAAATCAAAATTTTGTAATTTGATAAATTGCTGACGGAAAAGATTGGCCTGGATCATTTCGCCGTCGGTAATCATCCCATCAGCATCCGCTTTTTGTTCGTTAATCAGGGTATGGGTAAGTAAACCATTTAACAGGCGACGGGTTTCCGGTGTTCCCAAATATCGGGCATGGAGCCAAGCCAGCCCTAAACTGATAGCGTTAGATTGCGTGTGTAGCTCACTGCCACCAATATATAATCCTTGTGGCGCGATATTTGCATTTTGGATACTGACAGCGCTGCCATTTTGTTTCATACTCGCCTCAGCCAGTGCAACAATGCTTTTTGCCTGGATTTTGTTCCACTGTTGACTCTGCTGCAATGCAGCTTGTACGCTTAATCCTGATAATTGAGGATGATGGGTATCTTGTAGTTGTAACAGTTGATAGATTTCGTGACGCCACGCCAAATAATCCATGTTATTAAATGCGGTTAGCATTAGCCGTTTAACATCTAACTTCCCTTGCTTCGATTGAAATGCATCGTTCAAATCAGCAAGCTCTTCCAAATTCAATGCCCTATATTTCAGTTCACCTGAGGCTAGGTTATCGACTAGGCTTAACACCCGCTGCAAACGTATCGACAGATCCGTGGTCGGGACTAATCTGCCCTGTTTATTCCAAGTTAGAATTAACTTATTCTCGCTGGCCTTATGATGCCAAGAACCACGGCTATCCAGTGTCATTTTTTGACCATGGGGCGTAACCGCCATTTCGGCACTGTGTGCGGAAACATTAGAGTAAATATCGTGTTTACCGAGTTCTTGAGCAAATTGCCAAGCAAAACCACCTTCTTTACTCGTGTCGATCAATGAACAACCCACCAAGCTAATGGAGTGGGGATCCTGATTAATTTTGAATTTAGCCCCGAAGGCGTGGTGAAAGCCTTGTAGATTGTTCGCTAGTGCTCTAGCGGACTGATATGCCAAGGTAACCTCAGCGCTCCGAACAGAACCATGACCGACCAGCTGCCAACGCAGTTTCCCCTTCAATTTTTTTGCATCACCAAAAACGACACGGTAATAGCCATTTTTTATCTAATTGTACTAATACTGAGTTCTTATGTTTGCCTGCCAAATAGGCAGCGGATTTGGCAACAACCCGATCATTTTCTAACTGAATAATGATTTGACCGT
>NZ_GL379749.1 GCF_000143625.1 Candidatus Regiella insecticola LSR1 | reverse complement strand
TGGCCGTATTTCGGCGGTTAATTTCCGATATGAATGGCATAATGATTTTCTCGTTGTTATTAATAATTAAGTGAGAACATTATGTTTATTTTTTGTTTGAAAAATACAAAAAATCGCTTATCGGATAAATAAATACCCTGATAAAAAATAACTTTACTTATTTATAAAAATTTTTAAAGTAAAAATAAAAACAGAAAAATAAAGCTAATTTATTTTTTCTGTTTATTATAATGCAGAGAAATCCTATTAGTTATCGCAATAACGATATATCGGCTATTTTTAAAAACAGGGCACGGAGTTTATTGAGTAACGTCAAGCGATTAATGCGCATGCTGTTATCTTCAACCATCACCATCACATTGTCGAAAAAACGATCTACCACTTCCCGCAATGCGGCTAATTTGCTTAATGCTTCCTGATAACGACCGCTGGCAAATAATGGCTCCAGCTGATCACTGAGCGCAATTAAATCCGTCGCCAATGTCAATTCTGCCGGATCGGTTAACAATGAAACATCAACATCATCAGGTAAAATATCCGTGGATTTGGCCAAAATATTAGACACCCGTTTATTGGCTGCTGTTAAAGCTACTGCGGCGTCTAGCGTGCGAAAATGGCTCACTGCTTTTATTCTGGCGTCAAAATCAGCGGGTTTGGTTGGATGGCATGCGAGCACCGCTTGGATGGTGTCAACACTGTGTCCTTCCTCTTGATACCATGCGCGAAAACGGCCTAGCATAAATTCAACTACCTCATTGACCCCCTTTTTATTGATCAGTTTGCTGCCGTAAAGGCGTTCCGCCTGTTGGCTGAGTGTTTGCAGATCTAACGGCAGCTTATTGAGCGTGATAATACGTAAAACACCCAAGGCGGCGCGCCTTAGTGCGAAGGGATCTTTATCACCCTTGGGCGGTTGGCCAATACCGAAAATACCGACTAAGGTGTCTATTTTATCGGCAATCGCTAACGCGCAGGAAACCGGTTTTGATGGCAATAGATCGCCGGAAAACCGGGGTAGATATTGTTCATAAAGTGCCAATGCGACCTGTTCATCTTCACCGTCGTGGCGCGCATAATGCATGCCCATCATCCCTTGTGTCTCAGTGAATTCGAATACCATATTGGTCATCAAATCACATTTAGATAATAAGCCTGCCCGGATCGCATGTGGAATATCTGCGCCAATCTGTTCAGCAATCCAACCGCTTAACGCTGAAATTCGATCGGTTTTATCCCGCAAGGTGCCCAGTTGCTGCTGAAATAATACGCTTTCTAAGCGAGGTAAATAATCTAGCAAAGGTTTTTGCCGATCAGTGTTAAAGAAAAATTCAGCGTCTGCTAAACGGGGTCGGATGACTTTTTCGTTACCGGCGATGATCTGCTGTGGATCTTTAGAAGCGATATTGGCGACAAAGATAAAGTTTGATGACAATTGACCGACCTGATCATAAACCGGAAAGTATTTTTGATCCGCTTTCATGGTGTGCACCAGCGCTTCTGCCGGTACCAGCAAGAATTTTTTTTCAAAGCTGGCGGTGAGTACCACAGGCCATTCCACCAATGAAGTCACTTCTTCTAGCAGATCTTCATCTATATCAGCAATACCACCGAGGGTTTGCGCGGTTTGTTCAATTTGAGATTTGATTTGTGCTTTACGGGTTTCATAATCCGCAATCACTGATCCTCGTGTTAACAAGATTTGTCGATACTGTTCAGCGTTATCTAAGGTGAGTGTGGCTTCTCCCATAAAACGATGCCCTCGGATCAGGCGAGCAGAATCGACGCCGAGCAGGGTGCCAGGAATTAATTCATTACCTAACAATAGCGTCACCGTATGGACTGGGCGTACAAATTGCGTGCTTTTATCTCCCCACCGCATCAGTTTTGGGATCGGTAATTTACTTAGCGCGGTATTGACCAAACGGGGCAGCAGTGATGTTGCTGATTGACCTTTTATCTGTGCACGATACAGCAACCACTCGCCTTTTTCTGTACGCAGACGCTCAGCCTGATCGAGCGTAATGCCGCATCCACAGGCCCAGCTTTCTGCTGCTTTGGTTGCCTTGCCAAGGGCATCATAGGCTTGCGTTATCGCCGGCCCGCGCTTTTCTATTATCCGGTCGGCCTGTGTGGTACTGAGATCCGTTACTTGCAAGGCTAAACGACGCGGGGTAGCAAACCACTTCAGGTTGCCATGTGATAAATGGGCATCATTGAGTTCAGTGATAAAGTGATCGGCAAAAGATTGCGCTAAAGAGCGCAGCGCCTTCGGTGGTAGCTCTTCTGTGCCGATTTCTACCAGGAAAGTTTGTTTCGTCATCACTACCTCTTATCCTGATTTTTACACATAGGGAAACCTAATGCTGCACGGGCAGCATAATAGGCTTCAGCGACGGCTTTGGTGAGGGTACGAATACGTAAGATATAACGTTGGCGTTCAGTCACGGAAATGGCTTTTCTCGCATCGAGCAAATTAAAAGCATGTGCCGCTTTCAGAATGCGTTCATAGGCAGGCAGCGGTAACGGTTTTTCCAGTGCTAATAATGATTTCGCTTCTTTTTCATATTGATCAAAACAATAAAATAAAAAATCCACGTCGGCGTATTCGAAATTATAGCGAGATTGCTCTATTTCATTTTGGTGGTAGATATCACCGTAAGTGGTTTTACCTAATGGGCCATCGCACCAAACAAGATCGTAAACACTTTCTACGCCTTGGATGTACATGGCCAGTCGTTCCAAACCATAGGTTATTTCACCCGTCACCGGCTTACATTCCAACCCCCCAACTTGTTGAAAATAAGTAAATTGAGTGATTTCCATGCCATTTAGCCACACTTCCCACCCGAGCCCCCAGGCGCCCAGTGTGGGGTTTTCCCAATTATCTTCGACAAAACGAATATCGTGGATAGTGGGATCAATGCCCAATTGTTGTAACGAGCCTAAGTAAAGTTCTTGCATGTGTTCAGGTGAAGGTTTGATGATCACTTGAAACTGATAATAATGTTGTAGACGATTAGGATTTTCACCATAACGACCGTCAGTAGGGCGCCGCGAAGGTTGTACATAAGCCGCGGCTATGGGCTCGGGGCCAATGGCGCGTAGACAGGTCATGGGATGTGAAGTGCCGGCACCAATTTCTATATCCAGTGGTTGAATAATGGTACAACCTTGGTCTGCCCAATAGTCTTGTAGTGTCAGTATTAAGCGCTGAAAAGTTTGCTGATGAAATTGTGGCATAGTAAATCCGCACAGGAATCGAATGCGGCAGTATACCTTTTGGCAATAACATATGCAGCTCGGATCTACAGGTTTAAGCTTTATGGGCAAACGATGGAGAAACTTTTTTCTTCAACCTCTCCGCTGAGTTGCTTGATATTAGGTAACAGGATCGGCGTGCCGGGATAAACATTTTGGCTAGAGGGGATTTCTTGCTGGCTGTTAGGGACACGAAGATCATTAAAGCTGTTGTGTATTTTTCCCATGGCGGTCAGTTTTATTCCGCTTGGCTCCAGGCATTGATATTCCCAGCGCTGAGTTTGTTGTGCAGATGCAGGTAAATGATGAATTAATACCCCATAAGCTACGCCAAAGGTTAGCGGCACGGTTATTTTTTTATCATCTATTCCCTTTATTTTAGTTTGTGTCACTGGCGTAATATAAAGACGATATAACGTTTCCTGTAGGGGCGTGGTTAAAGGAATTAAATTAATATGACGTTCTTGTTTTGCTCCTAAAGTAATACGTGTGGGATTAAATATCATTTCAGGATGTTGGATCTGGCCTATTGGTGTTTTATTTTCTGGATTCTTTCCGGGATTTTCAATACGCTCTAATATCACATTTAAATAAATAGGGATATCACCTTTATTAATCACTCGAATAGTCTGATCTTTTTCTAATCCTTCTACCGTAATTCGCGTTGGAATAGCAAGCAGTTGGGCGTGCGCTGCTGTAACGGAAAGTAATAGGGCGATTTTTAATAACAAACTTTTGAATAAGCCACTTTTTAATAAAAAATAAGGGAATATCATAATTTTTCCTGATGATTGAGGGGGGGTAAATCAGGCCGACAAAAATAGTAATAGTTGTGATGTTGGCGCATATCACAACTATAGCGCGCAGATTGGTTATGAATGCTGATGTATTTCAGCATCCGATGGGCATTCATGGAAAATAGGCCATTAGGGTGAATGACATCACCGGTTTCATCGATGATACCGGATATCGGTTGATGGTGAGCATCAACAAAAAAGCCATTGTAAAGTAAATTTAATTTGACATCGGCAGTGACTGAAAATACTTGACCAGGGTGCCCTCGTACTATGTCTGCTGGCAACTTCAGTGCCATATCGACATCACTACGACGCCAATCTGTGTGAGCAAAGCGGCGATCTTGATAGCGAGATACGGGTACTGCATAAGTTCCGCCATGTGCTACCGGGAAGCCTTCAACGTTAAAACTATAGGGGGTATCGGCTAAATTGGGTGTTTTTACCAGCATGGCTACACCGCTGTGATGACTAGATCCTAACGCGATACCACCGCTATTGGCGGCTAACATACCATCGTAATGCAAACGACTATTGATCACTTGATCATGG
>NZ_GL379748.1:1722-2704 GCF_000143625.1 Candidatus Regiella insecticola LSR1 | reverse complement strand
GTAGAATATTAATAATAAATTATTTTTACTGATGCAGATCTTATTTAAACTCAATAGTTCTTAATTTGTCAGACTCCCCTTTAATTCTTCTGACACTCTCGGCAGCCGTAAATTTCCCGGTGGCAGCCCGCTCGACAAATTCACCCCACCAATCCATCAAGACTTTGCGTTGCTCCAACCAAGAGCTACGATTATAGGCGTTACGGACGGAGTCCCTACCGGTATGTGCCAACACGGCTTCGATAACGTCAGGGTTAAATTCCTTTTCATTCAGTGCGGTACTGGCAATCGATCGCATCCCGTGTGCCACTAATCGTCCACGATACCCCATGCGCTGAATGGCGGCGTTAGCGGTTTGACTGTTCATTGGCTGAAGTGCATTTTTGCTGCTTGGAAATAAATAGTTTTTATGAGCGCTGATCGGTTTCAGGGCGTCAAGTACAGCTAGCGCTTGAGATGACAGGTGAATAACATGATCGCGTCTCATTTTCATCCGTTCGGCCGGTATCCGCCATTCCCGCAAGTCGTAATTAATTTCTGACCACCTCGCGCCAGCAGCTTCAGAGGGGCGAGTGATTGTCAGCAATTGCCACTCGATAAGTAATCGGGTCTGTAATTCTATACTGGCAACCGACAGGGCTTGCATCAATTCCGGTAATTCCCTCGGTGTCAACGCGGGTCTATTTTTCTTTTTCGGTTTTTCAAAAGCTTTACCGATACCGCCCGCGGGGTTGGCATCAATTAATCCACAGTTAACGGCAAAAATCATGATTTCATTTAACCGTTGCGTTAATCTTTTTACCGTTTCCAGCGCGCCTTTGGCCTTGACGGGCTCCAAAGCAGTAATAAGCGTGCGTGCTTTAATCTCCTGTATCCCTACCTGTCCAACCACAGGAAAAATATCACGTTCAAGCGATCGCCATACATCACGGGCATGGTTTGCCGTGATACTGGATTGCTTAATTTTAAACCACTCAGTGGC
>NZ_GL379748.1:0-1692 GCF_000143625.1 Candidatus Regiella insecticola LSR1 | reverse complement strand
GACCTTTTCCAAGGTATTAATCCTAGCCGCTTGCTCACTGGCTAATATCGTTCGTTGGTACTCCTGTGGATCAATCTTTTTTGCCAACAGGGCTTTTACTGCCTCTCGCTTCTGCCTGGCTTCAGCCAGTGAGAGGGCGGGATAATGGCCAAAAGTGACCGTCGTTCTTTTTTTACTCAGGGGGGTGATAGTAGCGAAAGCGCCATGTTTTAACACCCGATGTTTTGACAAATAATAATAAGCGCCGCCACCATCATGTAGCGATAAATCTTTGTCGATTGTTTTAGCTGCTTTTATTGCGGTATTTGTTAGAGGTTTCGTCTGTATTGCCATGTTCATCACCCTTTAAGTACTATAGGACTACCTATTTGTGGCTCTAGAAAACAGAGTCCCTAGTATAGTCCTAAAAAAACAGAGTATCACTCTGCCACAGCGAAAGAAAACAGGCAATAAAAAACTATAAAATCTAGTTGTAATAATGATTTATATTAATTCTCCAGTGCTAGCTGGTCGATACCGATAGCTTGTTTTGATGACGAGTGAACAGGTGATGCACAATGACGATGAAGCATTCAAAGACGATGTATTTATCGTTAATGAAGATGAGGAATTTACCGAACAAAGCATGAACCCTGCTGTTCAAGGTCAGGATTTACGCTTTGCCTTTGACCGCCCTGAATATCGGGTGATGCTGGTTGCCGACAAGTTCCAAACCGGATTTGACCAACCCAGGTTAGTCGCTATGTATGTGGATAAAAAAATTGCTAACCATGTCGAAATTGTTCAAACCTTTTCTCGCCTGAATCGCATGGCTCCAGGCAAGGACGAGGTCTTTATCATCGACTTTGTGAATGATCCGGCGAATGTTCGTCAAGCCTTTTCACTGTATGACGATGGAGCGCATATTGATGACGTACAAGATCTGAACGTGGTCTATCAAATCAAAGAGCGCCTGGATGAACACGGGCTTTATGGTGAGAAGGATTTAGCCATTTTCAAAGAGGCGAGGTTCAAGACCATCCGTGACATTACCCAGGCACAAACACCGCAGCACAAGGCATTGTATACGGCAACTGAAGGGGCTACCCGGCTTTATAATGACAAAATGAAAATGCTGCGAAATGCAATGACTACATGGGAAGCTGCCTTTGAGAAGGCGTATGCAAAAGGTGATGAGTCGGGTATGAAGTCAGCAGATCACCATCAGGACGAATACGCCGAGCAAATCAAATCCCTGTTGGGCTTCAAATCGGATGTGGGGCGCTTTTGTCGTACCTACTCTTACGTTGCCCAGCTTATTGATTTTGGTGATCCAGAGCTTGAAAACTTTGCGGCATTTGCAAAGCTATTACAAAAACGCCTGCGGAATGAAACGCCAGAAACAGTGGATCTAAAAGGCTTGGTACTCACTGGCTTTGATATTAAAAGCCGTACGGAGGGACAGCCAGAAGACGAAGAACAACAAGTTTGCAACCAATTGGGTCAGGTAGTGGTAGCGTAACGGGCGACAAACCCAAATTTGTAAAAGAAATCATCGCCAAACTTAACAGTCTGTTTGGTGAAGCAACGCCACTTCAGGATCAAATTGCCTTTGTGAATCAAATCAAATCGATCACGGGTAAAAGTGACATGGTGATGGCACAGGTTGAGAGTAATACCCGTGAGCAGGCCATGAAAGGGAACCTTCCTGGT
>NZ_GL379747.1 GCF_000143625.1 Candidatus Regiella insecticola LSR1 | reverse complement strand
TACCGGCGGCTTTGGTGATATCGAAAAAGCAGCACGGGTGTTTGCCATCAATGAATTAGCCCCACTGCAAGAGCGGCTGAGTGAAATCAATGCCTGGCTGGGTGAAGAGGTGATCCGCTTTAAGCCGTATGAATTAGTGGAAAATGCCTCAATGTAAAGGGTGCATGACTAGACTGCATGGATCTGCAAGCATTTTTGCGGCAACCATTGCCGTTAAAACCGCGGCTATCAACGGTTTTAACCCCGATAAAAGGGTGCATAAATATGCATACATTAGCCAAAGCGCGGGGCGTGGCGGGGAGCGCACGCTTGAGGTACTGAAGGGCATTTTTTATCCGCTCCTGGCAGCCAGAAGCGCTACGGTTGTGACGATATGTTGAAAAACGATCCCGGCGCGGGGAGATTCAATGAAATTCGCATAGCAGAGAATAGCGCAGAGAGAACCTAACGAGGAGTAGGCAGCGGGTGTTAATTGCAGATTACGCCAATAAACTGCATAAATATTGATTTTAATCACAGGAAAAAAAAGGACAGTGTATGGGATGGACAGGGGTAGATTTTGATGGCACCTTAGCCGATTACTTACCGAGTCAAGGCAACCAATTGGGGCGCCCCTTGGCTCCGATGGTGCAGCGTATCAAAACGTGGTTAAGTGCAGGAAAAGAGGTACATATTTTTACCGCCCGTGCCGAAACCTCCAGCGGGGTGATTGCGGTACAGCATTGGCTGTTAGCCCATGGCCTGCCCAAACTGGCCGTCACTAATGTTAAAGACAGCCAAATGACAGCGCTCTGGGATGATAAAGCCATTCGGGTGGTGAAAAATACCGGCAAGCCTTGTTATGTCTGTGCGGGTGTTAATTGCTTTTCGGCACAGGAAGGAAAGATATTGACCGATTGTTAACTTGTATTCCGTAAAAAATAGATTTATCAATGTTAGTTTACTCTGTACATTTGTTAAATCATTCAAAATATACGCTGAAAGCGTATGTAAAAGAACTGTATAGAAGTTACCCTCTACAGGAGAATAGATGGATTCTTGACCCGGCAGGCACGGGCATAGCGTGTCAACGTCTCAATGCTGGCCTTCGTGATATTATTTTCCAGACGAGAAACAACAGGTGGCTTAACCCCCATTCTTTTTGCAACCTCCGCTTTCGTCAGATTGTCAAGTTTCCGCCATTCGGCAAGAGTACTTTTCAGTCTTTCTTTGCGTTCTTCTTCTGCGTAGGCAGCCTCATATTCTGTGTCTTGCATCCATTCTTTATGCAGTTCTTTATGGTTGATTAATTTCATTTAAAACCTCTTGCAATCGCATTTTTGCTAGTTTTATTTCTTTTACCGGCGTTTTTTGCGTCTTTTTGATAAAAACTCGCAACATGATGATAGTATTGCCTTTATGGTATACCCCATATCCCTCTGGCTATATTAGTCCCCATAGTCCGAATTTCAAAAAGACCATTACCCAAAGGTTTTGTATCGGGTTCCCGCAGCAGGCACGCATCATGCGCAAGTTTATTAATCAGACGGTCGAACTTTACCCTGATTTTCACGGGTAATGCCGTTGCTTCTGTTCTTGCTTCAGGGTGATAAAGCACATTAAACATGAATCGTATCTCCTATTCACATATTATCCTATAAGCTAATAATGGGCAACGAGAGATTAACCTGTGGGATAATTTTATGAAGTGGCTTAGCGAAAATTGTATCTTTGTAACGTGCCGTAACCGGCGCAGCCTACAAGGCTGATTACTTCAGGAGCAAGCACGGGGCGGGTAAAATTCAGTTGGCTTAATGATGGATGATTGATTCAACAGCGCTCCCTAAGTATGAGCGTTTTTACAAGCACGTGAGAACAAGATGCGATATAAGGTCTCTTTGTCATCATACGTAAAAATACGTCATGACGTTTTTTAGGGGGCGTGTGGAAGAACCCATAGGGTGTCAAAGCTGTAAAACCATGGCCTATCTTTTATCAATTTAACCTCACGAGATTATAAACATGACAACTGCCCTTCATTTCCCACCGATTAATGTTGATATTACTTACCCGTCGTGGAAAAATTCCGACTCCTGGGTTAATACTTTAGAAAGTATAAAGAACTTGCGAGAGGGATTGGTAAACGAATTTTCCACACAATTATTCGGCCAAAGCATGAGAGAGGGGTTTTGTTATAGTGAGAAGACTGGTGAATTAAAATACAATTTAGAAAAAATGCTTTATAAAGCAGTAACGGAAAAAGCTTCAGAGCAAACAAAAGAAGCTCTTAGTCGCATGGGCGTTGGAGCTCTTGATACAAATCCTTCTACCTTCGCGCTAACCTGCCGTTACTCAAGAGATTTTTCTGATCTACGGTTACCTATACAAGCCATTTTCAATTCTATGTCACCTGAGCTTGGGGTCACCCGTGATTTCTATGGTAAGGACATAATTTCATCGTTTTTCTTTGGAAAAAACGAAATGAACCAGAATTCATTAACTAAAATATTCAGCAAAGCAGATAAAGCCTTTATGACTAATAAAAACGATAGCGGGTTGGTTCTGGCAAGTATGATGAGCTCGTTGCTTAACCATGTTTCAAAACTGAAAACCGACTCAGGCGAGAATATGTTTCCGGATGAAGTGATCGACGGATATAAAAAGGAACATAAAGATATGTTTGTTGCCGGCGATATCATCAATAAATTCACCACGCCTAAAACAGATCAGGTTTTTCTTTTAGCAACACAACCCTCTATAAGGGATCATGATTATAATTTTGAATTTGAATTTATGTGATCCATAGAGGGCTCCCTTTGGGAAACGGAAATATTATACGTTAAGTTTGAGTTACTACAGCGACTTCCCCTCAAACCCGCATCGGCACCCCTACTTTTTTCACCTTCTGCCGTATGATCACTTTTCGTTCAAGGGGACAGTTATTGCCACGAGTCCAAGGGACGGAAAATCCGTCCGGCAGGTCAACAGCAACAGCAACGGCCACCTCATTAGGCTGCTTATCATTTTTCACCTTACGTACCCGTTGCCAGCGCTCGTCATGGGTACCAATCCGCGACTCAATGCCCAGCCGGGGCCGACCACACACCGTAAATCTTCATGCCCTTCTCCCCGTAAGCATTCAGGGTATCCGACGCCACATAAGCAGTGCGCACAGTATGGTCTTTACGCGGCACCAACACCCCGCCTTGCTTGAGTATATAGGTGGCCATACACCCGGCATCGGCGGCAGCCAGCACGTCATCCATCGCTTTATCTGCCAGCTGTTGCCCCTTTTCTTCGTTTTTGATTTGCGCTGCAACTGCCCGGCCAGTAAACGTAATTCACGGTAAGTTTGGCGTGACGGAATACCAAAAAACTGAAATTGCCGTACCCGGTGCAAACTCGCCCACGCCACGACATGTTCAACCGCTTCATGAAGCGGCTTACCGGTCTCATGACTCAATAAGGGTTCCCCCGTAGCCGGATCGGCGGCGCTTTTCAGCACACTACCATCCAGATTCTTACTCACATATTTGGTCAAATAACCGGTCGGCGTGCCCTTGCTTTTCAGTACCGGCGTGAGAGGCGCGGGCGGGAGCGTCTCCATCCGATAGTGATTGACACTTTTCATCGGCGCGTTCCATAGCCAACAAAAAGGCGCATGACCGAGATAAGCGGTGGGCTGCAAAAATTCGACTGCCGGGGGGGTCATTATTTTCTTTTTTCCTTGCCGATAATAAAAAGGGAGGGGCAGTAAATAGCGTGTCATCCGTCATCGCCTTATTTTTAGCGAAAACGGATCCCACGCCCTAAAGGCGTTTATTTATTTCAATGATAAATTAATCGTGTTAATTAAGCAGTCGGTGACACTCGATATAGATCAAACGATCAGGCCGTAATAAAGAATATTTTATTCCTTGTTTTATTTCGTCTGTATCGGCATCGGATAGCAGAGAATATTTAAAAGCCTCATGGCATAATCGCCCCATGCGTTGTATTTCATGTCGCCGGTGTTTAATAAGGTTATTTTTTAATGTCGATAAATGGTGACATAATAAGCCTTCAATTAAAGTGGCGAATGACGAATAATACGCTAAGAGTTTAAGATAATGGCTGCCGATTTTTTTTTGATGTATCAGGGAAACGCTTATTTTCATATAAAATAAACCCGGCGTGATACTGACTAATCACATAACGCTGGTCGATCTCAATATAAAGAGGCATGGTAATTTCCGTATTGGAGTGGTAATAAAACCGACACAATAATCAGTTTATTTATTTTAAAAATGAATTAATGTTATTATTCCGTTTTATTTGGTACCGGGTCAAAATCAATATAAGTAATCCTATTAGGAAATAAACTCACCGCGGCGCGTAATCGGTTCATGGCGTCAATTAAATTAATTTGTTCTTCGGGATAGAGTTGTTTAAATGCCAGCGCATGCTTTTTTCTTTCAATCCCGGCTAAATAATACAGCGCCCCTTTCATTTGTGGATCGGTCTCCTCCATCTCCTTAATCAGTGCTGGGATCTGCCCTTGATATTTTTTATCCGGTAACACTTGCCATAATAAAGTGGTATTTCTCAGACCACATTGCCGCTGAGCTAAATTTAGCGGCACGACACGAGCGGGTTCAGTATTCGCCATCAAAGCCACCTTATTTAAGCAAAAATGCCCATCACCCTTGAAAACCAGCGGCGGCGCGGGTGACGTATGACGGGAGAGCTTATCCCGTGAATAAATTTCACTGCCTGCGGGTTAGGTTGAACGCGACGCCCCTCCGGCGTCTCCAACCAGCCACGGCGGTGACGGTGATGGGTGATTTCAGGAAGGGCTGGCAAGGGGGTCACGGTAGTACAGGATTCAGTTAACATCGGGTGTTCTCCATTTAAGTGAAAAGAAGTGCCGGACTATTTCACCCCGTCCGGCGCGGGGCTATGTGGTAATATGATTACGCTTGCTTCTCCCCATCAAAGATGACGCAGGCATAACCTCCCACCACCACAAGGAAAAAATATGTTTAACAATAAAGCGCCGAGCGCAATTCACCTTCCTCACTCTACTACGGCCTAAAAACTCAGGTAACAGGACGGGGCGAGGAATAAAAAAGGAAAATCTACTATGCAATCCGTTAATCCCTCCGTTAACCCTGACGAAATAACAGAACTCCATTTTTTAATACATTATTCGTATTACCTTGAAATCATGAGAGAATGTCTCTTTTCACGCTTAGACAAACTGGTGTTATACTTTCAATTCATGCTGGCTTCATGGGTTATCGCTTCTATGCCTTACTCAGTACTGGTTGGGTTACTACTGATTTTATTGGCTGCTATTCAATTCAGTTATCAATACGGTACAGCGGCTTCTCAGTCAAAAAATCAGGCGGCTAAATATAAAGCCTTGCGCTATGAGTTACCGAGGTTGACGGCACAAGCTATTCGCCAACAATTACACGTCATTGAAGAAACTGACCCACCAGAAGTGGGCGCATTATGTCTTCCTGCTTATTGGCGTACCTGTATTCGCCTTGACCGTGCGGATCTCAGTAACCACATGGAAACCCTTTCCCGTTGGCAAAAAATAATCGCCTGGCTGGCAGGTGATCTGCCGACAAAATCGCCTCACTTTTTGACGCAATAACCTTCAATCCTATAAAGCCCTTTCGACAATTTCATTTGCGGGAAGGCTTTATGCGACGCTTTAAAGAGCTTGACGCTTTTTACGTTTTATTTCTTCTTCATGCAGGAGCAATTGTTG
>NZ_GL379746.1 GCF_000143625.1 Candidatus Regiella insecticola LSR1 | reverse complement strand
TACTGCGTCGAGTAAATTTATCTCTCCAAACTATAACGTTCAAAATAAGCAATTCAATAATGTGGGTGATGCCCTGACAATGCTAAATAAGGTGGTCACTAAAAATAGTACGGATATTACTGAGTTAAAAAAGTTATCTCTGATGATGGTATGTTATTACCGCCGGTATCTGGCGCAAATATACTGATAACGCAGGATATAGAGGGAAAAAAAATCAGAATCGGAGAAAATAAAAAAGGAAAATCCATTGATATTAGCGGTGTTGAGGGTAATCGCAGAATGACGGGTGTCAAGGATGGCATTGCTGATAATGACGCGGTTAACCTTAAACAACTAAAGGCTCACCATCGAGCCATTAAAAAATTAGATAATCGTATTGATCAGGTAAAAAATAAGCTGACAGCGGGTATTGCTTCATCTATAGCGATGGCAGGGATCCCACAGGCGCTTATGCCCCTGATTCCAGTTTATTCGGTGCGGCGGTTGCGAGCTACCGTGATGGATCGGCAATTGCTATCGGCGTCTCTAAAATTTCTGAAAGCGGGAAGTGGATAACCAAACTACAGAGTAGTAATAATAGCCAAAATGATTTTGCCATCTCAGTAGGTGTGGGTTATCAGTGGTAAATATTTACCGCGTGTTGCTTTGAAGGTTTTGCAAAAAATCTGTTGATATACCCAATGAATTTCGAGTTACGGCAAGGCGGCCAAGGTGTGAGACCGATGAGCGTAGATAGACTACGTGATTCGGCGAGCACCCGCCGCGCCAACGCCGCCGTAACTTGAAAGGCGAAGGGTATACAGGCTACCGCTAACATCCCCCGTTAGGAGTGATATTAGCGGTTTAGCCAAAATCATTTTAATTTGATTTAAGTGTTGTCGTCGCTTGCCGTATTATTTGTACTGTCTGCGCTCCTCCGCCTTGAATAAAATTAAACTGATTCGGCTATAGTGTAATTTACTCAGATAAAAGAAAAGTAGTTCGCAACCAGCGTGACGAAACTAGGTTGAGTGCTTGGACTTGTTTTTGTATTCGCAGGGTGTGGTTCATTAAAAACCTCGAAGGAATGTGTTGCTGATACTAATGCCTCGTGAGAGGAGCCTGTGATGTCAAGCTGGTTTTGCCTTCTCTGCTGAAACTGTTTACTGTGTAATAATTGACCGTTAGCATCGTATTGGCGCTTAGTGGTGTGGCGTGTCAGTAACTTATGATTGCTATCGTACTCGTTTGCAACGATATGTTGAGCGACTAAACGGCCGTTGGTATCATACTCGGAATTGGTTATTTTGCTTGGCAAGTCGTCGAAAGCCCCGATCCCGTAGTCGATATCACTGGATATGAGCAAGTTACCCTGCGCATCATACACATATCTCTTTTTCTTATTTTGGTGTAGTCGACTGTTTTTATCGTACCAACGCTCGGTATTGTTTATTAAACGACCATGAGTATCATATTGATTCACCATTTCATGAACAAATTTTAATTTTTTTTCTTCATCGTAAGAAAATATAAAGGAATGAAGTAATTTTCCTTCTGCATTGTACTTAGCATGTTTTTCGACATTTTCAGAGGGTGTGGAACTGTGAATTGTGGGCTGATCGTTTCCATTTTTTTGTAGTGAAGACACATCCGTTTGATCCATATAATACCTCGTAGTTTAATAAAATTTATCAATCACTCTAATTCTATCCAAGTATAGGAAAAAAATGGACTTTTGTGCCATAGCCTATTCGAAATCTTTTATGCTCGCTAAAGAAGATTGCTAAATTCGCCCTAAATAATGTTCCCAATCTTTCCAAACAGGCTGAAGCCCGTTTTTAATTAACATCTGAGCGACTTGTTGGGCTGAACGGTTATCATGAGGCGAAAATTGCTCGAGTTCAGGATCACGGCTTGCATAGCCGCCTGGTTGCGTTTTGGAGCCGGCACTAATGTTATTGATGGCCAGTGGGATCACGTGGTCGCGAAAAAAGGGAGATTCTCTGGTCGAGAGAGAAAGTTCGACATCGGGGGCAAATAAACGAAAAGCACAAATTAATTGTACTAGTTGTCGTTCACTCATCACAGAAGCCGGTTCAACACCACCAAGACAAGGGCGTAAACGTGGAAATGAGATCGAATAGCGGCTTTGCCAGTAGTTTTTTTGCAGATAAAATAAATGCTCTGCCAGCATGTAGCTATCGACACGCCAGCTGGATGATAAGCCGAATAATGCCCCTAAGCCGATTTTATCGATTTTGGCGCGCCCCAATCTATCCGGTGTTGCTAATCGCCAATGAAAATCTTGTTTTTTCCCGCGTAAGTGGTGCTGGTGGTAGCTGGCAGCGTGATAAGTTTCTTGGTACACCATAACCGCATCTAGCCCCAGTTTTTTTAATTCAGCATATTCTTGTTCTGTTAGGGGATGGACTTCCATCATTAACGCACTAAAATTTTTGCGGATCGCCGGTAAATGACGGCGAAAATACTCCATACCTACCTTTGTTTGATGCTCTCCGGTAACCAGCAATAGATGTTCGAAGCCTTGGGCTTTGATAGCCGAGCATTCACGGATAATTTCGTCTTCATTGAGCGTTTTACGTTTGATTTTGTTGCTCATGGAAAATCCGCAATAGCTGCATTCATTGGCACAGAGATTGGATAGATAGAGTGGTACAAAAAAATTAACGGTATTACCAAAGCGTTGTCTGGTTAATTGTTGTGCTTTTTGCGCTAGTGGTTCGAGATAGGATTGTGCTATCGGTGAGAGCAGAGCCATCATATCTTCTCGGCTTGGTTTGTTGGCATTGAGGGCACGTTCAACATCAAATGCCGTTTTGCTGTTGATCCGCAATGCGATATCATCCCAATTTAGCCTTTGCCAATGATGACTAAAATCATTAAACATGTTGTTGATCTTTTATTTGATTGAGAAAAGCAGTTAATGGGCTGCTGGCAACCGCCTGTTGTTGACGCTGAGCCAATCCGGCTTGATAAGCTAATCTCCCCGCTTCCACTGCCAGTTTGAAGGCTTGTGCCATTTGCACGGGATGACAGGAAACGGCGATGGCGGTGTTGATCAACACCGCATCTGCCCCGAGCTCCATGGCTTCCAGCGCGTGGCTAGGTGCGCCAAGACCCGCATCCACCACCACCGGTACTTTGCTTTGTTCGATAATCCATTGTAAAAAATCGCGGGTGCGTAGCCCCAAATTAGTACCAATGGGGGCGCCGAGTGGCATCACAGCCGCGCAGCCGACCTCTTCTAAGCGTTTGCATAGCACGGGATCAGCACTGCAATAGGGCAACACGACGAACCCTTCTTTTACCAATGCTTCAGCGGCGTTTAAGGTTTCTATCGGATCGGGTAACAAATGTCTGCTATCAGGATGAATTTCTAGCTTTATCCAGTCAGTTTTTAGCGCTTCCCGCGCCAATTTAGCCGCAAAAATAGCTTCTTTTGCTGTTTTGGCGCCGGAGGTATTCGGCAGTAGTTGGACACTAACGGATCGTAGCGGTGTTAAAATCGTATCCTGATTTGCAGCGAGATCAACCCGTTTCATCGCGAGCGTCACTAATTGTGAGCCTGACGCCTGTAGTGCCTCCGTCATCAATTTTGCATTAGCAAATTTTCCTGTGCCCATAAACAGGCGTGAGCTAAAGGGGGTATCGGCAATGGTTAACTGATTTTTATGATCGATGGTCAAAATATTAGCCTCCGGCGATTGCCTGAAAAAGTAAAATATCATCCCCTTCTTTCACCCTATGCGTGGCCCAATCGCTTTGAGGAATAATAGTTTGATTTATGGCTAAGGCATTCCCCTGCTGAGTTTGTTGTAATTGCTGAAGCAGGTTGTCAATGGTCATGGCGCTTTCAAGCTCTATCGGCTGATCATTAAGCATAATTTTCATATTATTTTTCACCTGGTTGTTTTATTACGCCACAAACTGCACAGTGGGTTGAGCGGTTTAATTGCAAGTGACGCCAACTGTTTTTTTTGCCATTAAATAAACCGAGTTTTCCACTGAGGGCGGAAGGGAGCCCCGCTAGAATTTTGATCGCTTCCAATGCTTGTAATGTGCCGATAACGCCAACCACAGGACCTAATACCCCTGCTGTACGGCAGTTGTTTGGCGCGATTTTTTGATTGGGATACAGGCATGCGTAGCAACCATAGCGATAGGGGGGCTCGATAACCAATAGTTGTCCGTTAAAACCGATGGCGCTGCCGCTGATTAGCGTTTTTTGCGCGCTAATACAGGCGGAATTGATGTGATAACGTGTTGGCAGGTTATCACTGCAATCGAGTACTAAATCAACGTCTTTGACCACCTTCGCTAAATTTTCTTCCGTCAGTCTATTGTTGATAACACGGATAGTGATCTGCGGATTGAGTTGATGCAAATGGGCGCTGGCGCGTTTGGCTTTACTCTGACCAATATCGGCAGTGCGATACAGGATCTGGCGTGATAAATTAGTCAAATCCAGCCGATCATCGTCTGCGAGTGATAATGTGCCCACCCCTGCGGCGGCTAAATAAAGCGCCGCAGGGGATCCTAGCCCGCCAAGACCCACGATAAGTACGTGAGCACGCTGTAATTGATGCTGTCCTTGATAATTTATCTCTTCTAACATCAGTTGGCGGCTGTAACGTAAAAAATCACTATCATCCATCAGCGATGCCCTGATTTTCGATCAGGCGCAATAACGCCGCTGTTGCCTGACGCCAATCGGCGGCTTTGGTGATGGCACTCACGACGGCTACCCCCCCCACTCCGCATGCCAATACCGGTAGCACACGCTCAATACTGATCCCCCCAATAGCGACAGTTGGGTAATCAGGCGTATTTTTCACTTGACGTTTTAATGCTGCTAGCCCCTGCGGTGAAGACGGCATTTGCTTCGTTTGCGTAGGAAAAATATGACCGAGGGCGATATAAGAGGGTCGTATTTGGCGCGCTTGTGCTAATTCTTGCTCGTCATGGGTTGAAATACCGAGCCGCAAGCCAGCAGCTTGCATAGCACTGAGATCGGCAGTGCTGAGATCCTCTTGCCCTAAATGCACGCCATAGGCTTGGTGTTTGATAGCCAGTTGCCAATAGTCATTAATAAAAAGTTTCGCGTCTGGATACTGTTGACTCAGTGAAATGGCGCTAACGATGGTTTTTTCTAGCTGTATCGCTGCTAAATGCTTAATACGCAATTGTAAGCTAGTTACCCCACTATCCAACATGCGGTTGATCCAGGTTAGTGAATCCACCACGGGGTACAGACCCAATCGGCATGAGGTATTGGCAAAAGGGGCGTCAGGAAGATTCATTGGTTGCCCCTGTCGGTAAATTGACTGCTGCCTGATACAGTTCACCGCCGTTAGAACGGAATGCCGCTGCCATTTTTGCCATGCCGTCTTGTTGTATCTGTATTGGTTGTGCGGCTATTTCTTGTGCGGCAGCGTAGTCACGTATTTCTTGTGAGATTTTCATCGAGCAAAATTTTGGCCCACACATAGAACAAAAGTGAGCGATTTTGCCAGATTCTTGTGGCAGGGTCTCATCGTGATAGGCGCGGGCGGTAGCGGGGTCGAGGGATAAATTAAATTGATCTTCCCAACGAAATTCAAAACGTGCTTTTGACAGGGCGTTATCACGGATCTGCGCCCCGGGGTGTCCTTTTGCTAAATCAGCAGCATGGGCGGCAATTTTGTAGGTAATCAGCCCTTGTTTGACATCTTCTTTATTTGGCAGACCCAAATGCTCTTTGGGCGTGACATAACACAACATAGCGCAACCAAACCATCCGATTATCGCGGCGCCAATCCCCGAAGTAAAATGATCATAGCCAGGGGCGATATCGGTGGTCAGTGGCCCTAATGTGTAGAAAGGGGCTTCATGGCAGTGCGCTAATTCTTCTGCCATATTACGGCGGATCATCTGCATGGGCACGTGCCCAGGTCCTTCGATCATCACTTGTACGTCATATTGCCAGGCAATTTTTGTTAGTTCGCCCAAGGTATACAGCTCTGCAAATTGCGCCTCATCATTGGCATCTTGAATAGAGCCTGGGCGCAATCCATCACCGAGTGAAAGTGAAACATCATAGGCGGCACAAATTTGGCAAATTTCTTTGAAATGCTCATACAAAAAATTTTCTTGATGATGAGACAAACACCACTTTGCCATGATAGAGCCGCCACGGGAGACAATACCGGTCAAACGCTTGGCGGTCATAGGCACATAACGCAGGAATACCCCTGCGTGGATGGTGAAATAATCAACGTCTTGTTCTGCTTGCTCTAATAATGTGTCACGAAATATTTCCCAATTTAGATCCTCAGCAACGCCGTTGACTTTTTCTAATGCTTGATAAATTGGCACCGTCCCTATCGGCACTGGGCTGTTGCGCAAGATCCATTCACGTGTTTCGTGAATATAACGCCCGGTTGATAAATCCATCACGGTATCATCCGCCCCCCAACGGGTTGCCAACACCAATTTTTCTACTTCTTCTTCGATAGAAGAGCTGACGGCAGAATTGCCGATATTGGCATTCACTTTGACTAAAAAGTTACGACCAATGATCATGGGCTCTGATTCAGGGTGATTAATATTTGCAGGGATAATGGCGCGTCCAGCGGCAACTTCTTGCCGGACAAATTCTGCAGTAATGTTTTTTGGCAGATTGGCACCGAAGGCTTGCCCAGTATGTTGTTGGAGTAATAGTTCACTGGTAATTTTTTCGCGGTTCATATTTTCACGAATGGCGATAAATTCCATTTCAGGAGTGATGATACCGGCACGGGCATAATGTAACTGGGTAACACATCGATTCGTCATGGCTTTTATCGGCCGTGGGAGTTGTTCGAAACGTAGATGATCAAGCCCTTCATCAGCCAAACGTTGTTGAGTAAAACCAGAGCTAACTGTTAGTAATGCTTCGGTATCTTGTCGTTCTTTGATCCAATTAGCACGTAGTTTAGGCAAGTCAATATGCACATCTAATTTAGATTGAGGATCACCATAGGGGCCGGAGGTATCGTAAACCGGGATCGCGGGATTATTTTGGTAGGAGGGGGGGTGATTTTTGCCTGAAATCAATGTAGCACTTTGTTGAATTTCACGCATAGGGACTCGAATATCTTGGCCGTGAGCCGGATTGATAAATACGTTTAGAATTGGGAAAAGTAATCCCTTTTAGCGTAGTAATAAACTGCTCAGCAGCATCACGTTGCTGTTTACGTGGGCGTGTAATAGCTTGATGGGGCGGTATTATAGTTTTAGACACAGCAAGTTCCTGTTGATTATCGAAAAAAATTTATCTACGGAGAAAATTGCTTGTCTGGAGTATGGCGGGAGGGAGTAATGCTACTAGTTAAGATAGCTGTAAGAGCCTATGCGAAATCTCTTGTGCTCGCTGATTAACGATAAATTACTCTTGTTCCCTTCGCGGGTATTAACCCGATCAGGTTCCGCGGATCCCGAATTAACGGTCTCAGCCTGTGCA
>NZ_GL379745.1 GCF_000143625.1 Candidatus Regiella insecticola LSR1 | reverse complement strand
TAATATACCCTTTGTCTTTGAAGCCGCCGCTAGGCGGCCAGGGCGTGAGACCCGATGAGCTCAGCCAGCGTAAGATCACCGCAGCAGAATCAAATTCACCATTAGCGATAATCTCTTTCGCTTCTTCGAACATCTCGCCTAGCGATAGGCTGAATCTTGCCGCATCTCTTACACAAGATAACTTACGGTATGTTTGTAATGTCATCCAAAGCGAGCCGTGCTAACACCTGCCAGCCCTAATTTGAACGGCAAATTAGGGCTGATACCCGCATGACCGTTAATCATTCTGGAATAGAATACAAATTACCATTTGTTATTGACAAATTAACAAACTTGCTCTGGTTTGAACGTCTACGTTTAACCTTTGTTTGAAGATCTTCCATTCTTTCTACAAAATTAGCTCGTTGATAGAAAATTTTCGCTTCTTCAGCATGCTTTTGAGCAGCTGTTAGTTTAGCATTCATTTGAGCAACTGTTAGATTTCCACTACGCACTTCTTTTAAAGCTTTTAAAGTTTCATTTGCAGTTAGATTTCTACTACGCGCTTCTTTTGAAGCTTTTAAAGTTTTATTTGCAGTTAGATTTCTACTACGCGCTTCTTTTGAAGCTTTTAAAGTTTTATTTGCCGATTGAATAGTTTTACGTGTCGATTCAATAGATTCCCTTTTATGCTGTGTTACTAAAGGCTCAACAAACCTGCTCTGATTATCAAGGCTATCTTTAACCGTTGTTTGAAATTTCTCCGTTTTTTATATAAGTGAGGCTGAAGCCGCCACTGCAGATTCAAGAATGCGTCTTAATTTAGCCGCTGGAGATTCCTTTACAGGAATTCTAGATTTAAAGTCCTTTGTAGTATCAACGCCATCTGCTCGACAGCCAGAATCTACAGACTTTACAGATTCTACGCTCTGAGAAGAAGCAGTTGAAGTCCCTACTTTACCCTTCATTTCTGCTGTCTTTATTAAATTAAGACTGTTACCCGTTTTTTGTAAACCATGATGGCTACCACTAATTCTTGCAGAAATAATAAGAGTAGGAATTCTAGAATCTCCTACCGGTATTAAATTAGGCATACATCATTTCCTTTTTAAAATTAAATTTTTTATTTTAGTTAAAGCAATTTATATCAATTAGCGATAATCATTTATCTGTACTATCAGAACTTACTGTTATCGCATTTCTAGCTGTATTGTTATGGCGGGCTATTTCTTCCAAACTTTAAAAAAATTGCTTCTATATTCTTTAAGAGTTTCTAAATGTTTCTTGGCTCCTGCGATATCTTTTGAAAGCAAAGCCTCAACAATCGCTTTCTTCTCTTTCGAACCTTTGTTAAGGAAAATTTTTATTTTCCCGATATTACTCTCAACCTCTTCCTTAGCAAGCGGGCTTAATACTGTAATGAATTTTGTACGGTAATCGCGTACCTCCGCGACGATCGCTTTCTGTGTGTCATCAATAGATTTTTCTTCTCCCTTTACATTCTCCATTATATAAATAAGCGACTTAGCCTGTTGATAGAATTTTGTAGCAGTTCTAGTACGCGCACCTCTTAAAGCTGATTGTGCTGCTAGAATAACTTCCGATATATAGCTTTTTATTGACGGGTTTATCTTCTCATTTTCAAGGCGAAAATTTTTCATTTTTTCTATATGATCTTCCATCTCTTTTACAAGAGCGCGTTCAGCTTTTACTGCTGATTGTTGCTTCACGAAAGCGTCTAAGCGCCTTTCTGCACTTCTAGCATAATTTCTAACAACTGTTATTTTAGTTTCCCCCTTCGCTGCTTCTGAAGCTTTCCCTGCCAATGTAATAATTCCATCACACTGACGTTTTATAGAGGGGTCAGGATTACTCTTGCAAGTATCTTCAGCCTGGGCTTTAATTAGCTCCATTTGTTCTACCAACTTATCACGTTCAGCCTGGTTAGCTTTTGGAGACGCTTGAGCAACTGTTAGCTCTTCATGATCCGCTGCTACTGCTTTTCTGTCAT
>NZ_GL379744.1 GCF_000143625.1 Candidatus Regiella insecticola LSR1 | reverse complement strand
CCTGATTATCAAAACAGAAATCTAGCGACCTTAAATTTTTTTAGTACTTTTTTAGTACTTACTGTATACCCTTTCTTGGCACAACTCAGCTGATAAAAAACATTCAAAAATAGCACTCTCCTGATTTTAACAGAACAAATAATCATCATTAGGTAGCTATTTATCTCAGATAATCAATAGCACAGAAACAAAAGTTATCCACACAGAAATCACGCGACCTTAAACATCGTAACGTATTGATAAAAAAGAAAAATTTAACTCTAAATAAAGAGAATATAAAGAATAAAGAAAATAAAAACATGGAGCTAAAATAAAAAATTGTGAGTAACCTTCTTTATCGTCGTAATTATAACGACCTCTATTTCAGAAGACCGGTTAAAAAAACGCCATTTTCTTTCTCCAATATTTTTCCATTTTTCAATAACCTGTAGTTACAAAAAAAATCCAGAGCTTACCTTTAGCCAAAGAGTGACCGAGTTCCTTTTTAGTATCAGATGATATTCCGCTTCCTCGAACGGCTTTCGCTTTGCGAAATCCATTCTTGCGGCGAGCGTTACCGATCTAAAAAAACCATTTTCATTAAAATTTTTTTAGAATTAAAAAATATCGTTAAAAAATCGGATTAACAGGAAAAAATTAGATAATACAGAGATAGGACAGAGATAAGATTCAATGATGCCCCTCCAAGGGCTCTAGAATGGCCATAGAGACGCTTTCTTTGACTTACCCATGCCCTTACCTTAACGCTACGTGGCCTATGTAGCTTTAAAAACGATAGGATAAAAAACAAGGGCAGCTAGACTTCAGTCGCTATCAATATCTGTGATCTACATCACATACCTCATCCATTTCTTCTTTGAAAAACATTCAATGTGCGCACATAATATGTGCTATATCCAAAAAATAATGGAGATCAATCATGAATATCACTCTTTCTGTAGACAAACAAGTTGCGCAACGGGCACGTGACGCAGCGCAAAAAATGGGTAAAAGCCTTAACCAGATTGTACGTGACTACCTGGAACAGTTAGCAGGCAGTGCCTACCGTGATCAGCAATGGGTACAGTTTGAAGCTCGTTGTTTGCAATCATCCGCTAAGCTTGACGGTTGGCAATTTGATCGTAACGAAGCCAATGAGCGTTAATCGCATGGCAAATCGTAGTTTTATCGACACCAATATCCTTGTTTACGCAGAGGCAAGCGACATACCCGTGAAGCAGAAAGCTGCTCTTTCCCTGCTTAAACAGCTTTACGAAGACGCAAGTGGGGTGCTTTCTACCCAAATCCTTCAGGAATATTGCAACGTTGCTCTAAAAAGACTCAAACTTTCTCCACAATACATTCGGCCACAACTCGATCTATACGAGCAATTTGAAGTAATTCAGGTAACTCCAGCTATCATCCGTGCAGGAATCGACTTAAACCAAACTCGTAGTATCGCTTTTTACGATGCTATCGTGCTTGCTAGTGCAAAGGCATCAGGTTGCAGAGTGCTATTTAGCGAAGACATGAACACCGGCGAGACAGTTGATAGTATTCAGATATGCAATCCATTTGTTAACGATGTGCTGAAAAAGTAATGACTTTAGAGACTGACTTATAACGGAAGAATAAACGATATTGCTGATAAAACTTTGCTCTGAGAATAGACGATAACTGCTTAGTTTTCGTCAATAAACATTAGGGAGAGTTTGTGCTGAAAATTTGTCCGTGAGTTGCTCACTTCTTCATAATATTTTAGACATCGACCACCGCAAAAATCTGGATTGGGATCAGAAAGGGTATAACTTAATTGACAAGAAAATTATGAAACACCAAGTGAGTAATGCTAAAAAACAAGATTATTTAGAATTAATAGAGGTATGGGAAAAGTCTGTGCAAGCGACCCATGATTTTTTTCCTGATGAAGAAATCGAGCAACTAAAACTGCTTATCCTAGACAAATATTTTGATGCAGTTCTTATTAAGTGCATTAAAAACATAGAAGGCAAAATTATTGGATTTTCTGGTGTTGCTAACCATAAGATAGAGATGCTTTTTGTCGCTCCAGCTGCACAAGGACAAGGTATTGGTTCAGCATTGTGCCAATATGCTA
>NZ_GL379743.1 GCF_000143625.1 Candidatus Regiella insecticola LSR1 | reverse complement strand
GGGTTGGTATTGTGGACACCCCACTTCCTTATCCATAATATCTAATAGCCACTTACGGAATTCTTTAGCTATTAGTGTACGGGCTAACATCGCGATCAAATGTGCACCACGTAGGGAGAATACCCTACAACTTTGGTCACCTGATGGGGTGGTCAACTTGACCACGGCTGTCATACTTAGGGTAAACTCGTCTGCATGACGACTATAAATTCGCTGAACAGCTTTATCATCTGCATATTCTAGAGCTTCTGTAAGTTGTGCACACGTAAACCAGACGTTGTTATCGCGGGTAATAAGATCAAACTGATGTGTACGGAAAGTGAGTTGAATCGTCATATTTTATGTCCTGTGTAATATTTTGATTAAACCCTTTTTGAGAGGGGGGTCGGGTGCTCAAAACCGTACACAGTCGGCGGGTGTATTTCCCTTACGGGTATTGTATTAGCCACACACCCGACCATATCAAAATACTTTGGACATAAAAAATCCGCAGGTTGTCGGATGCGGTTACCGCTGTGTAAGGTGTTTTGAGCACCTGTAGTGAATATAGCCCAAGCCTGTTCCTGTCGTCAACCGCTTAAACCAAGGCATGTTCTTTCGCCTCTTGCTCAGCAATAAGAATGTGCCTGAATCTGTTGAGGGCATGGTTGTTATAGCGAAAGGCTTGCACTTGCTTATCACTATGACGAGATTTATCTAGATGATACTCGCCATATTGCTCGGTTTTCATGTTATTGTCATTTGCAATCCGCCCAATTTTATTCGCTGAGACATCAAACAATTTGCCAATTTCACTTGCGCTATACAGCTTCTCAGCGAGGACAGGTAAAGGAACCGCTTCAAATCCAGCAATAGGGTTAATCAGGTTAGCCGCAACACATTGACGGGAAACTTGAGATAATTCAGGCATCATGTCAAAAAGTTCATGCACTGAACTGATGGCCATTTTTAGGGCACGTGTCTGGCGAAATTCAGCAAGGTAGTCATTTTTCTTCTCTTGTACTGCGGTCAAGTTTCCACGGCGATAATCAATAAACGTCTGATTAACTATG
>NZ_GL379742.1 GCF_000143625.1 Candidatus Regiella insecticola LSR1 | reverse complement strand
GTTATGACATTTGCACAACAACTCGAAAAACGCGGTGAAGAGCGCGGTAAACAACAGGGCATGCAACAGGGAGAAAAAAAAGCATCCTTAAAAATAGCGAAGCAACTTCTGGATAGCCATGTAGACCGAACCTTAGTGAAAGTAGCTACCGGACTTTCGGATGAAGAGCTTGACACGTTGTTACATTAAGTTCCTTTTCGCTCCCGCTACCTATTTCCTAAGCTAACCGATACCGCCTACGCCAGTACGCGGTTTTTTTACGCCTGTTAATTCAAGTAAACCAACACTTAAACACACTCAATCCTTTCCCGATAGGCAATAATCAAGGAGAACTCACCATGCCTAAAGAAAATCTTCCCATCGTGGCGGGCATCACTGTCACCACCGATGAAGTCAACCGTTTTAACCTCAATGCCATTCACAAAGCGAGTGGCGAAGGGGGTAATAAAGCGCCAGCACAATGGCTTAGGACTCAGAGTGCACAAGAATTAGTTGCCGAAGTGGAGAAACAAACTATGCAAAAATGCATAGTTTCAATTGAAGGCCGAAAAGGAGGTACCTATGCT
>NZ_GL379741.1 GCF_000143625.1 Candidatus Regiella insecticola LSR1 | reverse complement strand
ACAGTGTTCAAATTCTTTTTTAGCTTCTTTTCTGCGTTTGTCAATAAAAGCGGCTAAGTCATTAACGTGTACCATTCTGGGTGCTTTTTGTGTATTTCCCATGCGAAAAGTAGGTATTGGCAGATCACCGGCACCGGCCTTTTTATCCGCAGTGGATGGTTTCATGCCAAGATAGCGCTCAGCAATACTGGAAAGTGGGATCGTTGATGTTTCGAATTCAGCCATTAACAAAAACATAGTATTCATTGTTGCAAACCTCCCCCTTTTTTATTGCTTCGAGTAAAAATGTTTTGTACTTCACTTTTCGAATCTTTAGGTTCCTTCACCCGCCCATTTACGGTGTTTTTGATGACTAAGGTGATAACTTCATAGACTAGGGGTTCACAAAGCAGGGTTGCCTAGTTAGATACGTGAACTTCAATGAGAACTAGAGAATCACCATTGTCTATGTATTCCACACCACCCCATGCTTATTTGCCATTTCTTGCTCCAGTTATGCCACTGCACGGCACATCATGACGCAGTAGGAGGGAAGATACATTTGTAAAAATGGAGGTTGTGTTTGGCGAGGTTTGGCCGGGTCGGATCGGTCAAATGCTTACAAATTGCAAGCCCCTTTTCATCATCGATATCGATCAATAACATTTCTCCTTGTCTGGGATTTTGGTGCTGGGGCGTAATGCTCTTTCAACGATGCGAAGGAGCTATAGGCGCTTATAATCAGACTCTGGTGTTTAGCAAAATTGATGAAAATCAGTCTGGCCTAAACCTGATCGGTGGGAGGCTGAACGAATAACATCGGTGGGTTCAATACTGAGTTTGTTTT
>NZ_GL379740.1 GCF_000143625.1 Candidatus Regiella insecticola LSR1 | reverse complement strand
ATTGATTTCTGAAACCTTATTGATATCTGCCGCTGGCCTGCCCGTTTTCTCTCCCCTGGCTTTTTTGGCTGCGATCCCATCAGCCTGGCGCTCCTTGATTAAAGCGCGTTCAAATTGACTGAATGCAGACATCATATGCAACTGGAGCTCCTGCATAGGGTTATTTTTCTCCCGCATAGATTGTTCTTTCAGGAATACCAGTGAAACACCCTGGTTACGTAAGTGTGTAGTGATGGTGCACATATCCATCATATTCCGACACAGCCGGTCGATTGAATGAATAATAATCGTATCGCCTGCCTTTACCTGCTCCAGCATTGCCTGGAGTTGGGGTCGGTTTATATCCTTCGCACTGGCGCGTTCCATATATATTTTGTCTATGGGGTGATCCGTTTTTGAGAGAGCGGCTTCTTGTCTGGCGGTGTTTTGCTCGACTGAACTCACTCTTATGTAAGCATAATACATTTAACGCCTTAAATTCTTTAAACCTTTATGAATTTAATAGAATACTCTATAAACCTGGTAGTAGGGCAGTTTTATAGACATTTATTGATGCTTTTTCGAGAGAGTTGAAAAGGTGTACCTTTATAGAGTGCGCTAACCGAGGCAGGCTAAAGCCTGATCACTTTAGGCTCAAGCTTGGGAGAAGTAAGATTAAGTTGGCTCAACTGATGATTGATTTTATTTCGGTTGAATCGAACGGTATCAAGTGCCTCAATAAACTCACGAATATCCCCGACTGTTGTCAATTCATCCCCATTAATAACCGCATGTAGCAGTGCCAGAGTTTTGTCCCTCTTATCAGCTAAGGTGGCACCAGGCATTCCATGGCCACTCAGACAAAATGGAGACTTTTGGGTTGAGTTATCATGGATGGTTTCGATGCGAATGTCATGAAGCCAGTTTTCAAAGAAATTGTATTCATAGGTGAAACGATCACCGACATCAAAGCCAAAGTCATCAAGTGTTACCAAATAGGGATCATCCGAAAAACCCATCCCCCCTTCGTAGGCTATTCCGTAGTCTTTGCCATAAATGTGAAATTGATGAAGATGCTCATCATCCCAGCCTTGCCTTGTGCTATCTGGATAATGTAGTGAAGAGCGGCCAGTGAGGTATGAGCAGCAATCCTAAACCGACGCCAGACCATGCATGGGACTGACACCACGAATCGCGACCTTAATGGTGAATGTTTTCATTGCAAGGCTATTGATGAGGAAAGCGTTCAAATAGTGTTAATGATTTTATCGTCAATGGGGAATGATTTGGATGATTGCCCCACACTTTTTTATGCTCTCC
>NZ_GL379739.1 GCF_000143625.1 Candidatus Regiella insecticola LSR1 | reverse complement strand
GCTTTTTAGCTTTGCTCAAGAAGATTTCGAATAGGCTCTTATGGAGATCAGTGAGTGAACAACTTAAGTAAGGCGGCCACCAGGGCTGCTTGCGCAATCAATAATCCAGCAACCCATTTAATTAAGTCTGATTTAGCGCTTTCTATTTCTGATTTTAGTTTCACGTCAAAATAATCACGAGTGACAGGTTGCATTTCACTTTGAGCAGCTTGAAATGCTTCAACAATGGCTTCTGCATGTTTTTCTTCTATGCCAGCTTCTCGCAAACGGCGGATAAATTTATGTGTATCAAATACCAAGCTGGACATGTTGTTTTTCCCCATTGTTTGGCTAATTTACGTCAACTTTATGCAAAATACAAACATCTCTATACCCCTTTCGCTT
>NZ_GL379738.1 GCF_000143625.1 Candidatus Regiella insecticola LSR1 | reverse complement strand
CCATTGCTTAAGGCTGACTTCCATTGTCGTTTTCTCTTTGTTAAGGTTAAAAATGTCATCACTTCGTCCGTGTTTTAAACGGAAAAGTTACAGAAGGTAATTTGAATAAATTTATTTCAACAATAAAAAATAATGACGGCTCCTCTTTAATAAAAAGAAGTCCGTCAGTGGTAAAAAAATAAGGGGGTAAATGACAATCAATCTGGATAATAGCGTTGACAATTTTCAGGTATTATTACCCTTCATCCTCCTTCTTATTTTTGGCAAAAAAATGGCATTAAATATCTATCCAGTTTATCCGATAAAAATAACCGAAATCAAAAGAGCGATTATTTTTTTATTCTGTCATGATATTTTTTTAATTTCCCAGCTTGGCAATAATATTATCGCAAGCGCTTTCAGCATAATGCTCGATCAGGTAATGAATGAAATTATCTGGTGTGACCGTGCAATCACAATGAACGCTCACCGAAGCGGCCTATTTTTCCAGTGTTTGGTAGAGTAGGGTGGAAATAGTTATTTTCTTTTCAGTCTCAGAAGATAACATGCGTTTTCTCCTGCTTAAATAAAAACATTAATCGAGTAAACCAGGTTTTATTTTTTTCTCTCCGTTTGGCAGCTAATAGCTTATTCCTTAATGCGCGTTTTCTGATTCTGCTTTGTCTGTTACTCATTACAATCTCTCCTCTCTTCAATACACCGTATTTCACGTGAGATAACGTCTTGGAAAAATAACGATCAAAACCGGTTTGATGACAAAAGGTTTTAAATTCCCGCAATGAATTTACTTTTGCCTTTGGGTCGATAATACGTATTCTATTTTTTATTTATCGTGATTTCCCTGGTGATCAAAGTGTGTAATAAATAAAAGATAATCTGCCATTCAGATAGCGTAAAAATATCTGATGGGAGGTAATGAAAAAGTATCGGGCTTTTTGCCATAAAAAACCGTGCCCACACAGCGGCCTTCTTGATTATACAGTGGGAAGATTTCGTATAAATAAGGGTGGCGTTTTTGCTTATGCCTCAATAAATGCGCTTTTATCAGCGTCGTTCTTTGTCCGCTTTTAATGACCTTTTTTTCTTCCTGGCGTAGATTAGCCAAAAATGCTACCACGCAGGAGGGCAGTTCATCATGCCGTTTGCCAATAATATCGACTCCCTGTGGTAAATTAAAACAATCCAGAAAAGCACGGTTGGTATAAATAAAACGCGAGTGCCTGTCTTTGATTCCCCAGCTATCTAGACTCTTGTCCATCAGCGCGGTTAGGGGGAAGGTGTTTAATTCCAGTGCTATTGTCTTCATCGGCGGTTCTTCACCTCTTCACGCCCTCTCCTCAATAGAAGAGGGTCAGTTACTTAGCCAGTGCCCAGTTTAGGCAGAAAAATAAAAATGGCTAGTCTCCTCAGTGGAGAGTCTGTCTTTTTTGCGCTCATCGCTCTGGGGGCAGGCGCTTACGGCATCCTTGCAAGGCAAACAGTGTCAAACGGACATGAAATATCGTGAATAAGCCGTGCAGTGAACGAGGTTCAAATTTAAGTTTGGCACTGGTTAACGCTTGTTTCACCGCGGGATAAGATACGGCACGTAATAAAGCAATTTCTTTTTGTGGCAAGCCCAAGGAAAACAGCATCGCCGTTTCAAATTGCACCGCTGTTAACTCAGGAAAGACGTTGCGTAATTCAGAAAATTGGGTAATATCGATGTTAGCCATGATGACCTCTACGTTAGGTTGTGATGGTTAGCTGACAGGGGTGGAGCGAACCACCGCTGTTAGCGCTAAGGTTAATTGATATCAACGGTGATGGTGTCGCCGTTATTACTTGTGAATGTTTATGTTTTCATGATGTAGGACTCCGTGGGTTTGTGATGCGATATTAAATTCGTTGTCGTGAGTGAAATGCTCATCCCAAGGGTAAATTTTGCATGCAGAAATTCTTCACAAATATATTGTGATTAATAAATCCCTAAAAATATTTATCAGGGAAGAGATCAATTAATAACTAGAATGATGCGCTACATGATTGTGGCTACGTTGAGCGAATAAGTTAATTTCACGTTCTTCCCACTGTGCCAGTGTTGAGTTGAGCGTAGAAACGTTCGATTGTGCTGCCCCCTCGAGTGATTGCTGCATTTCGCTGATGACTCTTTCTGCATTCTCACGCTTGCGTAAACAACGCCGTATAACCTGTTTTTCCGCTTCGAAAATAACGTTTTTAAATTGATTCGTGATCGTATAAATCCGGCGACATTCTTCTGCTAGCAGCGGAATTTTTTGCACCTCGAACCGCTGAGAAGAAGGAATACCTGTCACCTGACGCAGCGCATACCAAATGGCATTACTCCACGATTGATTAAAATGAAACCCGTTACTCATACACCACACTAAGCGGGTGAGATGGCTTAAATCGTCATGGCTGAGCAGTTTTCGGGGGACTG
>NZ_GL379737.1 GCF_000143625.1 Candidatus Regiella insecticola LSR1 | reverse complement strand
ATGTTAATTTATATTCATCGTCACTGGCTTTAGCCAACTCTATAGAGTGCGTAGCAGGAAAGAGATTAAATCACGTAGGATTAATTTTTGGATTAGGAATAGCAGGCACAATCCTCTCAATCGCAGGAATTTTAGATAACTTTCTCAATTTCCTTATCCTAATGGGGGTTGTTTTTCCTCCTGTTGCCGGTGTAATACTTGTTGATTATTATATTTTACGTACTAGTCGCAAGCTACTTGATACGACCCGCGATAAAGAAATTCTACCTACAAAGAAATTAACTCCATCAATAGGGTGGCCTGCAATTATTTCCTGGGTTGCGGGTAGCGTTGTCGGTTTGGTAATTGAGTGGGGCATACCATCGCTCAACGCCTTATTAGTTGCCAGTGTTATATACTGGACAATGTGTACCGTTCGCAAAGTACGTTCAACTAAGATGAGGTGACAAAATTTCCGGCGGTTCCGGCATACGTATGCCACGAATGGTTTTATTGTGAGCTAAAAGAGCGAATATTCGGACTGACGATAGGCATATCGGAGAAGGGACGGATGTAAGCACGGGATTAGCTGGATAGAATTACTCCACACTTTTATGAGCATAGTTTTATTGAAATGGTCGTCTGGCGGTTTGATCCACCTGTTAAAGCCAGTCAACATAGCTACAAATATCGCTTGGCATACATAGAAAAAGGCGTCTGTGTGCTCCGTTATGATAATGAAGCCGGCAAAGGAGACCACAAACACATCGGCAGTCAGGAGAGCCCCATCATTTTTAATGACGCGGCTCAGTTAGTCTCAGATTTCCGTGCCGAAGTAGAGAAGTACAGAAAAGGAGTAATATCATGAAAACATTAACCTTGAATGTTTTAACGTCCGATACTGTTGATGAACGTTTCATTTGCGCGATGAACGGTGATGAAATGGGAGAGTTCATCAGTTTTCCCTCCTTTGATTTGCTTTGGAAAATCATTAGCCCAAAACGCCTGGCTATATTACGAGCTATGGTCGGTGGCGGTGAAATGTCCATACGCAGCGCAGCGCGGCGAGTCGCTCGTGATATTAAAGCCGTACATGCTGATGTGCAGGCGTTGCTTGCGGCGGGTATCATTGAAAAAAACGGGGAGAAAATCTTATTTCCGTATGACCAAATACATGTGGATTTTGTCGTATCGAACATCGCGGCTTAATCAAAAAAATTAAGCCAATAAAGCCAGACGTAAGGATTCGGGCGTAAATATGTAATATCGGCTGTTGATCCTTTCCAATCCTGGATTTTCAAAACATTACAGCATAATTTACGGGTGCTAGATGGGGTCGTTGGTGAGTAGATTGACCCAGTATGATGACTCCTGGTTTTCAGTGTTTCACCAGCTTAAAATCAGGGTGTTCCCCGGCAAGTAAAAGTAATAATATGTACTCACTTTTTGAAACCTTTCTATTTTGCGCACTGTCCTTACTCAACTCTTTTTTCTGCCAATAGTTTAGTGAGATACCAAACAGGTCAGCAGTTTCTTTTTGTGTTAACCCTGCTTTAACACGCAAACGTTTAATTTCTTCTGGCGTTGATAACTCATTTTTCATTGCTGTAACCATCTGTCATTTCTTTAATGATATTAATGAATATATCTTTTTCTACAGGCGATAATGACGAAAAAATATCATCATGATTTATCGAACCAATCGATTGCGTTTTTATTATTTTATTAAAAACAACTTGCCTTGTGGTGGATTTCGATTCGTCTGCTATTTTTTTCTTTGACCGTATTTTTATTTTTTTCTCAAATTTTAATAAACATCCATCATCCATTTTTTGACAGGTTACGCAATATGTTCTGTTTCCGACACCTTTTCTAATATACATTTCATTTGATGAACTCATATTATTTTTGACATCCTCCCCGCCCTAAAGGCCGAGGTTTTGCGGCATACCGGATAATAGTTTAAGGGGGCTTTCGCCCCGTTCTGGTTATGCTCTGGCTTCTACTTTCTTCCAGCCTTTCGCTTTGTGGCGTCCGTCCGTTCCATACATTTCCCGTATTTCTTCTAGCGTATGCTCTTTGCGGTTAAAGCGGCTTTTATGCTCTTCTGGGCGGTAAAACCACTGTTTTTTCTTTACCGCCCATTTCTTTTAAGGTGTCTTTGTGTTCGTGGGTTTCACCGTTGATCCAAACCCAGTTACCAATGATCTCATCCAGTTACCAATGATCTCATAAATCACGCCCGCCAGACAAGAAAGGATATTTAATACATTTTCCAGTTCCTCGCCGTAGTTGTAACGGGCGCTTTCTTCATTACTCTGAAACTGGTTGATTTTGTTGATGTTCGCGATCAAAAAATCAAAAGCAGCATTAACGGCTTTCATCATTTCGTCACCTAAAGGGTTACGATCTGGATGATATTTCAGTGCCATTTTTTTATAGGTCGTTTTAATGTCCTGCTCGGTCAATTCACCGGATAAACCAAAAACGTTTAGGGCTTCTTGTACATTCATTTTAAATCTCCTGCCCGTGGGGGCTTTGGTTGGTAGTGGATAATTCCACTCCCTTCTGTTTATTATACTGACCATTGTCAGTAATACAAGATTTTATTACTCTTTTTTATTTGAGCAGGATCATACGTGTGAGATACGCCGTCCCAGCATTTCCATAATTGGCCGCATTGGGGGACGTTTTTGAAGGGTTTCACGAGCTTCCCAACGATCATGAGCAGTCTGGAGGTTTAACCAAAACTCAGGGGTTGTCTCGAACAATTCAGAAAACAATGTCGCTTCCTCTACTTTATGCTTTCCATTGTTTGGGGAATAACTCTTTCGAGAGCATAAAAAGCTTGTTTATTGTGTTGATGTATTTCGCCTGGGAATGAGTCGTGTTGTATTTTCCTATCGATTGCTTACAACAAGGTATTAGTAACCTCTATACAGGTTTTAATAGGCAGCCACATTTCAAGGCATGAAGGATCGCCTTGCTCAGTGGGTAAGAAATCATACTGTTGATAAAATGGAATGACCTCAGGAGTCATAGGATCAACAAAGAGTCCTATGGCTGATATTTGTTGCGCAACCAACACGGTTCGATAGATAGCATCAACCAATAGCATTTCGCCTAATCTTTTCCCCTGATGAGAACGATCAACAGCAAG
>NZ_GL379736.1 GCF_000143625.1 Candidatus Regiella insecticola LSR1 | reverse complement strand
TTTCCTGCCTTCAAAGCGTATATTTCACCGAATATTTTTCCTACAGTAGAGTCAGTTTGCATGTTAGGTATATACCCTTCGCCTTTGAAGCAGAAACCAGACACTGAACGATCAGTCGTCACCGTCTAAGAGACTATACCCAATGAATTTTGCGTTACGACAAGGCGGTAATCAATCGAATCGGTACATGACAGAGGATGGGTGATCGCTGCCAACGCCGCCGTAACTTGAAAGGCAAAGGGTATATTCAAAATTTTCTTTGAGCGACGCTCAATGGATGAAAAAAGAGATTTCAACAGGCTCTAACGAGGCTCTCCCTCTGGATTCCAGTAAGAGGAGAATGTCAAAAAATTAATTTATACCCTTCGCCTTTGAAGCTGCCGCGTTGTTGGCTGCGGGTGTTCGCCGAATCACTTAGTCTATCTACGTTCATCGGTCTCACGCCCTGGCAGCCGAAGGCAACTTCAAGGGCTGTGGGTATATCACCACAGGGTGAATGCTGAAAGGTTGCTGTTGGAAATTCTCCGCAAACGGGATGCGTTTATGTAACAAAGATATGAATTATCGCCTGATTTGGCTAATTTTTACAATTTTGCTAGTGGGTTGTACCAGTCGTTCGCTGGAAAAAAATGAGCCACATCGTTACGATACACTAGAGAGTTTTAACCGAGCGATGTTTAATTTTAACTATAACATCCTTGATCCTTACCTGTTGCGTCCGGTGGCGGTGATGTGGCATGGTGCTGTGCCACAACGTGCTCGCAATGGACTCAATAATTTTTTCAGTAATCTTGAAGAGCCGGCCAGTATGGTCAATAGCTTGTTGATCGGCGACGCATATAAAGCCATGACACATTTCAATCGTTTTTTTCTAAATACTTTATTGGGTGTCGGTGGATTTATTGATGTTGCCGGTATGACTAATCCTAAACTGGCAAGAGAGCTTCCCTATCGTTTTGGCTCAACATTGGGTCACTATAATGTTGGCTATGGCCCCTATCTGGTTCTGCCGGGTTACGGTAGTGCAACATTTCGTCAGGATGGCGGAAAATGGTTAGATACTTTATATCCTATGCTCAATTATCTAACATTTTGGATGGCTACCGGTAAATGGATTATCGAAGGGATAGAGACGCGGGCACAACTATTGAATTCCGATGCTTTGTTGCGTAACTCATCGGATCCTTATCTGATGGTACGTAGCGCTTATTTTCAACGCTATGATTTTCTCGCTAATGATGGCGTATTGAAACCCGAAGCTGATTCAAATGGGCAAATTATCCAAGATGATTTACAACACATTGATTCTAATGATTAATAATTATTACGCTTTATCAACGAGCGATATACCCTTCGCCTCTGAAAAGGAAAGGGTAATATTTTTTCCCATCCGGTAAAATTGAAAGCATATCTTTGATTTTCCTAAAAAAATCTACATTAAGATAAAAAATAATAATTATGTCACTCCAAAATACAAGACACAAAATATTCAATACGTTTAAAACGCGCCAAAACATGTGTCTATTCACTGATGTTATTCATTGCTGCCATAATCATCTTATGTGGCAACGATGCTACAAATGCTTATCCCATCATATGCGCATTCAGCGCCTTTGTTTTCTTTTGTGGGCTACTTTATTTCTTCTCAGGCAAGGCTATATTCGCCCTGTCCACCAGCAGTGT
>NZ_GL379735.1 GCF_000143625.1 Candidatus Regiella insecticola LSR1 | reverse complement strand
TCCACAGAATATCAGCAACAAGCAATGGAAGTCATGCAGAGTATTTTACCTATAGGCTATGATATTGTACCAAGCCAATCTAAGAGCCTGTTCGAAATTTTTTATGCTCGCTAATACCTGTCAAAAGGGGCTTGAAAATGTTCATTAGACCTCTTCGGAAACCTACTGCGTGATACGGATCCTGCGTTGTCCAGTGCGCGCAATCCTCATGTACTTTATGTTAACGAAGGTTGCTGTGCGCCGGGCGCCTTGACTTCGCATCACTCGCTACGGTTTCCAAAGAGGTCTATTGACTTTCTTATTTTTCCTTTTATTAGTATCGTTAAAAAAGACTTTTAACAGGTTTTAAAATGAAATTAATTGACGGATGTTGCAATATCTCCCTTTAACTTTTGCATAAAAATACGCCAAGTTAATTTGGGGTATTGCTGTATTTAACGCTACGCTTAGGTTTGAACGATTGTTGAATGTGCTCCTTTGCTTTGATAGATAATCTAGATTGTCTAGATAATAGTATAGAGCCCTATTCGAATCAGGATAAAACCATTATGTTAATACGTCCTTCTTTACTGCCGATATGGTCTGTATTTTTTATGTTTATGTGTTTACACATGCCGCAATGGCGGATAGTTGTGAAAGCAAAATAAATGATATACAGAGGCAGATCGACTATGCCAAAAAAAGCAACAATACTCACCGTGTCACTGGGTTGATAACTGCCCAAAAAGAAATAACAGCGCACTGTAATAAATCAAGCTTGGTAGCTAAGCAACAGCAGAAAATTACTCAAAAAAAGCAAAAGGTAATAGAACGGCAACATCAATTAGCTGTTGCTGAAAAAACGGGTGATACTGATAATATACTCAAAAAACGGAAAAAATTAAGTAAGGCAAAGTAAGGCAGAAGAAGAGCTAAGCACTCATTCAAAAGCGCCTTAGCGAAGCTATAATATACCCCTTCGCTTCGTAG
>NZ_GL379734.1 GCF_000143625.1 Candidatus Regiella insecticola LSR1 | reverse complement strand
TATTGATGGCGATACCGATCAATAATAAACTTGATAACCTGCCCTGCCCCCTGCGGCTGAAAGATAAAATAAGCAAAGAAATCAGTAAACCACCAATAAAAGCGGCGATAACATGGCTGTAAAAAATGAATGTTATAGAAAAAGTAAATGGCATGACGATAACCAGCGCGACGAATAATGCGGCTCCACTGCTAATGCCTAATAAACCAGGATCAGCCAAAGGATTACGGAATAGCCCCTGCATCACCGCACCAGAGGTTGCTAACGCGAAACCAATTAAAATCGCTAATAGCACACGGGGCAAGCGAATATTGAGCCAAATTTGCCAAGCGATGTCATCGAATGAACTGTGCCATAGCGTACGAAAAGAAAGCGGCAGCGCACCCAAATTGCTTGATCCGATGATAAGTAAAATCAACAATACAAATAAACCGCCCAAAGTATACAGGGGCGGCATAGCTGCTCTCATAGACTCAATTTCCCTGCCTGTC
>NZ_GL379733.1 GCF_000143625.1 Candidatus Regiella insecticola LSR1 | reverse complement strand
CAAACGATTGTTACTGACATCCAGAGATTTTAGAGAATTAGGCAATATATCCGGTAATGCAGCCAATTGATTGTCAGTAGCAAACAGCATTTTCAGAAAATTGGGCAGCGTTGGTAACTGGGTTAGTTGATTATCATTGGCAAACAGTCCTTCCAGTGAACTGGGCAGTGCTGGTAACTGAGTCAGTTGATTGTCATTGACAGACAGTTTCTTCAACGAACTAGGTAGCGCCGGCAACTCGGTCAATTGATTGTCGTTAACAACCAGTTCCTCAACACAATCAGGCAATGTCGGCAACTGTGAAAGAGCCATAGACGATAGATCGAGATTTTTCGCGTTTTTTTCATAGCACTCCCTCATTCTGGAAACTGCCTCTGCACGCTTTTCACCGGGAGGCTCATTTCTTTTCCACTGCTCCCATTCAGCGTAAAGGGCTTCTTTATCTGAGCTTGATGACGGTAACCTTTGTGAATTTTCCATTTCAGCTATTCCTTGTACTCTGTACTTAATCATTAATGAACGATCAGATGAATGGGCAGGTTGTAGCTTTTTTAACATGTTTTCTTAACATTTAATTTCAACTGTTACACAGACAACCTCGATATGATGCATTACTGCGATACCTCTAACGCTACCCGAATTCCCTGTCAATCCATTTCTGCTCAGTGGTCAAAAAATCAGAGGCACGATTTCTTCCTGAAACAGTGAGAC
>NZ_GL379732.1:659-5036 GCF_000143625.1 Candidatus Regiella insecticola LSR1 | reverse complement strand
CTTTTGTCTCTAGCATTTTATTATTCCTGTATTTTATTTAAAATTAATCGATTAAGCTAAGATAGCCTGTGCTGTTTTATGAGTGTTGTTTATAGAATCATAAAGTGTCTTTGTCATTACATTATTAACATCGAATGATTCCATAAATTTCTTGAGCGGTTCAGATGATAACTCTTGTAATATTTCTGATATTTTTTCTATCATCATCATGGATGCACGTAGATCATAAATATATTTATCAGATACGCCCTTACTGATATCAAAACCTGCTTTTACTGATGCGTTAGCCACTGTTAATGACATTTTTGTATAAGCAATAGTGTTTCCATTTATTAAAGTCTTTAAAATAAATTCATTTAATTGTGTGGCCCATTCTTTGAGCTTTTCTGGTATCTTTTTTATCACAAATTTTGATATGTTCTGACCAAAATTCTTTATTGCCGTGGCAAAAGCACTGGTGGCGATTTTGCTCATTATTTTAGTGAACATAGGTCCAAGCTGTTTTGCAATAAAACTGCCACCCACTTTCGCTACCACCATTAAAACCACCATGCCTATTATTACTGTGACTGCGGCTAATGCAGTGGCAATGATCTCGGTAATATCTTTTCCGGCCGCTTTATTGATCAGATCGCCTAGCCCGGTTTCTTTTAATATTTTGACGAACGCTTCAGTGAGCCATTTTATTGCGGGTTGAATGACCTCGGTCATCAGCGGGCTCATCATCCTCGATGAGAGTGATTCTACCCCCGCGGCTTCCATCACGCTGTCTGTTACGAGTAGTGCTATACCAATCGCCAGGCTAGCGCCAGCCGTGAATACTGCTCCTATTACAGATACTGCCACGATGAGATAGGTAAGAACCTTAGCAATACAGGTACCAATTTTTCCGAGTTTTGCTGCTTTTTCAGCGGCTTCTGTTGCCTCTTGCTCTTTTACTTTTAATTCATTGATATTGGCGAGCTGTATTTTTTCAATTCTATCCCTATTGTTATTTAATTTTTCTACTGATGCGTTATTGTTTGTTTCAATAAACATTCCTATTACTAAATCCAACAAGGCTCTACCGTGTAAATTGATTTGTTCTAAATCTTTTTTTACTGATTGAGGATCAGCAACCGGTATATTTTTTATTTCTTTAAGTAAATGATCACTTTTTGTCAGTTTTTCTGTTGCTGCATTGATAGCAGTAAGAAAAGCTTCTTTAAGATCATCGGGTGCCTGGTTTACATTAGCGAATTTTTCTAATAATGTTGCTTTATGTTGCGCAACATTTTGAATGGCTATATCTAATTGCTCCATTTCTTTGCTAAATTGATTCGACACCTTATCCAAGTTCTCTCTCATTAGATTACGTTCTGCAGCACGCAGGGATAAGGTTTCTGTGATCTTTTCAGGTGTAAAGCCCTGCTCTAATTCACTCCATTTCTCCATGAAAACTTTTTGCTGACTCTGACTATTGTTATATAAGTTTTCAGTATTTTTTGTTTGCTGCTGACTTTTATTTTGTTCTTTTATTCCCTCTTGTTTTATATCTTGTTTTTTAGCGCGATCAGCTAAATTTTCTTTTCGCTGTTCCATTGATTCCTCATCAATTGAAGTCATCAAGTGTTCCATTTGTGCATATTGTTTATTGTTAATATTTTCAGTATTTTCTACTTCTGTTTTTTGTATTATTGCCGCTCGTTGTAATACATTTTTTTGGCTAATTAACCGTTCAGTTTTAGGTGGAGTTAATTCTGGCATGTTATTAAACTCTTCTTCTGATAGAAGAGTCATTTCGCCGGCTCCATCTGCAAGATCAATGGCTCGGGTTTGGTTAAATAAATCCTGTGCTTCGTGAGTAATATTTCGGATCTGTTCTTTACTGATTTGCGTCTTCTCGGCAATAACTTTCGCCAATGGATGGGCGCCATGATTAATGCCAGTAGACATACGCTTTATATTTTCTTTATCTATCTCAGCCATTTAATTTATTCCTTTTCAATTGTCTTTTCAGATTTTATAGAGGGTTTTATTGTGTCTAGATAAGCTTTTGCTTTAAGACATAATGTATTGTCATTACTGTTTTGATAAACCAATTCAAAGCATTGGTTTGCGCTTGATATTTTGCCCATGAGTAATTGGCACTGGCCACTGAAAAATACCGGTTTATAATCGTTTTTACTTAATGCGAAAGCGACTGAATATAAATCGGCTGCTTTCTGGTAATGTTTTTTCAGTTG
Organism: Candidatus Regiella insecticola LSR1; assembly: GCF_000143625.1. Classification (GTDB taxonomy): domain Bacteria; phylum Pseudomonadota; class Gammaproteobacteria; order Enterobacterales; family Enterobacteriaceae; genus Regiella; species Regiella insecticola. The sequence continues at coordinate 2,811 of NZ_GL379732.1, read as the reverse complement.
GTACACTGCCGCCAGACCAGTAAAATAGTCAGGATTATAAAAATCGTACATGCAAAGAAAACGAAAAAAAGTTTCTGCATCATCAAGCCTGCCTTTTTTATAAAAATCATAAGCATGTGCATACAGTCCCTCCATCATTTCATCAGGTATAGAATGAATATCTTTTAATGTTGCAGAATCATTGATTGCCTCCAAAATCATATCTGTCACTTGTTCTTCATTGGTATCGTCAAACTTATTCATAAAAACTCCGGTTATAATCTCACTACCAGAAATAGGGGTGAGTAAATTAAAACAGAATAAAAAAAGCAATCTTTCAAATATCGTTTATTTAAAATGCTGATGCTTTTATTTATCTTTTTTTTGTAAAAAAATGATTTTTCGATTAACTATTTTTTAATTAAATCGATATTAAAATTTAATAATTTTTTATATGTAGAGCGATTTTTATAAAAATATTCTATAGAAAAATGATAATAATTTTTTATTATAATTAAAATAATAGAAAATGATCGCTATAAACTAAGCACTTCTCTCCGTTTATTTTGTTGTGGCCGATAAATAAATCCAGCTGATTTTTCATGTTGTTCCATCGCTCTTTGATGCTCAATCCGCTCTTGGTCGTAAGCAATTTTTGCTAATTTTTCAGCTAAAATCTGGCTGTAGCCTGGTTCGATAAAAAGTTCCAGTGGCAGCGATTTACAAGCACGATAAATAACTTGCAATAATGAAGAACGCAATGCACTTCGACTAAAAAAAGTACGTTCACCGACGACTTCTGTTAAAAAATCATCTAGATCATCAGGATCTTGTAAAATACAAAGCATAAAAAGTAACCAAGATTTTTCACTGTCATTAAAGGTGCGAACCAGTGGGATCCCAAGTATTTTTTTAATAAAAAGAGCATCGCTTGAACGTAAGAGTTTGAGCTGTCCCAGTTTGCCGAGTAAATTACCAAACTCATGTCTCGAACAGCTTGGATCTTGCGAATCAATATCAGTGAGTAATGCGCCTTCCATAAAATCGACGATGGCAGCCCGTTTTTGATAGCCATAGCTGATAATCCACTCTTGATATATTTCAATCTCTCTGGCATCGCTTTCTAGAAAATAGCGGTAACTCTGGCGAATTAATGCCGGATTAATGTTCAATGCCTTACCAAAGAGACGTGCCTTTAGTGCGGTATTGATCCCTGCTTTTAAGCGCCGTGGGTCTGCGGTCGCCTCAACGTGTTTGAGCAAAGTAAGCAGACGTTTTCTAATCAGTTCATCTAGATTCCGTCGCTTTAGTACTTCACGTAATACCAGCACCAGATCGCTGTCGTCCATAAAGAAAAGGTGAGCATGACGCAATAGATTTTCAATACTTCCCTCTTGCAGCGAAGCGACTTCTTTCAATAATGCGTTGATTTTAGGAAATACGTCTTCATCAAGAATGCGTTCAAAACTTTCTGATAAATCTCCTGAGTTTTTTTCATGAGTACGCCTCCACAGAAACTGTCTCAGTGCCGCTGACATTTCATCGGTGGACTGATGAAAACGCTGTAATTGTGCTACTGGGGAACCATCATCGAGGATCTCTAGATCGCCTCTCTGCATTGATTCTTCTCGTAGCATCTGTACTTTTTCATTTTCTTTTTCTGCTTTAACCTTTTCTGCCTTAATCCTTGCTGCTTTTTTAGCATTGTATTTAGCAGGGTTAATGATCACCGGTTGATAAGTGTATTTTATGTCCATTTTTGGCTATCCATATAATTCCGCATCCAATCCTGTAAGGGCTCGGCATTGAGATCTTTCACCATCTCGCCGGCGATATCACTGGCATCGCGGCTTAAGGGACCCTCAATTTCGCGCGGTTGAATCAAAAAGACGCGGACGGTGTTGGCGCTGGCGCTTTGCCGGTAGCGAAAGAGTCCACCGACCCACGGCAGGCTGCCTAAACCGGGGATTTTGGCTTCGGTGTTGTTACTGCTGTCGCGGGTATAACCGCCGATCAGCAAGCTTTTGCCTTTAGGCACCCGTGCCACGGTGCTGATTTTGGTGCGACCGACTTTAGGCAAGCTGGTTTTGATTTCGTTGTCGTTTTGGGCAATTTCATTGCCGTCTTCGATGTTTAACATCATTTCGATTTGGCTCTGTTCGGCAAAGCGGGG
>NZ_GL379732.1:348-632 GCF_000143625.1 Candidatus Regiella insecticola LSR1 | reverse complement strand
TAACACGCTGACGGAGGTGCCGTAGGTGACACTTTCTAAGGTCGCGACCCGATCGCCCTTGACTTCACTGTAGAAGGCACGGTTGTTATCGAAAATCGCCGGAATATTTTCTTGCGTCAGTACACAATCGGGGCGCGAGACGATATTGGCTTTATTTTGTTGACTGAGCGCCATGATAGAGGCAATAAAGCGACTGCCGTCCAAGGTGCTGGCACCGCCGCCGTTGAAACTGGCACCGAATTTGCCATTGATATTGATGCGCACGTTAAAATTGACGCCCAGTT
>NZ_GL379732.1:0-320 GCF_000143625.1 Candidatus Regiella insecticola LSR1 | reverse complement strand
TAAGGCGGTTTTTTCTAAATCGATGATCCAGACAGACAGTTCGATATGCCGTTTCGGCTGATCTAATTGCGCGATCAGTTGTTTTACGAAAGCAATGTGCTCAGTGCGCCCTTTGACCAATAAACTGTTGGTGCTGGGATTGGCCACCACCTGCAATGCGATGTCGGAACGGACTTTACGCGCGGTGACCGACGGGGTGGCCACTGGCGTGTTTTGACGCATTTTTAATGATTCAGCTAACCCCATCGGCGCTTTGTAGGGCAGGGCGGTGGGACGCTGCTCTGAAAAAGCCGGCATGGCGGGCGCATATCCCCCAGTGT
>NZ_GL379731.1 GCF_000143625.1 Candidatus Regiella insecticola LSR1 | reverse complement strand
GTACAGAGTGAAAAACGCGTGAAAGAGGGAACACCTTGTGCTAACACTATAATTAATGTAGGCAATTCAGATAAACGATTAACATTTATCGAGAGAATATTATGTAAAATACAGTGTTCAGCTCAATCTTTCATAAATTATATTAGAGATAACTTTAAAAAAGTTGTATCCGTAGAAAAGCAAACTCAGCACGCACCAGAAGTACTACTTCACACTGCTGACGAGAGCTCTGAAGAAGTAAAAAAATCTGAAACCATAGCGACTGATGAAAATTTAGCAAAATTGATAAAAAACGTACAGGATTCGAGAGACTATTTAGTATTGATAGAAACCAACGCGGTCATGGCGTTAAAAAACTTTAAAAGTCAAGTTCAAGTGAATAGCAATAATAGATACCTTTATAAAGAAGCTAATACGCTTATGAATAACATTTTTGACAACAAACGGAAAGCAGAAATCACGATGAAAGAAATTGAAAATGCTCAAGAAAATTTCAATCTGGCTGAAAACGATGAGAAAAAGAACGAGAGAGTGAAGGAAGTGGCAGAAAAAAAGGGTGAGATCGCAGGATTACTGAGGTCAATAAGAACTGACATGATAAAATTACAAGGAATGCTAAAGTAGATTCAATAAAAGCAAATTAATATCATCTTGATCATGATTATTAGTCAATAATAATCATGATCGGTTTATCGTTTTTTATCATAAATAAAGTCAATGATTTTTTTATCCTACCTCTAAGAGCCTACCGCAAGATGCAAACGCGGTGCTCACCATCCTTATGTATTTTGTGTACACTACACACCTTATAAAAATAGGAAAGTATAAAAAATACCATGTTGAGCTATCGCCACAGTTTTCACGCAGGTAACCACGCCGATGTTTTAAAACATAGCGTTCAAAGCCTGATTATTGAGCATTTAAAAGAGAAAGAAAAAAATTTTTTATACTTAGATACCCATGCTGGCGCCGGGCGTTATCAATTACGGGGTGAACATGCCGGACGTACGGGGGAATATTTGGCCGGGATCGCTAAAATTTGGCAAGCAGATAATCCCCCCCAGGGAAATCTGCCGTTATCTCGACGCAATAAAAGCATGCAACAAAGATAACAATTTACGCTATTATCCTGGCTCACCGCTGATTGCTCAGTATTTATTACGGGCAGGCGATAAAATTCACCTCACCGAATTGCATCCCACTGATTGCCCGTTGCTACGAAAAGAATTTACTCACAATAAGCAGGCAAAAGTGCAGCGCGTCGATGGCTATATGCAGCTCAAATCACAGTTACCCCCTGCTTCACGCAGAGGATTGATTTTTATCGATCCCTCTTATGAAATAAAAACTGACTATCAAAATGTCGTCACCCACCTTCAAGAAGGCTACCAACGCTTTGCCAATGGTATTTACGCAATATGGTATCCCGTCGTGTTGCGTCAACGGATCAAACATATGCTACGAGCACTACAGAACGGTAAAATCAAACACATGCTACAAATTGAGTTAGCAGTACAGCCAGACAGCAACCATCATGGCATGACGGCTTCAGGTATGATTGTGATTAATCCACCCTGGAAACTAGAGCAGCAGATGAAAACCTTGTTACCTTGGCTGCACCAAACAATGGTGCCTTCGGGTCATGGGCATACCTTGTTAAAGTGGCTAGCAAAAGAATAGACTTCTTTCGAAACCTGCTACGTAATGGATCCTGCGTTGCCCGGTGCGCGTAATCCTCATGTACTGCATGTACATTCC
>NZ_GL379730.1 GCF_000143625.1 Candidatus Regiella insecticola LSR1 | reverse complement strand
TCTAGGTGGGTACGAAGAAATCTATTATTAGACCTCTTTCCAAACCTGCTGCGTGACTCGAATCCTGCGTTGCCCGGTGCGCGCAATCCTCATGTACTTCATGTTAACGAAGGTTGCTGTGCGCCGGGCGCCTTGACTTCGCATAACGAACTACGGTTTGGAAAGAGGTCTATTGCCTCAGCAAGTTTAATATTTCATTGGTTTTTTTATCTAAAAGTATCTTATTGGCTCGAGATTCTACATTAAGCCGTACCACTGGCTCGGTATTCGAACTGCGTAAATTAAAACGCCAATCGGCAAAGGCCAAACTGATGCCATCGGTTTCATCAACGCAAATCGCCTCAGGTTGATAAGTTGCGCGCACCCGCTCGATGGCTTCAGTGGGATTATCTAATTTAGAATTAATTTCGCCGGAGGCTGGATAAGCCGCCATACGATCCTTCACCATTTGTTCGAGGGTTTTATTTTTTACACACAACAACTCTGCTACTAATAACCAAGGGATCATCCCTGAATCACAATAAGCAAAATCACGAAAATAGTGATGTGCACTCATCTCACCGCCATAGATGGCATCCTCTTCACGCATTCGCTGCTTAATAAAGGCATGACCGGTTTTACATATCACCGCTTGCCCTCCGGCGGCTTGAACGACATCGATGGTATTCCAACTAAGACGAGGATCATGAATAATTTTCGCCCCTGGTTTTTTCTGTAAAAAAGCCTCTGCTAATAAACCAACAATATAGTACCCTTCGATAAACCCACCTTTATGATCAAACAAAAAGCAGCGATCGAAATCGCCATCAAACGCGATCCCCATATCCGCGCCATAAGCTAATACGGCATCACGGGTTGCTTGTCGACATTCGGGTAATAATGGATTGGGGATCCCATTAGGAAAGGTGCCATCAGCCTGATGATGCACTTTAATCAGGCTAATCGGCATTTTTAGTTGCTGAAAGCGCTTTTCCAACGCATCGATAACATGCCCCGCAGCGCCATTACCACTGTTAATCACCAGTTTTAACGGTTTAAAGTTAGCCGGGGTGATATAGCCCATCAAATGATCGATATAAGCATCAAGAACAGAAATTTGCTGATAGCTGCCTCTTGCTGCGGGATCGACGGCTGAAAATTGATTTAATTCTGCCAAGCGTTGAATGGCTAACAAGCCGGTATCGCTACTAATAGGGCGAGCGCCTGCGCCTACCAATTTCATGCCATTATAATCGATTGGATTATGGCTAGCGGTCACTTCAATGCCACCGTCAAGAGCAAGATGAAAGGTAGCAAAATACACTTCTTCGGTACCGGCCAGGCCAATATCCAACACATCAGTGCCCGCGTCCTGTAAACCCCGACTCAAAGCTAATTTAAGACTTTCACTAGTCAGGCGAACATCACCCCCCACCACCACTTTTTTGGGTTTAACCGATTCCGCATAAGCACGGCCAATGCGGTAGGCGATATCTTCATTTAATTCATCACCTAATCGCCCACGAATATCATAGGCTTTAAAACAAGATAATTGAGTCATAGTTTCACTTTTACAATTATAAAGGGGGCTAGCCTATCATTTTTATTACTTTGTACAATCAAGCCGCTTCGATGCGTTCGATATGCGGTTGTTCACGATTTTCAGCTTGCCACAAATCATAATCAGCTTGTAATCCCATCCAAACACGGGCTGTACTAAGGCCAGCCCGTTCCAATCGTACGGCTAAGTCGGAACTGATCGCTGCATGACCGTTGACGACACGCGATAGGGAAACACGTGACATGCCAAGACGTCGAGCGAGATCAGCTACCTTCATATTCATAGGTTTTAACACACCCTCCCGGAGCAGTTCACCTGGGTGAGGCGGATTGTGCATTTTCATAGCAATTATCCCCATCAGTGATAATCAAGATAATCAACAAGTTCGACATTCATGCCAACAAAACGGAAGATTATTCTCCAATTCCCGCTAATGCTAATCGACCAAAAGCCAGCTAGTTTACCCTTGAGTTGATGTAAACGATAACCCGGTAAATTCATACTTTCTGGACTTTCTACACGATTTAATAGAGCCAATACTTGGGTTAGTCGTCTTGCATGTGCTGACTGGATCCCCCGAGTTGAACCTGTTTTGAAGAAAGCACGCAGTCCTTTATGTTGAAAGCTTATAATCATAACAACAGTGTATCGCAATAAGATACGCTATGACAAGTTTGATGATCCCCGTGTCAATTCAGTTCAAGCCCTCATTCTTTAGCCACTTGCGGCGAAAGTGCCAACAAGTATCCCAATTTATTAAGTAAGTTAGAATAGCTACAGCTGAGCCATTGCCGCTGCGAGATTTTTTATCTTGATCGCGCCGTAAGAAGTGGCTTCTTCATGATCAGAACCCAATAAAAACAGCTTGCCCACTCCGGCTGCGCTTCCTGCTTGAATATCAGAAATGTTGTCACCGATTAACATCGAGTTGGCTAGATCAATAGAAAATTTCTTAG
>NZ_GL379729.1 GCF_000143625.1 Candidatus Regiella insecticola LSR1 | reverse complement strand
CCCAGTATCATTCCAGCACTCTGTTACGGCGATCCCCGGACGCAATTGTTAAATGTTGACCCGCCAGCGCATCGCAGTGCACGCGACCCGTCGGAATTTGCCCAGCAGCACCAACTGGTGATCAACCGGCGTCTGGATCATAAGAAAGCGACCGCGGTCTTTATTCAGCAGCTGAGCCGCCAGATAACCCAATTAGCGGATCTGAATGCCTATGAGCGCGCCTTGTTCGCCGTCTTTGGACTGCAATTTTTTTTCAATGACCGTAAGGCAGCTGAAACGCTGCTCGATACCTTAAACCGTTCTTGCCTGATCAAAAGCCGTCGTGAAAAGGAAAACATCGGCTATCCGGTATGGTCTGCTGCCAGCCAGGCATTCAAAAGGCTCGCCGCCCATCCCGCCGCGAGACAGTGGATCAAACAGCACCGCTATGCGCGTACGGCTCTCGCCGCCCTGCATGCCAATGATCTTCATCTGCCCCCCACCCGTTTTCGCTGGTTAAAGGGGCTTGATCGCACACTATGGTATGCGCTGTGCTCCTCAGATCGCCCAAAACCCTTTGTCGAAGGAGCCGGTGTCGTCACTCAGGCGCAGTGGGAACGGGAAGCGGCTCAACATCACGTCACCTTACCCGCCCCTATCCTCAATTATGCCGTGGAAGGACTGGAGCGGGATTTGATCAGCGTCGGTATCGTTATCGATGATAGGAAGCCAAAAACCGATGAAAGCGAAGAGGACGATAAGGCGCCGCAGGAAGAAGACCCGCCAATACAGAGCAATCCTCCCTCGCAGAAGGCGGTACCGATGCCACCCAGCGTAACAAAAACCGAGGAAACCTTACCCTCCGCCACTTTTGTATGTAAACCCAAAAATACCCTCTGACAGCAATAAGGACTGCTATGCTCCCGAAAACATTTTCTACCCACATCATCGGCTCTATTCTGACGACCCGCCTCGGTCATGCTGACAGCGGAGCGGTGCTTTTTACCTTGGATATCAGCCAGGAAACCCATTTTTTCATGCAGGGTAACCACCTGATCATTCGCCAAAATAACCAGCAAGATATCGTTATGCTCGATGACCGTCTTTCACCCGCTGATGCCCAAAACGTGCTCAATACGTTGACCCAGGCTGTGATGCAACACCAAAAAATAAAATTACGGCGGAGGCGAATAGTGTGGAGCCTCATACTTATCGCCCTAGTGGCGGTGTGCGGCCATCGACTCTTACCCACGACACCCCCGATACAGACCGCGCTATTGCCGTCATCCGAGCAGCCCCCGGCATCCTGGCTGGCTGCCTCATCGGTGCCGGAAACCGTTCAACTCCCCTCCCGTGAATACCGCGAGCCGGCAGAGACGATTCAACCTACGTCAACCGCATGGGCTACCTTAGCCAATAATTTACGTGACGCCGCTGGGCGAAAGCTCTTCACCGTTCCTTTAACCACCGGTCATTCTCGCACTTTATACGTATTTTCCGACCCCCTCTGCCAACATTGCCGGGATCTCGAACCCACCTTGGCGGCCATGGGAAAAAACGTCAATATTGACGTTTTTCCGGTGACATTGATTGGAAAAAATCAAACCGCGGCTCAGGTAATCCCCGTGCTTTGTGCTCCACCCGAAAAACAGCGCGCCTTGTGGAAAGCGTTATTGGCTGACAACTCCCCCGCTCAAGCGCCTTCCTGTGATATTGGCGAAAAAGCCTTAGCGGTTAACGACAAAGCCTTTGCCGCGTATGGTTTCCCCGGGACACCGCAACTGATTGCAGATGACGGTCGTCCCGTGCCCTTCAGTGCACTAGAAAACGATGAAATATTAGCAGCATTTATGAATGCAGGCGCCCAGCTTAAGAGAAAATAACGTTTAAACTGCCTGCTTTCGGTGTACGGCGAGATTTACCAATCACTATTTGTACATCACGTCCCAGCAAAGTAAGGCATTCCAGCATTTTAGTTTCGCTGATCCCTCTAAACTGCCCTCGTAGCAGGTGAGATAATTTGGGTTGTGTCATACCCAGTAAACGGGCTGCTTCAGTCTGGGTCATGCGTTTATGCTTAATAATATCGGTAATTTTTGATGCCAATTGCGCTTTTAATTGCCTGGTTTCAGCATCAGGCATCTCGAGATCGGCATAAATATTGCCGCTGCTGATTTCAATATTGGGTGTCATTTCAGCCTCCTTTTCCGCTATTTTGAGACGCTCGCGTATTTTCTCTACATCAGGCTTAGGCGTCGCTATGCCTGAATTGGATTTTTTTTGGAAAACATGAAGCACGTACACAGCGGTATCAAATCTAACGGTATACACTGCTCTATAGGCATTTGTAGCATAATTTTCGACAACTTCTAACACCCTAGCACCGCCAAAACCTTTCAATGGTTTCGCATCAGGATGCTTTTCACCTGATTGAGCCAGATGCAACGCATAGCCAAATACATCCTGGACTTCATCAGGCAACAGTTGCAAATCTTTTTTACTGCTACCAACCCATAGCACCGATTTTTGTGATGGTGTTTTCATCCGTTAATTATACCTAAATGGATATAAAAAACTACCGGTAAAAACAAAGACAAAAATCCCCTTTTATCC
>NZ_GL379728.1 GCF_000143625.1 Candidatus Regiella insecticola LSR1 | reverse complement strand
CAAATAAATTATCTTTTTATACATGATTTTTTATTAGCCACCAAAATCATCCAGCATAATATTCTCATCCTCAACGCCCAAATTTTTCAGCATGCTGATCACCGCGGCATTCATCATCGGAGGACCACACATATAGAATTCACAGTCTTCAGGCGCGGGGTGATCTTTCAAATAATTTTCTAATAACACATTATGGATAAATCCTGTGTATCCGCTCCAATTGTCTTCCGGCAAGGGATCGGATAAGGCAACATGCCAAGTGAAATTATCGTTTCCTGCTTGCAGTTGATCAAAATCTTGTTCATAAAACATTTCCCGCCGCGAGCGGGCACCATACCAAAAGCTTATTTTCGCTTTGAATGGAGGCGATTAAGTTGATCAAAAATATGCGAACGCATGGGTGCCATGCCAGCACCGCCACCAATAAATACCATTTCAGCCTGCGTATCTTTAGCAAAAAATTCACCAAATGGGCCAGAGATAGTCACTTTATCACCCGGTTGCAAAGACCAGATATAAGAAGACATGATACCCGGTGGCGCCTCCGATTTATTCGGCGGCGGCGTGGCAA
>NZ_GL379727.1:805-4900 GCF_000143625.1 Candidatus Regiella insecticola LSR1 | reverse complement strand
ACCGGGGATAGGCGAGTAGGCAGCGCGCTAAAAACCACTTTGTCTGCCAATCCCCTTAGCCTGATTGGCGAGTTTTTGTAATAGGATCGGCTGCATCATCAAATGCTGGTTTTGCGATGAGCAGTGAATGATTTGCCGTCCCACAGTCGATTTAATAGTGCGATAAATCGTAATGGATTTCCTTGCATGCTGTGGCTACCTAGAACAATCCCAGCCTCGTCACTCCAAAGGGAAGCGCTTGGCCAACCATCCGATAGGTTAAAAGCCAGTGCTTCCTGAGTTGCATCCTCGAAATAAAGCCTAGGTTGCAGAGGGATTTCTGGTTCTTGTCGCATTAGGTTACTCAGTAGTAACTTTAAATATTCAGTGTTATCGCCCGTGATCATCGAGCGTTTGATTTGCGTTAATAATCCTTCTTTTTCCATTGACCAGGCATAATGCAAGGATTTTGCGGTTGATACGGCGGGAGCACGTTGCTTTCATTACCCATAACTAGTAAGAGCAAGACTCCATCCTTCTGCGAGGTCGATTAATTTTCTCCATCCTCTCCATAATGTGATAGGGTCAGGTTCTCTGTCATTTTTTCGGGCTAAAAAACCGCCTAACTGAGCGAGCCATCTCACTGTTTCCTTTATTGTTGGTGGGGTTTTAGGATACTGTTTTGTACGATGCGTTTTGGTATATAGCACTTTCCACTCCTCGTCAGCCAGTAAGGAAGTACAAGGAAGGGTTGGATTTGTTCTCGCGATTAATGTAATAAAAAAATATCCGCCAGGCAATCACACTCATTATTGTAAGATAACGAATTAATCTCTCCGCCGAGCCAAGTCTACATTCTTCAACTTTAAGACCCGATTTTAAAATTTTGTGAAAAATTTCTATCCTCCATCTTAAACAATACCACTGTATTTTTTCTATTGCTTCTTCAAAATTATTAATATCTATATTGGTTAACAACATCCAGTTCATCGGCTCTTCTCCGAGGAGAGTCGATTTTTCTATCACAGACACAGCATGTAATTTTAAATCAGGAAGCTTTCTCGTTTTATGTTTAACATTATTTCGTGGCGGATTCATTGTAAAATGATTAAACCGGACTTCTAAAATCGCTGTCCTTTTGGCCTTATTGTTACGAGCAGGGAAGTTAATTTTGATTTCTCCCTGGCAAGGTGAACGACTCATCAACGCCAACAATTTTTCGCCGCTCTTTTTAAAATACTGCGATTTCTTATTTACTGTTCTATCTTGACGTGCTCTTACTACAAAGGGAAAGGAGTGAGTTGAAGCCACTTCAAACAAATCATAAATATCTGCTTCTCTATCACAAACAGTAACAACCTTATTTTTCTCTAACTCAGGATAATGGTTAGTTTTTTCAAGGGATTCTATCCACCGTATACTTTCTTTTTCTTCTATAGGAAGAGCAATATTATGACTTCTTTGTTTCAGCTCTTTTAATTCTTCATCCAAAATAGGTCTGGAACTTATTTTTTGCTCTAATAATCCTATGGGGAGACCTTCCGTTGTCACTGCAAATGTTGTATGCATAATGCGTCCATGTGTTTGAAAATTTTTTGTTTTAGCTCTTGTTCTGGCAGCTATAACGCCTAATCCTTGAGTCTTTTTATGATTTTTATAAGAAATATAACTCGTATCCTGGATGGCTAAAATAGTGGGATAGCCCTGCGCTCTTTCAACCGTTTTAGTGAAATGGCTCTCCAATATTCTTCTTTCACAAATAGATTCGTTTTGGAAAAAACTATAAGCTGCTTTACTTTGGTGCCAATCTTCACACGCTTGGTTTATTGAGCATTCCGGTGAATTAGCAAAACTATCCGCTATTTTTAACAGCCCTTTACTTAATCTTTTATCCCCAAAATCGACTATTCCAAACTCACTCTCTGCCCAACCAGTAGAGGCGGTAGTGACATTTCCTTCTTTCATCTTTTTCTCACGATCAGACACAATCATCAGCGTATTTAATATTAGAAAGATAAATTAAGGGAAGCTTTTTCCTCAACATCTACTGATTTATGGGTAATAGTAAGACGCACAACCGGACGTGACAGTCTCCCGTCATCCGGCGCTTGTCGTTGACCGTTAGCGCCGCGTACAAATTTCCCAGTGTGCAAACAGACTGGGCTTAACGCTCCGTATCCTGTCTAACCATTCATACGCCTGAACCAGACTACCGTGTACCCGCTTGTATTTGCGGGTAACCCATTTAGCAAGGTGCAGAGTGACATGTCTGGCTACACAGTTGGAGAGCATAAAAAAGTGTGGGGCAACTCTATCCCGCTAATCCCGTGCTTTTATCGCTCTTTTCTCCGATATTCTCATTGGTTTTCAGACCCGGATAGGATACCAACGCTGGAATTGCTCTTTCAGCTCATCATTAAGCACTGAGGTTCGGGTTCCCAAACGCAACCCTACTACAGCTGAATAGGATTACACCGAACCTTTTTATGCTCTCCCTATTGAATCCGCTTACGGGCTACATCATAGACTTTTTCGTCTTCTCGCTTGCCAACGGCAAGAACCCAAATCACAATCTCTTCATCAATCACCTGATAAATCAGACGAAATCCCGAGGAGCGGAGCTTGATTTTAAAACAACCGGCCAGATCTCCGTGTAAACGTGCAGATTCAATGTAAGGATTTTCCTGTAGCTTCCTCAGCTTTTTTTTAAACTGCTCACAAATGGCTTTATCCAGCTTTAGCCACTCCTTTAACGCCCGTTCGTCAAAGTCGATATTAAAGATCATCAAGGTTTACTCTGATACGTCTGGCGGGGTTTTTCAGGCGTTCACGGACTACCTCCAGAATATCAGCGTCTTCATCTTCTTCACTCACCATCACGGATACCTCAGAAAATGGCAGCTTTTCATTCTCTGAGACATAGCGCAAAAACAGACGCAGAGCATCAGACGGTGACAAATTCAGTTTTTTAAATGTCTGATACGCATTTTTTTTCAGCTCTTCATCCACACGGATCTGAATGGTGCTCATTGGAGTAACTCATGTAATTATGTTTATAATGCAGTATAAAGCATTACAATTGTAGTGCAATCGTTTTTACAAGGCTTGGAGAGCATAAAAAAGTGTGGGGCAATCATCCAAATCATTCCCCATTGACGATAAAATCATTAACACTAATTTGAACGCTTTCCTCATCAAGAGCCTTGCAATGAAAACATTCACCATTAAGGTCGCGATTCGTGGTGTCAGTCCCATGGTCTGGCTGTCATTTTCAGAAGGCAACTGCACGGAATATCAAAAGCCGACTGCACTGAGAGTTTAAAATCCAAGGGTGCCAAAACGTACGATAACAAGATAACTCAATGAATTTATTAATTAAAAACCTTTATCTTTAGAAGGCCAGTGCCCCATTTCATTAACCCAAACCTAACCTTGTGCCGTCACCTTCTGACAGCATAATATCAGTAGTCAACTGCACCGTTTTGGATTATGCTCAATACTCCTCTTCCCTACAGTGAAGCTTGAGCATGGGATCCGAGGAGCACCAGATTACCGAGCAAGGTGTATTAACTTTGCCAGAAGCTACGTGGCGTGAAGCACAAAGACGGCAGCAAGTCATTGCTCCACTGGCAGCTCAGGAAGGAATTAGTCACCAAGCCGCTGATGACGCCGCCCAACAATTAGGGCTGTCCCGTCGCCATATCTATGAACTAGTGCGCCGCTACCGGCAGGGTGCTGGGTTGCTGACTGATCTAGCCCCCGGCCAGTCTAGCGGCGGCAAAGGCAAACAACGCTTGCCAGAGCAGATTGAGCGCATTATCCGTGAGTTATTGCATAAACGCTTTTTGACCAAGCATAAACGCAGTTTGGCCGCGCTCTATCGAGAAATCGTACAGAGCTGCGGGCGCCAGCACGCAATACCGTTTCCCTGAGGATTGCCAGACTCGACCCTAGGAAAATAGCGCGCCCGCCGGGAAGGTCAAAATGCGTCCCGCGCCTTGCAAAGTGTTGGCGGTGTTCCTCCAAAAGTTGCAATGCCACTGGAGCAGGTGCAGATTGATCATACAGTCATCGACTTGATCATCGTTGATGAACGTGATCGGCAGCCAATCGGCC
>NZ_GL379727.1:561-775 GCF_000143625.1 Candidatus Regiella insecticola LSR1 | reverse complement strand
TTACCTAACTGGTATTGTGGTTACGCTAGAGGCACCGTCTGCTGTCTCTGTTGGCATGTGATAAACGGCCCTGGCTGGAACACTTGGAGGTGGAAATGGACTGGCCGATGAGCGGTAAGCCACAGCATCTCTATCTAGACAATGCCGCTGAATTTAAAAGTGAGGCGCTACGCCGTGGCTGCGAGCAAGCATTCAGTTAAATTATCGTCCGCCA
>NZ_GL379727.1:147-531 GCF_000143625.1 Candidatus Regiella insecticola LSR1 | reverse complement strand
GGCCAACCACACTACGGCGGTATCGTGGAAAGGATCATAGGCACAGCGATGAAAATGGTCCACGATGAATTACCAGGAACAACCTTTTCAAACCCTGAACAGCGTGTACATACAATTCGGAGAGTATGGCAACTCTGACGCTGCGTGAACTGGAGAGATGGCTTACGCTGGCGGTAGGTACCTATCATGGTTCGATACACAGCAGTCTGCTTCAAACACCGGCCGCATGCTGGGCAGAAGCTGTTGTGTGTGTCGGCGTACCGAGCATCATCACTCATGTCACGGCTTTTCTGGTCGATTTTCTTCCTGTCATCCGCCGCATCTTAACCCGGACCGGCTTTGTCATTGATTACATTCACTACTATGCAGACGCACTCAAACCGT
>NZ_GL379727.1:0-117 GCF_000143625.1 Candidatus Regiella insecticola LSR1 | reverse complement strand
GGATAGCCCGACGTGACTGCTTACCTCCCTTCCTGATTCGACGTGATCCTCGCGATATCAGTCGAATCTGGGTGTTGGAGCCAGAGGGTAAAAACTACCTGGAAGTTCCCTACCGTA
>NZ_GL379726.1 GCF_000143625.1 Candidatus Regiella insecticola LSR1 | reverse complement strand
TTGTTTATAAAATCAGGATCAGCGAAAATAGCGGCCAATTAAAATTAATATGACGGATTTGACCAGCGAAGAGCCGAAAGAAGGTACTTCCAAAAATAGGTACAAATCCGTGTACAAACTAAAAGATTTTATTAATGGCCGATCAGAATTTTCTCAATGAAATAAACAAGCGAAGAACCTTTGCTATCATCTCCCACCCTGATGCAGGAAAAACTACTGTCACTGAAAAAATATTACTTTTTGGCAAGGCGATACAAACTGCGGGGACGGTAAAAGGCCGAGGATCGAATCAGCATGCAAAATCTGATTGGATGGAAATGGAAAAACAACGCGGGATATCAATTACCACCTCGGTAATGCAATTTCCCTATGGTCAATATTTAGTAAATTTACTCGATACACCGGGTCATGAAGATTTCTCTGAAGATACTTATCGTACCTTAACCGCTGTCGATTGTTGTCTGATGGTAATAGACGCTGCCAAAGGGGTTGAAAATCGTACACGTAAGCTGATGGAAGTGACGCGCTTACGTAATACGCCAATTTTAACCTTTATGAATAAGTTGGATCGTGAGATCCGTTGTCCAATGGAAATACTAGATGAAGTGGAACAAGAGCTAAAAATGCCTTGCTCCCCTATTACCTGGCCAATCGGCTACGGTAAATTATTTAAAGGCGTTTATCACCTTTATAAAGATGAAACCTATCTGTATCAAAAGGGTAAAGGCCATACCATTCAAGAAGTACGTATCCTTAAAGGGCTCAATAATCCAGAGCTCGATACCCTCGTCGGGGACGATCTAGCAACGCAGCTACGTGAAGAGATTGAACTGGTACAAGGCGCTTCTCATCCCTTTGAGCATGATTCTTTTTTATCAGGTGATCTAACACCCGTATTCTTTGGCACCGCGTTAGGTAATTTTGGTATCGATCATATGCTAGATGGACTAACCGCTTGGGCGCCTGCGCCTCTGTCACGTCAAACCCATTTACGGCAAGTCAGCGCAGAGGAAGAAAAATTCTCTGGTTTTATATTTAAAATTCAAGCCAATATGGATCCAAAACATCGCGATCGGATAGCGTTTATGCGTATTGTTTCTGGCTGTTATGAAAAAGGCATGAAACTGCATCAAGTCAGAACGCAAAAAGAAGTGACTATTTCCGATGCGCTAACATTTATGGCCGGAGATCGTACGCAAATTGAAAAAGCGTTTGCTGGGGATATCATTGGATTACATAATCACGGCACTATTCAGATTGGCGATACTTTCACTCAAGGTGAAGCACTAAAATTTACCGGGATCCCCCATTTTGCTCCTGAGCTGTTTCGTCGTGTTCGCCTGCGTGATCCACTAAAACAAAAACAGTTATTGAAGGGGCTGGTTCAACTTTCAGAAGAAGGGGCGATACAGGTATTCCGCCCTATTGCCAATAACGATTTAATCGTAGGGGCAATAGGGATCCTGCAATTTGATGTGGTCGCTGCCCGTTTAAAAAATGAATACCACGTTGAAGCAGTGTATGAATCAGTCAACGTTGCTACTGCGCGTTGGATCGAATGTCAGGATATAAAAAAAACTGGAAGAATTTAAACGTAAAAACGAATTGAATTTGGCACATGACGGTGGCAAAAATCTCAGTTATATCGCTCCTACCATGGTCAATCTTAATATTACACAAGAACGCTACCCTGAAGTATTATTTCATAAAACCAGAGAACATTAACCCATAATAGCTCGGCGATAGCCCAGGGCGGGATTCCACTTTGTATTTTTTGTCATCAATAAGATCAATATTTAAGCATTTCACAGACGAAATTTTCTCATATGTTTAATTAATATACACAAATTGTG
>NZ_GL379725.1 GCF_000143625.1 Candidatus Regiella insecticola LSR1 | reverse complement strand
GCATTGGGCTTAATGATCGATAGGGTACGTTCGATAGCCATAACAGCCTCTATTTTTAAAAAGAGGCAGATTATATAGTACAGCTGCTACAAAACATACTGCTTGGCACCGAGATCGTCGCAAGAGCCCATTCGCAATCTTCTTTGAGCCCTTTTTTTACAAAAGACTTATTGCATAGCCTGCTGTGTAGCGCGGAGTCAAGGCGCACGGAGCGCAGCAACCGGAGTGTACACAACATGAGGATTGTGAGCACCGCGCAACGCCGAATTCATCCCCCTCACTACGGTTTTGCAGATTAAAAAAACCATTTTATCCGCGTACTAATCGCATTATCTTTCATTTTTGCAGCAAATTGGCCAGTATAGCCCACCTCTAGCATGCATTTTTTACCGATCTTAATGTCGATACCACTTGCCACCAGCAAGGCATCTTTCGTGATAGGAACGCCGACGACGTCAAAAAAATCGGTGCTTTTGTCATTAAAAGCAAGATTTTTGGTGGATGCCAAATCTCCCCATCCGCGACGCCAAGCAAGAGATCCACGGCTACTGACCCTTGAATCAAAGCTATCAAAAGCGACCTCTGTTCTTAATCCCAAGGTTGAAAAAGTCACATGGTGGTTATCTTTATTCCCCATCAATGCACTGCTTCCCGCTGTCTCGGTAAATTTATCACTCTGTACACTGACATGCGCCAAACCAAAGAAAGGTTCGAACAGCGCCGCGTTTGTGGGGATGGCATAACTCAGTTCCCCCCAAAACTGCATTGTTCCCGCGTTATAATTTGATTTAACCGTTTCACTAAAACCGGGAAATACAATGCGGCGATCAAGATTAAGATTAAGATTAAGATCATGGAAAGCATAAGCACCACCGAATCTTGCGGCTAATGCGCCCAAATGCGATCCACCGTATAACGCCAGATTATAATTATCAATAACGCCAGAACTGCCCGCTTGATCAGTATTGAAAAAAGTCTGGCCTACTGCCCCGGCAATACCGACATGCCAATGATCACCTAACTTAATGTCGCTACCGATAACCAACCCATGGGTACGATGATCCACTCCCTCAGTCTTACTATCTCCTTTTAAACTGCTCTTGCTAGCCAGTAAATTTCCCCAAACGCTTTGGTGATTGTCAGCCGCCTTTCTGCGATGCATCGCTGTCGTCACTACTTCTCTGATGGTATGACTATTAGCAAGTAAAATACTATGTACACTGGCTTGAACGGCTCCAGATAAATTATCGAACGCGGTGTGAGCAGAGTCCTCATTAAGCCACGATAAAGGATGTTTGAGATCAGTTGGCATCTCCTGTTTGTCTAGTATTTTCGCCACATTTTTTTGATTTTGGTTGTCTGCTAACTGCTCAAAAGGGATCTCATTGCGTGGTACCGCTAGCACTGTACTATGCTCATTTTGACGCAGCCTGGGTGTTCTAAACACCAGATCAGAAGTGATATTAGCAAAGGTACCCTTGATCCCCTTCTCGGCGGTCAAAATTTCATATTCCTTCTCTAATGGATAAGCGCCTGGAGCCGCTTGTATTCTCAGGGTTGCACCCGATACATTAGCCTGACCGGTAACGCTGATCGCGTCACTTTGTTGTTCATCGAGCTGCACATCATAAAATGAACCCGCGGCAAAATTAACATCACCCACTACCTGTAAATGATTATTGAGATCACTATCACTACTGGGCACCGTTGAACGAACCGTACGATTAGTGGTGGTAAAAGTCGCCCCAGTTTCAACATTTAAGTCACCTACCGTCCCTATGGCTTGAAAAATCGCCCCATTATTGATTTTTACCTTAGCCTGAGGAAAAGAGCCGACCACCTTCAGCACCCCTGCGTTAACCACCGTCTCCCCGGTATAAGTGTTATTTCCTGCCAGTATTAATTGTCCTTTCCCTTCTTTAATAAGACTCCCCTTGCCGCTGATCGCGCCGCTAAAAACACGGTTATCAACATGATTAAATATCAGCAAACTATTGTTAATAATATCGCCAACTAGGCTCCCCCCTGTGCCTCCATCACCAATTTGTAACGCACCTTCATCAATCGTTGTGTTACCGGTAAACGTATTGGTACCACTCAATATTGCTTTTCCCTTTCCTATTTTTGTTATTCCCCCTTGACCGCTGATCACCCCTGCAAAGGTTTGTTGTTTATCATTACCAAAAGTAAGCGAATTTTTTCCTAAATCGACTCCACTGCCGATCACTCCGGTTAAAGCGCCAATACGCTGATCCCCCGCCGCCGAAATATCCCATTTCGCTTTAGCGCCAATCATATTTACTCTGTTAGTTGCGGCCAAACGGGCTCCCTTGCCGAGAGCCAAAGTACCGTCATACAAAGTGGTATCCCCTGGTAAGTGTTAGCCGCATTCAGCGTCAGCGCCGCTTGACCGTATTTAGTTAACCCTTTAGTCCCTGAGATGACAGCGTTCAAGGTCAAATTTTCTATGCCCATGACATTGAGATCATCCTGCAATTCAATGCGATTATTCAACGCCAATTCAAGCTGATTATCGAGGATAGCCGCCCCTTTGATCATCAAGGCACCCTGACCTAATGCCATCGGATGCCCCAATAACAATTTACCATCGTAAAGCGTAGTGCCACCGTTATAACGGTTAGCCGCATTTAACCTAAGTGGTGCAGAGCTGGATTTAATTATGCCGCCTGAGCCTGAAATAATACTGTTCAAGGTCAGATAGCGGCCTGTGATATCAAGATCAGCTTTCAGCTCAATAGGCGTGTCCAACACGAGATGAGGAACGGTATCCAAGGTCGCGCTACCTGTGACCACTAAACCACCACTGCCCAACGCCTTAGCATTACTGAGTCGCACTGTGCCCTTATTAAGCACAGTGCCACCACTATAGTGGTTAGACTGATTCAACTGTAATGCAGCAGAGCCCGATTTGATTATTTTCCCTTCCCCTTTAATCACCCCGTTCAAGGTCATGTCCTGGCTGCCTTCGGCCACATTGAGATCCGCATTAAG
>NZ_GL379724.1 GCF_000143625.1 Candidatus Regiella insecticola LSR1 | reverse complement strand
CCTGCCTCATTCCCCATTGACGATAAAATCACTGACACTATTTTAATGCATCTCAAGATGCTTTTGATCTACTCTAAACACAGCTAGTATTCGGATCTGAAAGTCGATGGGCATATCGGAGAAGGGACGGATGCAAGCACGGGATTAGCTGGATAGGATTGCCCCACACTTTTTTATGCTCTCCAACTTTGGTTCACTCATTGATGATTTTAACAGTATTGATCAGCAGAGATTGCGACAACCGGCACGATCTAGCTAAGCATGAGCAGCAATGTTTGAAAAATTGAAGCCGGCTGCATGGATGATCTGACGCATCGTACTTAATGTTGGATTTCCTTTCGCTGATAGCGTTCTGTATAAAGTTTCGCGAGATACTTTTGCTTTATCTGCAATCACTGCCATCCCGCCGCGCGCTTCAACAATATGGCGCAGAGCTATAAGAAACGCTTCCTGCCCTCCTTCTTCATCAAGTTCGGCGAAAGCCTGATGAAGGTAAGCAATGGCGAATTCAGTGTCATTTTTCAACATTTCAACCATTGCATCATCGTAATTTCTTGATTTGGTCATCCGCCTTACCTCTTTAAGTAATCTTGCAAACACGCTACCGCATGATCAATATCTGCGCTTTGTGTTCTTTTATCGCCGCCTAACAACAATAAAATAATTTGCTTGTTAACCAGGCTGTAGTACACGCGATAACCCGATCCTTGATCGATACGGATTTCCCAGACTCCCTCTCTAAGAGGTTTACAGTCACCGAAGTTACCGGCTGACATCCTGTTCACTCTCATCGCTATTTTTGCCTTGGCAATAGGGTCTCTGACCTTTTTCAGAAAAACGGAGAATAGATCATGACCGTCTGGCGTCAGGTAGTTTTTTATCTTCATACTACATTGTAGCTTATAAGCTATTTTTTAGCTATCAAGATTAATTCTAATAAAAATGGGGATAAAAAAATGAAGTCGTTAAAAAAAGGTATCACATTCAATCTGTGGCAGCCATTAAGGCAAAAATTAAAGACGGCAACTTTGGTTCATTCATCGATGATTTTAACAGTATTGATCAGCAGAGATTGAGACAACCGGCACGTTGAATCGGTAATATTCGATCATGTCATCACAAATCACTAAAATTTTTTCGGTGTAAAGCGATGGCGATGTAATTATGCTCTCCGATAATT
>NZ_GL379723.1 GCF_000143625.1 Candidatus Regiella insecticola LSR1 | reverse complement strand
GAATCACGTAGTTTGTCTACGCTCATCGGGTCTCACGCCCTGGCCGCCTAGCGGCAACTTCAAGGGCTGTGGGTATATTCATATCGACTTTAGCCGGCGGATACAAATGTACATCCATTTGTGGATAGGGGATGCTGATATGATTCGCATCTAACGCTCGCTTAAAGTTTTCCATCAAATCCCAGTACACCTCAAATGAATCAGCGTTACTGCTCCACACCCGCACGATAAAATTTAACGAAGACGCAGCCATCTCATTTAAACGGATCGTCACCCCTCTGTCGTGTATGATGCGATTATCCGCGGCGACAATATCCCCTAATATTTTTTTTACCACATCAATATCTGCATTGTAAGCCACGCCCAGGATGATCTCAGTACGACGTTCCGGATCGCGCGTGGTATTGATGATATTGCCACTGATAATCTTACCGTTGGGTACCACCACAATTTTGGCATCAGGTGTGCGCAGGGTAGTGGAAAAAATCTGTACTTGTAATACCGTCCCCGCTACACCGCCTAAATCGACATATTCACCGACACGGAAGGGACGCAATGCGACTAACAATACGCCTGCGGCAAAATTAGAAAGCGAGCCTTGTAATGCTAAGCCAACCGCTAAACCGGCGGCACCTATTACCGCGATGACGGAGGTGGTTTGCACACCCAGACGACTTAATACCGCAATGATAGTAAAAGCTAAAATACTGTAACGTATTATAGCCGATAAAAAATCGGCCACAGTGACATCGATAGCTTTTAGTTTCATCACGCGGTTAGCCGTGCGTGAGATCACTTTGGCGACAATCGACCCGATGATGAGTATCAACAGTGCCGCTATCAGATTGACGGTATATTGCAGCAAGAGATCTTTATTGTTTAATAACCAGCTTCCTAGGTTATTAAAGCTGGTAACGACGTTTATTGGTTCCATTATCCACCCAATATGATCATAACCTCCGACGTGACGCGAATTCGGCGTTGCGCGGTGCTCGCAATCCTCATGTACTGGTATGGCAACGAAGGTTGCTGCGCGCCGGGCGCCTTGAGTTCACGCCACGTGGGAGGTTATGCGCGAAGTCTAAAAAGTATGATCAAGCAGCGTCGGCTACTTATAATACATCGACCGCATTGAGATCCTTGAAGGCTTGTTCTAAACGGGTCACCATGCTTGTTTGAGCTGCTCTCAGCCATACTCGGGGATCATAATATTTTTTATTCGGTTTCTCCTCTCCCTCTGGATTACCAAGCTGCCGTTGCAAATAACCTTCGTTTTTTTGGTAATATTGCAGCACCCCCTCCCAGCTCGCCCATTGGGTATCAGTATCAATATTCATTTTGATCACGCCATAGCCGATAGCTTCTCTGATCTCTTCCCTACTCGAGCCGGAGCCGCCGTGAAAAACAAAGTTCAAACTGTTATCCGGTAGGTGAAATTTCTCGGAAACATGTTGTTGGGAATTGTGCAAAATTTTTGGCGTTAACTGTACGTTACCGGGTGTATACACCCCATGAACATTGCCAAAAGCAGCGGCAATAGTGAAATTGGGGCTGATGGCGTTTAATTTTTCATACGCATAAGCCACCTCTTCGGGTGGCGTATAAAGTTTAGAATTATCCAAGTGGCTGTTATCGACCCCGTCTTCTTCACCGCCAGTAAAACCGAGTTCAATTTCTAGTGTCATGCCGATTTTTGCCATACGTTTTAAATATGTTTCACAAATGGTGATATTTTCTTCTAACGGCTCTTCCGATAAGTCGATCATATGAGAAGAGAACAACGGCTTACCTGTGGCGGCATAATGTTTTTCCCCTTCATCAAGCAGGCCATCTAACCAAGGCAGCAATTTTTTCGCACAATGATCAGTATGCAAAATAACCGGCACGCCGTAATGTGCAGCCATTTGATGCACATGATGTGCGCCGGAAATAGCGCCAACAATAGCCGCTTGCTGACCTTCTAATTTTACGCCTTTGCCTGCGATGAAAGCGGCGCCGCCATTGGAAAATTGAATAATCACAGGTGCTTTTACTTTGGCTGCGCTTTCTAATACAGCATTGATAGAATCGCTATTGATACAGTTGACTGCTGGTAATGCAAAGCCTTTTTCTTTTGCGTAGGTGAAGAGTTTTTGTACATCATTACCTGTAATAACCCCAGGCTTTAAGAAATTAGGAATTTCTGACATGTTATTTGTCCTATTTGTCAGCCAATCAATAGACCTCTTCGGAAACTTACTGCGTGACACGGATCCTGCGTTGCCCGGTGCGCGCAATCCTCATGTATTTATATACACTCCGGTTGCTGTGCGCCGGGCGCCTTGACTCCGCATCACTCGCTACGGTTTCCAAAGAGATCTAATAAAATGAAATGCTTTAACAGGCTGATTTAACCTGTTTAGCACGTGCTTCTAGCATCGCCACGGCCGGTAATTTTTTCCCTTCAACAAATTCGAGAAAAGCACCACCTCCAGTAGAAATGTAAGATATTTTATCAGCAATACCAAAAAGATCTATGGCCGCTAGCGTATCTCCCCCACCAGCGATAGAAAAGGCGCTACTGTCAGCGATTGCTCTTGCTAAAATTTCAGTGCCTTGGCGAAAATTAGGGAATTCAAAAACACCCACAGGACCATTCCACAAAATGGTTTTGGCGTTTTTGATAATGTTAACCAGATTCTGGATAGAAGCATCACCCAGATCGAGGATTTCTTCATCATCGTTAATATCTGTCACGGGTTTCACTACCGCTACCGCATTTTCAGAAAACTCAGTGGCGACACGAACATCTATTGGCAAGGGGATATTACAGGTTTTTAACAGTTCTTTGGCGTGCGGCAACAAGTCTTTTTCATACAACGATTGACCGACGTTATGACCTTGAGCGGCAACAAAGGTGTTTGAAATGCCACCGCCGACAATCAGTTGATCGGCGATCTGCGCTAAGCTATCCAACACCTTGAGTTTAGAAGAAACTTTAGCGCCGCCGACAATCGCCACCATCGGGTGCGCTGGGTGATCTAAGGCGGTGGCCAATGCCGTCAACTCTGCTGATAACAATGGCCCTGCACAAGCGATAGGGGCAAATTGGCCAACGCCGTGCGTTGATGCCTGCGCACGATGTGCGGTGCCAAAAGCGTCCATCACATAAACATCACAAAGTGCGGCGTATTTTTTTGCCAAGGCTTCATCGTTTTTTTCTTCGCCTTGATTAAAGCGCACGTTTTCTAACACCACCACTTCACCCGCACCTACCTCAACCCCATCAAGATAGTTTGTGGCTAAACGCACCGGAATCGACAGTTTTTTTTGTAAATAATGCACGATGGGAAGGAGTGAAAAAGCGTCGTTATATTCGCCTTCAATCGGTCGCCCCAGGTGAGAGGTCACCATGACATGCGCCCCTTTATCTAGTGCGGCTTTGATCGTCGGTATTGATGCGTCAATACGCGCTGTGGAAGTGATTTCCCCCTCTTTAATCGGTACATTGAGATCGGCTCGGATCAGTACACGTTTCCCTGTTAGGGCTAAATCAGACATATTAATTACAGACATGTTATAACCTCTTTTTAATGCGTTATACCCTTCGCCTTTCAAGTTACGGCTGCGTTGGCTGTTCGCACTCATCCTCTGTCATGTACTATCTGTACACTCCTGGGATTCGATTGATTGCCGCCTTGCCGTAACTCGAAATTCATTGGGTATAAAATCCGCTTTTCGCCATGGCTAAGGTGGTATCCAACATTCTATTGGCAAAGCCCCATTCATTATCACACCATACTAAGGTTTTAATCAGATGTTGTCCGCTAACCCGGGTTTGTGTGCTGTCGACAATAGCACTGTGTGGATCATGGTTAAAATCGGTCGAAACCAAGGGTAATGTGGTGTAATCGACTATACCATGAAACGCTTTTTGTGCTGCCTGTTGTAAGCATTGGTTGACTTGCTCAACTTGCAAGGTTTCAGTGACCATTACCGTTAAATCGATAGCGGTGACATTAATGGTGGGTACCCGTACGGAAATGGCTTCAAATCTGCCCTTAAATTTGGGCAAAATACGAGCAATGCCAGCAGCCAATTTGGTATCGACAGGAATAATGGATTGACTGGCGGCACGCGTGCGGCGTAAATCTTGATGATAGGCATCAATCACCGGTTGGTCATTCATCAATGAATGGATGGTGGTCACCGCGCCGGATTCAATCTTATAGGCGTCATCCAGTATCTTAATAATGGGAATGAGGCAATTGTTGGTGCAAGAGGCGTTAGAGACAATTTTATGTTCAGCCAGTAAATGCTGATGATTAACACCATAAACCACGGTGGCATCTAAATCGGTTGCTCCTGGATGGGCAAATAACACCTTTTTAGCCCCGGCGGCCAAATGCGCTTTACCGTCTTCACGACTGCCAAAAACACCACTACAATCCAAAACTACATCGATGTTTAACCTATGCCAAGGTAAATCTTTAATTTCAGCTTGGTGCATTAAGCGGATAAAATCGCCATCGACATAAAGACCATCATTTTTCAAGCTCAGCTCACGAGCAAAGCGCCCATGGCTTGAATCATATTTCAATAAATGTGCCATCGCCTCGGCACTGGCCAATTCATTGATCGCCACCACCGATATGTGGGCGCGTTTATCCGATTCATACAGCGCCCGCAAAACGTTACGACCGATACGCCCGAAACCATTGATTGCGATGTGGATTGTCATATGATTACCTACTGATATCCCCTTCGTCTTTGAAGTTACGGCGGCGTTGGCTGCTCGCTCTCATCCCAGTCATGTACTACCTGTACACCCCCCA
>NZ_GL379722.1 GCF_000143625.1 Candidatus Regiella insecticola LSR1 | reverse complement strand
ATTTGGCTATAATCGGTAATTAACGAATAGGTGATCAAATGCCCTCTGTTTATAATTTTAGCGCTGGACCAGCCATGTTACCTGCAGAAGTGCTTCTTAAGGCTCAGCAAGAGTTATGTCATTGGCAAGAACTTGGCGTTTCCGTCATGGAAATTAGCCATCGTAGTAAAGAATTTATGCAAGTGGTTCAGGAATCAGAGAAAGATCTGCGTGAATTGTTAAAAATTCCTGACAATTATAAGGTACTGTTTTGCCATGGAGGGGCTAGAGGCCAATTTGCGGCGGTCCGCTCAATATTTTGGCTGAAAAAAAAACAAGCGGATTACATTGATAGCGGTTACTGGGCACGTAGCGCGATCGACGAAGCAAAAAAATATTGCACTCCCAATGTCATTGATGTCGTCATTACTGATACGGCTGGCAAGGTGGGTATTAAGCCGATGAAGGACTGGTCATTAGATGACAACGCCGCCTATTTGCATTACTGCCCGAATGAAACCATCGAGGGCATCGCTATCCATGAGCAACCCTGTTTTGACAATAAAAAAGTGGTGGTTGCGGATTGCTCTTCCTGTCTGCTTTCCTGCCCTATTGATGTTGAACGTTATGGTGTCATTTATGCCGGTGCACAAAAAAATATTGGGCCAGCGGGGCTAACATTAGTCATTATACGGGAAGATCTGTTAGGGCATGCGCACCCGCTAACGCCCTCTATTTTCAATTATAATGCCTTAGCTGAAAAGGATTCTATGTTTAACACCCCGCCAACCTTTGCCTGGTATTTGGCAGGTCTGGTCTTTAAGTGGTTGCTAAAACAGGGGGGGCTTGAGGCGATGGAAAAACGCAATCGCGTTAAAGCCGAATGGTTATATTCTGCTATCGATAACAGCAAATTATATCGCAATAATGTAGAAAAACATTATCGCTCATGGATGAATGTGCCTTTTCGGCTGCTTGATCCTGCATTGGAAGCGCTCTTTTTTGCAGAGGCTGAAAGCGAAGGATTAAAGGCACTAAAAGGCCATTCAGCAGCAGGAGGGGTGCGAGCGTCTATTTATAATGCGATGCCAATTGAAGGTGTGAAAGCTTTGACCGCTTTTATGTCTGAGTTTGAACGCCGTCATGGTTGAATCGCTTAGGCTACAACCGATACCGTTAATCAATGGCACCGTCAAATTACCTGGCTCAAAAAGTATATCCAATCGTGTATTGCTTTTAGCCGCATTGGCAAGCGGTACGACCCAAATCGACAATTTGCTAGACAGTGATGATACGCGCCATATGCTCAAAGCGTTAACAACACTGGGCGTAAAATACCGACTTTCCGCTGATGCCACTCAATGTGAAATCGATGGTCTTAGTGGGCTAATGCATACTGATAAAGGGAAAAAATTATTTTTAGGCAATGCTGGCACTGTACTGCGACCCTTGACGGCGATACTTTGCCTGGGTAACAGTGAGGTTATTTTGACCGGTGAGCCGCGTATGAAAGAACGGCCTATTGGCCATTTAGTAGATGCTTTACGTCAAGGGGGCGCACAAATAGATTATCTCGAACAGCACAATTATCCCCCCCTTCGTTTAAAAGGTGGTTTTTCTGGTGGCACATTAACGCTTGATGGCAGTCTGTCTAGCCAATTTCTAACTGCCCTATTACTGGCCGCCCCTTTGGCTATTCAAGATACTGATATTCAGATTCAAGGCAATCTGGTATCCAAACCCTATATTGATATCACCTTGCATTTAATGAAAATATTCGGTGTTGAGGTTCGCAGGAAAAATTACCAACACTTTTACATTAAAGGGAGGCAAACTTATCGATCACCGAAGAAATATTGGATTGAAGGTGATGCTTCGTCAGCTTCCTATTTTTTGGCCGCAGCGGCAATTAAAGGGGGCAAAGTTCGCGTGAAGGGTATCGGAAAAAAAAGCATACAGGGTGATATCGAATTTGCTAATGTGTTGCAGCGAATGGGGGCAACAATCCACTGGCATGATGATTACATTGAATGCTGTCGTGGCCAATTGCAGGGTATCGACATAGATATGAATCACACCCCTGATGTTGCTATGACCCTTGCGATTACGGCGCTATTTGCCACAGGATCAACCACTATTCGTAATATTTATAACTGGCGGATAAAAGAAACTGATCGTATTTATGCCATGACGACAGAATTAGAAAAAGTGGGTGCAAAAGTTATGGCCGGAAAAGACCACATTTGCATTGTGCCGCCACAAAAATTAATTTTTACTACTAAAATAAACACTTATAACGACCATCGTATGGCGATGTGTTTTTCACTACTCGCATTATCAGATAACCCAATCACCATCTTAAATCCTAATTGCGTTACTAAAACATTCCCTGATTATTTTCATAATTTAACCGCATTAAGCTTATGTATTTGACATCCTCTCTGCCATGTTTGATATACCCTTCGCCTTTCAAGTTATGGCTTTATTGTCTGCGGGTGCTAGCCTCATGGTATGTCTACGCTCATCGGTCGGTCGCCCTGGGCGCCTTGTCGTAACTCTAAATTCATTAAACCTCTTTGGAAACCTACCGAGTGATACGAATCCTGCGTTGCCCGGTGCGCGCAATCCTCATGTACTCGCATGGCAACGAAGGTTGCTGTGCGCCGGGCGCCTTGGCTTCGCATCACTCGCTACAGTTTCGAAAGAGGTCTATTGGGTATATCTCAAATATTTTAAACTTCAGCATCTCGGTTTTTTTAGAGACTATTCGAAAATTCTAGGGTAACACTTAGTCAAGATACAGCGTATAATGCTGCGCCAGTGATTGCCCTCTAGGGTGAACACGAGGTTCAGCGAAAAGGAGAAAAAAATGACGGTAATACTCCCAGTGATAACCGTTGATGGGCCAAGTGGTGTAGGTAAAGGTACGCTATGCAAAGCATTAGCAGAATTGCTAAAATGGCATTTACTGGATTCAGGAGCTATCTACCGTGTACTCGCCGTGGCAGCGTCACACCATCAGCTGGATATCAACACTGAAGAGGCGTTAGTTCCCATTGCAGAACATCTCGATGTTCGCTTTGTTTCAAATAACAAGCAGTTACAAGTCATTTTAGAAGGTGAAGATATCACCAATGAAATTCGTACTGAAGCTATAGGTAAAAGTGCATCGCAAGTGGCAACCTTCCCGCGAGTACGGGCTGCGCTTTTACTTCGCCAACGGGCATTTCGTAAAAAGCCTGGTTTAGTTGCCGATGGTCGCGATATGGGAACAGTAGTATTCCCTGATGCTCCCGTTAAAATATTCCTTGACGCTAGCGTGCAAGCACGCGCGCATCGGCGTATGCTACAGTTGCAGGCAGAAGGGGTTAATGTTAGCTTCGAGCGCCTTTTGGTTGATATACAGGAACGTGATAATCGTGATCGTAGTAGGTTAATTGCCCCCTTAATCCCTGCAGCTGATGCATTAATACTAGATTCAACTAATATGTCCATTGAACAGGTGATTAATGCATCATTGGCGTATATTGAAAGAAAACTGCCGATGGGGCAGGCAGTGCAAGATGCTGCAAAGTACAGCCATACAAAGTTTTAGCAATAGCATGGTGTTATAGTCGAATCAGCCTAATTTGATTCAAGGCGAAGGGTATATTGATGACACTATGAATTAGTCGGTATTTATGTTAAAGAACATTTTATCCTTACTGCAAAGGATGTGTAGTGAGGTAGATAAACAACCCTATTTGGCGGGATGCTGAATAGACGTTAAATTTCACAACCCTTGAAGATTATTAACATGACAGAATCTTTCGCTCAGCTCTTTGAAGAATTCCTAAAAACAATTGAAACACGTCCAGGCTCTATTGTTCGTGGTGTTGTTGTTTCTATCAATAAAGATACCGTCCTGGTGGATGCCGGTTTAAAATCAGAATCAGCAATTCCAGTAGAACAATTTAAAAATGCACAAGGTGAACTAGAAATTCAAGTTGGTGATGAAGTTGACGTTGCGCTAGATGACATAGAAGACGGTTTTGGTGAAACACGCTTATCTCGTGAGAAAGCTAAACGCCACGAAGAATGGGTAAGGTTAGAAAAAGCCTATGAAAAAGCGGAAACCGTTACAGGTATCATCGACGGAAAAGTAAAAGGTGGTTTTACTGTCGCACTGAACGATATCCGTGCTTTCCTGCCTGGTTCATTGGTCGATATACGCCCTGTTCGAGACACTCAGAATTTGGAAAACAAAGAGCTTGAGTTCAAAGTCATTAAATTAGATCAAAAACGTAATAATGTTGTCGTTTCTCGTCGTGCAGTGCTTGAAAATGAAAATAGTGCTGAACGTGATCAATTATTAGAAAGCTTACAAGAAGGCGCGATTATTAAAGGGGTGGTTAAAAATCTAACCGATTATGGCGCTTTCGTTGATTTGGGCGGTGTTGATGGCCTATTGCACATTACTGATATGGCCTGGAAACGGATAAAACACCCTAATGAATGTGTCTGTGTGGGTGACGAAATAAACGTTAGAGTACTGAAATATGATGCTGAGCGTACACGTGTATCGCTTGGCTTGAAGCAATTAGCTGAAGACCCATGGGTTTCTATTGCGCTGCGTTATCCAGAAAGCAGCAAGTTAAAAGGGCGAGTGACGAATCTGACTGATTATGGCTGCTTTGTAGAAATTGAAGAGGGAGTGGAAGGTTTAGTGCATGTTTCTGAAATGGACTGGACCAATAAAAATATCCATCCTGCTAAAGTTGTCAGCCTTGGTGACGAAGTTGAAGTTATGGTGCTCGATATTGATGGTGATCGGCGTCGTATCTCGCTTGGCCTGAAACAGTGTAAATGTAATCCTTGGCAGAAATTTGACGAGACTCATAAGAAAGGTGATTGTGTTAAAGGGAAAATCAAATCTATTACTGATTTTGGGATTTTTATCGGTTTAGAGGGTTTCATCGATGGCTTAGTTCACCTGAGTGATATTTGTTGGCATAAATCAGGAGAAGACGCGGTTCGTAAATACAAAAAGGGCGATGAAATCGAAGCTGTTGTTTTACAAGTCGATGCAGAACGTGAACGTATCTCCTTAGGTGTTAAACAATTAGTAGAGGATCCCCTTAGTGATTTCCTGTCAGAAAAAACAAAGGCACCGTTGTTAAGGGTAAATTTAGCGCTTGATGCTAAAAGTGCTACAATTGAGCTGGCGCCTGGTGTAACAGGCAGCATGCGTGTTTCTGATGCCATGTCGAATTTGAAAGTTGGTGACGAGATTGAGGCACAATATACAAGTGTTGATCGTAAGACCCGCAAAATTGTTTTATCTGCTTGCACTAAGGATGAGAGCAATGAAAAGGATGCGACTAAGCCTCCTGTTGCCAACAATAGTAAGCAGGAAGAAACTGGTTCTTCTAACGCTATGGTTGAAGCATTCAAAGCAGCCAAGGGAGAATAAGGTAGCAGCGAGATCGATTTTTTGTCTCTGAATATACCCTTTGTCTTTGAAGTTGCCGCTAGGCGGCTAGGGCGTGAGACCCGATGAGCGTAGACATACTACCTGATGAGGGCGAGGGCTCGCAGCCAACAACGCGGCGGCTTCAAAAGCGAAGGGGATAGCTGGTTTTATTTAAGAAACTTGGAGGTGATATGAACAAGTCTGAATTGATTAAAAGACTTCATAAGCGCCTCTCTCATATGTCTTTTAAAGACGTAGATGAAAGCGTGGGAGAGATATTTAGGTTCATGATTGCTACATTGGCTAAAGGTAATCGTATCGAGATCCGAGGATTTGGTAGTTTTTGCCTCCACTA
Source organism: Candidatus Regiella insecticola LSR1 (assembly GCF_000143625.1). Lineage (GTDB taxonomy): Bacteria > Pseudomonadota > Gammaproteobacteria > Enterobacterales > Enterobacteriaceae > Regiella > Regiella insecticola. The sequence continues at coordinate 4,901 of NZ_GL379722.1, read as the reverse complement.
TCGAGCCGCTCGTACTGGTCGTAATCCAAAAACTGGGGAGCCAGTTGAGTTACCTAGTAAATATGTTGCCCATTTTAAACCAGGTAAAGATTTACGTGCTGGTGTGGACTCTGCTGCTAGACCCTCTGTAGCGTCTTAACTTTCAATATGATCAGAAATCAAACGGTACTACATAGTGCCGTTTTTTTATTATCTTTTTGCAAAATAAACTTATATTTTGCAAGTAATATATCCAATGAATTTTGAATTATAGCCAAATCAATTTAATTTGATTTAAGTGTTGTCGTCGCTTGCCGTACTATTTGTACTGTCCGCACTTCTCCGCCTTGAATCAAATTAAACTGATTCGGCTATACGGCTATACGGCTATACGGCTATACGGCTATACGGCTATACGGCTATACGGCAATCAATCGAATCCTCGAAGTGTACAAGTAGTACATGACAGGGATGCGTGATCGTTGCCAACGCGGCTGTAACTTGAAAGGCGAAGGGTATACACTTTAACTTTATATTCCTCCTCCTATTATTCGAGCAATATCACAATATTCCCTTAATTTTTGTTCTTTCCTTCAAATAAATTTCGATCCGCTTCTAGCTATATGGCTTAAGCGATAGAAAAAAATGGCAATGATCAGACACTTCCTTTACTACATAGCTCTAAGAGGGGCATGGCTATCGTCTTATCATTAACCAAAGCGGCATTGGCTATTTTATCGCAATTACCAGGGCATAAATTATTCGTGAGCCTGATGGTATTGACAATAGCCCTTTGGGTCAGCAATAACGTGATATGCCGATATTTTTCATTAGCCATTATTAGCTTTCTTTGGGGATGTTGGCATGGAACCACATTGCTAACACAGATTAATATCCTATCCCAAGGAGATAGCAATATTATTGCTACGGTTAAAAGTATTAATCTTTCGGATGATAATAAACAGCATGACAAGCAAAAAGTCGTATTGGCGATTAATCAGATTGATGGTCGACGTTTGTTTCCACCAGTCAGGGTCTCTGTCATTTGGCCTGATGAGCTAAAACCATTTTGTGCTGGGCAACAGTGGAAACTAAAATTACGAATGAGACCCATACACAGCTTACTTAACCAAGGGGGATTTGATAGCCAACGTTGGGCAATCGCTAACCGTCAGCCTTTATCAGGAAAAATAATTAGCTCAAATATAATTAATAATAATTGTAATTTTCGCCAAAAAATCATTAGTGGTATTAAACGCCAAATAGGCATCTACAACTACCATCCTATTTTACTCGCATTAGCCTTTGGTGAACGGCATTTGCTTGATCAAAAAAATTGGCAGCAATTACGGCAAACAGGTACTGCCCATTTGATGGCTATTTCAGGATTACATATTGCTGTAGCTGCGTCGTTTGGCGCATTACTGGCCAGAGCGATACAATTTTTTTTCCCTGCCAATTGGGTAGGCGTAGGTTTTCCATTATTTTTTTCATGGTTAATGGCAATATCTTATGTGTGGCTAGCTGGAGCTAGTCCCCCTACAATGAGAGCAGCATTAGCGTTAACGCTATGGCTAACATTACGTGGTTTTGGTGTCTTATGCGGTGCATGGCAGGTTTGGATATGGACACTTGCGTTGATTCTAGTTACTGATCCACTAGCAGTATTATCAGATAGTTTTTGGTTATCATGTTTGGCAGTAGCCGCTCTCATTTTTTGGTGGAATTGGGTACCCCTCACTTCGGTTAGATCACAAACTAACCCCGCTGACCGAAAAAATTGGCGCAATTTACCGCTCCGCTGGCTACATTTGCAATTAGGTATGTTGCTATTACTGATGCCGTTACAAGTCGGGTTATTTCATGGCGTTAGCTTGTCTGCTCTAGTTGCGAATATGTGGGCGGTGCCGATCGTATCGATTATTACTGTACCGGCGGTACTAATGGCACTGCTCACCAGTCTAATGCCCGCCGTTGCCTCATGGTTATGGTACGTCGCTGATTTATCGATTAATATGATATTTTTTCCTTTAAATACGCTACAAAAAGGCTGGTTAGCTGTTGGAAAAAATTCAATATTAGCCAGTTACAGTGGATGGTTAGCAGTAATCATTTGGCGTTTTCAATGGTGGAAAAGTCATTCGATTGCGGTATTAGTATTATGTCTCGTTTTGTGGGGATTTTCTTACGGGAAGCAAGAGTATCGTTGGCGGGTTGATATGCTGGATGTTGGGCACGGTCTGGCTGTTGTCATTGAGCGCGCCGGTAAAGTGATAATCTTTGATACAGGAATGCAATGGAGTGCAGGTAGCATGGCATCGAAAGTCATATTACCTTATCTTAGTTGGCGGGGTCTTCATGTTGAACAGATTATTCTCAGTCACGATCACAGAGATCATACTGGCGGATTGGCTGAACTTATAGAGGCATTCCCACAGGCGGATATAAGAGCACCTTTTTTTCGGCGGGAGCAATTTATGCTTTGTAGACGCGGAGACAGTTGGCAATGGCAGGGCTTAAATTTTGAAGTGCTCTGGCCAGGAAGTTTGACACAAAATAGTAAAAATGATGATTCTTGTGTTATTCGTATTGATGATGGTAAACATAGCGTATTATTAACCGGTGACTTAGAAAATAAGGGAGAGTATCAAGTGATACGTGAGCATGGCGGTAAACTTGATTCAACCATTTTACAAGTTCCTCATCACGGCAGTAAAACTTCATCTACTCCGCCTTTCCTGCGTTCAGTGAAACCTGCATTGGCATTGGCATCTGTCGCACGTTATAACTCATGGCGATTGCCGTCAAAAAAGGTACGCTGCCGCTACAAAAAAAATAATATTGCTTGGCGTGATACTTCAGTTTCTGGACAAATTAGCCTGTTTTTTTCGATAATAATTGGCAAGTGAGTGGCTATCGAGAGCAGTACATGCCTCGTTGGTACCATCAATGGTTTGGCGCCAGAGAGTATGATGAATAAAAGAAACTACTGATAAAACTGGTGTGCGTCAGCGGCACGCAATTTCGCTAACAGGGTGGCACATCCCACAAAGCATGCCGAATAGTTTGCGGCCTAACATGGTACTGGGCGCATAAATTTTGTAATAAATCTCATGATCTGTTAATTCTTCAGGGACCCGTTTTTTAATGATAAATGATCACGACCTCTCCACTTGGAAAACTTTCCGCCGTTTTTGGCCGATGATAGCTCCTTTTAAAACAGGCTTAATCGTAGCTGCGATAGCGCTAATTTTTAATGCAGCCAGTGATATTTTTATGTTGTCGTTGCTAAAACCATTATTGGATGAAGGTTTTGGTAAAACAAATAGCTCAATTTTGACCTGGATGCCTCTAGCCGTGATTGGTCTGATGCTAGTACGAGGTATAACAAGTTTCATTTCAACCTACTGTATTTCATGGGTTTCCGGTAAAGTTGTCATGTATATGCGTCGTCGATTATTTAGCCACATGATGGGTATGCCGGTAGCATTTTTTGATCAGCAGTCTACTGGGACGCTGCTTTCACGTATTACTTATGACTCTGAGCAGGTTGCCGCTTCTTCTTCTAACGGATTAATTACAGTGGTGCGGGAAGGTGCCTCTATTATCGGCCTTTTCATCATGATGTTTTATTACAGTTGGCAATTATCATTAATTCTGATCGTTATCTCGCCTATTGTTTCATTGGTAATTCGTGTGGTATCCAAACGTTTTCGCAATATCAGTAAAAATATGCAAAGTATGATGGGGCAAGTGACCACGAGCGCAGAACAAATGCTGAAAGGACACAAAGAAGTTTTGATTTTCGGCGGCCAAAAAATTGAATCAGAGCGTTTTAATGCGGTAAGTAACCGAATGCGGCAGCAAGGAATGAGAATAGTTTCTGCCTCATCAATTTCTGATCCTATTATTCAATTAATTGCTTCCTTTGCACTCGCTTTCGTATTGTATGCTGCGAGCTTTCCTAGTGTGATGGAAACCTTAACAGCGGGGACTATTACTGTGGTTTTTTCGGCCATGATGGCATTGATGCGCCCATTAAAATCGCTAACAAATATTAATGCTCAATTTCAACGAGGTATGGCTGCTTGTCAGACGCTATTTGCCATTCTAGATACAGAACAAGAAAAAGACGAAGGTAAATTAGAAGTAAAGCGGGTAAAGGGAAATATTGAATTTCATAATGTCACTTTTTGTTATCCAAACAAAAAGATCCCTGTACTCACTAGCATTAATATAGATATTCAGGCAGGCAAAACAGTGGCACTGGTTGGACGTTCTGGCGCCGGAAAATCGACGATAGCCCATTTACTCACTCGTTTTTATGATATTAATAAGGGCAATATTCTAATCGATAAGAGAGATTTGCGTGATTATAAATTAGATTCTCTACGTAATCAGATCGCATTAGTATCACAGAACGTATATTTATTTAATGATACGATAGCGAATAATATTTCTTATGCTAGAGACAAACAATATAGCCGTGAAAAAATAGAAAACGCGGCAAAGATGGCGCATGCCAGCGATTTTATTGAAAAAATGGAAAATGGGCTTGATACTGTGATTGGCGAGAATGGTGTAATGCTATCAGGTGGTCAACGTCAGCGTATTGCCATTGCACGCGCTCTGCTGCGTGATTGTCCGATATTGATTCTTGATGAGGCCACCTCGGCATTAGATGTTGAATCTGAATATGCCATTCAAGCTGCATTGGATGAATTACAAAAAAACCGTACCTCATTAATTATTGCCCATCGCTTATCCACTATCGAAAAGGCAGATGAAATTTTAGTCATAGAGGATGGCCAGATTGTCGAGCGAGGCCAACATCGAGAGTTATTAGCGAAAAAAGGGGTTTATGCTCAGCTTCATCGTATACAATTTAATCCATGATTGAATACCTTTGGTTTGGCCGATCA
>NZ_GL379721.1 GCF_000143625.1 Candidatus Regiella insecticola LSR1 | reverse complement strand
CGCTGATAGTGTTACCGCCAATGCGGTTCATGGCTCTGATAGCGTTGGATCGGCTCAACGTGAAATTGCTTATTTTTTTACCGCCGATGAAATTCTTTGTGATCGAATCATCCTAGAGCCTGTGCCAAATCTTCTTGAGCGAGCGCAAGAGATTTCAACAGGCTCTTAAATATTGAAGAGAACTACCATGGTTAGCACTAAAGTCAATCTGCTTGATTTAAATCGTCAGCAATTACGCCATTTTTTTATCGAAATGGGGGAAAAGCCCTTTCGTGCTGATCAGGTGATGAAATGGATATATCACTATTGTTACGATGATTTCGAACAAATGAGTGATATCAATAAAGTATTACGCACCAAGTTACAACAAATAGCAGAAATTCGCGCCCCGGAAGTGGCACAAGAGCAACGATCGGCGGACGGTACCATTAAGTGGGCGATTAAAGTAGGCGATCAACAAGTTGAAACGGTTTATATCCCAGAAGCTGATCGCGCTACCTTATGTGTTTCCTCACAGGTAGGTTGCGCATTGGAATGTACGTTTTGTTCAACCGCTCAGCAAGGCTTTAGCCGTAACTTACGTGTCGCGGAAATTATTGGACAAGTCTGGCGTGCCGCCAAAATTATCGGCTCGCTAAAATCCAGTGGTCGGCGTCCTATTACTAACGTAGTCATGATGGGCATGGGCGAGCCGTTATTGAACTTAAATAACGTGGTGCCAGCGATGGATATTATGATGGACGATTTCGGTTTTGGTTTGTCCAAACGCCGCGTTACCCTATCGACCTCGGGTGTGGTACCGGCGTTAGATAAATTGGGTGATATGATCGACGTCGCTTTAGCTATTTCTCTTCATGCACCGACGGATGAGATCAGAGATGAAATTGTGCCGATTAATCGTAAATATAATATCGACACTTTTTTAGCGGCAGTACGGCGTTATCTGGCGAAATCTAATGCTAACCAAGGGCGTGTTACTGTTGAATATGTGATGCTCGATCATATTAATGACAGTCCCGAGCAAGCTCATCAATTAGCCGAATGTTTAAAAAATACCCCCTGTAAAATTAATCTTATTCCTTGGAACCCTTTCCCGGGCGCGCCCTATGGTCGAAGCTCTAACAGCCGTGTGGATCGATTTTCTAAGGTGTTAATACAGTATGGTTTTACCACTATTGTACGTAAAACACGGGGTGATGATATCGACGCGGCTTGCGGTCAGTTAGCGGGGGAGGTGATTGATCGTACTAAACGGACATTGAAAAAGAGAATAGCGAAAGAAGGTATATCTATTAAACTTCTTGCATAACCTACTGGGTGGTGCAAGAAGTCCATTCCCTTAATTACTGCCATCAAATTTTTAAACCGTTATAGCCAAATCAGTTTAATTTG
>NZ_GL379720.1:2698-8538 GCF_000143625.1 Candidatus Regiella insecticola LSR1 | reverse complement strand
AATAATCTTTTGTGCACTTAATACGGCTTCAGTTAGCTGAAGAAACTGTTTTTGAATATCAGGTTTTTCCGGTATCGAGGTCATTTTTTTTTAATTGAATTAAAGCTTCTGCCAATTCATCTAACTTGGCTTGAGTTTGTTCATGATCATATTTAATACAATTTTCCAGTTTGGTGATGCGTTGCATGTGTTAACCTCTATTAAAAACTCAGTGGAATATGGACAAGATTATTTCCTCTCATTAATTGAAGACCATGAGCACTGAGAAAAACAATTTTATAGCCATTGGGCAATATCGTTCCTTGCTGCAGACGAAGTCCATTGGCCAGTTCCATAAATTCAGAGTTTTGATTACCACCATAGCTGACGATTTCTGCCGGAAGTAATTGTTTGGATTGATCTGAAGCGGGGATATTTTGATAAACAATAGGAGGAAAATCAGGCAGCTCCTGCTGAATGCTGGTGAATATTACATTTAATTTTTGCTGCTGTTCGCCAGAGAGTTGCCCACTGATAACAATATTTTTTTTATTCTGTGCCAAGCTTAAATAGCCAAGTAATTCAAAAGCCCTTAATTTATTTATCAATAGATTAATCATCTCCCCCTGATGATTAATTACCGTCCATCCTTTTAATCCCGGCATCAGCGTGAGCACTTCTTGCACTTTTTCCCATTGCGGGCCCGCTTGAATGGTGCCATGAATAGTAACACGCCCCAGTTGATTACCTTCGCTCACCTCAGCATCTGGATAACCGTATTGCCGTACCACATCACTAACACTAACAATTAAGTGATCATCACACACCAATTGGTTGCGATATATGACACCGTGCAGAATCAAAAAATTTTGTAACTGCCGAATCGCAGCTGAAGATAAACAATAGCCATTTAATATCACACTACCATCAGGCTGCCAGCTACTTTTAACATCTTTTAATTCTAATTGTTGCAGTTGCTCTTCCAGCTGGTTTTGCAGTGCTAATGCTTGATCTACACTGCCCGTTTTAGAATGAGATAACCAAAATAAGCTCATAGACACTAACAGCAGTAGCAATAATACAGCCCCTGATAATAACAACAATGACTCTTGCCCAGAATACCGACGAGGAATAGTTATGCCGCTAAGTATATCGTCCTGCTCTCCTAATACCATAATTAGACCGGCTGTTTCGACTACCTCGTTCAAAGGCAATGCGTTTTGCGAGTCAAAAACACGACCATTGACCCAAACTCGCCCCGCCGTTTGCATAAAAACGTTATTTTCTTCTATTTTTAGCGTCAATACTTCACCCTGTTGTAGCGGCAAAAGCACATCACATCCCTGTTCTCCAAGCGTGAAATCCCCTGTGGGCAAACGGATCTCACGTCCATTAAGTTCTCCGTTTAACAGACGCATTTTTAGCTGCGCATTCATCTTAATGCCCTGTATCAACCGGTACTGCTTTAATTAAAAATAACCGAACGACACTATGTGAGTGCTTATCAGTACTACGAAATAATTCACCAATAACAGGAATATCCCCCAAGAAGGGGACTTTTTTTTCTGCTTCACTTTGCCTATCTTGAATAAATCCGCCTAAGAGTAAACTTTGCCCGATTTTTAACGTTGCCTGCGTTGAAATCTGAGAATCTTGTACTTGTGGCAAGGGCTCAGTCGCATTATTCGAACTTTTTTGTACCCCGTCTTTAATATTAAGATTCAGTAATACTTCGTGCCGCCCATTGTCATTAATCATTCTTGGTGTCACTCGTAATAAAGAACCTGAGGTAATAGATTCAAGTTTAGCAACTTTATCGCCTTGTAATTTAGTGTAAAAAGTAATGTTTTTATCCAGTACCGCAGGAATATTGTTCAGTGTCACCACCGAGGGACGGGATAATACCCTGGCGCGGGAATTTTGTTGTAATGCTTTAAGACGAACCATGAAATTATCTGTATCGCCAATAACACTAGAGAAACTATCGTTGCTGCCCGGTATTAACCCACTTCTAAAGGAAACCTTATTGCCCGCTAAGGAAGTAGAGGATGTCCAGTCAATACCTAATTGATTAATATTCCCCGCATCTACATCAATAATGGTAACTGAGATTTCTATGCCGATGGGACGTAGATCCAATTGATTAATGAGACTTTTATAGATTGGCATATTAGCCTGGCGATCACGGACAACAACCGCATTTTGGCGCGGATCAGCAGAAAAAAGAGGCAAACTGGTATTTTCAATCTTTCCACCATTAGCGGTATTAACCGGTAGCGTATTTCCAGCGCTCATCTCACGTAGAACCGTGACTAAACCAGGTAACTGCACTTCTTGGTCTCGATACTGATAATTTGAATCTGTCGCAGACGCATACTTAAGTAAAAATACTTTGACCGTTTCTTTATTATCGGTCTTATCTCGCACTTGTTGATTAAGCAACTTTGTCAATCTAGCAGCACGTTCAATACACACAGGAACGCCACTGACCTCTAAACTATTCAGTGAAGTGATCGCTTTAACTGTACAGTTTTTTCCATCTGATAACCCACTGTTTCTAAGATAGTTAATCAAGGTTTTTATTGACAAATCATCGGGTGATATAATTTCTTTTCTAATTTCCTGCGTTTTATAAAAATAAAGCACATCACCATCAAAATACCAGGTAAGGTTATATTTGGCTGATAAATAAGCAAGCATTTCTTCAGGGGTTTGATTTTTTAATTTTCCACTGAAACTTTCAGTAATTGCCTGACTCACTATTACCGGGATACCATAGTTTTTCCCTAATTCTTGTAACAAATTAGCAACAGCGATTCCTCGACTATAAATAAAAAAAGGAGAACCCTGCCAATTAATCGGTTGCGCATAGAGCAGTGGGTTAGATAACAGACAGATTAACCCAACAATTTTTTTCATATCACTACCTTACCTATTGCTTGCCTATCTAAAGAAGTTATTACCGATACTTGAGAAATAATATATCGGCTCAGAGCAAGCAGTTGTTCTAATAAAATGGAGAGTTCCTCAGTTTTGCTTTCAGCATTGCAACGAAGCCACAGCCACCAACGCTCTTCATGCAGCTGCAAAGCATAATCTTTAGTCTCTTCTCTAGAGGCTAATAATAACGTGATATGTTGTAGAGCCTTATCAGGTATGCCATTTTTGTCTAATAGCGATAAGCCAATACAAGCAGAATGGTTATAATCCTTTGCCATACCTAAAATGTCATCCAGTTTAAAGCGAACAGTATTAGATTCTGGTGTTACCGAAATAATCGCAATCAACGGAAGCGTTTCCAATATTTCGAGCATAAGTATAGCCTACAGAGTTAAGGGTTAACTGTTGGTTTAAATTAATAATTATATACCCTTCGCCTTTGAAGCCGAAGTGTTGTTGGCTGCGAATGTTCGCCTAGCGGCAACTTCAAGGGCTGTGGGTATATAAAATAATTTTCTATCGAGCAAAAACATTAATTAATCATTAATTTTAATATTATGTATTTAATATATCAAAATTCACAACAAAATTCACTTAACTCTTGATCTCAATTGCTTCCTATGGCGTACTGAAAAAAATAATTTAGGTGACTTTTATGGAAAACAAATCATCACTGGTCACTAGATTGACATTATTATTGGGTGCGACTCTGGTTGCAATATGGTTAATATCCATAGCAACTAATGCTTTTTTTTCGTTTGAAAATACGCGGCATCGTTTGATTGAAGATTTAACTCACGTGGCTATTTTGCGAGCAGATTTAAGCAACCAGCAATTTGAAGGGGCAGAACGTGATGCCAGGTTGCTTGCCAGCCGCCGTGAACATTATCAATCACAGACAGAAACCCCACAGCCTCTCAATAATTATGACAGCTTCTATATCCCATTAACGGGTGACAGCAGTTGTACGTCACCAGAACGTAGCAATGATTGTTGGATCATTCAGGCATACGGTGCTGCCGATCAAACTTATTATCTGGATAGCTTCATTATAGATCGCAGCGAGGGCATTACTTTGCTACCGCCGCAAAAAATATCTAAAGACTACTTTGCCAAGCGCCGTCGAGAATTATTTCAGTTGCCAACCTTCCCAATACATAGCAATGTTTTCTGGGGAAGCCCCGTTTACACCCCCAACAATGGTTGGCATGTTTCTGTTGCTGTATCCGATGACAGCGGAATGTTAGCCGGTTTTGCTTTAAAACTGAATGGGATACTTTCTCATGGTCGAGTGACAGAACAAAAAGATATTAATTTGTTATTAGACAGCAACGGTGAACTGCTGCCAATGTCTCAACAAAGCGCGCCTGCCGAACAATTAAATAAAATTCTCGAGCAACTGAGCCAAATGAAATTACATGATGGATGGCAACAAAGCGAAGACTATTTAATATTTCGTACTCAGCTTAACGGGCCAAGATGGCAACAATTAGTGCTCTATCCTCGTATCGGTTTCGCTTGGGAAGCAGCTAAACCCGCGTTGCATCAATTACCCTTCGCCCTGGCGATTTTGGTATTACTCACCCTGGTTTTATTCTTCTTACTCCGCTATTACTTAGCTATTCCGCTGTCCAACTTTGTTAATATTATTGGCGCTACCGGCCCAGATGCAATGGATGCGCGGCTACCGGCCACACGTACTGATGAGCTGGGACATATTGCGCGAGCGTACAATCATCTATTGGATACCCTCCATGAACAGTACGATACCTTAGAACTAAAAGTTAAAGAACGCACCCTCGAGCTTGCACAGGCTAAGCAAGAAGCGGAGCAAGCCAGTCGCCGTAAAAGTTTACATCTAACCACTATCAGTCATGAAATTCGCACCCCGCTCAATGGTTCCTTAGGCGCCATTGAATTATTGCAAAATACCCCACTGACCCCCGCACAATTAAGATTGGCAGATACCGCTCGGTTATGTTCATTTTCTTTATTAGGCATTATTAATGATCTGCTCGATTTTTCTCGTATTGAATCGGGACAGATGACGCTGGCGTTGGAAGAAACCGCTTTACTGCCGTTGCTTGATCAAGCCATGCTGGCAATTCAAAGTTCTGCGATGACGAAGTCATTAACCTTATGTACTCATGTCGGTGAAAATGTCCCACTAAAATTGCAATTAGACGCATTGCGTTTAAGGCAAATTTTGATCAACTTGTTAGGTAATGCGGTAAAGTTTACTCAATCTGGTGCCATTACCCTCCGTGTTGAACGCAAAAAAGATAAATTATATTTCATTGTTCAAGATACTGGCTGTGGTATTGATGCTGAAAATCAGCGAAAAATATTCGAACCCTTTTTTCAAACCAGCTCCCACGGACAGGGAACCGGTTTAGGACTAGCAATAGCCTGTAATCTCGCCAAATTAATGCAAGGTACCTTGCAATTACAAAGCACACCTAAAGCGGGAACCTGTTTTTCACTGCAATTACCGCTGAACGAAACACTGTCTGCCCCCATTTTCAGCGGCAGTTTAGCGGCACCGAGTACCTTGCACCCACAGCTTAAAGCATGGGGCATTACCTGCTTACCGGATGATGGTAATGAAGATTTTGCCGATGCCGAACTCGCTTATCTGCCAGGGCGTCTTTATACTCATGTTAAGCAACGTCTTTTCGAATACTCATTACCCACGCCATCGAAGTTACCATTACAACCTTGGCAAATAAAAATTCTGTTAGTCGACGATGCTGAAACCAACCGTGATATTACCGGTATGATGTTGAGACAATTAGGCCACCAGGTCGAGTTAGCTGAAAACGGTGAACAGGCGCTGCAATTAGGCCGCCAACAACGCTTTGATTTGGTTCTGATGGATATCAGAATGCCGGGATTAGATGGATTAGAGACAACAGCACAAT
>NZ_GL379720.1:0-2667 GCF_000143625.1 Candidatus Regiella insecticola LSR1 | reverse complement strand
TTTAGCCACACAATTTCAATTAGAACGCGATATCCCACTGTTACCACAATCAGTCGCGCCAAAACCCATGCTTGATCTGACTGATCATCAATTAAGTAAGAAAATAAAGCAGGCACTATTGATGTTAGTACAAAAGATTACTGAATCAATCGACGATACCAGTGCTTTGTTACATCATCTCCACACATTAAAAGGCTGTGCCGGACAGGCGGGCCTGACAGAACTTCAAAACAACACTGCTGAGCTGGAAACCTGTCTTCACGCCGGTGGTGCAGTAACGAAGAAAGAGGTAGAGACACTATATCAGCTAATCAGTTTTCATTTTGATGATGTAATGAACACCACAGCTGATAAAACTGACTGAATTATCTGTATCTATAAGATAGTTGTACGGTAGCAAATAAAAGGAAATAAATTCATGAATGTCAAAATATTAATTGTTGATGACCATGAGCTCATTATTAATGGGATAAAAAAATATGCTTTCCCCTTACCCACGTTATCAAGTTGTGGGTCAAGCAGAGAATGGGTTGGATGTTCGTTGCATGTGTCAAAAAACTGAGCCAGATATGGTCATTCTCGATTTAGGATTACCTGGTATGGATGGGCAAGATGTTAGCGTAGATTTATTGCGCCGTTGGCCTCGGTTACGTATCTTGGCATTAACTGCCCGACAAGAAGAATATTATGTTAGTCAAATATTAAACATCGGGGCACTGGGTTATGTACTGAAAAAAAGTCCACAAGAAGTTCTGCTTGCTGCCATACAGACGATCATGGCAGGCAAGCGTTATATTGATCCGGCGTTGGATCACGACCAAGTATTACAACTGATGAAAACCTGTCACAATCCTTCGTCACTTACCCCCCGTGAACGACAAGTGCTCAAATTAATCACAGAAGGAGCCTGTAACCGGGTGATTGCTGAGAAGCTGACCATCAGTAAAAAAACGGTAGAAACCCATCGTCTTAATATGATGAGAAAGCTCGATGTGCACAAAGTTGCCGATCTTATTGATTGGTCACATCGATTGGGATTCAGGAAATAGGATCCATGATAATAAAAATCAATAGATACCTTTCGTCTTTGAAGTTGCCTTCGGCTGCCAGGACGATCGACCGATGAACGTAGATAGACTACGTGATTCGGCGAGCACCCGCAGCCAACAACGCGGCAGCTTCAAAGGCGAAGGGTAGAGAACTTTCAAAAAAATAATAAATTAAGCTATGCTACCATTCCATTCTTACTTACCCTTCTGGGGAAAAATAGATGATCGATAACTATTTAGCGTTTCCTCAATTTGATCCGATTATTTTTTCAATCGGTTCTGTTTCTCTCCACTGGTACGGTTTGATGTACCTGATTGGTTTTGTTTTTGCCCTGTGGCTAGCAATCCGCAGAGCGAATAAACCAGGCAGTCATTGGAGCAAAGAAGCAGTCGAAAATCTGCTGTATTCAGGTTTTTGGGGGTGTTTATCGGAGGACGTGTCGGTTACGTCCTGTTTTATAATTTTTCCCAATTTCTCGAGGATCCACTTTATCTCTTCAAAGTATGGGATGGCGGTATGTCGTTCCATGGCGGGCTGATCGGTGTGATCGCTGTCATGTTATGGTTTGCACGGCGCACAAAGCGTCATTTTTTCCAAGTCTCTGATTTTATCGCGCCACTTATTCCCTTTGGTTTAGGCGCCGGGCGTTTAGGTAACTTTATTAATGGTGAATTATGGGGAAGAGTCACAATAAACACGCCTTGGGCTATGTTATTTCCAACCTCGCAGAGTGAAGACATTAAAATAGCCCCTACTCATGCTGCTTGGCAAAATATACTACAGCAATACGGCCTCTTACCGCGCCATCCCTCTCAATTGTATGAAATGATCCTTGAAGGTATCGTGCTTTTTATCCTGCTGAATCTCTTTATTCGCAAACCACGGCCGATGGGAAGTGTTTCCGGCCTATTTCTTATTGGTTATGGTATTTTCCGTATTATTGTAGAATATTTCCGCCAGCCGGATGCGCAAATCGGTTTACTTGATGGTGTCATCAGTATGGGACAACTGTTATCGATACCGATGGTTTTGACTGGGGTAATAATAATGATTTGGGCCTATAGCCACAGCCCTTCAAAGGCAGAGGGTAACCCAGCGTTGTAACGAGAGGCATCATGCAACAATATTTAGCTTTAATGAAAAAAGTACTAGAAGAAGGCACTACTAAAAAAGACAGAACTGGTACCGGTACCCTGTCGATCTTTGGACATCAAATGCGTTTTAATTTACAGAACGGCTTTCCCTTGGTGACCACCAAACGTTGTTATACAAAAGCGATTATCCATGAGCTGTTATGGTTTCTAAAAGGGGATACTAACATCGCCTATTTAAAAGAAAATGACGTTACTATCTGGAATGAATGGGTGGATGAACAAGGCGATCTCGGCCCGGTATACGGCAAACAATGGCGTAGCTGGGGCACGGCGGATGGCCGTCACATTGACCAGCTCGATCTCCTGGTTAACGAGATAAAGAAAAATCCCGATTCACGGCGCCTGGTGGTTTCTGCTTGGAATGTCGGTGAACTTGATAAGATGGCGTTAGCCCCTTGTCATGCCTTTTTTTCAATTTTATGTCGCTGACAACAAACTTTCATGCCAGTTATATCAACGATCA
>NZ_GL379719.1 GCF_000143625.1 Candidatus Regiella insecticola LSR1 | reverse complement strand
ATTCTGTGTTGTCGTCGCTTGCCGTACTATTTGTACTGTCTGTACTCCTCCGCCTTGAATCAAATTAAACTGATTCGGCTAAGCCCTGCTTCTATCTGTCGTTGAATACCTGCTGCATCGAGGCCAAATTCACGGCGCATTTCATTTTGCTCTCCCTGTGGAATAAAGTGATCAGGTAGACCAATATTTAGCACGGGTATTCGTGATTGCGTCATCATTAATAGCTCATTGATGCCACTGCCTGCCCCTCCTTTAATAACATTTTCCTCTATTGTCACTAAAAATTGATGGCGAGCCGCGATCTCTAATACCATGGTCTCATCTAACGGCTTAATAAAACGCATATCGACTAATGTTGCATCTAACTGATTTGCAACTTGCGCCGCTTCTGTTAATAAACTGCCGAAACAAAGAATGGCAATTTTTTTTCCTTCGCGGCGCACGACCGCTTTACCAATAGCTAGCGCTTGCAAGGGCTGCAACTCAACACCGGTGCCATTACCGCGCGGATAACGTACTGCCGCCGGCCCATGATGCAGATACCCGGTATGTAACATTTGGCGGCATTCGTTTTCGTCGCTGGGTGTCATGATCACCATATTCGGAATGCAGCGCATAAAAGAAAGATCAAAAGCCCCTTGATGCGTTTGACCATCGGCACCGACCAGACCTGCCCGGTCGATAGCCAATAACACGGGTAAGTTTTGTAGTGCGATATCGTGGATCAACTGATCATAAGCCCGTTGTAAAAACGTGGAGTAGATAGCGACCACCGGTTTATAACCGCCAATCGCCAAACCGGCAGCAAAAGTAATGGCATGTTGCTCGGCGATAGCAACATCAAAATATTGTTGTGGGTATTCGCGTGAAAAACGCACCATACCTGAGCCTTCACGCATGGCAGGCGTGATCGCCATTAATTTCGGATCTGCCGCCGCGGTTTCGCATAACCAGTCGCCAAAAATGGCGGAGTAAGTGGGGAGCCCTTGTTTTCCTTTGGGCAAAGTGCCTGATGTCAGATCAAATTTAGGTACTGCATGCCAACTTATGGGATCTAATTCTGCCGGGGGATAGCCTTTGCCTTTTTTAGTGATAATATGCAGCAGTTGAGGGCCTTTTAGCTGCCGTATGTTTTTCAGGGTGGGGATCAGGATTTCAATATTATGCCCATCAATTGGCCCAATGTAGTTGAATCCCAATTCTTCAAATAATGTCCCCGGGACAACCATTCCTTTAAGATGTTCTTCTGTGCGTTTTAATAGCGCTTTGATCGGCGGCAGCCCCTCAAATGCCTTTTTCCCACTTTCCCGTAGCGTAGCGTAGCATTTACTTGATAATAATTTTGCTAAATAATTATTTAGACCACCCACATTTTCTGAAATTGACATTTCATTGTCATTCAGTATTACCAGCATATCCGCGTGTATTTCCCCAGCATGATTCATCGCTTCAAAAGCCAGGCCTGCTGTCATCGCACCGTCACCGATAACACACACTGTATGTTTTTCTGATTTTTCTTGTTTTGCCGCCACCGCCATACCCAGCCCGGCACTGATCGAGGTTGAAGAATGACCCACAGAAAGCGCATCATATTCACTCTCTTCACGACAAGGAAAAGGATGCAATCCGCCTTTTTGCCGAATTTTTGTGATGTTTTCACGACGGCCAGTGAGAATTTTATGAGGATAAGCTTGATGACCCACATCCCACACCAAATTATCAAAGGGAGTCTCATAAACATAATGCAAGGCTACTGTCAGCTCAACAACACCTAACCCTGAGGCAAAATGCCCGCTGGAAAGACTGACACAATCAAGTAAATACTGGCGCAGCTCATCACATAATGTTGGCAATTGATCTTCGGATAATAGGCGCAATTTTTCTGGATTTTCCGCTAGAGCTAGGGTCGGGTATTTAGCAGTATCAAAACTCATTCGTTACTCGTATTAGGTTGTAGGCTTTAAATCTTCTTGTGCTCGCTGATATAGCCGAATCAGTTTAATTTGATTCTGTGTTGTCGTCGCTTGCCGTACTATTTGTACTGTCTGCGCTCCTCCGCCTCGAATCAAATTAAACTGATTTGGCTATACTTCGTCAAAAACGAGCTCAAAATGCTCATTTACTGTATGTAAACTGCGCTTTTTCGCCCGTTTTTCCTCAATTGAGCGTCGCTCAAGAAGATTTCGAATCAGATGATGAAGTCTAATAATTTTAACGATCACGCTGGATAATAAAAAGCGCTAATGCACGCAGTGAGCGGGTGTCGTAAGAGGCTCCACTGTCTTGAAGTGATTGGCTCGCCAAACTATCAAGTGCTATTTGCGCGTCTTGACAAAACTTTTTGGCTTTTATTTTTGCCCCTTCAAGGCCGAGCAATGAGGAGTAAGTGCTTTTGTTTCGTTGCTGATCAGCGCCTTGCTGTTTACCCATTCTATCTGTCTCACCGGTAATGTCTAAAATATCGTCCTGTACTTGGAAAGCCAAACCAATCGCGTCGGCATAGTCGTCTAACAGTGACAAGGTTTTTTCACTGCGCTCACCGGCTGCTAATGCGCCGATACGTACCGCGGCACGGATCAATGCGCCGGTTTTATGGCGATGAATTTTTTCTAATGATGCCAATGAAATTTGGCAATGTTCAGCGGCTAAATCGAGGGCTTGACCAGCACACATCCCGCCTGCACCAATGGCTTTCGCCAGTTCAGATACTATCTTGAGGCGATTTTCGAGAGTAACATTTGGCATCGGTTGATCGGCTAAAAGAGAAAAAGCCAGCGTCTGTAAAGCATCACCGGCTAAAATAGCAATAGCTTCACCAAATTTAATATGGCAGCTTGGTTGTCCACGACGTAAATTATCATCATCCATTGCCGGTAGATCGTCATGAACTAATGAATAAGCATGTATGCATTCAACAGCAGCGGCGGCTACATCCAAGCTACCAGGTGATAGGCCAAACATTTTGCCGGTAGCGTAAACCAGATAAGGACGTATTCGTTTACCGCCACAAAGCACAGTATAGCGTATGGCTTCTATGAGTTGACGGCTGTGAGAAGGCAATGGTTGGATAAAATTTTTGAGTTTTTCATCAACGCGCCGCTGATAAAGCGTAAGCTGTTGATGAAAATCAATTGGTAAATTGAGATCAGACATTCGCTTATTCAGGCTCTACGACAAAAGGCGTTAATGGTTTATCAACATCGTCACTGAGTAAGATCTTAACCCGTTGCTCCGCTTGTTGCAGTGTTTGTTGGCTTGTTTTAGCCAGTTGTATCCCACGCTCAAATTC
>NZ_GL379718.1:3582-5384 GCF_000143625.1 Candidatus Regiella insecticola LSR1 | reverse complement strand
CGGACAAAAAAGGCAGAGACCCAAACTGCCGGATCCTCCGTATTCAGTTCACGACGAATACGTGCCGCCACCGCCAGATTTTCATCAGTTGAAGACAGTAACGGCAACCAGTACTTCAATTTTTCATCCAGGACGAATTTCACCATTACCGCCTGATGCCCCTGCTTAACCATGAATTCACGACTGGAAGGAATGAGCTCAACCACTTTGTCGAATTCTTTACCTTCAATCCCAAACGCCTTGTAGCTTTCCCGTTTTGCTTTGGTATTGGCCATCCAGATTTGTGTGATCACCTGCTGAATAACAGCGGGAGCGTAGTCTGTTGAGAGCGCATCTTCTGGCGATTGCGTATCCATCATCAAAATCTCGCCACGTGTCCGCCCAGCTTTTAAAATTTCCTTAATCGCTTCCGCAGTACTTTCAAACGAAAGGGGAACCCAATATTCGGCAATGACATTGATTAACAGACTCCCCGGCTGCGTCGCATGCATTTCGCGTTTCAAATAAAAAAAAGTATTCAGCATCACCTCCATGGCGGCTGAATGTTTACCGGCATACTCCTTGTTCAGAATAAGGGTGCAATCGAATGCCAGACGACGGAATGTCCGGGGCTCAAACAGGTTAACCGGGGCATCTAATATCCAGGCATACTGCCCCTGATGGCCGTCTACGTTACGACACCATTTCGCCAAGCGCGTGTGCAGGCAGTTTCCTGCCCTTTTTGGGGATCCCTTGCAACATCAAAGACAATGAGCGATTTTCTATCACACTGTGCCGCATCACGGCTTCAATGCCATCCTGAATTTCCCTTTCCTCGTCGGGTGCGGTTTCGCCTGCACACTGCTTCACGGTATCGAACAAAAACTGACGTAAAGACGGTGAGTCTTGGAACTGGAAAGGCTGAATGCCCGTATAAAACCCTGGCGATACGGTAAAATAGTGCGCACCCAATGCGCGAAGCACGTTTTCCAATGAATGATTGTAATCAAGAGAAAAAATCATCGGGTTCCAGCGGCTAAAGTGAATCAACATACAGGCTTCTAGCGTGGTTTTACCCGCGTTGGTCATGGCCGTTACCGCAATATGACCGGCCAGCTTCTCGCCGGTATTGTTGTGCCCTAACGGGCTATCGTGCGGGTTAAGAAAATAAACCCCTTCATTCACGGTTTTCAGCGGCATCAGCGCCGTACCATCTCCGGGCGGATTGCCTGTTGCTTTCCCTGTTGGGGTCGCGTGCAATGAGAAACCGCAAGCCAGGTTTTCGGTCGATTTCGCCATCGGATACACGGCATCCGTTACGCCCGGAAATTGAGTAAACCAAGTATCAATATTCGTCAGCGTTGAGCGAATAAAGGCAGTATCGTGCGTCATGAACAGGGAATCCATTTTCGCCCCGTTGGCAATCGCTTCATCGGGCGTGTCGCCATAAACGATTAGCCCCGCGTGGTATTTGCCAAAGGCCAATGTTCCCTGTGTGATTTGCTGTACAGCCTGCTCTATCTCATCGGTTTGGTTCGATTCCCCTTCCACGGCTTTTAAGTCAGCAGTATGTTTTTTAAAGGCGGCCTTAACCTTGTTCCTATCCTCAAACAAAAAGGTCTGAACCAACGTGAAATCAAATTGTTGCTCAACCGCTTCATCCCACATACCCGGTGTTGAAATGGCCGGGTAATCACGCAGATCATAGGTGGTACAAAATCGCTGACCGCCTTTATTCGGGCGATTTTCAATAAAATCATAGCCACCAAAATGGGTGACACTGTCGATGACCGCATCCCCCAACCGCGTATCACTCACTAAAA
>NZ_GL379718.1:0-3553 GCF_000143625.1 Candidatus Regiella insecticola LSR1 | reverse complement strand
GTATCACTCACTAAAATATCTTGTTCCTGGCCGTTGAACAGCAGCGAGTAAAAACGACCAATTTGTGAAAATAAGGCACCGTGCTGATTTTCTTCCATCCCCAGCAGAGAAGCATCAAACGGCTCCAGCATCGTTTTTGAGACGGTGATCAATTCCTCTATCCGCGCTATTCCTTCCTCTAAATCCTGATACTTGAGGATCAATGCCAGACTATAGCCTACCTGCCGAAACTCACCCTCACGAAACGGGGCGGTGTAAGCATCGACAAACGCCTGCAACGCGGGTAACGCCAAGGCATACTGTGTGTTGAGCCTGACTTTGTTTTTTGTGATGTAAGTTTGTAGCATCAGGTTTTTGCCTTCTTTTTTTCCTAATGCTTGAAAATAACGGTTAAGCAGGGAAAACAACCTGTTTAATGATTCGGGTTCACGGGTCTCATGGGAGATACCTTTTAATCGCACCACGCTCAGTAATCGATTGCCAGGCAAAGTGACCATGTTTTCTCCGACGTGATAGCCCATTAACGGCGCTTTAGTCTCCACCGGAAAAACGGACTTTCGCATAGCGGCGGCCATAATATTGACTCCATTTTGGATTTTGCGGGGTGACGAACAACGATTTACCAAACCTGCGATTCAGGCGAAGGCGACGTAGCATAAAATGCAAGCGGCGCAAATACTTATCGTCTTTCTCGCAAACGATCCGAAGGGCTATCCCTACCAACAAAAACGGTAATGCCAGCAAGCCACCCTACCCGCCAAAGGCGCTAAATCCACTGACACCGAATACCAGTGTGCCAACAAAACAAAGTAGCAACGGGAAGATAGGCACCCCCCAGAAGAGAGGGATGCGACTCATCCCATTGTGGCTGTCAAATTCCAGGTGTTCAGCCTCTTTTTTCACAGTCCGGTTCCCCCGAAGAATTGCCAGGCCGCCGTCCCAATCAGAATAACCCCGCCCACTAACGCTACCGCACCAATTTGTTTAAAGTAGTCCATCAGTGTCGTATCCATGTCACCATTTGAGCGGGAAATCAGCCATTTGATACCCACCCAGGTTAAGGTGATCAGCGCACAGATAGCGGCAACCGCATATAACGCCACCTAAACATCTTTGCTATACGTTTGGATGGAAGATTTCCAGTCCGCCAACACCCAGGGGGAAGTCAGCAATAGCACTATTGCCAGTAGTACGTGATTAACCAACGGTTTTTTTAGCGATGGTTCGAAGGGTTGATTCGGCATTAGACCTCTTCGGAAACCTACTGCGTGATACGGATCCTGCGTTGTCCAGTGCGCGCAATCCTCATGTACTTTATGTTAACGAAGGTTGCTGTGCGCCGGGCGCCTTGACTTCGCATCACTCGCTACGGTTTCCAAAGAGGTCTATTGTTCTCTTTTTCCTCATTGACAGATTGTGTATTGGGTTTGTTTTTGCCCGATTCCTCGCCATAGCGTGGATACTGGCGTAGCACATCCCAGGATCGATAAATAGGCACGTTAGGCGGGGCGCAGAGGGGGCAAAATCAAGCGAAGGCACTTTTACCCGCTCCGCTTTTGTGCTCGGCACGGTGTATCCCTCTTGCGGAGGGGTATAACCGATCCTTTGTACATAGCTGGTCTGCCGAAAATCGTTTTGGAGAGCATAAAAAAGTGTGGGGCAATCCTATCCCGCTAATACAGTGTTTTCATCGATCTTTTCTCCGATATGCCCATCGATTTTTAGATTCGAATAACGCTCTTGGCTCACCATGAAACTGTGTTTGAAGTAGATCAAGAGTATCTCGAGATGCATTAAAATAATGTCAGTGATTTTATCGTCAATGGGGAATAATTTGGATGATTGCCCCACACTTTTTTATGCTCTCATGCCTACCTTTGAAAACAGTGTCGTTAAGTTCGTCATAAGATAACTTTCTATCTCGGTTCTTATTCAAATACTGAAACAAAGAACAATTTAAAGATTCTTGACGGAAAGAGGTGAGGACAAAACACCCATCAATAATAACTTGACGGGTGTTTTCGTTATATGAGAGATTGTGTCCTTTCAATTTATTAATATTATTTTTCGCATTCAGGCGGTAAATAATAACAATCAAAAAAATAGTGACACCATCAAAAAAGTTATAAAATAAAACAATTACATTATCTCTATAATTTTTTTAATTAACACATCTATTCCCTTTTTTGCTTCAATAATACTCGTTGCTAACATATATGCTGGGGTCGTCACAATTTTATTTTTTTTCATCAAACACAATTTCATTAACTGTAGACACCTTATGCTCCCCACCCATAGTTGAAATGGCAGCAATGGTATCTTTATCATTACCCACAGTTAAAATAACCCCTTTACCATATATTTTACTTAAAAGAACTGGAGCGATACACATAAACCCTACAGGTTTCTTGCTATTTTTAAATGCTTCACAAATAGTAAGAAACACTTTTTCTACCTTAACATTAGCTCCTTTAAAAGCAAAATCAGAGAGATTTTTTGCCACTCCAAATCCACCAGGAACAATCATTGCTGCAAACTCATTTGCCTTGCATTCGTTTAATGACTTAATGTTGCCGCGTACTATTCTGGCAGATTCAACCAAAACATTTCTTCTTTCAGTAACTTCCTTACCCGTACAATGATTAAAAACATGATGCTGATCGATATCTGGAGCAAAACATTGATATTGAATTTCATTTTCTTCAAGCGATAATAACGTCAAAACGACTTCATTAATTTCAGCACCATCATAGACACCACAGCCTGACAAAATAACCGCTACTTTTTTATCAGTATCCATATTAATTTCCTTTTAGTTTATTCAGATTAATCAATAATTTTTGGGTTGTTAAATTTTGATAGGCTTCCATTACATCAGAGACACTGCGTATTTTTTCTTCTACGGACAATTTATTATTAAATACTTCATCAAAAACAGCCGAAAGAAAATTATCAAAATCAAAATTATTTTGATACCAATTACCAATGTTTTCAATGGGCGTGTCTAATGAATTAAAATCACGAATATATGCCGATGTTCGATGCTTCAACATATTCGTTATTCTTATTTTTATCTGCTTTTTATTCGCTAAATTATCAGTCAATAGGATAGAACGTAATTCCTGTAACTTGCCTCTAGAATGATACCAAACCATGGCACGAATGTAGGCTACCGTCATTTCCGAGGAGAATTTATCGACAGTGACAACTGTCACAGGATGAGCGACCAATTCCGTATATTTATACCACCCGACCAACCCAATCACACCGTACAAGCCAATAATAATTAATTTCAATAAATTCAACTAAATTCCTACTTTAACAAAAATAAAACGGGAAAAACTATTATTCTATTTATCACAAACACAAAGGTGAGCAGATCTTGTTGAGTTTCAAATACCTGAATATCTTGTTTTTCAAACGATTCAGCCTCTAATTCCGCTGACTTTGACTCAACTTCATGATCAATTTTGCCGACCATATCCGAGCTAGATTTCAAATTGTTTAAGCTAATCAACGCCAGATTCGCATAACCGAAACGGGATACCCCAAG
>NZ_GL379717.1 GCF_000143625.1 Candidatus Regiella insecticola LSR1 | reverse complement strand
GTGAGGTAGTGGTAGCTTTACCATTACAAATAGTGACTTCTGGGGTTAGTACACTGGATTGAGTTGTCATGTTTGCATTCCTACTTGATTGTTCAATTTACCCATTGTTCAGATGGGCGATCGGGCACTTGAACACCGCAAGTAGACGGCCAGCAGGTTTCCCCCTTCGGATAGAGGTATTGTATAACTGCTCGCTACCCGACCATAATGGTCTATGGACGTAAAAAAACCGCATGGCTTTCAGGTGCGGTATCCGCTACTTGAGGTGTGTTCAGCACCTTTAGCAAATATAGCCCAAGCCTGTTCCTGTCGTCAACTGGTTAAACCAAAGCATGTTCTTTCGCCTCTTGCTCGGCAATAAGAATGTGCCTGAAGGTATTGACGGCATGGTTGTTATAGCGAAAGGCTTGCACTTGTTTATCGCTGTGCCGAGATTTATCCAAATGATACTCGCCATAGTGCTCGGTTTTCATGTTATTGTCATTTGCGATCCGCCCAATTTTATTCGCTGAGACATCAAACAATTTGCCAATTTCACTTGCGGTATACAGTTTTTCAACAAGTAGCGGCAGGGGAACGACCTCACACCCGGCTAATGGATTGATCAGTCCAGCAATAACCCCTTGTCGGGATAGTGGAGAAAGTAAAGTTGCCCAGGCAAAGGTTTTTTCTGCTACTTCCATCGCCATCTGCATCGCTTTGGCCTTCCGAAATTCCGGTAATCCGCTGCCCTCATCACGGTGTGGCTGACTTTTTGGCGTCTCTTTCGTGAGTTTTCCGCGGCGATAATCAATAAACGTCTGATTAACCCT
>NZ_GL379716.1 GCF_000143625.1 Candidatus Regiella insecticola LSR1 | reverse complement strand
AGCAACCTACTTCGGCAAGCTACACAAAGACGTTATTGCCAAGATTGAATCGCTGGATTGTTCGCGAGAATTTGCGTCGGCCAATTTATCGGCTCACGTAGAAAATATCAGAGCTGGGGCAGTAAATCGTGATTCGAAATATTACGAAATGACCAAAGACGGTTTCGTTTTCCTGGTTATGGGATTTACTGGAAAGAAAGCAGCAGCATTTAAAGAAGCCTACATTACTGAATTTAATCGTATGGAGGCTGAACTAAGTAGCGT
>NZ_GL379715.1 GCF_000143625.1 Candidatus Regiella insecticola LSR1 | reverse complement strand
CGAGACACTCATGACCGATATTACCGAACTTTATTGCTTAATGGATGATTTTTGCAAAAAATTTGAGCCAATATTAAATGCAAAGCGCTTAACGGAGGGAGCCAAGCAGCGTATCCGTGCCAGTTCTCTTTCTTTGGCAGAGCTGATGACGCTAGTGGTATTGTTCCATCAAATTCGTTATCGCCAGTTCAAATCATTCTATCTTCATCATGTGTGTCAGCATCTCAGGGCTGAATTTCCAACCCTTCCCTCTTATTCTCGCTGTATTGTGAACTCCTTCCCCCCTCTGTGCAATGGCGCTTTATGGCTTCTTTCAAACAGTTAAGGGCGACTGCTCAGGACTCTCTATTGTCGACGCCACGCCGCTCGCCGTTTGCGATAACCTGCGTATTAAGCGTCATCGTGTTTTTCAAGGCTTGGCAGAACGGGGGAAAAGCTCAACCGGCTGGTTTTTTGGTTTTAAATTACATGCGATTATCAATCATCGAGGCGAACTACTCAGTATTTTTCTAACCTCTGGTAATGGTGATGATAGAAAACCTGTTCCTCACCTGGCCAAAGCGCTTTTTGGCCAACTTTACGCAGACAAAGGCTATATTTCTAAAACACTATTACAACAGCTCAAAGAAAAGGGGATCGCCTTTATCACTCGTGTTCGTCGCAACATGAAGCCTCTCGAGCACACTGAGTTTGATAATGCCATTTTGCGTAAACGTTCATTGGTTGAAACCGTTTTTGATCAACTCAAAAATATGTGCCAAATAGAGCATACTCGTCATCGTTCACCACAGAATTTTATCATTAATTTACTTGGCGGTATCGTCGCTTACTGCCTCACTCCATCC
Organism: Candidatus Regiella insecticola LSR1; assembly: GCF_000143625.1. Classification (GTDB taxonomy): domain Bacteria; phylum Pseudomonadota; class Gammaproteobacteria; order Enterobacterales; family Enterobacteriaceae; genus Regiella; species Regiella insecticola. Next base: position 188 of record NZ_GL379715.1, on the reverse strand, counting down.
AAACCAAAATTAGCTCTGTATTGTTCAAATATCGTTACATTATAAAATAGTCGGCTTATCCCGAACTCAGGTTATAAATACGGAGGCATTCTTCTGCTAGCAGCGGGATTTTTTGCACCTCGAACCGCTGTGGTGAGGGAATGCCTGTTACCTGACGCAGCGCATACCAAATGGCATTACTCCAAGAC
>NZ_GL379714.1 GCF_000143625.1 Candidatus Regiella insecticola LSR1 | reverse complement strand
CCCTTTATTTTAAATCAATTTATACCGCATAAGCCATATCAAGGGGGGGAAGCGGTAATGCTACTTTGATTGGTGGTGCGGGCAATGATGTCCTGGTGGGTGGAACCGGGCGCAACACGATCATTGGCGGCAGCGGCAAAGCCGTTATCTATGCGGGAA
>NZ_GL379713.1:544-2063 GCF_000143625.1 Candidatus Regiella insecticola LSR1 | reverse complement strand
GAGCGATCTCCATCAATGTTATTCGGTGATCTTCTTGATGATAATATGCATCGTGACAGTTTAATTCCGGGCGAAAACCGTAAGAACAGGGCAGAAACAGCGGTTCGTATATCCTGGTCAGAATATCGCTGACAGCACGCTGTACCAGCTTATCTTCCACACAGGAAATCGCTAATGGCCGTTTACTGCCGTCTTCTTTTGGGATCTCCGTTATTCTGGCCGGCTTCGTACGGTCATTGTTTCTCTCTTACGCTCGATCTATCTGCCCGCCCTTCGCTCCACGATCATTACTCGCTTCTTCGCTACTATGGCTGACTCCGACTTCCTGAAAGCCTTCTTTTAAGCCTCGTGTTTGGCACTTGCGCTTAAAATACTCACTCCATTGAGAGCTTTCTGGATCTCCTGGGTTCCGTCACCTATCTCTACAAACTCGCTGACGCCTGTGACCCCGGTGGTTAATCTCTTTTGGCAATTCGCTAGGTTGGCCTCCAGGAATTTATTGCTTGCCGGATACGCAAATCCGTCAGCTTCCACGATCGGTTCCATTTCGGGGCTATCACGTTCACCATTTGGTTTCGGCTCGAATGTTTCGTTGTCTACGCTTCACCCTCCAAGTTACCCGGGAGAGCGCAAGACTCACTACTCGGTGGTGCTAGCTTCACCTTCCGAGACAGGACTTTCACCTGCAAGATAAGTGCAGCTTTCCCAGCGCACTGCGTGGTGGAATTACTATCGCGCTCATGCGGATAAAATACGGCCGGGGGTGGTCGATAATCTGATTAAACTGTTTGCCTGCGGAACATCAGCATTGGGGTTTGCCAGCTGGCGTTGTCAAAAAGAGGGCTGTACGCACACCAAACGGATTTGCTTTACCTGTCATAGCCGTTCGTGCCCTTCCTGTGGTAAGAAAGCCACAGAGCAGTGGGTGGCTAAACAACGCACGGTGCTCCCGGTCACAAAATGGCAACACATTACCTTTCCCCGTGAGTTCTGGCCGCTGTTTGAGCTAAACCGTGGGCTGTTAACGCATCTGAGTCGTTTAGCGGCCAACGTCATTTTAGGTTTTTGCCAGCCAAAAAACCTATTGCCGGGCATATTCACGGCGTTGCATACACATGGGCGGGCACTTAATTGGCATCCTCATGTGCATCTTTCCGTGACCTGTGGCGGACTGGATGACAACGCTGAGAAGTGGAAAAAAATCACGTTTAGCGGAAAAACGCTGATGAAACAGTGGCGCTATCAGATTATCACGCTACTTCGTCAACAGTGGGATAAATTGCAATTACCGCCGGCGTTGGCACACACCCTCACGACGCCGGGGGTCAACGGGAGCGGTTTCTGGATTTACATTACCAACGGCATTGGAATATCGACCTGGCGAAGCCGACAGATAATGCTCAAAAAACACTCAATTATTTGGCCGTTATTTAAAAAAAAAACCGTGTCGTTATCTCGGCTGGAACATTATAACGGCCAGGAAGTGACCTATCGCTACCTCAGTCATAAAACCCGAAAG
>NZ_GL379713.1:0-517 GCF_000143625.1 Candidatus Regiella insecticola LSR1 | reverse complement strand
CAAGAAAAGCTTAACCTCAGTATGGACGAGTTTATTCAGCGTTTTATTAGCCACATTCCGGATAAAAATTTTAGGATGATCCGCTACTATGGCTTTTTAGCGCCCCGCCGCCGGACTACACTGCTGCCAATAATTGATGCCTTATTGGGGCAGGAAAAAGAAAAAGTCATCCACATTACCTATGCAGCGATGTTAAAACGCCTGAGTCGCGTTGACCCTCATCAGTGCATCCTGTGTGGCTGTCGTTTGGTGCTCTGCGGCATCACATCAGGCCTGCCATGGCATCAGTTAATGCTTCACCATGAATCCTCTGGCAAAAATGAAGGGGGTTTAGCTTCTGCAGGGAAGGTGCGCACAGCGGTCGGAAATGCGGGTTTTTTAAACGAAAATGACCCTGTTATCACCCGGGACTCTTTACGTTAAGGAGAATAACCCCAACGTTTGAAAATAATATCGTTTATTTTTTGATTCAATTCTGTTTTTGACAATAAAACCAAATTATTAAAATCCCTATCTA
>NZ_GL379712.1 GCF_000143625.1 Candidatus Regiella insecticola LSR1 | reverse complement strand
TTGACATCCTCCCCGCCATGAATGGCGAGGATTCCTACAGCGTTCAGACCGACGCCTGACTCACCTCAGTGGGTTCCTGCTTCAACGGACGGCCTAACTGCACCGTTCCTCCACAGGCCAGCACGGCGTGCCCCGCCGCTAAAATGTTACGAGCACCGTTTATATCTGCGTTCTCGGTGTATCCACATTTTTGACATTCAAACTGGCTTTGTGACAAGCGATTTTCTTTCGCTGTATGACCACAGCACGCGCATTTCTGGCTAGTATACACAGGCGGTACAGCGATCACCTGACCGCCACACCATGCCTGTTTGTATTTAAGCTGACGCCTAAGCTCATACCAACCCTGATCCAGTATCGAACGGTTTAATCCAGATTTAGCACGGACATTGCGTCCAGGCTGGCTAACCGTACCCACCGCTGATTTTGACATGTTGGCAACCTTCAAGTCTTCAATGACGATCATTGCGTGGTTTTTGCTGATTGTCATGCTAACCTTATGAATCGCGGCGGATATTACCGATGCGGGAATGCGGATTTTGGACTTTGCTTTTGACCTTTTTCCAGTTGTTGCTGAATTTCACCTTCTTACTCATTTTACGCTGGAGTTTGGCGAGCTTTTTCTGGTTCGATTTAAAGCTGTTTACAGGTTTAAAAATAGTGCCATCTGACAATGTCGCTAACTTTGCTATACCTGCATCCAGCCCAATCATCGACGTTGAGGGGTGAACCGGTTCGGAAACCTCATATTCGGTCTGAATACTGACGTACCATTTGCCGCATGACTGACTGACAGTCACGTTTTTAACCTCACCCATAACCTGGCAGCTGTTGCGATAGTTTATCCAGCCAAGTTTAGGCAAAGAGATACGGCTGTTTTCCTGATCAAGTTTCACACCTTGCGGGTAGCGGAATCTATCACTTTGACCCCGCTTTTTAAAGCGAGGAAATGAAGTCCTTTTATGGAAGAAATTTTTGTATGCTCGCTCCAGAGCTTTGAGTGATTGTTGCAAGGGTTGAGATGGTGTTGCTTTCAACCATCGCGTTTCAGGTGAATTTTTCCATTCAACCAGCCATGCGGTCATTTTGGCGTAAGGAACATATTTATTCCCCGTTTCATGGTTTTCGTTCTGCAAGGCCAATGA
>NZ_GL379711.1:13741-15305 GCF_000143625.1 Candidatus Regiella insecticola LSR1 | reverse complement strand
ATAGTATGTCTACGCTCATCGGTCTCACCCCCTTGCCGTCTTGCCGTAACTCAAAATTCATTGGGTTATAGACGATTGAGCTGCTAAAGCATCGAGGTAACGTTCAGCATCTAAAGCGGCCATACAGCCGCTGGCTGCTGAAGTAATGGCTTGGCGATAGACCTGATCCATCACATCGCCGGCGGCAAATACTCCCTGAATAGAAGTTTGTGTTGCGTTGCCATGAAAACCGGATTGTACTTTGATGTAACCATTTTCTAATGCCAACTGATCACTGAAAATTTTGGTATTAGGCGTATGGCCAATCGCAATAAAAATCCCAGCAATCGCCAACTGTTTTTTCGTCTCGCTTCCTTTTATGACACATCCAGTGACTCCCGTGGCATCCCCTAGCACTTCATCCAATTCACAGCTGGTATGTAATATGATTTTTTCACTCGCTACTTTTTTCATCAGCCGATCGATTAATATTTTTTCGGCGCTAAAACAATTACGGCGGTGAATTAAATGAACTTTTTCAGCAATATTCGCTAGATAGAGTGCTTCTTCTATGGCGGTATTTCCTCCACCGACCACAGCGACGACTTGCTTTTGATAGAAAAAACCATCACAGGTGGCACAAGCAGAAACGCCTTTGCCTTTAAAGGCTTCTTCTGATGCTAAGCCCAGGTAACGAGCGGAAGCACCGGTAGCGATGATCAGCGCATCACAACTATATTCGCTATTCTCACCAAATAAACGGAAAGGGTGCTGACCAAGTTCTACCTGATGAATATGATCAAAGACAATTTTGGTGCCGAATTTTTCTGCATGTTCATGCATACGTTCCATCAGACGAGGCCCCGTCAGATCCTTGGCATCACCAGGCCAATTTTCTACTTCAGTGGTGGTTGTCAATTGCCCCCCTTTTTCTAGCCCGGTAATTAATAAAGGGGCTAAGTTGGCGCGTGCTGCATAGACCGCAGCGGTGTAACCGGCGGGGCCTGATCCTAAAATAATTAATCGGCGATGTTCAACCGTATGCATCGATACCTCGTATTCAGATTCAGATGTGATCTTTTTTGTGGGATTATGATTGTCGTTCTGACGGTAGCGCAAAGGGTAAAATAGACCGATGCATGATAACTGCTCCCAAGCTCAGCTGAAGTTGGGAACAGTACGCAGTAGGTTATGCGGAAGTCTATTTAATCATCTAAAAAGCTACGTAATACTTCAGAACGACTGGGGTGGCGTAGCTTACGTAATGCTTTGGCTTCAATTTGACGGATACGTTCACGGGTTACATCAAATTGTTTGCCCACTTCTTCAAGAGTATGGTCAGTATTCATATCAATACCAAAACGCATACGCAGCACTTTGGCCTCACGGGGAGTCAGACCAGCGAGTACTTCATGAGTGGCAGAGCGTAGACTTTCAGAAGTGGCAGAGCCGAGAGGCAACTCTAGCGTAGTGTCTTCGATAAAATCACCTAAATGTGAATCTTCGTCATCGCCGATCGGGGTTTCCATTGAGATCGGCTCTTTGGCGATTTTCAGCACCTTGCGGATTTTATCTTCCGGCATCG
>NZ_GL379711.1:0-13711 GCF_000143625.1 Candidatus Regiella insecticola LSR1 | reverse complement strand
TTTCTTGCAGCATTTGGCGAGCAACACGATTAAGTTTATTGATCGTTTCAATCATGTGTACTGGAATACGGATGGTTCTTGCTTGATCGGCAATCGAGCGTGTAATTGCTTGCCGGATCCACCAGGTTGCATAGGTTGAAAATTTGTAGCCTCGGCGATATTCAAACTTATCAACCGCTTTCATTAAACCAATATTGCCTTCTTGAATTAAATCAAGAAACTGTAGACCACGGTTAGTATATTTTTTAGCAATTGAGATAACCAAGCGTAAGTTAGCTTCGACCATTTCTTTTTTTGCTCGTCTGGCTTTGGCCTCACCTATCGACATGCGGCGATTAATGTCTTTAATCTGTTCGACAGTTAACCCGGTTTTTTCTTCGATTTGAATTAGTTTTTTCCTGCAGCATCCTACGTCTTCAGCCACTTCCTTCAGTTTTTCAGACCAAGGTTTATTTGCTGATAAAGCTTCCTCAAACCACTTATCATCGGTTTCATGACGGGTAAATAAAGTGAGGAAAATTTTCTTCGGCATTTTGCACTGTTCAACACATAATTTAATGATGATACGTTCTTGCGCACGAATCTGCTTCATCATTAAACGCATATTATTGACTAAATAATCGAATTGCTTCGGTACCAGTCTAAACAGTTTAAATATGTTGGAAAGTGCTAAAATTTCATTTTTGGCGTTAAGACGGTTACGACCGTCTTTTTTGATTGCCTTCTTAGTATTTTCATACTGTTCACGTAATTCACTAAATTTCTCACGAGCCAGTAGGGGATCGATGCTGTTATTATTTTCATCGTCACTGTCTGCAGTGTCGCCATCACTATCTATCAGCTCTTCCGTCGATAATTCAGAGCCTATGTGAGTGGCGCTAGCGCTTAGTGTAATATCTTCTTCGTTTTCTTTAGCGTTAAGATCGACAAAACCAGTGATAAGATCAGAGAGACGTACCTCCTCAGCTTCAACGCGATCATACTGTTCTAATAAATAGGTAATAGCTTCAGGATACTCAGCCACTGAGCATTGCACCTGATTTATGCCTTCCTCGATCCGCTTGGCAATATCAATCTCACCTTCACGCGTTAGTAGTTCAACAGTCCCCATTTCACGCATGTACATACGAACAGGATCGGTTGTTCGCCCAATTTCAGATTCAACACTAGACAATACCTGTGCTGCGGCTTCCACCGCGTCATCATCAGTATCGGTGGTGTTTTCAGCTAGCATCAGATCATCAGCATCAGGTGCTTCTTCTAGTACCTGTATGCCCATGTCATTAATCATCTGGATGATATCTTCGATCTGATCGGAGTCGACGATATCTTCCGGCAGATGGTCATTGACCTCGGAATAGGTCAAATAGCCCTGCTCCTTACCACGGGTGACAAGCAGCTTCAGTTGTGACTGCGGGTTTTGCTCCATAAGACGGTATCCACACTTGCGAGTATTTGGGTTGGTGTTGGTCGACAAACCGGCCAACAATAATATTTAGGGCTTTTTAGGTTGCCGCTGCCCGTTATAGCGGCATCTTGCAGAGGGAGAACCTTCTGCTTTTACGGCAATTAAGCCGTTGTATCTCCTTCGCCTTTGAAGCTGCCGCGTTGTTGGCTGCGGGTGTTCGCCTCATGGTATATCTACGCTCATCGGTCGGTCGCCCTGGCAGCCGAAGGCAACTTCAAGGGCTGTGGGTATATTTTTTCTTGCCACGTGCTTCATTAATCAGACGAACTTCTTGACGTTCTTCCGCACTTAAACCCTGTGCCGTGCGCGCGCGGGCAATTAAGATTTCTAACCGTTCTTCCAGTGCAGAATCAAAAAGGTGATGTAATGCATCTAGAAAGGTGGTTTCAACGATCTCCTTTATTTCTATATCGTTCCAAATTGCTAATTTTTCAAGCTGTTTGCTGTATTTATTATCACGATATTGCTCCAACAATTGGCCAGTATTCAAATCTGGTTGAGCAAGGCAAGTTTCCACCAATTCGATGAATAAGGGTAATCCTGCTAATTTTGCTTGCTTTATTCCCTGTAACGAGGGGACACTGGCTGCCAAATGTGGATGTTGCACGAGTAATGCTATCAAGATACGCATAGTCGTTGGTTTTATCTGTGGACGTCGGTAAGTGTTGCTAGCAGCAACTTGCCTAGGTATTAGCTTATCCAACAAACTATCATCCGGAATACCCAGCTTATGACCTAATTCTTGCCGCAGGTAAAGTCGTAGTGTTTCTCCTGGCACTTGATTAATTAACGGCAGTGCCAAGGTGCTCAGTTTAGCACGTCCGTCAGGACTGCTGAGATCCACTTGCAACATGAGTGTTTCAAATAAAAATTTTGACAGCGGCTGAGCTTGGTCGATAAGTTGTTCAAAGGCTGTTTTTCCTTCTCTACGTATTAGTGTATCGGGATCTTCTCCCTCCGGTAAAAACATAAAACGGAGCTGGCGCCCATCATTGAGATAGGGAAGCGCCGTTATTAAGGTGCGCCAGGCTGCACTTCGCCCTGCTTTATCCCCGTCATAACAGCAAACAACATGGTCAGTGGTGCGAAATAATAATTGGAGATGCTCAGCAGTGGTGGCGGTGCCAAGTGACCCAACCGCATAATCAATGCCGAATTGCGCCAGCGCCACGACATCCATATAACCTTCTACTAATAATAGTCGGCTTGGATTAGGTTGTTTAACTTGTACTTCATACCATCCATAGAGTTGGCGACTTTTCCGAAAGATCTCTGTTTCCGGTGAATTTAAGTATTTTGGTACGCTATCATCAACAGTACGCCCGCCAAACGCGATAATCCGTCCTCGTTTATCACGGATAGGAAACATGATCCGTTCACGAAATCTGTCGTAACAACGTTTTGTATTATTAGTCACCAACATTCCGGCATGGTTCAAGGTAGTACGAGTTTCATTACTGTTACCAAAACGTTTTAATAAATTATCCCAACCTGGCGGGGCAAAACCGATAGCAAAGTGATGAATAATTGCTTTATTCAACCCTCGTTGTTCAAGATAACGATAAGCCTGATGTGCTGGTGGACTGTTGAGTGACTGTTGATAAAATTCACCTATTTGATTCATCAAAGCATAAATATTTTGTCGTTGATGTTTTTCGACTTGGCTAGCTCCGGTTCCTTGTTCGTACGGCACTGTCATTCCATTAATGGTCGCGAGTTCTTCAATACTTTCAACAAATTCCAGTCGATCATAACTAATAAGAAAATCTACCGCGTTACCGTGAGCTCCACAGCCGAAGCAATGATAAAACTGTTTTTCACCATTGACGGTAAAGGAGGGGGTTTTTTCATTATGGAAGGGGCAGCATGCGTGATAATTTTTCCCTTTTTTTTTCAGTTTTACTCGCGTATCGATCAGATCAATGATATCGGTACGAGCTAATAAATCATTGATAAATCCGCGTGGAATTCGTCCAACCATAAGTCATTGTTCGCAAGTCTATAAACAAGAATAAGCCGTACATCCCTTTCGGAAAGCACGGCCCTATTTTAGCTAACAAAATAGCACGCAAGATAAACTAGGCGGTCGGGGCCAGCGCTTGCCCCTATACCCTTCGCCTTTGAAGCCACCGCGTTGTTGGCTGCGAGCCCTCGCCCTCATCAGGTAGTCTGTCTACGCTCATCGGGTCTCACGCTCTGGCCGCCTAGCGGCAACTTCAAAGATAAAAGGGGTATAAAAAATCAATACAGACGGGTGCGGCGAGCGTTTTCACGCGCCAATTTTTTGCATGACGCTTAACAGCAGAAGCCTTAGCGCGTTTGCGTTCAGTTGTCGGTTTTTCATAAAATTCACTACGACGAACCTCTGCTAAAATCCCCGCTTTTTCGCAAGAACGCTTGAAACGACGTAGGGCTACATCAAATGGCTCACCTTCACGTACTTTAATTACTGGCATTTGCCTCGATCCTCAATAAAAATCGACTTGCTGTTGGCCTGGCAACCAACAATTCTAAAAATAGTGCCGAATTTTACTTTATTGTGGAGGGCGTTGTAAAGCACCGTTGCAATTACTACGCTCAATAATAACGCTGACATTGAGCGCTTCGGCTATCGCGCCGGGTTTACTGACTTTAACCCGCACCCAAGGTGTAGCAAATTTTTTTAGTAAAAGTGCTGCTACATTTTCTGCGACTCGTTCGATCAGGGCGCAAGGATTTTTTTTTTATATGCTCGATAATCGCTTTACTGATATCGGCATAATTCAAACAATCTTTCACCTCATCAGTCTTCGCTGCTTTACCCTTTTCACAGCCTATTTCGACATCAAGGAGTAATTTTTGCTGAGTTTTTTGCTCCCAGTCATAAACACCAATAGTGGTGATCACGCTGAGCTGTTCGATAAATATAATATCCATCCGTTATGATTTTCCTGCTTCTTTTTTTATTAAGGAAGGGAAGCTTTGATCAGGTTAACGCTGATAATGGCAATCGTGGCCGAACGGTAACACATAGATCGTTGTTTTTATTGGTTTTTAGCCGTATTAGTCCGGTATAGGCGATCATCGCGCCATTATCTGTGCAAAACTCCGGTCTGGCGTAAAAAATTTCGCCGCATTGTTTCTGCATCATTTTCGTTAATTTTAATCTCAGTGGTTGATTAGCACTGACGCCACCGGCAATAACCAAGCGACTAAAGCCCGTCTGAATGAGTGCCCGTTTGCATTTTATTGCGAGGGTATCAACGACGGCGTCTTCAAATGCATAGGCAATATCAGCACGGGTTTGATTATCATCATCGTTATTTTTAATGGTATTTGCGGCAAAGGTTTTTAATCCAGAAAAACTAAAATCAAGACCAGGACGATCAGTCATTGGCCGTGGAAATATAAAACGATTCGCTCTTCCTTTTTGAGCCAGCTGCGATAACATCAAGCCGCCGGGATAATCTAACCCCAATAATTTAGCTGTTTTATCGAAAGCTTCTCCCGCCGCATCATCCACCGATTCACCCAATAGCTGGTATTTTCCAATCGCCGTTACTTTGACGAGCTGTGTGTGCCCACCTGAAACGAGCAGGGCAACAAAAGGCAAGGGTGGCGGTGTTTTTTCCAACATCGGCGCTAATAAATGCGCTTCCATATGGTGTACGGGGATTGCCGGCACCTGCCAAGCAAAAGCCAGCGCCTGGCCAATAGTGGCACCGACTAACAGTGCGCCTACTAATCCAGGACCTGCCGTATAGGCGACGGCGTCAATATCCTTAGCAGTTAAATGGGCTTCTTTTAGCGCCGCTTGAATCAGTGGCACTGTTTTTCTCACGTGGTCACGTGAAGCTAACTCAGGCACTACGCCGCCGTAATCCGCATGTAACTTGACCTGACTATATAATTGGTTTGCTAACAAACCCACTTTATCATCGTAGATGGCGATGCCGGTTTCGTCACAGGAGGTTTCTATACCTAATACACGCATTATTTTTTCCTTAGAGCCTATTCGAAATCTTTTGTGCTCGCATTTATCAGCGGTTAGCCGATAATTTATCACAAGCCGATTTGATAGGTACACACAGGTTCAAACAGTATTGCAGTGTGTCCGCGTGGCATTCATCCCTGGCTTACCTACCTAAGCCGGCGATCCTCAATGCGCTTTTAAAGTAGCCGCCTAACGTGCCTGCCTTTTCCCATTTTTCTTTTAAACGTAATGTATCTATCGCCATAAAGGTTGCATCGTTTAATCCATCGCTGACCAAATAGTCAACATGGGCTGTGAGTTTGCCGGCTGTATTTTTATCCATTGCGGTATAGATCGCGGAGGAACAGCTGCTTATTGTTGAGAAGACAGCCATGCTACAGAAACCGGTAGCACCTAAGGTAAGAAAGAGGGTAGTGTTGTTACTTAACGCAAAATTAATAGCTTGACTGATTTCTGTTTTTTGAAAGCGTTGTAAACCGACTTTTTCTAAAAAATAATCGGTTATTTGTGGACAAACAGTGACGACGGTAGCGGCAATTGCATTTGAAGGCGTGAAATCGGCAGCACAGAATCGAAGTGCCCCGATTTTTTCTCCAACTACAGCACCGTGGGCGGCATATCTTCCCACTTTGCTACTTCCTTCGGGCTGTCCAAGAAATAATGCTCCGGCTGTCGCACCGAATCCAGCAGCAATTTTCGCAATGATAGCATTCAGATAATCCAGAGAATTTATTGTGCCTACGGCAACACCGGCTGCACTAGCAACATGCATGGCCTCGACGGTTCTATTTGTTAATGCACCTGCAATGCCCCAACAAAAGCCATACTGGGCTATTATTTTAACGTCTTCTGTGTTTCCGCCACTAAAAGCGCATGACCCTCCTGCCAGTTTTGTGGCTATTACTCCTTGTACTGCTGTTGATCGTCCCTGTGCATAACTTGTCGCTAGGTTTGTTACTCTGTCTAGTATTTCATCTTGCTTTTGAGAAGTTTCACTAGTAGAGGAGATGGAAGGCAGTGAATTAAGAGAAAACCTAAGGCAACACATCCTGTACCAACGGCTGCCACAGTAATAGGAGGGAAGGCTAGGATTAGCAGGCTCGCTGAGGCGACAGAGCCGATGAGAGAGCCTATTTTTACCCCATAAAAGCCAAATTTAACTGCTTTGAGCAATCTTTGCCCAATATTAAGCTTTGGTTGACGAAAATCGCCTGTATGGTGATTTGCGGCTACGGTTGCATGCGTCGCGACTAAAGGGCTGGCAACGGTTGGCGATGTGTCATCTTCAATAATATGAGGCTGGTGATAACCGATATTATGATTGATAGCATTTATATTAGTATTAGGTCGCTCTGCAACATCATCACTACGTCGAGTACAGTTAGCAACGGTGGTTATACTGCCACTGATGCTGATACGACGTTGATTTTGTGCTTCTTGCCTAGCACTTCTGCTTGGTGAGAGAGGTGGAGTTGAGATTACCCCGGTTAAATTGGTCATGATGTACTCCTCGTGTATTTAATAGCTACACTTATTTGTTCTTATAATAAAGTTATAGAGATTAAATAATGAATAGCCGAGAGTAGCGATTACTAGGGAGATCTGATTTTTTTATATTTGATCAACGAATATATAAAGGATTATTCATTTTTTTTATCAATTGAGCGTAGCTCAAAGAAGATCCCGAATAGGCTTTAAGGTAAAAATTCGTTATAGAATAGGTTTTCTCATTGTCATGGTTAATGCCGAAATTTCTATTGGCGAAAATCCTAATTTTTTGTACAGATTTATCGCCACTTTATTATGGATAAAAACGGATAATTCCACGTGTAAAATTGACGGATGGGTAATTTTAGCCATGAGATCGTTGATGATTCGTGTTGCTATTCCTTTTCTGCGTTGATTGGTGACGACATCAATATCGTAAATAAAGAGAACATGGCAAGATTCTCTGGGTTCGATAGCGTACCAAACGATGCCAAGTCTCTCTTGCGATTTTGCATCAACAATCACATTGAGGTTGTGTCCTGTGGTGTTAATACCATAGGGTAGTAACGAAGTGAAATCGTCAGTGGCTTCACGTAATATATCTGCCGGTTTTTTCGCAGATCCTTGTAATAAGCTGTTCGCGTAGTTTTTTATTGAGTCGTGGGCATAGGATTTAAATTCTTCTGCATTCATTTTATTAAAGATGAGTGAGATTTCTTTCAAACTGATAGCCTCCGGTAAATGAATTTGTCTCGCTAACTCAATTTCATTCAAGCTGCGGTAATATGCGCGCCACTTTGTCGAGGGTTTCTTGGTATTCTGCTTGTTCTTGACTATCCAGGGTGATTGCGCCGCCGACGGAGCAATAAATTTTGCCACGTTCGGTTAACAGCGTGCGAATGGCGATATTGGTGTCCATGGTGCCGCAGCAACTAATATAACCAATGTTGCCACAATAGAGATTACGGCGATGTGGCTCGAGTTGTTCAATAATTTCCATCGCGCGGATTTTAGGCGCTCCGGTAATAGAGCCGCCAGGGAAACAGGCACGCAGTAAATCGGTGGCGCTGTATTCTGGCCGTAAGGTGGCGGTGATAGTGCTGACTAAATGGTGAACCGCTGGAAAGGGTTCGACAACAAATAATTCCGGCACGCGAACGCTGCCCGGTTGCGCCACACGCCCGATATCATTACGTAACAAATCAACAATCATGAGATTTTCCGCCTGATCTTTGAGCGAAGCGGCTAGGCGTAGAGCTTGTTGTTTATCTTCTTCTTTATTGGCTAAGCGGGGCAGGGTGCCTTTTATTGGCCGGGTTTGGATCTGTTTTCCTTCTAGCCATAAAAAGCGTTCTGGTGACAGGCTGATTACGCTGTTATGTGGCAGACGGATAAAGGCTGAAAAAGGTGCTTTATTACTTTGGCTTAGGCGTAAAAAAGCTAACCATTCATCTCCTTGATAATCGGCACTGAAACGTTGTGCCAGATTGACTTGATAACAGTCACCACTCTGTAGGTATTCCTGTATTTGTTGAAATTTTTCGCCGTATTGCTGGCGTGATAGGTTTGCGATCCATGGCGATGTTAAACGTAAAGGGTTGTGGCAGGTTGATTTTTGTTGCTGCAGCCAGGTGAAGCGTTGTTCAGCCTCGCCATGGCACACGAGTGTCACACGTTGCTGATGATGATCACAAATCAACGCCCAGTCATACAGGCCGATAGCCATATCCGGTAGATCGATGTCCCGCTGTGCCAGTACTGGCAAACGCTCAATCCGACGCCCCAGATCATAGCCAAATAACCCCAAGGCACCCCCGAGAAACGGCAGGTTGGCTTGCGGCTCACTGTTTAAATTTAATTGATTGAGTTGCTGTTGTAATAACAAAAAGGGATCGGCAGTACTGCATTGAATCGCGGCCTTTTCCTGGGTGTTGTCGATAATTTCACTGTGCTGCCCATGGGTGGTTATCGTCACGCGCGGATCGGCGACTAAAATATCAAAACGGCTATGAGGATGTTCAGCAAAACCGGAGTGCAATAACATTGCCCAAGGGCGATCCGCTAGCGCCGCGAAATAGTGCAGTAAGAGGTCAGGTTGATAGTTTAATGGTTTAAAGTGCATCACATTTATATAGTGGATTGTTATTAAAGATAATTTATTTAATAGAACATACTTGTTGATTCTATACAAGGAAAAATACTATCCCCTTCGCCTTTAAAGCCGCGGTATTGTTGGCTGTGGCAACTTCAAAGACGAAGGGTATATGACTGGGTTTATGCGATTTTGGTGAGAGTAATAGATTTCGACCACATCTTTTGAAAAAACGCACAAGGTGGCTAGGCATCAAATAATTTCAATTGACATATATTAAATTTATGTAAGAATAAGTTTAAAAGGAAGTTAATTATTTTCTATGTAACAAAGAGATGAAAATTTATAAGATTGTAAATGCACAATAAGACAGTCTAAATGAATTTTTTGTTAATGATTTTTTTATCGAGGGGAATATTTATGACTACTTATACTGTCAATGCTATTTATCCCAGCCAACCTACTGCTGTTTTTTACGATTCTGTTGCATCTAGTGATTATCCTGAACACAACGATGTTTTATTTAAAAATAATGCCTTCAACAAGCTAAGTGCTGAACGTCTTGGTAAATTAATGGAAGCTGACCGAGAAAAAGCTATCTGTATGGGCTTGTGGGATAGATTTAAGGACTTATTTCGTTACAAAAAAAAGCAAGAGGTATTGAAGCAACTCTATAGTTTAATTCATTTGGACAATGACCAAGCCTCAAGCTCAACCAGTGAGATGGGTACAGCAACGTCGTTAAAAATAAAAGTCGCGGTTAAGGCTTTTATGGCGCTTAAACAGCTAGCGCATGAAGCCGACTACGTTCAGAATCTGTTCAAAATAGAAAAAAGTAGTGATGATTCAGAAGATATAAATTTCGTGATTGGCACCAAGATAATATACCAACACACGGCTACAACTCTATTATCAACAGGCTTGATGGACAAAAATCCCGACATAGTAAAGTTGACAGCTTATCTTGATGAGTTTGTAACAAAAACAAATGCTTTATGGCATAAGGCCTGTGATGGTGATGGAAAAAAAGTGTGCGATCAGCAGGCACGGCGTGATTTTAATCGTGATGTATTGAATGAGCAGTTGTGTAAAGAATTAAGAGATTGCTCTTTTCAAGAAAAAGATAGGATGCTCGAAAATTTGAGAGGTCGGTTTGGACGACGTTTTAGAGGTGTGCTTGATCTTACTGGAATTAGAGTCAGCCAAAATGTAGAAGATAATCTTGTTAAGGTCTCTGCTGCCAATAAATACAAAATTGTTGTAGAAGATATTATGGATATATTGTACGAGAAATCAAAATTAAATGAGGTTTATATTAACAATGTGACTGGGCTAACAGGTGATGAGCTTAGAGCGTTAAAACATTCAGCGGGTATCACTCGCACCATGCTTTCAGAGACAATACCCTATCTAGATATATGCAGAGATAATTTCTTTTAGCGTTATTACCGTGGTGGAAATTTAATTTTTATTTTTCGTATGAGGTATATTATGAATATGACTCTTTCGCTAGGGGCTGGTTATTTTCCTGTAACCACTATCAGCAATGATCGTGTAAGGAAAATATTAAATGATAAACGTCGTCCTCATATGACGTTATGGGAAAAAATAAAAGAATTCTTTTTTCCAACGGACAAGAAGAGGCGCTACAGTGCTTGCATCAATTGTGCCATCCTTCAAACAATACCACACTGGATGAAGTGGAAAATATTTTATTCAGATTAAAAGAATTAGCGGCGCCGAAATACAAGGAAATGTTTCATTATAACGCCGATTCAAACGATAACTTTTTCCAAATAAAAGACAATAATGGTAACCGCGTATTTTCTATTAGTAAAAATGATAAAAATTTTTCCTATACCATTTTAGATAAGAAATTTTCCTTTAACGCGATCCGACGATGAAATTCAACAGCCCTGATAATGGTGACTTCCGTAGTCATCCTGTTTGGTCGGACGGTCTGTCTATTGTTTTTTCACTAAATCTCCAATAAATATTAACGATATGAAGTTATCTGTTGCATATAAGGGAAATAGTTTGCCATTGGATGTTAGTAAAATTTATAAAGATATTATTAAAATAATCAACGAGGCGAATACTGTCGAATTTTATAATCAATTGCTAAAGCAAGAGCGAAATACTTATATATGTGCAATCATTAATCGGCAGATAGATAACGCCGTTAACCAGCAGTTAAATAAATCAATTGATCTACAGAGAGAGGCAACGTTATATAAATTTAGCCCAAAAGAGCGACTTTATTTATTTGAAAAAACGATGAATTATTTAAATATCAATAAGAGTGATATAACTATTGATACTGCTTGTGCTCAGAGTTCAATAAACCACTTCTTAAATAGAGAAAACGACCGGAATAAAAAAATAAAATAAACACAAGGATCGCTTGTGCCCTATCCGATCTGATATATGAAAGCATTTACAATAAAAATATCAGTTCGGTTAGGAAAACAGCTTATCATGTGGCTAGTTCGTATATATTAATGAAAGCAAGAAGCAGTCTAGTGGCTGCAATAATTCAATTTAACTACTTCCGGATAGTTTTCCCGTACAAAAGTAAGATAAGACGTAGGGGATACATTTCTGGGATTCGATTGATTGCCGCCTTGCCGTAACTCGAAATTCATTGAGCATATGTGAGGTTTTGTTGCAACGCTCATCATTTTGTCAAATGTGAGATTAAATTGCGCTGCAACAACATATTAAATTGTCGTTCGTTTAAGCTTATCCGACAATCTCTATCAATTCATTTGTTTTATCGATTAGGTAAGAATCAGGGATTTTATCTCTGAATTTAAATAGGTTATTATCTTCTTTTCTGTTTAACGGGATAAAAACCGCCTCTGCAGATATCCCCAGGTTCTTTCAAAGCTGTCTATCATGATTTTCACTTGTTCATCTGCTTTATTTATAACTATCCCCATGGTGTTTTCAGGATAGCTTTCTTTTCTTTCAGGATGACGTTCTTGTAGATAATACGCTATATCTCTTTTTAGTGATTCATAATGAGAAGTTATTATTTTTTCTATTCTCCCCATAGTACCCATCCTGTTCATTCTATAAGAATCCAGACGAGAAATTAATTGTGGATCATATTTTCTTGGAAGTGATAGCATTAAAAGGGCAGATTTTGGATAGGGCAAAAGGTTAGCAATCGCTTGTAGAATAAATACATTTCCTGCTTCTACGTAGTCCGGTATGTAGCCGGTCTTTCCGTATGCATTTAAAAGAGTATTTAAATATCCCGCCGCCCTTTTTTTTGCATACTTAAAGGAATACTTTTGTTTTCCAACAATGCTAAAAAAACCTGAAAATATTTTTTATAATTTTTTATAAAGTTCTCGCTTTGCATCCCCTGCAATATAGCAGTAGGTTTATTATTTTCATAAGATCCATCATCGAAAGTAGATACTATAGGTTGTCCGTGCTTATTCATGAATTGGACACTTCGAGAATGTCGTAATCCTCTATCAAGCTATACAGAGCAGTCTCTTTAATATATTTCCTTCACCATGGTGTATCAGGGAATTCAATATCATTTTAGTGAAATCTTTTGAATTCACCTCCTGCAGCAGCTCCAGGATTTTTTCGATATCTTCTAGCTTAGGATCAGCTGGTTTTTGACAGCTGGCATCTTTCCAGACACAAGAAGCCAGCCTCTGCGGTTCCATATCCAGAAAATTATCGAAGCTAGGTAGTTTTGTATTGCTAAAATCAGTGTTGCCCAGCAGTGCGCCTTCAAAAGATGCGCTACTACTCAGATCCATATTTTGGCAAGATATGCCTTCCAAATTAGCACCATTAAGATTAGCGTAGAGCAGTATATTTTCTTTTGATTCATGAGATAAGCTATTAAAATCGAGGATTCTGTCACTCTGATACGGAAGGGCTATAGCAGACTGTAATTGATGATATTTTAGTATGATGTCAGACGCTTCATCAGCTTCGTATTTACAATTATTATTAAGCTTTCCATCCCACTTCCATATTTCGTTTGGTAGGAATGCTGCCACAGTACTGCTTTTAAATCTGTTCTCATCTAAAAAAAGCGATTGACCATTTAATTGACATAAAGGTTGGTCAACTTGAGTGTTAAAGATAGTATTTAGGTCTGTAAGCTTACGTATCCCGTAATAGGATAAGCTGCTATATCCAGAGTTTATTTTTTTAATCAAGCGAGCAAATGAAGCCTGTTTCACGCTTTGCATGAAATCGTTTGCTTCAATTGATTCCATGTTTGCTAACTTTTGCTTAATCCGGTTAATATTTTCTGGTGTAGTATCAATAAGTGCTTCGAAAGAAGCCCCTTGCCAGATACAGCCTCGAATATCCTGCGGAAAATGATCGATACTGGGTAAGCGTGAAGCAGTAAAATCTACCTTGGATAAGCTCGTCTGATTAAAATTAACCCCTTCCAAATTCAAACCGTTGAGATCTGTCCGTTCAAAATGCACGCCTTTAAGGTTAGCAAAGTGCAATGCAAATTCTTTCTCTTCCTGATTCAATTGACTAAATTCTTTGTAATCTCTTGTTGGTACACTTCGAATAGGAGTCTGATGTTTTTTTTATGAAATTCTATAATCTGCTCAGCCAATAACTTAGCGGATTCTTCAGAAAAATAATAAGCCATCGGCCTATATAAGATTTCACTGTTCACTGGATCATAAACACG
>NZ_GL379710.1:27412-28017 GCF_000143625.1 Candidatus Regiella insecticola LSR1 | reverse complement strand
CGGTTTGTAGACCAAAGCCAAGTAAAGCCATATCGTCGAATGTCACTATTCGTCGATGTTTACCCGCGGGAGTTAATGTTATTCCAGGAAGTTGCCAGATTTTATCCACGCCACCAAGAGATTTTAGCCCATCCGTGGTGACCAAAATCAAGTCTGGTGCACTCGCAATCAACCCCTCTTGAGAGAGCGGCCGATAACGCTCAAATCCTTGCATGGCATTTTGAGCACCTGTCGCGCGTATCATGGCATCCGCTGCGGTATTTTGCCCTGCTACCAAGGGCACGCTGCCGCCATAACTCATAATAAACAACATCCGCACAGCGATAGGGCTATTATCAATCGCCGCTATTTCTTGTTGATAATTTTGCGCCAGCTGTTTCCCTTGATCAATCTGATTGACGGCAGTAGCAATAAGGCTAATTTTTTCAGATACGGCATTCAAGGTAGTATCGCTAGGAATAGAGACCACTTTAACACCGCTGTCGACAATTTGTTTCAACACCAATGAAGGCCCAGCAAGTGCACTGCTTAGCACTAACGTCGGTTTCATCGCGAGAATACCTTCTGCATTGATTTGACGCATATAGCCTATATTCGGCAATGAT
>NZ_GL379710.1:25080-27382 GCF_000143625.1 Candidatus Regiella insecticola LSR1 | reverse complement strand
AATGATTTTATTGCTGATGGCGTTAAGCTAGTGCTGTCACGAGCCACATTTTTGAACCTACGCCTAAGGCGTAGGTAATTTCGGAAACGTCACCGCCAATAGTGACGATACGCTCTGCAACAGCATTGAACAATGGCAATGCCAAGATCAACGGCAGTAGCCAAATTTTCATGCAGCGACATCCTTTTTAACAGGCAGGGCTGACAATTGTTCGCGCCATTGACTCTGCTCGGGCTGCCCTTCATGGCGCTGCCCAAATAATTGGGCAATTTGGGTGCCATCTGCAGCAAATAATTCCAAACTGGTGACAAAACCATCTTTGGTTGGTTTGCGCGTGATCCAGCTTTCGGCGATCGCACTTTCATGCAACTGCAGAGTAAAACGCTGATTATTGACGCCAATCCAACCTTCTTCTATTGTTTTTTGCTGTGTTACATTTTGTTCAATCAATCCGGTAAAAATTTATATACAAGCGCCGTTACTGACGAAAATCATAATCTCATTCTGCTGTTGATGAGCGGCATTAAGAATTTGCAGTAAGGCTCCACGCTCAACTTGATAGGCCAGATCATCAGGAACCACACGGAATAACTGCTGACGAGTCACATTATGCCGTTCTAGTAATCGGAAGAATTGGTGAATATCTGTCATCTTACGCCATTCATCTTCAATCTGGGCGGCATTGTTGATATCAATGCTGTTTTTCTGAGAGGGAGATGACGATTGCAGCAACAGTTCAGGATTATCAGGGCTAGTGTATTCTTCTATTAACTTTTGCCAATGGGAATGCTGGCTTTCATCAGTAAGAGAAACGCTATGTACCGCATTACCCTCTACATCATAAAAATGGATACTTTGCTGTTCACCTTGTCTTTCATTTTGTTCCCGCATGACAAATATACTGTCCCACTTGTCTAAAAACAGACGGAGATCCAATTCGCGTGGATTGAGTATAATCCCTCCACGAGGGGTATATTTCTGGTTTTTATAACGACCTATCATCTGCTGGATGGCATATCGATTAGCCGTCGTCGATTATTTGACAAGACCGATATTTTCTAACTTAGTTAATAACGTTAACGCATCGACTTGTAGCCGTTGTGCATCATGTCCTACCCGCGCATGCGCGAGGGCGGCTTCACTGACATTGAACGTTTTGGCGATATTGGCGGTCGACATGCCTGGATATTGCTGTTTTTCTTTAAGATATTGCAGGTATAGCGAGGATTTCATGATGATGTCCTTTTTAATTACCATTGATAACTGATAAATAGTTTCGCACTACGCCCATCTTGTGGAATCCCCTGTGGTGAAGCGTATTGTTTATCGAAAGCATTAGCTAACACCGCGGTTGTCGTCATTCCTTGAAAATGGCCTTGGCCTTTATAGCTGAGATAAAAATCGTTCACGCCATAGCCCGCCTGTGGTTTTAGTGAGCGTTTATTTTTTGGAGAGCTGAGCATGAAATGGTTATCTTTTGCTGCAGTGAGTACCCAACCGGTAGAAAATCCTGTGCTCGCTATAGGGAGATCAAGTCTACTCGTGAGGGTATCCGGATTAATACTAGCAATATAATTTCCGCTCTCTTGATTTTTACCTCGAGTACAGTTGTAAGCGAGATCCCAGCTAAACCAATCTGTTTGGTAATTTATCATGACATCCCACCCCCAAATCTTGGCCTGTTTAATATTTTTGGCTTTGGTCTTTGTATAGTTATCATAGACATCAACGTAAATGTAATCCTTGGCTTGTGTATCAAAGTAACTGGCCTTAAATTGCCAGGCATCGTTGTTAGCCAATACATTGTCGAATTGCAAGCCGAAACCATATTCTTGTGTTTCGTTAGTCTCTGGTTTTAAATGAGGGTTTGGTTGCCAAAAATTCGTAACATGCCTAGTAGAGAAATGTTTACCGTCATTGTATATCTCACCCATTTTTGGCGCGCGGAAAGCCTGTGCATAAGAGCCAAACATCATCAACCAGTCGGTAGGTGTAATGGTGATAGCCCCTCGTGATGACCATTTATCCGCCGATACATCTGGATTTTTTTTATTTTCGGCATGATAGCGGTCAAAACGAGTCCCTAACAAAAGAGAGACAGGTAGATCACGCAGGGTTATTTCGTCTTGTGCCCAACCCGAATTGACATTAATTTTCGCCGCTGGAAAGCTTTTCGCCAAACCACTGGGATTTTGTTTCTGCTGATACGCTTCCGTGCCATAGGTCAATAAATGTGATGCTGGGCTGTGAGTGAAAAATCGGCTACGGTTTTCTAACTTAACGCCACGGGTGATTTGTTCAT
>NZ_GL379710.1:0-25050 GCF_000143625.1 Candidatus Regiella insecticola LSR1 | reverse complement strand
TAACCTTTTTCGCCTTCTTTCAGGACAAGATCATGAATATTAAGATCAGAGTAATACAGCGCCGTAGTGGCATCCAACCAGGCTAAATCTTGTGGATTTAATCGATAATTTAATTGTGCATCGCGCTGCAAGGTTGAGCGCTTGGTCATTTTATTTTCTGCAGTGATTTCAGATTGTTGTGGGTTCTCTGGCTCTCGAGAGCGATTATTGTAGTAACGCAAGTTAGCGCTGAGAGATTGATTATCATCTATAGCCCAAGTTCCTTTGGTCATTACGTTATTAATACTCTCGTTATTTGGCGCTGAAAAATGTTTACCTTGATTAATATTGCCAATATCACGGGTGCTAAAAGTGATCAGACCGTCCAAATTGGCCGTTTTACCGAATACACTGCCCCCCCATACCTAGACTGTGACTACCAGTAGCTCCGAGACCAAACACCCGATAACCCACGTTTTGATCGGGCAGGAGTAGATCCACTGCATTAACGGTTTGATACGAAACCACCCCCCTAAGGCACTCCCACCATAGAGCAATGCTGAAGGGCCGCGCACAATTTCAGCCTGTTTTATCATACTAGGATCAAGAAAAATACTGCTAGTATGAACGGTTTCAATACCCTGACGAACGCCGTCCACCAGTGTCAATACCCCTTTGCTATCATAACCACGCATGCTGATTTCTTGACCATTAGTGCGGCCACTGCCGGACAGCGTGATCCCAGGGATCGCACGTAGCATGTCAATAGCAGAAAATGCGCTGTGGCTGGTAGGTGTATCACCCTTAATAACAGTAACCATCATAGGGGCGCTAAAGCTGTCACGGGAATTACCTGTCGCTACTATGGTCATTGTTTCATTTTTATTGTGTTGCTTTTTTGCTTTTTTGCTTTTCCGTCAGTCCACTATTGTTACTGCTATTCATAATATCGTTTGCAGCATAAGTGAATAATGGTAGTGCACAAACGACGATTAAACTTAAAGATGAAACACGCAAAGGCCACTTCTCCATTATTAGTAATTAATGATAATAAAAATGATTCTCAATTAGATAATTATTATCATACAAGTTTACTGATAATATCAAGTGAAATAGAGTGATGTATTAAACTTATTGAAAAATCCTGTTTTGGGAAAACCATTCTGGATGTGAAATCAAGGGCACCTTAGATTCAAGCCACTGATATAGC
The DNA here is from genome assembly GCF_000143625.1 of Candidatus Regiella insecticola LSR1. Lineage (GTDB taxonomy): Bacteria > Pseudomonadota > Gammaproteobacteria > Enterobacterales > Enterobacteriaceae > Regiella > Regiella insecticola. Next base: position 23,861 of record NZ_GL379710.1, on the reverse strand, counting down.
CGAATCAGTTTAATTTGATTCAAGGCGGAGGAGCACAGACAGTACAAATAGTACGGCAAGCGACGACAACACAAAATCAAGTTAAACTGATTTGGCTATATTCATCAATTGAGTGCCGCTCAGACGAAGAAAACATGGGCGAAAAAGCGCAATTTACATAGCGTAAATGAACATTTTTAGCGCGTTTTTGATGAAGTATTAGCAAGCACAAAAGATTTCGAATAGGCTCTAACAGAGCTCTTATAGAAAAAATGGACTGGGTTGGAATAGTTTTTCAACGGCGGGGATGAATTTTTTATCGGTGATAAACATAATGACATGATCACCTTGTTCAATAATAAAATGACTATTCGCGATAATGACTTCATCACCCCGCACAATAGCCCCAATGGTTGTACCAGGTGGTAGCTCGATCTTCTCAACAGTACGTCCAATAACTTTAGAGGTGCTTTTATCACCATGTGCAATAGCTTCGATCGCTTCAGCGATACCACGACGTAGAGAAGAAACGCTGACAATATCCGCTTTACGTACATGACCTAATAATGCTGAGATGGTTGCCTGTTGCGGTGATACCACAATATCTATGGTATTATTTTGCACCAGATCAACATAAGCATTACGCTGAATTAGGACCATCGCTTTCTTGGCTCCCATATGTTTTGCTAGCATAGCAGACATGATATTAACCTCATCATTATTAGTCAGGGTAATAAAAACGTCGACTTGGTCTATATGCTCTTCTGCTAACAGTTCCTGATCCGAGGCATCACCATAGTACACTGTTGTTTTATGAAGTATTTCTGCCAATTCTTCAGATCGAGATAGATTACTTTCAATTAATTTTACTTTGTAATCATTTTCTAGTTTTAGCGCTAAACCTGACCCAACATTGCCACCACCAACAATCATAATCCGTGTGTACGGTTTTTCGGGGCGTTGCAGTTCGCTCATCACTGTTCGAATATGTTGTGAAGCGACGATAAAAAAGACTTCATCACCCGCTTCAATAACGGTCGAGCCCTGCGGTCGTATGGGTTGATTTTGACGGAATATAGCGGCAATACGGGTATCAATATGAGGGGCTCGTTCACGTAAAGAGGCAAGATCATTACCCACTAACGCACCACCATACTGTGCTTTTACCGCGACAATACTTACTTTTCCTTCAGCAAAATTAACAACTTGCAGAGCACCAGGATATTCAATCAATTTATAAATATAATCAATAACCAATTGCTCCGGTGAAATCAAGTGATCAATCACAATCCCTGTCGGTTGAAAAAGTTTATCTACTTCACGGACATATTCAGGTGAACGAATACGAGCAATACGATTGGGTGTTTTAAATAATAAGTAAGCGATTTGACAAGCGATCATATTCGTCTCATCGGAGTTAGTCACTGCGACTAACATATCCGCGTCTTCAGCACCGGCTTCACGCAATACACGCGGATAAGAGCCCTGCCCCTGTACTACACGTAGATCAAATTTATCCTGTAGTTGCCGTAGGCGACTGACATCAATGTCGACAACGGTGATGTCATTATTTTCACCGACCAAGTTTTTCGCTAACGTTTCACCTACTTGCCCCGATCCGAGAATGATTATTTTCATTGCATTAAGATTACTCTGAAATTAAATGTCGGAGGTATTAGACCTCTTTTGAAACCTATTACATGACGCGAATCCTTCATTGCCTGGTGCGCGCAATTCTCATGTACTGATGTTAACAAAGATTGCTGTGCACTGGGCGCCTTGACTTCGCATAACGAACTACGGTTTCGAAAGAGACTATACCCTTCGCCTTTCAAGTTACGGCGGCGCTGGCAGCGCGATCATTCATCCTCTGTCATGTGCCAATTCGATTGATTGCCGCCTTGTCGTAACTCGAAATTCATTGGGTATATTGATGAAAAATTAATTTTTCATCATCTTTGCGAAAAAGAAGCCGTCACCCTCTTCAGGATGAGGCAGCTGTTGCTTACCGAAGGTATCTTTTGAGCCCGTCTTGATCCATTGCGCATTCGGTTGTCGCGCTAAGAATGACACAATTTGTTTTTGATTTTCTTCGGGTAAAATGGAACAAGTGGCATATACCATGAATCCTCCCTTTTTTTAATTTTTGGCCAAATAGCATCCATAATTTCAGCTTGTAATTTAGTCAATTCAGCGATATCACTGTCACGACGTAACCACTTGATATCAGGGTGTCGACGTATTACGCCGGTGGCGGAACAAGGAGCATCCAGCAAGATTCGATCAAATAATTGCTCACCACACCATATATCAGGTGTGCGGCCATCTCCAATTTTTATTCTGGCTTGTAGCTGTAAACGTTGTAAATTTTCTTTAACACAACGCAAGCGTTGCTTATCGATATCAACGGCTAATACTTCAGCTTTGGGCGCTACTTCAAGAATATAAGTCGTTTTTCCTCCTGGTGCAGCGCATAAGTCTAAGATATATTCACCATTTTTTGGATGAAGAAGATCGATACATCCCTGTGCAGATGCATCTTGAACGGTAACCCAGCCCTGAGAAAATCCAGGCAATTGACCGACAGGACAAGGAAGTGTTAAACGAATAGCATCAGCGTAAACAGGGTGAGATATCGCCTCAATTCCGGCTTGTTGCAACAGCGCTAAATATTGACTACGAGAATGATGTATACGATTGACTCTGAGCCACATGGGCGGTTTTGTATTATTAGCCACGACAATCTGTTGCCATTGCTCAGGATAGGCTTTTTTAATACGCTCCAATAACCAGTTGGGATGCAGATAGTGGCTGTTATCGTTAGTCGCCTGTTCCAACAACATTATCTGCTGACGCTGAAATTGACGTAAGACGCCATTAACTAATCCTTTTAATTGTGGCCACTTTAATGTTGTCGCCCCAGCAACGGTTTCAGCCAACGCGGCATGGGCTGGAATACGAGTGTAAATAAGTTGATAAATACCTATCATCAGTAAATAGTGCAAAATGCGTTTTTTTCCCTCCATTGGGCGAACCATTAACTGCTGAATACAAAATTCAAGTGTAGGTAAAACCCGTAAAGTGCCAAAACATAACTCTTGCAATAAAGTGCGATCTTTATCAGAAATATTTTGTTGTAATGCTGGCAGCACAACACTCAGTGACTTCCCTTTATTTAATACGTTGTTGATTACTTTAGCGGCGATAGCACGAATGTTATAAGTAGTTTTCATAGCCTATAAATTTGATAAAACTCAATAGACTTCTCCAAGCAGTTGTGGCGTGCCGGATATCTTGACTTCGCACCACAAACGACGGTTTTTTTGCAAGAAATCTAATAAATAAAAAAGAAAGAAAGAATAACTACGTCAATTTACGCCCAATGGCAAACCATTCTCTGCGAGCGTTTAGCACATCGGCGGCCGACATGGCTTTTTTACCTGCAATCTGTAACTTGGTGATGTTCAGCACACCCTCAGCGGTAGCCACTTGAATACCTTTCTTGTCCGCCTGAATAATAGTGCCTGGTTTAACATTATCGGTGCTGGTTAACACCTGTGCTTGCCAAACCTTTATTAAATGTTGATCAACAATAAAATAACTGACTGGCCAGGGATTAAATGCACGAATGCAGCGTTCTAACTGCAAGGCTGAAAGTGACCAATCGAGTTTCGCTTCTTTTTTAGTTAATTTTTCAGCGTAAGTGGCTTGCTGTTCATCTTGTATTTCAGCTCGCACTTTATTATCTACAAATTGTTGAAGTGTGAGCAATAATGCTTCGGATCCAATAACAGATAGTTCGTTGTATAAGGTCACGCTAGTATCATCGGGTTGTATAGCATAAACGCTTTTATGGAGTACGTCTCCAGTATCTAAACCGACATCCATTTGCATGATACTTATGCCACTTTCTTGATCACCGGCCCATAATGCACGTTGAATCGGGGCGGCACCACGCCAACGTGGCAATAAAGAACCATGGACATTGATACAGCCTAAACGCGGCATATTTAGCACCGTTGCAGGTAAAATAAGACCATAAGCCACCACTACCATGATGTCGGCTTGCTTATCAGTCACAAGATCCATAACGATATGTTGATTTTCTTCAGAGCGTAGTGATACCGGTTGGTAAACTGGTATTTCATGCTGCTGCGCTAATATTTTTACTGGGCTGGCGGTGAAATTGTTTCCTCTACCAGCAGGCCGATCCGGTTGAGTCAACACACCAACAACTTGATGTTGAGAAAATAACAGTCTGTTAAGGTGATACGCTGCAAAATCAGGAGTACCAGCGAAAATAATCCGCAAAGAATCTAGCACAGAAAACCTCCTGAATTAAAAAAATCGATAACCCGTTCCGATGTTTGCAAAGAATTTAGTTTGATTATTGTGTATCACGTTGTGCTTTTTTTCTTATTTTTTTCTGGATACGCTGAAATTTAAGTGGTGATAAATAATCAATAAAAAGTTTACCTTTCAAATGATCCATCTCGTGTTGAATACAAATTGCTAACAAACCATCGGCTTCGAGTGTAAAAGAGTTGCCATCACGATCGAGTGCTCTAATCTTGACTCTTTCCGACCTTTTTACCCACTCCCGCACGCCAGGAATGGATAAGCACCCCTCTTTAATGCCCGTTTCACCACTTTCTTCCAATAATTCAGGGTTGATTAGCACCAAGGGGCGATAATGAGCTTCTATCCTTTCATTTTGATCACTGTCATCAGGGATATGAATGACGATTATCTGTTTATGGATATTGACCTGTGTAGCGGCTAAACCGATACCTTCCTCTGCGTAAATGGTATCGAACATATCATCTACGATACGCTCGATATTCGCATCAATTTTCTCAACTGGCTTAGCGATTTTGCGGAGCTGTACATCTGGGAAATGTAATATTTTTAATATTGGCATATAAAGTTGAGATCTGTTCCTAAAAATTGAATTCACTATGATTTTTATTCTAGACATTTTTGATGTCAATTAACAGTATTGTCTTCCGAAAGAAAAAGTTTATCGAAGAAAAAAGAAGTACAGGTAGGAACGACGTTAAAGTAAATAAAATACAACGTAATCAGCCAGGAATCGCTATGCTGACAACAGAAATATGGCTACGCATGAGTATAGTTAAGGGGCTAGCAGTCGCAAGAAGCTGTACTATTGCTAAGCATTTAATCGCTTACGCTGATATTCATTCTGATGTATTAACTGCTGTGGGGTTAGATGAATCGCAATCACAACAATTTATCCACGCAAGTAAGCATTATATTGCTGCCACATTGGCTTGGTTAGAGCATCCTGATCATCATATGCTTATTTACGGATATCCAACTTATCCACAGAGATTAAGCCATATATCTTCAGCCCCATTGTTACTTTTCATTACGGGTGATGTCTCTGTCGTCTCCCAATTACAGATTGCAATGGTCGGTAGTCGTAATTTCAGCCATTATGGTGAGCGCTGGGCAAGATATTTTACAGAAAAACTAATAGAACAGGGTTTGGTTATTACCAGTGGTTTAGCCACTGGTATTGATGGAATCTGTCATCACTCAGCATTATCTGTTCAAGGTAAAACCATTGCGGTGCTTGGCAGTGGGTTAGAAAATATTTATCCACGGCACCATTATGGACTTGCCCATCGTATCGTGGAACAGGGTGGTGCTTTGGTTTCTGAATTTTTAGTCACCTCGCCACCGCTGGCCACACATTTCCCACGACGTAACCGGATTATCAGTGGATTAAGTGCTGCTGTGGTGGTAGTTGAAGCATCGCTTAAAAGTGGCTCTCTTATCACTGCTCGGTACGCCTTAGAACAAGGGCGTGATGTATTTGCATTGCCAGGCCCCTGGGAAGTCGAACCAGCCGCGGGGGTACATTGGTTGATTCAGCAAGGAGCATATCTAGCTAATGATCCACAGGATATTATTGAACAGCTTGGCGGTTCCTTCCAATGGCTGCCTCCGTCTGAAAAACCTTCTTTGCCAAAAGAGCAGATGACATTACCCTTTGCTGATGTATTGGCTCATATAGAATATGATGTAACACCGGTTGATATCATTGCAGAACGTGTCGATCAATCGGTATCAGAGCTTGTTATTAAGCTGCTGGAGCTAGAACTGGCCGGATGGATTACTGCGGTTCCTGGAGGCTATGGGCGCGTCACAGGAGTGTGATCGAACACTCGCAGCCAACAAATACGGCGGCTTCAAAGGTAAAAGCGCTAACATTAAATTACTTATCTATGTTCAACCAATTCGGCATATCATTAAGCCCCATAGCCTGACGCAATAGCTTGGGTTTTATTCCTGGTAGTTTATCTGCCAAAATTAATCCCATATCTCGTAACCATTTTGATACAGGATGATTAGCAGCAAACAATTCACGAAAACCTTGCATACCAGCAAGTATCAACGCTGCGCTTTGCTTACGGCGACGTTCATAACGACGCAGATAAAGATACTGACCGATATCTTTGCCTTGACGGTGTAAACGGTTAAGTTCATCAATGAGTTCTGCAATATCCATCAGCCCCAAATTCACGCCTTGTCCTGCCAACGGGTGTACGGTATGCGCGGCATCCCCTACCAATGCTAAGCGGTGAGAGGCAAAGCAATGAGCATAGCGAGCTATTAGCGGAAAAATTTGGCGTTCACTTGCTAACTGACACAACCCCAAGCGCATATCAAATGTTGTCGCAAGTTCACGATTAAATTGTTGCACGGGCATTTGAGCAAGCTCTGTGGCCTTTAACGGAGGTAATGACCACACAATGGAACACTGATAAGGGTCAGATAACGGCAAGAAGGCCAAAATACCTTCACCATGGAAAACCTGGCGGGCTTTAGATTGATGTGGAACTTCATTGCGGATGGTTGCCACTAGTGCACTATGACCATAGTGCCAAAATGTTTGCGGAATATCAGCATGCTGACGAAGCCATGAATTGGCACCATCAGCACCAATAACTAAACGAGTACTCAGTACCCGTTCATCGCTCAAAGTAATAAAAGCTTCATTTTCCCCCCAAGCGATTTGTTTTGGGATGGCGGGTATCAACAAAGTAACATTAGCTAACTGACTAATCTGTTGCCATAATGCCTGCAAAATGACACGGTTTTCTATGATATGCCCAAGGTGATTGAAACCATACTCATCAGCATGAAAAGAAATTTTCCCACAGCTATCCTTATCCCAAACCTCCATTTCACGATAAGGACTGGCGCGTAACGCTACGATACCATCCCAAACATCAAGATGTTGTAGCAATCTTTCGCTGGCGGCATTAATAGCTGATACTCGCAACGCTGAGTGATCATCGAGGAGGGTATGTAATGTCGCTTCAACAGGATATCGTTCCAATAGGGCAACGTGTAAACCCCTGCGGCATAAACCGGTGGTCAAAGCCATGCCTACTATCCCACCACCAGCAATAACTACATCAAATGACTGCATAGATTCATCTTGTGGCTGCTTCCCGCCCGCATTAGGCGAGGGTTTACGGCGAATTTTGCTAAAAGCCTATTCCAAATCTTCTTAAGCGATGCTCAGACAAAAAAATGGGCAAGAAAGCACAGTTTCTTTTTTTATAAAAGCAAGAAGATAAATGAGCATTTTGATTCCATTTTTGACGAAATATCAACGAGCATAAGAGATTTTGAACAGGCTCTAAGATGCGAAGAGAGAAGGAGTCGTCCGCTCCTCTTACTTGATGAAGGATTACCTTTATTCTAATGAAGGATTTTCCACCTCTTTTTTCAACCGTTGTCCTGATTTGAATGTCACCACAGAACGGGCGCTAATGGGGATACCTTCACCCGTTTTGGGATTGCGGCCTGGTCGCTGTGGCTTATCTCGTACAACAAAATTACCAAACTTAGATACTTTCAGTTCTCTTTCTTCTTTCAAGATTAAACAGATTTCATCAAAAAAACTTTCTACCAATTGCTTAGCCACAGGTTTATCAATACCCAGTTTTTCAGTAAGATTTTCAGCAATGTTGTCTTTGGTCAACGCCATAAATTTAATCCCTCAAGGATGCTTGGAATTTTTCTTTTAAAACCACTACACATTTTTCAACGGTAGCTGCAATCTCCTCTTCCGCCAGTGTTCGGACGGTATCTTGCAATATCAGGCTAATCGCAAGGCTTTTATGACCCTCTGCTACACCTTTTCCTCTGTACACGTCGAATAAGTTTACGCCAACTATCTGATTTACGCTAACTTTTTTACATTCCGCTAAAATATCTGCTGCTGGGACATTCTCAGCCACAACTACAGCAATATCACGACGGTTTGCTGGAAAGCGAGAAACCTCACATGCATCAGGAATAACACAGTTTGCTAACTTATTCCATTGTAATTCAAATACAATAGTGCGACTGTTTAAACCTAATTTAGCTTCTAAAGCTGGATGGATAACGCCAATAAAACCAATAGATTCACCAGATAAATAAATAGTCGCACTTTGCCACGGATGCAACGCCGGATGGGGGGTAGATTCAGCACAAAATTGTACATCAGATAATCGGCCAGTCAGCTCCAGAATCGATTCTAGATCCCCTTTTAGATCAAAAAAATCCACCGCCTGAGGGCGAATATCCCAGTGCTCTCCGCAAGAATCACCGGTGATGACGCCAGCCAGCATGAGATCCTGTCTAACATTTAATTCTGCCGAATTATCAGGGATAAAGCGTAGACCACTTTCAAACATACGCAAACGTGTCTGCTGTCGATTTTGATTGTAAAGTACCGTAGTGAGTAAACCGGTTAACAATGATAAACGCATAGCGGACATATTAGTGGCAATCGGATTTCGCAAAATCAAGGCTTCTTGCTTTGGATGCAATTGTTTTGGATGCAATAAAGTTTGTATTTCAGGATCAACAAAACTGTAAGTAATCGCCTCCTGATAACCCCTGTCAACCAACAACGTCTTCACCCGTTTAAGTGACAAATCTCCCTCATTATGTGCCGTCATGAGCAAAGCGGCATTTATCGGCTTATTTGGAATATTATTATAGCCGTCAATACGTGCTATTTCTTCGATCAGATCCTCTTCAATCTGCATATCAAAACGCCAACTCGGTGCCACAATTTGACAACTATTTTCCTGTTCCATCACTTGGCAACCTAAACGATGTAAGATAGCATTCACACGCTCTCTGGGAATAACATGACCCAGTAAATGACACAATTTTTTGTATCTTAGCGTAATGATAGCCGGCTTCGGCAGCTCCTCACCGGTTGTTACGTCAATAATCGAACCTGCCTCACCGCCGCAGATATCAATTAATAAACGGGTTGCCCTTTCCAGTGCTTTATATTGCAATGCTGGATCAACTCCACGCTCATAGCGATGAGAAGCTTGAGTATGTAAACCATAATGACGAGCCCGCCCAGCAATGGCCAATGGATTAAAGAAAGCACATTCTAGCAATACACTGCTAGTTTGTTCACTGACACCAGAATACGCACCACCAAAGATACCCGCCATCGCTAATACCTTTTGTCGATCGGCAATAACTAATGTCTCTGTGTTTAAGATAGCTTCACTACCATCCAATAATACGAGATTTTCACCCTCAACCGCAAAACGAACCGTAATTTCACTATCAATGCGATCTAAATCAAAAGCGTGCATAGGTTGCCCCAGTTCTAACATCACATAATTAGTAATATCAACAACCGGATTAATAGAGCGAATACCGCAGTGACGCAGTTTGTTACTCATCCATTGTGGGATGACAGCAGACAAATTAATTCCCTTCACTATTCGCCCAAGATAACGAGGACAGGCCGCTGCTGCTAAGACGGTAATTGGCAACTTTTCTTTGAGCGTGGCAGTTACCGGAATAATATCGGGTTCTGTAAGTGGTAATTGATGAATCGCTGCCAGGTCACGCGCTATACCAATAATACTTAAACAATCGGCACGATTCGGCGTTACATTAATTTCTATAATATTATCGTTTAATTGTAAAAAATCACGAAGGTTCATGCCTATTGGTGCTGTGACAGGTAATTCGATAATCCCTTCTTGCTCTTCACAAAGCGCTAACTCAGAGGATGAGCACAGCATGCCTGCTGAAAGAACACCACGTAGCTTAGCGGTTTTGATCTCATACCCCATCGGCAGCACGGCACCTACAGTTGCCACCGCCACTTTCAACCCTTGACGACAATTGGGTGCGCCGCAGACGATATCCAAAAAATGAGCAGCGCCAATATCAATTTTTGTTACTCGCAGTTTATCAGCATTAGGATGTTGAGCACATTCAACAACATGACCGATAACTACACCATGAAAATCACCCGCTACTTTATTAATGCTCTCAACTTCCAAACCTGCCATAGTAATTTGATCAGCTAACTGCTCGCTGGATAACGGCTCACCGCTAGTATTATCAGGATTTACCCATTCACGTAACCAAAGTTCACTGAACTTCATAAAAAGATCCCGCCTTACTTAAACTGTTTGAGGAAACGCAAATCATTGTCAAAAAATGCGCGTAAATCAGTGACACCGTAACGTAGCATCGTGAGGCGTTCTATCCCCATACCGAAAGCGAAAGCTGAATAAATCTCCGGATCAATTCCCACATTACGTAACACGTTGGGATGCACCATGCCACAACCGAGTACCTCAAGCCACTTACCATTTGTTCCCATTACATCAACTTCAGCAGAGGGTTCAGTAAATGGAAAGTAAGACGGACGGAATCTAACTTCCCGATCTTCTTCAAAAAAATTTTTCAAGAAATTATCAATGGTCGCCTTCAAATTGGCAAAATTAATATTACGATCTACAACCAAGCCTTCCATTTGATGGAACATGGGAGTATGAGTCTGATCATAATCATTACGATAAACACGTCCTGGCGCGATAATCCGCATCGAAATCGGCCGATTTTGCTCTTCCAGCGCGGCTTTCATGGTGCGAATTTGCACCCCTGAAGTCTGGGTTCGCAGCAAACGAGTACTATCAAACCAAAAAGTATCATGATCAGCTCGTGCTGGATGATGAGCTGGAATGTTCAGCGCGTCAAAATTATGATAGTCATCTTCAATTTCAGGCCCTGTTTCAACAACAAAGCCCAATTCACTAAAAAAAGCTTCAATACGATCAGTAGTGCGAGTAACCGGGTGTAAGCCACCATTCTCTGTACGCCGCCCGGGCAATGAAATATCAATTTTTTCTTCCGCCAGACGGGCATTGAGTGCTACCGCTTCTAACTTTTTTTTGTGAGTGCTAAGCATTTGCCCTATTTCTTCTTTTGCCTGATTAATAACAGCACCGGCGGCGGGACGATCTTCATTTGGTAGATCAGCTAACCGCTTCATTTCAGCGGCAAAGTGACCTTTTTTACCTAGATATTCAATACGTATTGAATCCAATGTGGTCACATCCTTAGCATTTTCTATGGATGCTTTAGCCTTAGCAACCCGTTCTGCGAAATGCGGCATCTTTCCTTTCCTTCTGGCCTAGTATAACCATTTAACAATTATCTAAAAAATATAGTCTCTGTTATAAAAGCCTATTCGAAATCTTCTTTGAGTGGCGTTCAATTGATGAAAAAATAGACTAAAAAGCGCAGTTGTGGATCTAAATACACATTTTGAATCCCTTTTTGACAAAAGACTGCTTGCAAAACCGTAGCAGGGGTGTGAAGTCAAGGTGCTCGGCGCACAGCAACCGCAATGTACATACGATGGGGGGACGGCGAGTACCACGCAACGCAGAATGCATACCACACAGTAAGTTTACAAAAAAGTCTAAAAAGTATCACACAAGAGATTTCGAACAGGCTCTAAGTTATGATATAGCCAAAACACAAAAAAACCTCCGCGTGGGAGGTTAGCGCTATTTTTCATCAGACAATTTGTGAAGCCATTATCTTTTCGCAAAAGATCCATTACCTTTGATGAAAAAAAAAGAAGGCGATGAGATCCCTCTTTTTTTATTTATCTCGTCTCTGGATTTACGCCAGCGCCAATGCTGCTTTTTTAGCTAAAGCGGTAAAGGCTATTTTGTCAAATACGGCGATATCAGCCAAGATTTTACGGTCAATTTCGATCGATGCCTTTTTAAGGCCGTTGATAAAGCGGCTATAAGACAAGCCATTTTGACGCGCTTCTGCATTGATCCGAGTAATCCACAACTGACGAAACTGGCGCTTCCGTTGCCGACGATCCCGATAAGCGTATTGTCCTGCTTTAATGACTGCTTGAAAAGCCACACGATATACACGCGAACGAGCACCATAGTAACCTTTCGCCTGTTTTAATATTTTTTTGTGCCGTGCACGTGCCACCACACCCCGTTTTACGCGAGCCATTTATCTCTCCTATCGTCTTATATTCAGAATTAAAATCATTTATGCATACGGCAAACAGGCTACAACCAGACCCAGATCATTTTTAGATATCAGGCCTTTTGGACGTAGATGACGTTTACGTTTAGTTGATTTTTTAGTCAGAATATGACGTAGGTTAGCGTGTTTACGCTTAAAACCACCACTGGCGGTTTTTTTAAAGCGTTTAGCGGCACCACGGACGGTTTTCATTTTTAACTTTGACATTGAATGTATTCACTTCGCATTGTTGATTAAACAACAGCAGGCGAACAAGCAGCCTTATCCCCTTCACCTTTCAAGTTACAGCAAGGCGGCAATCAATTGAATCCCAGGAGTGTACAGTTAGTACATGGCTGGGATAAGCGATCGCTGCCAACGCCGCCGCAACTCGAAATTCATTGGGTATATATCAACCACTCATTACTTGGATAAAATCCTACAGATCAGCTTTACGTCTTCCATTTAAACTAAAAAGAGATGAAATTGCTGCAAGAAATTAGTGCCTTACTGTTTCTTCTTAGGCGCAAGTACCATAACCATTTGACGGCCTTCAACCCGACTGGGAAAAGATTCGACTACTGCCCATTCACTCAAATCCTCTTTGAGACGATTAAGCACGTCTATACCGATTTGCTGGTGCGCCATTTCACGTCCACGGAACCGCAAGGTGATTTTAGTCTTGTCACCATCTTCCAAAAAGCGTATTAGGTTGCGTAGTTTTACCTTATAGTCGCTTTCATCAGTACCGGGTCGAAATTTTATTTCCTTGATATGAACAACTTTTTGCTTCTTTTTTTGCTCTTGTGCTGTCTTACTTTTCACATAGAGAAATTTGCCGTAATCCATGATACGACAAACAGGCGGTTCGGCGTTGGGGCTAATTTCCACCAAATCAACACCAGCCTCCTCCGCTTTCTCAAGAGCCTCGTTTAAGGTGACAACACCAATTTGCTCACCATCGACGCCTGTTAAGCGAACCTCTTTTACCGTTATCTCTCTATTAATACGATTTAATCGTACCGGTTGAACTCGTTTTCCGCCTTTAGTACTAATACTTTATTCCTCCAGTTGATGAAGACAACGGTTGCCAATCTCTGTCAATAACCGCTCTAAGATGACATCAAGATCACAACTCCCCAGATCTTTACTGTGATAAGCACCACTACGTGTTCGAGTACCGAGGGTACGGACTGAAACCTTATTACCTGATTCAACTTCTTTATCGCCACAAACCAACATATAAGGAACCCGACGCAGCGTGTGCTCACGGATTTTAAGACCAACCTTTTCATTTCTCAAGTCTGTTTTTACCCGAATCCCTGCATGCTGCAATGCAGTGCTTATTTTTTTAGCATAATCTACGTGTTTGTCAGTGATATTTATTACAACAGCTTGCACTGGAGCAAGCCACGTAGGAAAGCATCCAGCATATTCTTCGATCAGGATACCGATAAAACGTTCTATCGAGCCCAAGATAGCGCGGTGAATCATCACTGGTACTGTCCGCTGACTATTTTCGTCGATATAAGAAGCACCCAAACGACCCGGTAACGAAAAATCGAGCTGTACAGTACCACACTGCCAGGCACGATCCAAACAATCATGTAAGGTGAATTCAATTTTTGGTCCGTAAAACGCCCCTTCGCCTGGTTGCCAATCAAAGGCGATGCCATTTTCAGTCAATGCAGCAGCGAGATCGTTTTCTGCCGCCGTCCATATTTCATCACTACCAATCCGTTTTTCCGGTCTTGTCGAAAGCTTAACCTCAATTTTTTCAAAACCAAATACACGGTACATGTCGTAGATCATTGCAATACAATTATTGACTTCAGCGCGGACTTGTTGTTCTGTACAAAAAATATGTGCATCATCTTGTGTAAAAGCCCGCACCCGCATTAAGCCATGTAAAGCACCTGAGGATTCATTACGATGACAACTGCCAAATTCCGCCATCCGCAGCGGTAAATCACGGTAAGATTTTAATCCTTGGTTGAATATTTGTACGTGTCCCGGGCAGTTCATCGGTTTAATGCAATACTCACGATTTTCTGATGATGTGGTAAACATATTTTCCGCATAGTTTTCCCAATGACCCGTTTTCGCCCACAGCAGGCGATCCATCATCAACGGCCCTTTCACTTCCTGATATTGATATTCTTGCAGCTTAGCACGGACAAAACTTTCTAGCTCACGGAAAATCGTCCAGCCATTATGATGCCAGAATACCATGCCGGGTGCTTCTTCTTGCATATGATAGAGATCAAGCTGCTTACCGATTTTTCGGTGATCACGTTTGGCGGCTTCTTCTATTTTTTGTAAATAAGCATTTAGCTGTTTTTTATCACTCCAGGCAGTACCGTAAATGCGTTGCAACATCTTATTGTTGCTATCACCGCGCCAGTAAGCACCCGAGATTTTTTGTAATTTGAAATGATGGCAAAAACGCATGTTTGGCACATGAGGGCCACGACACATATCAATATATTCTTGATGATGATATAAAGCAGGATGATCATCACGGCTAATATTTTCATCTAAAATTAATGTTTTATAGTCTTCGCCCCGCGCTAGAAAAGCGTCACGCGCCTCTTGCCAACTGACTTTTTTCTTAATGACATCGTAATTGCTAGACGCTAAATCATGCATACGCTTTTCTAATAACGCCAAATGATTCTCTGTCAGCGGATGTTGCAAATCAACGTCATAATAAAAACCATTTTCTATTACCGGGCCGATCGCCATTTTAGTATCCGGCCAAAGTTGTTTTATGGCATGCCCCAGCAGATGTGCGCAAGAATGGCGGATAATTTCTAGCGCTTCATTTTCCTTCATCGTGATGAAGGCCAGTTGAGCATCCGCCTCTATCAAATCACAAGCATCAGCTAATTTGCCGTTGATCCGAGCGGCAACACAAGCTTTAGCTAAACTCGGGGCGATATCAAGAGCAACATCAAACGCGGAAACTGCGTGATCATAACAACGCTGACTGCCATCAGTAAGAGTAATAACGGGCATGCTAATTCCTTAAAACTGCACCTTGCAACAATGATGTTAATTCACATCAAAAAATAAGCGATAAAATTTTTATTTCAATTAGGATCCAATGCCTTGCATGCGGAGGTAATCTTCGTAGTTACCGGCAAAATCGATCACCTTGTTTTCCTTCATTTCGATGATCCTTGTCGCCAACGAACTTACAAATTCACGGTCGTGAGAAACAAACAGTAAAGTGCCTTGATACATGTCTAACGCCATATTCAAAGATTCGATAGACTCCATATCTAAATGATTTGTTGGTTCGTCCATCACTAAGATATTTGGCTTCATCATCATCAATTTACCAAACAGCATACGCCCCTTTTCACCGCCAGAAAGCACACTCACTTTTTTCTTAATATCGTCCTGACTAAATAATAGACGCCCAAGTATACTGCGTACTGCCTGCTCATCGTCCTTTTCCTGTTTCCACTGGCTCATCCAGTCAAAAACCGTCATATCACACGCAAAATCAGTGGCATGATCCTGTGCATAATAGCCAATATTGCTATTTTCTGACCATTTTACGGTACCAGAATCAGGGGCTAGCTCGCCAAGCAGTGTTTTCAGGAGGGTAGATTTTCCGATACCATTGGTTCCCAAAATAGCAATTTTTTCGCCCGTTTCTACCATCAAATTAAATTTATTAAACAAAGCGGTTTGATCAAAACTTTTACTCAAGTTTTGGACTTCTAACGCCATACGAAATAATTTTTTATCCTGCTCAAAGCGAATAAACGGATTTTGGCGACTAGAGGCTTTCACTTCGTTTAGTTGGATTTTATCCATTTTACGCGCCCGAGCCGTCGCTTGTTTGGATTTAGAGGCATTGGCGCTAAAGCGGCTGACGAAAGCTTGCAGTTCAGAAATTTGTGCTTTTTTCTTCGCATTATCCGATAACAAACGTTCTCGCGCTTGCGTCTTAGCGATCATATATTCGTCGTAATTATCTGGATAAATACTTAGCTCACCGTAATCCAAATCCGCCATATGAGTACAAACCATATTAAGGAAGTAGCGATCATGTGAGATGATGATCATGGTGGTATCGCTACGCTCGTTTAATATTTGTACCAACCAACGGATAGTATCAATATCCAGGTTATTGGTAGGCTCATCGAGCAGCAAAATGTCGGGTTTGGAAAATAAAGCCTGTGCGAGCAACACACGTAGCTTCCAGCCTGGAGCAACCTCACTCATCAAACCATAATGTTGTTCAATGCGAATACCGACACCGAGCAATAATTCTCCCGCACGCGCTTCGGCACTATAACCGTCCATTTCACCATAAACGGTTTCTAGCTCAGCCACTTTATAGCCGTCTTCTTCGCTCATTTCATCGCCCAAGGCATAAATACGGTCACGCTCTTTTTTAACTAACCACAGCTCCCCATGACCCATAATCACAGTATCGATCACACTGTATTTTTCGAAAGCAAATTGATCTTGACGCAATTTGCCTAAACGTGCATTCGGCTCAAGACAAACATTACCGCTACTCGGGGCTAAATCACTGCCAAGGATTTTCATAAAAGTGGATTTACCACAGCCATTAGCCCCGATTAATCCATAGCGTTTACCACCGGAAAATTTTACAGAAATGTTTTCAAACAATGGCTTACTACCGAATTGCATGGTGATATTATTAGTACTTAGCACGGGACTTGCTCTCGATTAAATATACCCCTCGCCTTTGAAGCTGCCGCGTTGTTGGCTGCGAGCGTTCGCCTAATCACGTAGTATGTTTACGCTCATCGGCCTCACGCCCTGGCAGCCGAAGGCAACTTCAAAGGCTGTGGGTATAACAGAAAATTGGCAATAAAATTATGCGCGCATTATGCCACAAGCCTCACTGAGTAGTGCAGCCTTTTTTTTGCCTAACGATAAGCCTAGCCTATGTAATAAAAAATCCGCCGTTGGGCGGATTCATAATCACTAATAAAACGAGAGGAAACTTGAATTAAAAAGTATAGCCTAGACCAAGAACAACATTATTGGCTTCCACTTTACCGGGTTTACTTTGCTCGAAGGAAAGATCCACAGCAAGTTGTTCCATAGGATTCATTTGCACACCAGCAGACCAAGCGACGGCGTATTTGTTCTCGCTATGGCGATAACCATCTTGCACCCCAGGAACATTCTTATGAGCATGAGTATGAACGCGGCCATTACCTATACCCGCCATTGCATAAACACTCAACCAATCAGTGGCACGATAAGTCGGGCCTATCATCAGTGAATTATATTGCAATTTATAACTGGCAGAAGCATCTTTAGGTGCCTTGCCATCAACTGACATATCAGGGGCACCAGTTGTTTGAGCATGAGTAAAGGACGTAATAGCTCCCCACTGGTCAGTGAACTCATAACGGTATTTTAAGTTAATACCTGAAACGTGCCTATCACGTGCCCCAATACTTAGCGTGTCCTTATCCTCAATTTTATGGCTACCACTGTACTTAAGATCACTGTGAACATAACCAACAGAAAGGGTACTCTGACCCGCTTCAGCAAACGCATTCGCACTCAATCCTGCTAAGACTGAAAGCGCTATTATTTTTTTCATTACTTTTTTCATAATTACATTACCTCAAGACGCAGATCAAAATAAAACAAGAAACCGTAGAAATATAACAAAGTTTTTGAGGAATTATGTAATTTATTTTGTTAGTTGATGGCAAGGGGCGCAGAAAAACAGGGTAAAAGACCCTATATTATTAAAATAATTGAATTTTTATTTAGTAAAAATGACGGGATACTGTCTATAAATTGATAAGAATTTTTTGATGATTTTTGGTGTGGCAGCCCTGCACTTTTTCTGCCTGATGGCCTTCAAGACCTGGAGCTAAATAATATATGGACAAAGAAAGCACGAGCGAATAGATTTTATGCTTATATAGCCGAATCAGTTTAATTTGATTCAAGGCGGAGGAGCGCAGATAGTACAAATAAATAGTACGGCAAGCGACGACAACACTTAAATCAAATTAAACTGGTTTGGCTATAGCAACTCAGGCTGACTTTATGAACCTAATGATAATACTGAAATGTTATATACCCACAGTCTTTAAAGTTGCCTTCGGCGGCCAGGGCGTGAGACCGATGAGCGTAGATATACCATGAGGGCGAGAGCTGGCAGCCAACAACGCGGCAGCTTCAAAGACGAAGGGTATAGATGAATAAAAGGTCAATAGTAGTGAGCTAACGTTAGCAACATAATCACATCGGTTACATAATAATAGCAGTTGTATCAACCGTTATCATATTGGAGACAGTACAGTAAATGATGAATAGATCACTTTCCATTGCCTTAGCCCAACTCAATTTGTTAGTAGGCGACATTAAAGGCAATACCGATCGCATACTGCGCGCTTTGAAACAACAGAGAGGGCGCGCCGATTTGGTCATGTTTTCGGAATTAGCGCTATGTGGCTATCCGCCAGAAGATCTTTTGTTCCGTGCTGATTTTAATCAGCTCTGTATCACGCAGTTAGCGCGTTTACAGAAAGCTTCTGTACACACAGCAATTTTAGTTGGGCATCCATGGAAACAAGGTGATCAACTGTATAACGCTTTATCCTTTTTTTCTGAAGGCAAGTTACTCGGGCGCTATTTTAAACAATTATTGCCAAATCATAGTGTTTTTGATGAAAAACGTTATTTTACTCCTGGCAATACCAGCTGTATTGTCGAATTTAAAGGCTACCGGTTGGGGATGCTGATTTGTGAAGATATTTGGTCTCCCGATCCTGTAGATGCACTGAAAAATTTAGGGGCTGAGGTACTGTTATCGATCAACGCTTCACCCTATCACCGTGAAAAACCTTACATTCGGAATCAGCTGTTGATTAACCACTGTAAGGGCACTACTCTGCCGTTAGTGTATCTGAATCAAGTCGGTGTTCAGGATGAATTAATTTTTGATGGTTGTTCAAAAGTATTTAATGCGCAGGGTGATTTAATCCACCGCCTGGCAGCTTTTTCTGAAGAGAGTCTTGTTTTTAACCTAAAAGAATTAGCGAGCCAGCAAATAGCAGAAACAGCAATTGACGCTGATCATCCACTCGCGCAGATCTATGATGCACTGGTAATGGCGGTACGTGATTATGTTAATAAGAATGGTTTTAAAACAGCGATTCTTGGCCTATCTGGGGGGATCGATTCAGCGTTGACCTTAGCGATCGCGGTTGATGCTTTAACTGCTAAAAATGTTCAAGCGTTAATGATGCCGTTCCGTTACACCTCAGAAGAAAGTATTAACTATGCAAGACAGCAAGCGCAGAAGCAAAAGATAGAATTAAAAGAAATTGATATTCACCCGATTTTTGATGCAGTGATGGGACAATTAGCCCCTTTTTTTGCCGATAGAAAAAAAGATACCACAGAAGAAAACTTACAAGCCCGCTGCCGAGGGATGCTTTTAATGGCAATGGCTAACAAATTTGGCCATATCGTATTAACCACCGGGAATAAAAGTGAATTGGCGGTGGGTTATTCTACTTTGTACGGCGATATGGCAGGCGGTTTTGATGTGCTGAAAGATGTTTCCAAAACCTTAGTGTTCAAATTAGCAAAATACCGTAATGCTCGCGATGGCGTAGAAGTGATCCCGCAAGCCGTGATTGATCGCCCCCCTTCGGCAGAATTGGCGCCAAATCAAACCGATCAGGATCAGTTACCTCCTTACGCTGTTTTGGATAAGATTTTAGAGGGATACCTTGAAAAAGATGAATCTGTCACTGATTTGGTTGCACAAGGTTGTGACGAAGCAACAGTGCGTAAGGTGATCCATTTAGTAGATAGCAATGAACATAAACGGCGTCAAGCCGCTATTGGCCCACGCATCACTTGCCGTGATTTTGGTAAAGATCGACGTTATCCTATTACCAATGGTTTTAGGCACAAAGATTTAGCTAAGGATTAATCCGCATCGTTTCACGAATATCATTAGACTTCTTGCAAAACCATAGCGAGGGGTGTGAAATCTAAGAGCCTTCTTTAGCGAAGCTAAAACGCGGAAAAAAGGGCGAAAAAGCGCAGTTTACATAACATAAATGCGCATTTTTGCCTTTTTTTGACACAGTATTAGCCAGCACAAGAGATTTCGAATAGGCGCTAAGGGCGTGGGATAACCCAGCGCACATGCATCCACAGCGATACCACGATCAATCCTGCACCAATAATAAAACGAGTCCAATCAGGCTGGGCTTGCCAGAGCACAAAATTGACTAATAATCCAGCAGGAATATGTAAATTATTCATGATGCCTAAAGTGCCAGTATCTGTCTGAGTGGCACCATAATTCCACATAAAATAACCTAACCCTGAAGCAATAATCCCTAACCAGGCTAAGATCCCCCATTCCATTGTCGTCGTGGGTAGTTTTTCAAGATTACCAAAAGCACACCAGGCAACAAGCGTTACTATTAAAGCCCCTAAATAGAACCAAGCAAAAGCGTTATGCTGTGGTATGGGATGAATTTCCATCAAGCGCTTGTAACCCACTTGGCCAATGGCAAAACAAATATTCGCAGCCTGGACTAACAATAACCCAAACCAAAAATCTTCATTTAGGCGATCATAGCGGATCACTAGCGCCCCCAATACCGCCAGCACAGCACTGGACGCATAACCCCATTTAAGCGGCTGACGTTTTAGTAAATCGTGAATAAGGGTTACATATAAGGGTGTCATTACGGTGAATAATAAAAATTCCGCTACCGATAAATAGAGATAAGCACGAAAACTAAAGAGATACATAAAACCTAATTGAATAGCACCTACCGTCATATAAAGAAAAATGATCCGTAGATTAAGCATACGCCAACGTAGAAAAGGCAAAAATACCAAGGTCGCCAAACTCACACGTATCAGCGCCGAAAACCAGCTGTCTACCTGCCCTGCTAAATACTCTCCAATCAAGCTAAAAGAAAAAGCCCATATAACTGTAGTAATAACTAATAACAACACGACAAAGTTAACTCATCAAAAAAATTAATTATATTGTAATGGAAATCGATAATCTTAGCTACTTAATATTAATTACAATATAAAAGAAAATCATAATAACAAAATGGATTATCACTAAAAAATAAAAAATATATAACCTATTTTATGTATTTTAATTACACCGCATTTTATTGAAAAATAAAAATGAAAAATGTATTGTTTTAAATGCCAGTACAGCTGATGGTAACAATATATAGTTTTATTATTTCTTCTATAAAAAATTAAGGTGTCAACTATGAAAAAATTAATGGTATTTTCTTTAATCTCAGCGGCTTTAATGAGCCATTCTGTTTGTGCAGATAATATTAAAAAAGAACGCGTCATTCCTATAGAGGTAAAAGTAAGCTCCTCTGTCGATATAAAAATGACGACTATAGACGGTAAATCTATTACTAAGATTAAAATGTTACCTGATGCTAAAAAACCGGGTTATTATACATTTTCTCAAGACATTGAGATAACAACACTTGGCATGAACGGTAAAAATAGATTGAATGTTTTATTAGGAAAAGCGCTAGAGCTTATTAACGATGATCAGCAATTGGCTAACATTAAAGTTCACTTTAATGGTAAAGAACTCAATGTCGCCAGCCCCACATTGTATAATACGGTCAATAATAAAGTCAGTGGCGCTTTAAAAATAGAAGCAAGTGCTTCTAGCGACACTAAAAAAGGCATTTTTAAAGGAGATTTAGTATTACAACTTGAAGAAGTTGCATAATTTCCTCATTGTTAAAACCTGTTTAAATAATGAAATAAAAATACAGTAGTTATATTGATGCTGCTGTATTTATTCAAATAATAATAGCCAAGTACACACACTAAAAGTTATTAATTTTAAAAATCATAAAAATGGATATTTAATGTCTAAGTATAAATATAAAATCATACTTAGTTTTTTATTATTAGCATTAACATTTAATATTAATGCCGAAGAAATGGATATTGAATATTTGGTGCCAACAGGATTCTCTACTGCCGAATATGATAACGGTATGCAGCTATTGGGTGTTTTCAACGGCAATCCGTTACCTGGTGCCTTTTATTTTTCAGAGGAATTACAGCGACTGACTTTCAATAAACCATTTTATCGTAATAATGGGGTAGATGAATCAACTATTATTTTATTAGAAAATATTTTCTCTGAATTTCCTTATACACAATGTAAAGACGGTTGTGATTATGTGTTATCAGGCCATCTCATTAGGCTAGATAAAATTAACCAAGTCATTAATATCACCAATAATAAAAGTAGCAATCTGATGCCAACCACTACCTGGGGGCTGGTGCATAATCAATCCATTGATTTAGCGGTAGCTGCCAATAATTATCGAATGTTATCAGTAAATGGACAAGGCTATATTGGCTTACCGATGCAATCGTTTGGTTATATTAATTGGTTTCATAACTCAACGCGCCAGAAAAATCATTTTCTGACCCGTCAGGGGGTTGGTATTTGGTATTTACAGAAAAATTTTCCACAAGCCTATCTACGTACTGGCCAGAAAAATAATTTAGACAGTCAAGCAAGCCGGATGGATCCACACCATGATTAATCCCTGGTTAGACCAGTTTATTACCCTGGGTAGTCATTCTTATCTCATGCAAAATAAAACGTCCGCCAACGCTTTAACACTTTATGCTCCCCGCAGTGGTGATTATGAACTTTATCGTGAAGGAAATTTAATTCGTCGTATCCCTGCACAGATAGGCCGTAATAGTATTAATTATAATCAATTGCCGAGTGGGTATTATCAGCTGGATATTCGGTTAATCGACAGCATCGGATCTGAAATTAGCAGAGAGAGCGTAGCTATCAGTAATGTCGATTATCAAAATAATCAAGGTTGGTTCGTCACTGCTGGACGAGGACAAAATGAAGCCAATTTATTACAACTTGGCGGTAGCCAACATAATCGCTACTTTCAATATAACGTCACACTGCTCGGCGATACCGAGCACCAATGGATAGCTGAAACGAATATATCACGCCCCATGCGCTTTAAAAATATACAAATTAATCCAACCTTAGGATTAGTTTCAAGCAGGAATAGTGCAGGCAGTTATGGCCGTTTGAGGGCAGGTAATCACGCCCTAGGCTATCTGACGTTATCCTATTACCAACTCCCTTCTATTCCCACTTACCTTTCTGACAGAAAAAATAGCATCCTTTCTTATCATCGTAATTTCGGCGCATTTCAGCTTAATTACCGTTTTGATCACACCAACCGCACTGTCGAGCAAAGCATCAAGGCAAGCTGGCAATGGATTCAGCCGATTTTTAATACCCTCTTTACACTAGCAGCAAAAAGAAGAGGCGATAATTACAGTATATTCCTCAATACGGCTATCGCTTTTAATCAAATCAATCTCAATATTGATAATACCTACAGCGATAAACAACTCACCATGAGTGCGCAATATAAACAACAGCGAGTTGATGACTATGGTGCTACCATTTTTGGTGTCGACAG
>NZ_GL379709.1 GCF_000143625.1 Candidatus Regiella insecticola LSR1 | reverse complement strand
TATTCATCCCCATCCGGGGGAAATCCTTAAGGAGACGGTTTTCGACGAGCTGGATATATCAGTGACAGAGGCCGCTAGTCGGCTGGCGATCACGCGCGTCGCATTATCCCGTGTGCTAAATGGTAAGGCAGGCATCAGCCCTAACCTCGCACTAAGACTTGAAAAGACTGGCGTGAGCACAGCACGCTTCTGGATTAATCTTCAAGCTAATTATGACCTGTGGCGGGCTATGCAACATAAGCAACCGCCAGTACGCGAGCTGCAACCGACCACCGACTGAGCCAGGCTGGGGTTACAGGTAGCGTAAAAAGAGTAGGGCAACCCTATCCAGTTAATTTGCCCATTGCTTTTTTGCTATTAATAGTTATACTAAGAAACTGATAATGCTCCCTATTGATTGGTGGAACAGTTGGCTATATTTACAACTATAATCCATCGTCTGATGGCTGCCGCGAGATACAGCACCCTTTGAAGTAGCGAGGCTTACCATACAGTTCATGGAATAAAACATCATGACTGACGTATGAAATTTTTTCAGCCTTATGAAGGCTATTTTATTTAATTACAACATACGCTTTATATCTACAACTCTATTCAGTCAGACCTCACCTAAGAAAACGAAAAAACACATATATATCAATAC
>NZ_GL379708.1:7025-12174 GCF_000143625.1 Candidatus Regiella insecticola LSR1 | reverse complement strand
TCGGCGAACACCCGCAGCAAACAACGCGGCGGCTTCAAAGGCGAAGGGTATAATAGTCACACTAGGCACTCCGACAAGAACGCCTAGTATAGGAGAAGGAATAAAAACCACAAGTCTTGTTGGTTATATCCTTACTTTTTACTTTCTGGTGCTACAGCTTGCCATGCCCACTGAATCAATTGATCTTCGAGCTTAAAACGTGTGTCAAGTGCTTCACCAATATCGGACAATGCCAGGTTAAGTTTTGAGTAACTTTCATCATTGATGGTCACGTTGAGGTCATTATCGTGCCATTTCATGATATGTTCGGTATTATTTTCTAACTTGGGATAAATTTCAGTAGTGAGCGCCATTTTAGGGCTCGATTGTCCTTCTGCTTGTTGGATAATGGTATCGTAGATCTGAAAATGACCCGCCAAAAGATAATCAATCAAATTTTGCTTAAAATTCTCCAGCGCTTTTTCATTGAATGGAGTATGCTTCGGCTTTTGCGGCTTTACACCAATAACGGTGCAATAACGGTGCAATAGGTGACGAGTAGTTCTTTACGTGCATGAAGCCATTTATCAATGCATTTATTACTGCCACCAACACGTTGAGTTAGGTTTTTCAGTCGGTTGAGCATAGTGGATTCCGTAAGTTATTAATATGACGAAGTAAAACAGCCTTTTGTTAATATTGGCTACAATTTTGGTAGCGGGCTGCTATATGTAACATTCTAAAATGTAACAAGTCAAAATTTAATATACCCTTCGCCTCTGAAGTTGCCTTCGGCTGCCAAGGCGACCGACCGATGAGCGTAGACATACTAGGTGATTCGGCGAACACCCGCAGCCAACATGCTTCAAAGGCGAAGGGCATAATCCAGGTGCTAGAGTGCCAGTGAAGCTGATGTTGTGCAACAAGGATATAATTTGGGAAGCCATTTTATGAATAAATTAAAAAATGATCGCTATCTGCGCGCTTTGCTGCGCCAACCTGTTGATGCTACTCCGGTCTGGATGATGCGCCAAGCTGGCCGCTATTTACCGGAATATCAAGATATCCGCAAGCAGGCGGGTAATTTTATGTCATTGTGTAAAAATCCAGAATTAGCCTGTGAAGTCACGATGCAACCTTTGCGACGTTATCCCTTATTAGATGCCGCTATTGTATTTTCTGATATTTTAACCATTCCTGATGCTATGGGACTTGGACTCTATTTTGTTGAGGGTGAAGGCCCGCGTTTTGACAAACCGATAACGTGCCGAGCGGATGTGGAGAAACTCCCTGATCCTGATCCAGAACAAGAATTAGGTTATGTGATAGATGCGGTACGTAAGGTTCGACATGAGTTGGCCGGTAGCCGACCCTTGATTGGTTTTTCTGGCAGTCCATGGACCTTGGCAGCTTATATGGTTGAAGGAGGGAGCAGCAAAAATAATAATTTTACTAAAATAAAAAAAATGATGTGTGATGACCCAGAGAGTCTAAAGTTATTATTGGAAAAACTGACGAAAACCGTAACTCAATATTTAAATGCACAAATCAAGGCTGGTGCGCAATCTGTGATGATTTTTGACACCTGGGGAGGGTTGTTAACCACCAAAGGTTATCAAACATTTTCTTCGCACTATATGAAAAAAATTTTGAAGGTATTGATTGGTGAAAATGAAGGGCGTCCTGTGCCTGTTACCCTATTTACTAAAGGGGGAGGGCACTGGTTGGAAGAAATAGCATCAACAGGCTGTGACGCTATAGGGCTAGATTGGACAACTGATATT
Source organism: Candidatus Regiella insecticola LSR1 (assembly GCF_000143625.1). Classification (GTDB taxonomy): domain Bacteria; phylum Pseudomonadota; class Gammaproteobacteria; order Enterobacterales; family Enterobacteriaceae; genus Regiella; species Regiella insecticola. Next base: position 10,411 of record NZ_GL379708.1, on the reverse strand, counting down.
GCTAGTGCTCGCCGTCAGGTAGGCGATAAAGTGGCGTTACAAGGTAATATGGATCCTCATATTTTATGTGCTCAGCCAGAACGTATTCGGCAAGAAGTGAGTAGTATTTTAGCGGGTTATGGTGAAGGGAGTGGCCATGTGTTTAATTTAGGTCACGGTATCCTTCAGGATACACCACCAGAAAATGTTGACGTATTCGTTAACACGGTTCATAGTTTTTCTCGTCAATATCATCAATCGGTTACTGATACATTAGCGCTGAGTGGGGCACCCTTGCTGTCATAGGTATACCGCCGCGTTGTTGGTTGCAACGAAAGGATCCTGGGTATATGTTCTGTCATTTCAGCTATTTTGCTGCTGATGACAGAAAAAGATAAATGTTAGAGAAGATATGATGTTACGTAATCCGATTCATTTGCGTTTCGAAAAGTTGAAAATTGGCAAAGTCTGACGTTTATGGTTTGTCTATGTGAGCGAATGTATCCCAATTATCATAAATTTTGTTTAGAAACGGGCTTTGGTGATGCTAGGATTTATCGCTGCATTCTGGATTTATTGTGGGAAACTTTACTGGTAAAGAATGTTAAGGTAAATTTTGATCATCAACTTGAAAAATTAGAAGATCTCATTCCTTCGGCGAAAATTGATTCGATTTATGGAGTTTATCCTGCGATTGATGCTTGTATTGCGTTAAGTGAAGTTGTTCATGCCCATTTGAGTGGTGAAACTTTGGATCACACTATTGCTATTAGCGAAGTTTCTGTACGTACAGTGGCGATGTTGGCGATGACGCTGGTGGGTAAAGAAATGACAGAGGATGAATTGAAGATGTTGCCCGCTGTGATGGAGGAATGGGATATTCAATGGGAGATTTTTCGTCAATTAGTTGATTGTAAAAAACCTGATCTCGATCTTATCAAAAGGTTGCGATCTGAAATAAAAGCAGCGGCAGTGAGTAATATTGGTATAAATTTAATGCAATTAAAGAAAAAACGTGATTAAACCCTCAATTTGAGGCGTTTGAAGACTTCACAGCAGCGCCTGTCTGTTCTACATCGGGGGGCTGAAAAATGAGTACCTAGTGCCTGCATGCTTAAGAGCCTATTCGAAATCTTCTTTAGTGATGCTCAATTGATGAAAAAATGAGCTAAAGCGCAGTTTACATAGAATAAGTGGGTATTTTGAGCTTTTTTTTGACGAAATATTAGCGAGCACAAAAGATTTCGAATAGGCTCTAGGAGTGTTCTTAGTGCTAGATAGTTACATACAATAAATTTATTTTAAGGATAGTTTATGAATAAGACGCAATTGATTGATAAAGTTGCAGAGAAAATAGGTAGTAGCAAAACTGATGCTAGAGCTGCTGTAGACGCTATTCTGGATAGTATTACTGAAGCTTTGGAAGAGGGCGAGCAAATGCAGATAGTTGGTTTTGGCACGTTCAAAACCAGTAAACGCCAAGCACGTAAGGGTCGTAATCCACAAACCGGCGCAGAAATACAAATTCCAGCGACGACTGTCGCTACTTTTACTGTAGGTAAAGAACTAAAAGATGCAGTGAAATCATCTTCTGAAGATGCAGGTAAAGGGGCTGTAATGAGATCAGCTTCTGCAGCTCCTGCAGTTAAGGGGAAAAAACCTGCAGAGAAAAAAAGGGTTCGAGTAAGAAATAAGCGTGTTCCAATAAAAGTAATGATAAATAAAGGGAGGGATGATTAATCCCTCCCTTTATTTATAAAATTTATTGATCGCGTGCCATATAGCCGAATCAATCTAATTTGATGCAGACGGAGGAGCACAAACAGTACAAATAGTACGGCAAGCGACGACAACACTTAAATCAAGTTAGACTGATTTGGCTATAGCGCGATAGCCAATATCGGTACGGCAAAAACTCCCTAGCCAGCGAATATTTTTAGTCAATCGATACGCCTTTTCTTGCACCTCTGCGACAGTAGCGCCGAGAGCCGTTACACAAAGAACCCGTCCCCCGTTAGTCACTAGCTGTTTACTGTCATTGAAACAGGTTCCTGCGTGAAATACTTTTTCATTATTATCTACCACTAGTTGTTGCGCTAAGGGCAGTGGTAAACCTTCAATAATATCTCCCTTACGGTAAGTACTCGGATAACCTTCGGCGGCCATGACGACACCTAATGCACAATATTGATGCCACTCAGATTTTTTTTCATCCAATTTTCCTTGTGCACCGGCTAAACAAAGTTCGACTAAATCAGATTGCAGACGTAACATGATGGGCTGGGTTTCTGGATCGCCTAAGCGGCAATTAAATTCAATCACTTTCGGTTTTCCGTCAGCTGAAATCATTAAACCGGCGTATAAAAAACCAGTATAAATGTGTCCTTCGGCTGCCATGCCACGTACTGTTGGCCAGATAATTTGCTCCATGATCCGTTGATGGATCTCATCTGTGACCACTGGTGCCGGTGAATAAGCCCCCATGCCACCGGTATTGGGTCCGTTATCGCCATCTGCAACACGCTTATGATCTTGGCTGGTGGCCATAGGTAAGATGTGTTCACCATCGACCATAACGATAAAGCTCGCTTCTTCACCTTGGAGAAATTCTTCGATAACGATACGATGGCCAGCATGACCAAAAACATTACCCGCCAGCATATCATTCACCGCGGCTTCAGCTTCTGCCAGTGTCATGGCGACCACAACCCCTTTTCCAGCCGCCAATCCGTCGGCTTTAATCACGATGGGAGCCCCTTTTTGGCGAACGTAAGCTAATGCTGTTTCGACATCAGTAAAGTTTTGGTATTCAGCGGTTGGAATTTGATGACGCGCTAGAAAATCTTTGGTGAAAGCTTTAGAGCCTTCTAATTGCGCAGCGGCTTGTGTCGGGCCAAATATCGTTAGATTGGCGGCGCGAAAATTATCAACAATTCCCATGACTAGCGGTGCTTCCGGGCCAACAATCGTCAAATCAATAGCATGACTTTGAGCAAATGCTAATAACCCTTTGATATCTGTGGCGGCAATATCAATATTTTCTAATTTAGGCTCTAGCGCAGTGCCTGCGTTGCCTGGGGCGATATAAATTTTTTTCGCTAAAGGTGATTGGGCTGCCTTCCAGCCGAGCGCATGTTCGCGTCCACCATTACCAATAATTAAAATATTCATCTGAATGATCCCGTAAAATTATGCGGTTTAGAAAAATAAGGGGATGTTAACTTAATAGACCCTTTCCAAACCGTAGTTTGGAAAGAGGTTTAATGACGGAAATGGCGCATACCGGTAAAAATCATGGCGATATTATGCTCATTGGCGGCGGCAATGACCTCTTGATCACGCAGTGAGCCGCCAGGTTGGATAATACAACTGATGCCGACAGCGGCTGCCTCATCAATCGCATCGCG
>NZ_GL379708.1:0-6997 GCF_000143625.1 Candidatus Regiella insecticola LSR1 | reverse complement strand
ATCACTGCACCCTTTACTGCCAATTTTTCATCCGCTGCTTTAATGCTGGCAATTTTGGCCGAATAAACTCGGCTCATTTGGCCTGCGCCTATACCAATGGTCATATTATCGCGGGCGTAGACAATGGCATTGGATTTTACAAACTTTGCCACTTTCCAGCTAAATAAAGCATCACGTAATTCTTTTGGGTTAGGTTGATGTTGAGAAACCACGTGTAAATCGGTTTCTGTCACCATGCCAAGATCACGCTCTTGCACCAATAGCCCGCCGTTAACCCGTTTAAAGTCTAAAGCCTTTGTTTGTGTTTGATCATGCCACTGGCCACACACTAGCACCCGCACATTCTTTTTCGTAGCCAGTAATGCTTTGGCACTTTCGCTGACACTGGGGGCGATGATCACTTCGACAAATTGCCGATTGATAATAGTATCTGCTGTAGCGGCATCTAATTCGCGATTAAAAGCAATAATGCCGCCAAAAGCGGAAGTGGGGTCGGTTTTGTAAGCCTTTTCATAGGCGTTGAGAATAGTATCGCTGATGGCGACACCACAGGGATTAGCATGTTTTACGATCACACAGGCAGGTTCACTGAACGCTTTAATACATTCTAGTGCGGCGTCACTATCCGCAATATTGTTATAAGAAAGCGGTTTGCCTTGTAATTGTTGTGAGCTGGCAACCGACGCTTCTTGCCATTGGTCTTCTACGTAAAAGGCTGCTTGCTGGTGGCTGTTTTCACCATAACGCATATTTTGTTTTTTAATATAGTTAAGGTTGATGGTTCGGGGGAAAAAACCGCAAGGCTGCTCGGTATCATCATGATAAGGAGGAACCCGTGTACCCAAATAATTGGCGATCATACTGTCATAAACCGCGGTATGCTCAAACGCTTTCACGGCCAGATTGAAACGGGTTGTATCAGTCAGGGCACCATTATTTATTTTCAGCTCATTAATAATTGACAGATAGTCGCTATTTTTAACGACGATAGCCACGTCTTTATGATTTTTGGCGGCTGAACGCACCATCGTGGGCCCACCGATATCAATATTCTCAATAGCCTCTTCCAGTGAGCAATCTGCTTTGGCAACGGTTTGCGCGAAGGGATACAAATTCACCACTACCATATCAATAGCTTGAATATTGTGTTCTGCCATAATGGCTTCATCTTGATTTCGTCGTGCTAAAATACCGCCATGTATTTTAGGATGCAGCGTTTTAACGCGTCCCGCCATCATTTCAGGAAAACCAGTATAATCAGCAATGTCGACAACGGTTAGCCCGGCTTCTCGTAATAAACTGGCAGTACCACCGGTGGAAATGAGTTCTACATTATTTTCATAAAGCGCTTGAGCAAATTCAACGATACCGGTTTTGTCAGAGACACTAATGAGAGCACGGCGGATAGGGATAAAAGAAGACGTAGAAGGCGGGGTAGTTTGCAGCATGATTTTTTAATTCCTTGGCTTTTTATTGCAAATAATATACCCATAGCCCTTGAAGTTGCCTTCGGCTGCCAGGGCGTAAGATCCCGATGAGCCTGGACATATAGCCGAATCAAATTAAACTGGTTTGGCTATACCATGGGGGGCGAATGTCCGCAGCCAACAACACGGCAGCTTCAAAGGCGAAGGGTATAGAGTGAAAAATAAGTGATGCGAATTGTAGCGAAAACGATTAAGTGATGCTCGTCAAATTTAATCACTGTGTCTGAGGCAGCAAATAGAACCACCTTGCTGTGATGCGCCAGAGGCGAAATTTGCTAGAAATAGGGAGAGTAGTTCACTACTATACCCACAGTCCTTCAAGTTGCCGCTAGGCGAGAGTGTGAGGCCGATGAGCGTGGACATACCATGAGGCGAGCACCCGCAGACAACAAAGCCGTAACTTGAAAGGAGAAGGGTATATAGGCTTGAAATATCTCATATTACCCTCACATAGGGACATATGAAATATACTGTATTAGCCTTATGAAAGTTACTTAACATTATTCCAGAGGTTCTGATGATCGTGAGCAAATTTGGTATCGGCCAACAAGTTCGTCATAAGCTGCTTGATTACCTGGGGGTAGTCATTGATATAGATCCTGAATATTCGCTCCAACAACCACAACCAGACGATTTAGCCAATAATGACGATTTGCGTTTTTCTCCTTGGTACCATGTGGTAATGGAAGATGATGACGGGCAACCCATCCATACTTATTTAGCTGAGATACAGCTGGCTTATGAAGCGTCAGAAATTCATCCAAAACAGCCTTCACTAGATGAATTGGCCGCTTCTATCCGTAATCAGTTACAAGCGCCGCGTCTGCGTAACTGAATTTTTTATTGATATTAAAAAAATTATACGCTTTGTTAGGCTAGCCAGTCTTTTGGCTTTAGAAAATGATTATACAGTTCCGCTTCCGGGCTCCCTGCTTCTGGTTGATAGTTGCATTCCCATCGTACTCGCGGGGGAAGTGACATTAAAATTGATTCACTACGTCCTCCCGTTTGGAGCCCAAAAAGTGTACCGCGATCCCAAACTAAATTGAATTCCACATAACGACCCCGACGATACAGTTGGAACTCTCGTTCTTTTTTTCCCCAAGTCATATTCTGGCGTTTCTCAATGATTGGCAGATAAGCGGTGAGAAATCCTTCGCCGACCGCTTTTATGAAATCGAAACAAGTATTGAAGTCAGGAGTATTGAGATCATCAAAAAACAACCCCCCGATCCCACGTGCTTCATTACGGTGTTTGATGTAAAAATAGTCATCGCACCATTTTTTGTATTGGCTGTATTTTTCTTTACCAAAAGGTTTACAGAGTGCTTGAGCGGTTTTATGCCAGTGAATAGCATCTTCTTCAAAACCATAAAAAGGTGTCAGATCAAAGCCGCCTCCAAACCACCAGACCGGCTCTTCACCTGGTTTTTCAGCAACAAAAAAACGAACATTAGCATGGCTGGTTGGCAGATAAGGATTTAACGGATGGATAACCACTGAAACGCCCATGGCTTGGAAAGCACGACCCGCGAGCTCGGGACGGCGTGAGCTAGCAGAGTGCGGTAGTGCATTTCCACACACATCAGAAAAATTCACACCGGCTTGTTCGAATAATCTACCCTTGGTCATGAGCCTGCTGCGGCAGTCACTTTTGCCTTTCATCACCCAGCATTGTTCTGTAAATTTCTCTTTCTCATCCAGTTGTGTTAGTTCTTGACAGATTTTATCTTGTAGATAGATAAGGAAAGCTTTGACTTGTTCTTTTTCTTGAGCAGATAGGTTCATAAACTTTAATTGATTGGATTGAGAATTCTTTTGGCCTCTGAGTATACCGCCATTTCTTATTTTTAGTCGCTCTAAAGAAGATTTTGAACAATTTTTTAGCGCGTTATTATGAATACTCCAAAGGTTAAAAAATATTTTGATTAAAAAAAAGTGGCCATTTAGAAGTGAGTTCATTTAACATTGGTTGCAAATATTTCTTTAATCCTCTCTCTTAAGGTAAAAAAATGGCTGGACACCTCTTTACATCAGAATCCGTTTCAGAAGGGCATCCCGATAAAATTGCTGACCAGATTTCCGATGCGGTACTGGATGCAATTTTAAAGCAAGATCGCACTGCGCGTGTTGCGTGCGAGACTTATGTTAAAACCGGCATGGTGATAGTAGGCGGTGAAATTACTACCAGTGCTTGGGTGGATGTTGAAGATATAACACGTAATACCGTGCGTGAAATTGGTTATATCAATTCTGATATGGGTTTTGATGCTAACTCTTGTGCGGTATTAAGTGCGATTGGCAAACAGTCGCCGGATATTAATCAAGGCGTTGATCGTGAAAAGCCTGAAGATCAGGGCGCGGGTGATCAGGGATTAATGTTCGGTTATGCCACTAATGAAACCGATCAATTGATGCCGGCTCCCATTGTTTACGCACATAGTTTAATGCAACGTCAGGCTGCAATGCGTAAAAATGGCACGTTACCCTGGTTGCGCCCCGATGCTAAAAGTCAGGTTACCTTTCAATATAAAGATAACGCTATCGTTGGCATTGATACGGTAGTGCTATCAACGCAGCACAGTGAAGCTATCAGCTTAGATGCGTTAAAAGATGCGGTAATGGATGAAATCATCAAACCTACTTTACCTGCCAAATGGCTCAATAAAGACACGAAATATTTTATTAATCCGACAGGGCGTTTTATCATCGGTGGCCCGATGGGCGATTGTGGGTTAACCGGCCGTAAAATTATCGTCGATACCTATGGTGGGATGGCGCGTCATGGCGGTGGGGCTTTTTCGGGTAAAGATCCGTCTAAAGTCGATCGTTCTGCTGCTTATGCTGCGCGCTATGTAGCAAAAAACATTGTCGCGGCGCAGTTGGCTGATCGCTGTGAAATTCAAATTTCCTACGCTATTGGTGTCGCTGAACCGACCTCCATTATGGTGGAGACTTTCGGTACAGGAAAAATTAGCGACGATAAATTGATCAAGTTAGTACGTGAATTTTTTGATTTACGCCCGCATGGTTTAATTCAGATGCTAGATTTGTTACAACCGATTTATCGTCAGACAGCAGCCTACGGTCATTTTGGTCGTGATGATTCTTTTCCTTGGGAAAAAACCGATAAAGCGGCACTCCTAAGAGCAGAAGCAGGGCTTGTCGACGTCAGTCACCAATAAAAGAAAAAATCACTTATTTTTTAATGATGCCGACCTACTGTATGGTCGGTTTTTTATAGCTTTTTAAGCTGTTGACTGCCAGCCACCTTAATCATTCTGTGCTTTGTATAGCCAAATCAGTTTAATTTGATTTAAGTGTTGTCGTCGCTTGCCGTACTACTTGTACTGTCTGCGCTCCTTCGCCTTGAATCAAATTAAGCTGATTCTGCTATATTCACAAAGATAATTATCAAAAAAAAACAATTACTATCAGATGCTGAACTAAGCATATTTATTTTTCAAAAGCAATGGTATTAAATACTCTGTACTTTCTAATGGAGAATACACAATGAATTTTATAGCGTCTGACTACCATGATACAGCTCCCGAGCGTTTAAAGCATAGCCGTAATATTACATTTGATACTGAGCTGAATCAGATTTTAGTGGCGGTAGCGAGTATGGATGAGCAATCTGCTGATGATTGTGATGGTATTCTTTCTGTGTTTAATGAGCGAGAGCAAAAACTCATCGAAAATACACGGAATAATATCGGTATTGCATCAATCAAAAAAATGATTATTGATATTATGTTTGCTAACCCAAAATACTCTGAATTTTATCTTAAGCAGGCACAAGAAAATGGGGTAATTAGTTCGTTATTTTGTGAAAGAGCCTGGTACGATATACATAAATCTTCTCCCAATTTTAGTAATGTTAGCAGGGAGCATCTCTGTGTTTTTGCTGCCGGCTTCATGTTAGAGCAAGCTCGGGCTCAAATTAAAAAGAAATATTTTCGGTTACAAGATAAGGCATTGCCTCTTGAGCATTATCATGAGCAATGTGAGCGCTTATTATCTGATACCCTGCGCTTGTTAGGTATGGTTAGTAGTCGATCTGTTGAAATGCAGAGTACCAAGAAAATTATAGCGATGCGAGAGGTTTTATCTCAGGTTTTAAGCGATAATTTTATGGTACATAATCAATCTAATACTAATAAAGAAAAAATAATTAATAATATTCTTTCGCTATATTACAAAAAATATGCGCTTCAGTATAACCTACCAACGGTATCTTTACTGCAATCCATTTCCACTGCGGTAGCGGAGTCGGTCTTTAGCGTAAAAAAATGTAATGTAAACTACATTATCGCTAAAGGTATTATAGAGCCTTATTATAAAAGTCATTTTGATCAAAAAACAATTACAGAATATTTAATAGAATACATGTTTACTTACACGAAAAAACAAATTAAAAAAATAAAGGGGAGCAGTGTATTACGCTTTATGAAGCGCCATTGGTTAATTTTTTATGTTCAAATAATATCTCTGAAAACATGAAAAATATAACGCGATTGGTGAGTAAGTTAGTTTACGAAACCTTGAAAATTTTGAAAAAAAATCAAATATTAGGATCTTACGAAGAAAATATGGCTATTTGTGATGCATTCTATGATATAGCCAGAAAGGATTATGGGTTAGCATTGCCTTCACTTGATGATTTGCAAAATAAAGCCAAAAAAATCATTAAGAGCGTTAATCATCGTATTGAAAATTAATTATTAATAATGATAATAACTACTAATAAATTTTTAACTTAATAAAATTATTTCATTATGATGCTCCATCATTTTTTTATATTTATCTGAAACAACTTATTATTCTATTTTTTAAACTTAAAATACATTGTTATCACGCGCTAGATCAATAATGAAAATCATAAAATAAAATGTATTATTGAAAATTTTCATTGACGTATTCTTTGTAGGTGATTGGCTATATAGGGGTATTGGTCATACGTCATAAATCACATAGTGAATTTTCTTTTTAAATAACCATTCCATATTAGTATGACAATTATGTTTAGATAACTTTTTCTGGAGTAGAGATAAATACTGTTTTGTTGATTTCGATTGACATTAAATAACAAAATTCTATTTATGGTGGGCAATAGCGACAGCCGTTTGAAATAGTGAGTATATCCCCTTCGCCCCTTGCCGCCTAGCGGCAATTTGGAGGACAGTGGGTATAGCCGCATTTATTACGTTGCTTAACGGTATGATTTTCTATAGTCTGCGGGCTTTTCTTTGCCTGGGTTATTTTGAGAAATGCTTCGCAAAAATTTGTTATTTTTCTTTTCTCGTCGTCTTTTTTTTCTGTAGTTAGTCACAGTCAAGATATCAATAATTTTTCTCAAGCTAAAATTGTTGCGGCTAAAATCCACCGAGATGTGCCTGGCAGTTTTTATTGTGGCTGCCCTATTCGTTGGCAGGGCAAAAAAGGGGTGCCTGATCTCGCCGCTTGTGGTTATCAAGTGCGTAAAAATGGCTCGCGTGCCGAACGAATTG
>NZ_GL379707.1 GCF_000143625.1 Candidatus Regiella insecticola LSR1 | reverse complement strand
CTTTTCGTAGACTACGATAGAGAATATCCGCCAATAATGATAATGGAGAAAAAACTAGGCCCCCAGTGAAGCCACTAGCCTTCATTACAACATTTAGATTAGTCATAGCATTATTAGCCATATTACATCCTTAATGTATATTTCATTTTATTGATTTATAAATTACTACTTTGCGATAAAAGTAAAATAATAGACAAAGTTAAAGAATAAAGAAAGTAAAAATAATAAAATAATCCTCCTTATTCAATTTTAAATTTATTATTTATAGAATAAAAGGAGGCGCTATTATTAAAATATTTGCGCCATCAATAATATATTTTTATGTTCCACATTCTTCATTAATCCAAGCCAATATTAAACGATAAGAAACGGCTAAAACCACCGGTCCAATAAATAAACCAATCATACCTAACGACAATAAACCACCAATAACACCAAAAAGGATCAATATCATCGGTAAATCGGCACCCCGGCGAATTAATGCCGGACGCAGTACCGCATCAAAGGTACCCAGAATCCCACTCCATACCAACAAAATACTTCCCCAAGTAGTATCACCACTCCAATAAAGCCAAATAATCGCCGGAATAAGCACCAATAAAGGCCCAAGCTGTACAACGCAGAGAATAAACATCAAAACAGTGAGTAAGGTCGCATAAGGAATACCTGCCATCGCTAAAGCAATTCCTCCTAAAACGGCTTGAATCAATGCTGTTACCACTAGGCCAAGCGCCACAGCGCGAATGGATTGAGCGGCTAAAACAATCACAGAGTCTCCCTTTTCGTCGGCTAATCGCACCGCAAAACGGCGGATACCTTGAGCAACCCGTTCACCGTGAAAATAAAACAAAACGCTAAACAACACCATCAATGCCAGATGAACGACAAAACGCCCAAGATGAGCGGCCTGAGCAACAAACCAAGTGGTTGCTTCCCCTACATAAGGTCGGAGTTTTGCCAATAATTCGTTCGCTCCCCCCTCAACTAAATTATGCCAACTATTATAGATTTTACTGCCTATCAGAGGGATAGCATTTAACCATTCCATTTCAGGAAAATGCATATTGGCAGGACTGCTCGCCCAAGCGACTAAAGGCGCACTATTTATTAATAAGCTATTAACCAACAACGCAATAGGGATCACAAAAAATAAAATCAATAATAGCGTCATAACAATGACCGCCAAAACACGTCTCCCCCAGAGCACAATTTGCAGTTTTATTAATAACGGCCAAGTGGTGATCACCACCATCACCGCCCAAGTAAGACCGATAATAAAAGGTTGTATTACCAAAAAACTGGTAATCATCATTGTTAGGATAAACAACGCGCAAAACATCAATTTAGTTAAATCATAGCGATCTTGTATTCGATTATTCATCCGTCGACTCGCATCTTGTCAATCTTGAGTATGTAAAAATGTTATCAGCATAGCATAGCAGGATGTAGCTGCCCGGAATGTTTTGGGTTGATGAGCAAAATTCTGGATCTAGGACAATCACCTCTTCCAACAATGATGACACACAAGAGATATTAGCTTATTTTACTCGTAGCTATTGCAAGAATAAGAGAGGCACTGAGATGGAAGAAAAAATATTAGTTACCGGCGGAGCAGGCTATATTGGCTCGCACACTGTAGTTCAGCTGCTTGAAGCAGGTTTATCCGTCGTGGTCTTTGACAATCTTTCAAATAGTAGTCGTGCTGTCATCGATCGAATTTCCAAGCTTACAGGTAGTAAGTCTCTTGATTTTATCGAGGGAGACATCCGAGATCGCACTGCCGTTCGTCATGCTCTTCGAGATCAAAAAATTAGCGCTGTAGTTCATTTTGCCGGACTGAAAGCAGTTGGTGAGTCAGAAACCGAACCGCTTAAATATTATGACAATAACGTTTCTGGCAGCGTGGTACTTCTTGAGGAGATGATGAAAACAGATATTAATACCATTGTTTTTTCCTCCTCAGCAACCGTGTATGGCAATCCTGAATATAGTCAGTATCACGAAGACACACCACCAGCCCCCGCGAATGTTTATGGTAGAACTAAACTCATAGTCGAAGATATCCTTAGAGATCTAAAAAAATCTCAACCCTCTTGGCGTATTGCACTCCTACGTTACTTTAATCCCGTTGGAGCACATGATTCAGGTTTGATTGGTGAAAATCCAAAAGGAATTCCAAACAATCTGATGCCGTTCATTGCGCAGGTCGCTGTTGGAGTAAGACAAAAGCTTTCCGTGTACGGAAACGACTATCCAACGCCAGACGGCACGGGGCTAAGAGATTACATCCACGTTGAAGATCTAGCAGCAGGTCACTTAGCCACACTTCAGTACCTTAAAATAAAACCAACGTTGCTTACGCTAAATCTTGGCACCGGACAATCTTATAGTGTCCTTGATATTATTAAGGCATTTGAAAAAGCATCAGGCAAAGCTATTCCCTATGAAGTCGTCGGTCGTCGAGAGGGTGATCTGGCGGAATACTATGCAGATCCTAGTCTCGCCGAAAAGATATTGGGCTGGAAAGCTCAACTTGGCATTGATCGAATGTGTGCAGACACCTGGCGGTGGAAAAAAAATAACCCCGCAGGATACTCTAATATCAAGTAGACAGCTTTCTGTGACTGAGAAAGTCATGGAATTAATGAAATGGATAATATAAATATGAATGTTATAAAAGAAATTAAAGAATATAAGTACGCCCCTACTGTTCAAAAAAAGAAAAAATTAGATATAGCCTATGGCGTTGATGAAAAATACCTTTTCGCCAGTGGTATTTCTATCACCTCTATTCTGTTAAACAATGATAACAGTGCTTTTGCTTTTCATGTGTTTACGGATTTCTTGGATTTTGAAAACGATTCTAAATTCAAGAAGCTAGCAGAAAATCGATGTGCTGATATAACCCTCTATTTAATAGACTGTAAAAAGCTTAAAAATTTACCCTGCAGCGAAAGATTGAATTACTCTACCTATATTAGATTTATCATCGCAGACCAGCTTTGTGGCTCAAAAGATAAAATACTCTACCTTGATGCTGATATCTTCTGTAACGCTTCAATTGAAACACTGAACGATATAGACCTTGACGATAACGCATGCGCTGTTATTAAAGACGCATTAGGAAAAAGTGCAAGCGCAAAGCTATCAGTGCGACTTGACATCCCAGGCATTGAAGATCGCTACTTCAATGCTGGATTTCTATTACTGAATCTAGTCCACTGGAGATCTCATGATGTCACTAATCAAGCGGTTGCTATTTTGGGCAGCAAAAAGTATGAAGGAAAACTCAATTTTTTTGATCAGGATGCCCTTAATATTTTGTTCTTCGGTAAAATAATAAACCTTAGCGCCAGATATAACAGGTTTTACGACTTAAGCCGTGAAAGAAAAAGAAAAAGAAAAAGAGAAGATAGTGTGCTACCCAATTTGAATGATTCGGCGCTTATCCATTACATCGGCAGTACCAAGCCTTGGCATTCATGGGCTAATTACGCTGCCTGCGATCTATTCAAAAAAGCACAAGCGGCCTCAGAATGGAAAGACCATCTTTCAATTCCGCCACAAATACGTGATGAGTTGAGGGAATGCGCAAAACATAGTTTTTATCAAAAAGACTACATCAACTGGATCAAGAATCGCGTTAAGTATTATTTCAGCAGGGTATCCATTGCCACAAAAATGTAGCCGCCCGGAATATTTTCAGCTGTTTTATATGGAGTAATGAAATGAATTACATAAAGATGAATGTTATAAAAGAAATTAAAGAATATAAGTACGCCCCCAGGGTTCAAAACAAAAAAAAATTAGATATTACCTATGGCGCTGATGAAAAATACCTTTTTGCCTGTGGTATTTCTATCACCTCTATTCTATTAAATAATGATAATAATTCTTTTTCTTTTCATGTATTTACTGATTTTTTAGATTTCGACAACGAGTCTAAATTCAAAAAGTTAGCAGAAAATCTATGTGCCGATGTAACCCTTTATTTAATAGACTGTAAAGAGCTTAAAAATTTACCCCGCACCGAAAGATTAAATTACTCTACCTATATTAGATTTATCATCGCAGACCAGCTGTGTGAATCAAAAGACAAGATACTCCATCTTGATGCTGATATCTCCTGTAACGCTTCAATTGAAGCGCTGAACGATATAGCACTTGGCAATAACGCAGGCGCTGTTGTTAAAGACTCATTAGGAGAAATAGAAGGAGTAAAGTTATCAATGCGACTTGGCATCCCAAACATTGAACAAAACTACTTCAATGCTGGATTTTTATTACTGAACCTAGTCTACTGGAGATCTCATAACATTACCCATCAAGCGTTTGCTCTTTTGAGCAGCAAAAAGTATAAGGGAAAACTCTGTCTTAATGATCAAGATGCCCTTAATATTTTGTTCCTCGGTAAAATAATAAACCTTAGCACCAAATACAACCGGATTTACAATGTAAGCCATGAAAGAAAAAGAAAAAGTAAAAGAAAACAGGAAGATTGTGTGCTACCCGATTTAAATGATGCCGCACTTATCCATTACACCGGCAGTACCAAACCTTGGAATTCATGGGCTAATTACACGTCCTGCGACATATTCAAAAAAGCACAAGCTGCCTCAGAATGGAAAAACCATCTTTCAGTTCCTCCACAAATACGTGAGGAGTTGAAGGACTGCGCAAAACAGTATTTTTATCAAAAAGACTACATCAATTGGATAAAGTATCGCGCCAAGTATTATTTCCGCAAGTACCAGTATTATTTCCGCAAGGATTTGGACAAGTTATCCATTACCTCACAAGGCTAGAATGATTGCCACTAAACACGCTTTCGGTTAAAATTAATACAAAATATCATCCCTTTGACACTTACATTTCCAGCCTCCATCCGATGCACGGTTTTCCAACTAATCCTGTGTTAAAGTACGGCGGTTAACAGCGATAAGAAAGGCAGGTTTATATGCAACAAGAGACTGTTAAAAA
>NZ_GL379706.1 GCF_000143625.1 Candidatus Regiella insecticola LSR1 | reverse complement strand
ATACCCTTCGCCTTTCAAGTTATACGGCGGCGTTGTCTGCGGGTGCTCGCCAAATCACGTAGTAGGTCTACGCTCATCGGTCGGTCGCCCTTGCCGCCTTGCCGTAACTCGAAATTCATTGGGTATAGATATATACCAAAGAGAGTAAAGCGCTCATTATTGTCGCGATGGCCAATGATACCAAAGCCCCCATGTGCCCGGATTACAAAACCCCAATGCACAAGCATGGCACGCGCAAGAACAAGTTTTCTGATGCACCGCTATATCCGGTCAGGAAAAAGGAATAAAGCGACAGCGAGCCAACAAAGCCTGCCCGCGGCTACCATATTAATTTTGAGCAATCATTAGACCTCTTCGGAAACCTACTGCGTGACGCGGATCCTGCGTTGCCCGGTGCGCGCAATCCTCATGTACTACTTATGTACACTCCGGTTGCTGTGCGCCGGGCGTCTTGACTCCGTATCATTCGCTACGGTTTCCAAAGAGGTCTATTGATTAATTGGGTATAGCAATACGCATTATAGGCTGAAGTGGTGCACTAATATTAGCTATTACGCTAACTTTTTCTCGAGTGGCCAAATGATGTACCGCCTCAACCAGGTGATCATGTGCTTTAAGGTGACGACAGAGTTTTTCAGGAACAGCATTTGTCACGATTAGTTCTCCTTTAGCATCGAATTCTTCCGTAGAACTACGGTGATCCCGGCTGCCATTCACATAGGTGTCCATAAGCAGACGACGACAGAGTAATTGTTGATCGGCAGTGTATTTTTCTTCGCGCTCACTGTGATAGATTAACTGCTGATTAGCATCAAACTTTTTCGTCATTTCACTTCGACTAATCAAATTTTGCTCGGTATCGTATTCCCTTATAAACTCATTTATTTGGATTAAATTGCCTGTCTTATCGAAGGTCTCCGTGACGCCCATTCGACTGGTTAATTGACCCTTATCATCGACTTTATACCTGATTTTAGTGATACTGATTAACTGGTGATTAGCGTCGAATTTCATCAACTTTCGACGCAAATGGATTAATTGGTTATTAATATCGAATTTTCTATATATATCAACGTTACTGTAGCCAATGATATGACCATTATTGTCACGTTCTACCATGAATTCTTTTGGCGTATGTTCATATCTATATCTTGGCTCTGGTGGAAATATCCCCCCGTTATTTTGTCCTAAATTTATATTAGCTAGCATTATATTGACCTCAATAGTTAAATAAAACTTCCAGATAAATTCACCTTTAATAAAATTAACCACAAATCTAAAAATTAACAAGAATATAGTCGAATCAAATTAAACTGATTCGGCTATAACGGACAGAAAATTTCAAGCAAACGGTTAAAAATATCAAAACACATAAATAGCCTTGAAATATTTTTATAATACGGATATACCACAAAAGGTTAATAAATAAAATAGGGCCAAGTTATGAATAATTCCGAAATGACAGAGCCACGGTTTGTATATGAGCATGTGCCAGAAAATGTTAATCAAACAGTGGTAAAAACCAATTTAAGGCTATGCCTCGATAAGGTCTGGCCAGCAGAAAACAGCGAAAATCTCTCATATGGCGTGGGCGAAAGCGACAAGTTTTGGCGAACAGGTGAGACTT
This sequence comes from Candidatus Regiella insecticola LSR1, assembly GCF_000143625.1. Taxonomy (GTDB): domain Bacteria; phylum Pseudomonadota; class Gammaproteobacteria; order Enterobacterales; family Enterobacteriaceae; genus Regiella; species Regiella insecticola. Next base: position 1,019 of record NZ_GL379706.1, on the reverse strand, counting down.
TGCGTATAAAATTTATGACTGCTTATGCGGGGAGTGCATATGTGCGAAAAAAGTTCGACACCATGCAAATGAATGGCTTAAATATGCCAATTTGGAATTTGCATGGTTGCCTCTAAGAAGCAAAAAGGAAGCACATATCCGAATTGCCTTTAAAGAAGGCGATGGAAATTGATCATACATAGGAAAAGATAGTAAAGAGATACCCGCAAATGAACCTACCATGAATTTCGACGGTTTTACCGACGATCCTTCTGATGCAGCCTACTTAAAATCGACCACCTTGCATGAGTTTGGGCATGCTTTAGGCTTGCTACACGAACACTTCAATCCGACAGGTGGCATCCAATGGAATAAGCCAGTTGTGTTCGCCTATTATCGCGATATGTTTAATTGGACTGATGCCCAAACCGAGTACAACCTGTTTAATAAATATGCCGAAAATAAGACGCAATATACAGTCTATGACCCAAAATCTATTATGAGCTATTATATCCCCAAAGAGCATACGCTAAACGGTTATTCGGTGGATGATCCAAGCGAGCTTTCTGCCACCGATAAAAAGTTTATAGCCAGTGTGTATCCATTGCGGTGTAACATGCCTACTCGGTGATTTGCTTGTCGGTAGAGTGTCCATCACATCACTACAAGAGGTAATTAACCTGAGCATCTGTAATTCCTTATCCCGAATACAGATGCTCAGGTTTTAATAATAATTAATTATACAACCTCATATCGCACTGGGTAGGTCTACTCAACCTAAACTCCTATTTATTAAATTATCAGTTGTAAGAGCTACAATAAAACTACAAACAGCGTGTGAACGAAACGTTTCTTAAATATCACAACATTAAGGAGGATGATCGTGCTAGACCATCATACTGAAAAATTTTCTCAGCCAGAGGCGTCTTCTTCTCTCCATCAATCTGTCTATTATATGAAAGAAAATGAAAGCGAGGTTGATATATTTTAAAAACNTCGCCAGATTTGAAGTGTTCAAAAAACATATGAAGAGCAATTAA
>NZ_GL379705.1 GCF_000143625.1 Candidatus Regiella insecticola LSR1 | reverse complement strand
ACACGACAATATGCAACACTGGTAGCGGTACTGCTGGATACGCAGGCCACCGTCATCGACCAGATACTGCATTTGAATGACAGGATTATTGGCAAGCTCTTCGCGGATGCAAAACGTAAACACAAGGAATCATTTCACAACAAGGGTAAATCAATTAACGAAAAAGTGCGGTTATATACACGGGTAGGCAATGCGCTGATTGAAGCGCGAAAAAATGACACCGATGTACGAGCGAGACATACCATGAGGGCGGAACACCCGCGCATGTTTAGTAAAAATAATGCTCAAAATCAATCGACAATATCTTATATCTCTTTATTAGTATAAAGATGTAATCGGGGAAGAAGTAAACGTAGCGCCCGTGCATTAGGTTTGTACCTATGTTTAATCTGATTAACATCATAATTATGTAATTCACCTATTTTAGGTAACTTAGTGCCATCATAATTTTTATACAATGCAATTAATGGCATAGGGCAGGGGTGTTGTACTTGTTTTTGTTTTTCTTGATACCATACTCGGGCAATAGGTTGAACTTTCACGGGGCGTTTAATTAGCAACCGTGAATCTTCCGGCAACTGGCTGACTTTATCAATTTCTTGACTGATCCATGTTACCCATTCTTCACGACTAAAAGGCGGCACCGCGCGACCTGCATTCAGACTTTTATTAAGTTGCGAAAGTAAATCTTTGCGTTTAATATTTTTTATAATATTTTTATTGGCCCAGCCGAAATGAATAGAGTTTGGATTGACTAACAGAGTTATTGTACGGTACGTATTAAGTGTTATCAGACCCCTAAGGTGAGTATGAACAAATTCAAAGCGTTGTTCACTAGGTAAGCCAGATTCAACAGTAATGATATGTTCTAGTTGAGTTTTTAAGGTGTTTATTGTTGAAATTAGTGTAGTACAGGAGAGATATTCATCATCATCAACAGAAAAACACAGGGTACCAGGTAATCGTACTGCGGCTTTACTACTGACATTCGGATTATTATTATGAATAAATAAACGACGAAAATGTTGTAAACCTAAAGAGCAGGCTTCTTTTCCTTTGATGGATTTTACAGCTATTTTTTCTATGGGATTATTTTCAGTTCCTTTTTCTATATCAGGCAAAATAAAGATGTGGGCAGATAACAGTTTAAACTGTATTAATTGATGCTCGAGCTTGCTGAGAGCAGATTCAAGTTTGGAAAATTGAGAATTCATTCTATCGATTAAATTATATTTATTCATATTAATTTCTTTTATTAGTTACAACATAAATTAATTATTCTTTTATAAACAAAGTGCAAAAAAATTTTAAAACGCAAAACCAAAAAATCCAAATATTTTACAAAAGAGAAGGGTAGTAAAATCAAAAACCGACTACCTAAATTGATAACTCAACTAAAAAATACATGTTACGATGTCACTTTTGTAACACAATTAATTCTAACATTTCAGTTAACCATATGGTGGATAGATACAACTTTTAAAAATATTTTGTGAAGAATGGAGAAAATTTAAGATTTATGATTAACAAGATTACGCTTCGTCGAGCAAAAACATCGGACATTAACACATTAGCCGAACTACGTTGGAAGCTTTGCACAGACGACTCACCAAATAACACCATTAAAAAAAGAAAATTTATTGAGGAATTTTGTACGACATTACCGAATATTGAAAACAACGACAACTGCCTTCATTTTGTTGCTGAATATAATGGAAAAATAATTTCTGTATTATCAATTATTAAAGTTACGAAGATCCCATCACCAAATGATACTTATCATCAATATGGATACCTAACTAACGTTTACACCTTACCAAAATTCAGAAATAAAGGTGTCGGCGGTGCTTTGTTAGAGAAAATTAAAAATGACCTAGAGATACAAAAACTGGAATTACTTATTGTTTGGCCAAGTGCGGTAATTGTCAATGTAGTTGTCGCCCAGGATGTAAAAATCCTAGGCCGCTTTTTTGGCGTCTGGTTTCACCTTTTTTTCCCTGGATTTTTGTGGATTTAGTTGTCTGGCCAAGTGACAGGAGCTATGCGTTCTATGAACGCGCCGGTTTCCGTCGCGAAACTGATCCACTGACACTCAAGATCCTCGTAGAAAATTGATGAGGCAACATCAAATATTGGCCGACGGCTTGGCGAAATTACACCGGTATTTGGACCGCTGGCAACTGACAGAGGATGGGCCGCGGTTTCACACAAAATCGAGTTGGCTTCAACCCGTGCAGTATTGCGGTGAATCTGCCATGCTGAAGATCGCCATGACAACAGAAGAGTGTCGAGGCGCACAACTGATGGTCTGGTGGGACGGTAATGGCGCGGTGCGGGTCTTGGCACAGGAGGAGCATGCGCGTTGCTTCTTGAACATGCCTCCGGACGTCAATCGTTGCTTGAGATAGTTCGTGGCGGCCAGGATGACGAGGCGAGCCGCATTATCTGCCATGTTGCCGCCCGTCTCCATGCGCGACGAACGCCACTACCGATTGACCTTATACCCTTGTCGCGCTGGTTTGAAGCACTGACTTTCACTGCTGAAGTACGTGGTGGGATTTTTAGAAGCATCTCCTCCATTGTCACAAAATTATTCGCAGAGCCACGAGATATTGCGGTCCTTCATGGTGACATTCACCATGGAAACATTCTAGCGGGTCCACGTGGCTGGCTTGCCATTGATCCCAAAGGGTTGATAGGTGAACGCGAATTCGATTTTGCCAACATTTTTTGTAACCCTGATTTCGGCGTTGCCACCTCGCCCGGACGGCTTGCCAGGCAAGTCGAGATCATCACAGAAGCCGCCTGCCTTGATCGTCAT
>NZ_GL379704.1 GCF_000143625.1 Candidatus Regiella insecticola LSR1 | reverse complement strand
CGGCAAGGCGCCCCAGACCGCCATTGCCCAGCGCCGGATCCACTTCCTCTTCCAGCAATTCGCTCAGGTCGCGCTGATGCTCTGCCAGTGCCGCCTTCACTTCGTCATACCAGCCGAGGTTCAGCAGGTTATTACCGGTCAGGCGGCCAATCAGAAACTCCATGGAGATGTAGTTCACATGGCGCTGTGTCCTGGCGCTTTTCACCACCGGCTGCGCGGCCAGCAGTTCCGCCA
>NZ_GL379703.1 GCF_000143625.1 Candidatus Regiella insecticola LSR1 | reverse complement strand
CCGGCAGCCACTTTGCTGGCGATGGTCACCGCTTCATTCAGGGGATGCACAATCGAACGGGTCAGCAGCCAGCCCATCACCACGGCAGCGAGAATGGCGAGCGCGGAGAACACCAGCGTAACTTCAATCGCCATGGTGCCATCGTCGATAATACCGGCGCCTTCCTGCTGGAGCTGCGAGGACTGGGAATCAGCAAACGCCACCGCCAGGTCGAGGTAGGCATTCTGCACGGCGGTAA
>NZ_GL379702.1 GCF_000143625.1 Candidatus Regiella insecticola LSR1 | reverse complement strand
AAGGCACCTCAACCGGCTCCAATAGCGCCTAAGGCACCTCAACCGGCTCCAATAGCGCCTAAGGCACCTCAACCGGACTCCAATAGCGCCTAAGGCACCTCAACCGGCTCCAATAGCGCCTAAGGCACCTCAACCGGATCCAAGTAACGCCTCATCCCCGCCTCAACCGGCGCAAGTAGTGGAATCAAGCGCCTTCCAGGATGTTGTTTCCGTATTTACTATCGATGCGACAAATACTCGCGATACCATTTCTAAATTAGCAACAGATACTTTTTCTGTTATGGCGTTTCAGCAGCAAGCTTTGACGAGGTTGCAGCAGGGGTGTATTTCAGCTCGCGGTGATTGGTGCTGGTCAATTAATACGAATATTTCTCATGTGATAACGAAAGATATTGTTCCCGGGTTTAATTTGGGGTATGGCCTGACAGAGCTATTTTCCCTCGGTGGCGTGATTGAACATGCGTTTTCCCGTCCTTTTTCAGATACTCATGAAATTAATGGTAATAATTTTGGCCTCGGTTTTTATGCTGACTGGCATTTTCCGTTTAGCTTTGGCAAAAGCTATTTGCGTCCGGCGGTTTCGTTCAGTCAGTATGACCTGGATATTGAACGTTCTGTTTTGTCTCACACCGAAGGTGGAAAAGGCAATAGCAAACTGAACGGGTTAGGCGCATCCATTGAAGGGGGGCAAAACTTTATTTTTAGCAATAGAGTTTCACTGGGCTGGCATGCGGGGCTACGTTATAGCCACCTTTCCCGAAATACTTATCAGGAGAAAAATGCAGTGAGTTTCCCTGTAGAGTACGATGAGATTAATTATGACAATGCGACCGGTTACATGGGGGCGGATGTCCGAGTTTCTGTTTTACCCTCTCTAATGTGGATGTCGGGCATTGAAATCCGACACACGCTAAAAGACAATGATTTGATATACAACGCGCAAGCCGATGCCATAGGCGCATTTAGTACTAAAGCCGATTTAACCGAAACGCGCAATATGCTAAAAACAGGTGTGACATACACATTACATAAAAACCTTTCTTTATCGGTGCTGACATCGTTAAATCAAACAAATGAAGGTAATAAAAAACTGGAATACCACTTTTAGCCTGAATGGACATTTTTAGTCTAATAAGGTGTTCTACGCCGTACCACCGGAAATTTTTTCACCCCAGCTTAGGGTGTTGTAAGCACAAAATATATACTCAATGAATTTCGAGTTACGGCAAGGCGGCAATCAAGCGAATCCTAGGAGTGTACAAGTAGTACATGACAGAGGATGAGTGCGAGCTGCCAACGCCGCCGTAACTTGAAAGGCGAAGGGTATAGACGGGTCAATGCTCGCCTTGGCGATCCGCGTAGCGACTTGGCATTGACGCGACAGAGCGACTTTACCTTTAGGGGCTCCTTTTTCAGGAGATTTATATGAACGCCCTGCTGCGTAACATCAGTAAATGATATAGATAAGCTCTTTTTGTTATTTTGGCAATTCGATGTAATTGTCTGGGTTAGAAAAAAAAGTACAAAAACAAAAATAATAGAAATTTATTATATATATTGCTTGCAATATTATGTTAGCGTTATTTTTGTGGTTTTCTCACATGTATTAAGTGGCAATACCATCATGCTATTTAATTGTTTTGATTTTATCTTTTAGCCGGTAATTGTTGAGCATGGCTAGCCAGTAAGACATGTCGGCTCAGTGTGAAATGCTAGACAGGTATAATGATTTTACCACCGGTTTTAATTCACTAACGGTATGATTATCATCATGGAGGCAGCATGGAAATAATTTATCGACCACCGGGCAATTATTTTAATACTACCCGGCTAAACCTCAGAAGAATCCGTAGGGTAATTAAAGCAACTTCGCTTCAAGAAGCGACGAAAATGGGATTGTTCGATAAAATTTTTGATAAATTTTTAAGAAACGGAGGCAAAAGAAAGCGCATTATAGAACTGTACCAACAACTGACTGAACCTGATTCTTGCGAGTCAAGTGAAAACACGCCAATAAAAATGGCCTCTAAATTTAATAAATTACGGGAAATAGCCAATGAGGACTATAAACACGATTTTCAAATTGCAATCCATCAAGATATGGAGCAACCAGATCGCTGGTCATATTCTTTTAGCATTGAAAAATATCTAATTTATCAATCTGAACCATTAGATTATTGTTATGAAAATAATTTCAATGAATTATGTGCACTAAAAATAGGTAACGATTTTGAAAATGATTTCGATGAATGTAAAGAACATTTATCACAAGAGAATTTTATTGCGTCACGAATTCAAACAATGTCAGATAATAAGTCAGTGATAGAAAAAATTCACAAAGAACTTGATAACCCTAACTATGCTAAAGATAAACTGTTAGGGCTGTTTGACGCTGAAAATAGTGATGACATATTCTTCGTGCATTTTAAAAGTGATTTACCTGAATTATCGCGTCATGTACTTGAACTATCAAACCGGGGTAACGAAAATGGTGAATTCCGTGGGAGCCTTTTGAAAAAGGCAATACAAGAATCTCACTATAAAAATTTAAGAGAACTGTGCAGTCATGGCTTTATGACTAAAGATGATTCCCTTCTTGTTTATTTTTCTACGCCACACAAATTTAATCTAATAAATTACATCGGTAAGGATAATCTTGGAAACGTCCGGCATATTTTACGTAATAAAAAAGTAGGAAATACTAACCTGTGTGAGTTATTTAAGCTAGATTTGCCAGAGCGGGTCTCTTAGAGACTATTAAAGTTTGCATGGTGACTTTCCAGGAAAAGAAAAAAGAAGATTTTCCAACTCGTAATCAATAGCACAAAAGATTTTTGCAGGGCGGGCAATATACATGCACCGGATTATAGGGTGAGGTTTACGGTCGGGAAAGCTCCGGCTTACAGACCCTTCGTCCGAATGTAGGTTATATGTCAATGCTACTTTAGATTGGGCTCTTCCGCAAATAATGTTGGTGCTAAAGACAGTTCAACGCCGGTCACTGAAGAAATAACAGGCGATCCCCTATTAGAGGTATCAATCGTGAGATGTTCTGACTCCCACGGGTCATAATTCCGCCCAAGGAGAGCATAAAAAAGACGTCAGTCGACGTCTGTTTACTATTGACGGGGCGGGAAACAAACCAGCAACAACATCCCCGCTTACAGCAACATCTCCTCCTGTTACGTGGATATTACCCTCAATAGCCACACCTTTGTGTACCGTCAGTTTACCTGTCACCGTCACGTCAGGCGCATCGAGGGTTATCTTACCTTGCTTGATCAGTATCGTTAAGTGATCCGGTTTGTATTCCGATACGATCACCATTATCCCATGCCAGTAACACGGCATCCTGATCTTTGCTGGGTACGGATCGTTTCTGATGAAAATAACTGCCAACAATCGTGGCTAATCCTAATTCACCACTAGGCGCTGCAATTAGTACCTGCTCACCTTTTTTTAACGATGCCCAAATACGAACCTGGCCTGCGCGCAGTGCTAGCATTGGCAACCAATCCATCACCAGAAGTTTACCTAGCCTGACACGGGTGCGAACACGTTTACAATCGACTTCTTCTACTACCCCTACACGAATCAAATTTGCAACACGTTGTTCAAATTCTGCTTCATGCAACTCAAATTATGGTTAGTGCTTCCTGCGGAGGAACTCTCTCACCAAGACGTGCGTCACCACTCACTAAACGGTTACGACAATCTGTTGGCAACAACAGAGGTGTCATAGGGATGATATCCCGATATGGTCTGTTGCAAGATTGCAACTAGATAGAAATAGAGTATGAAACTTTTCCCGTAGTG
>NZ_GL379701.1 GCF_000143625.1 Candidatus Regiella insecticola LSR1 | reverse complement strand
AATTCGGCCTGATCTTTAATCGAACCGCGAAGTAATTCGCGCTCGTCGAAGTCAGCCTGATACAATCGACGCTCTTCGCGCGTCAGCAGACACCGAGAAACCGCCTGCTCCCAAGCGATGAACCACGGCGCCAAGCCATAGCGAACGAAGAATTGGCCAAGCGTTTCAATACCGCTACCCCAGGACGTGTCGTCCATCATCAAAAGCGGCCGCGGCACACCAAAAGCGCGCGCAACTTCCTCTATCT
>NZ_GL379700.1 GCF_000143625.1 Candidatus Regiella insecticola LSR1 | reverse complement strand
AGCGCCATGAACAGGCCGGTTTGCTGAGTGGTTAAGGACTGCAGGCTGGCGTAGACCGGCGCCAGCCCGTAAAACGAGCCCACGACCATGCCGATCACCAGCGTGGTGGCCAGCACCTTGGGAATGGCGCCGACAAAATAACGCAGTTCCATCGGCGCCGGCGACATGTGGCGCGCATTGGTGCGGGTAGTCAGAGCGATCGGCACCAGACAGAGCGCGAAGCACAGCGCGATCACCA
>NZ_GL379699.1 GCF_000143625.1 Candidatus Regiella insecticola LSR1 | reverse complement strand
GCCAATCGGCGTCGGTCTGCACCCGGCGAATGCGAAAGCCGCGAAACACACGGGTGGCAGGGCGATAGTCACTGAACCACAGGCGCAAGGTGTCGGACGGGTCGAGGAACAATTGCTGCGGGTCGATCCCCAGGATCTGCTGCGGTGCCGCCACGTAGAGCGCGATATCACGCTCGCCAGGCTGTTCGTTCAGCAGTTCCTGGGCCAGGCTCGCCGGGTCGGGGAAGGTATGCCCGATCAGCAACCGGCCC
>NZ_GL379698.1 GCF_000143625.1 Candidatus Regiella insecticola LSR1 | reverse complement strand
ATCGATAAGATTATGCTTGAAATAGAAGAAGTTAGAGCGCCGATCTGTCCGATCAGATCGAACGCGCTCTAAACTCGATGTAGTCAATCGTGATGATGGTGATCGAGATTGAAGGTCAGCGTGGTGAAAAAGCTGAGCTTGTCCGCTTCCTTTGAATCGGACAGCGGCTTGGAATAGCCCGCTCCAACGACGTTGAGACCTGCATTGCGAATCCTGATCTTGGCGATGCCTTC
>NZ_GL379697.1 GCF_000143625.1 Candidatus Regiella insecticola LSR1 | reverse complement strand
CTGGCGGTAGTGACTTTAACGCCCGCCCGCACCAGCAGATCGATGGTGGTGACGGCTTCGGTTTCTTCGCTACCAGGTGCCAGGCAGACCAGCGCCGATACGCTCATATTCATTTCCTTCGTTTAATCAATTCAAACAGCCGCGCATTCTCCGGCAGCGTGAGGCCGTGGCTGCGTGCGCGGCGCAGCAGGTAGCCGGTGATGTAGTCGATCTCGGTATGCCGCTGGCTGCGGATAT
>NZ_GL379696.1 GCF_000143625.1 Candidatus Regiella insecticola LSR1 | reverse complement strand
CCACGGCGTTCCGCGCCAGCGGCAGCTGACCCTGCTGATCCTCGACGACGCGACCCAGCAACAGGTGAAAAACCTGCCGCCGCTGTTCAGCATCCATCGGCGCGATTCGGCCTACGCCATTCGCCTCAAGCTGCAGATGGCGTTGGAAAAGTTCATCCTGCATCCATGGGTGGCGCTGCACGCCGCCGGCCAGTGGAAATGCCAGGCTTGCCGCATCGCCGCGCTCAGCCAC
>NZ_GL379695.1 GCF_000143625.1 Candidatus Regiella insecticola LSR1 | reverse complement strand
AATTCTTCTTCCGGTTTCTTGCCGTCATCCACCAGCTTGCGCAGGTAATCCAACGCTTGGCGACCATCATTGAGGGCCACCACTTCCACGCCGACGGTTTGCAGGCAACGGGTCACCTGTTTACGCGCCACCGAGGAGTCGTCCACCGTCAATACACGCAGGGAGATCGCCTTATGCGCGGTTTCGGCGTCTACCACACCCACGGAAATCGATTCCGAGGTCGGCGCCACTTCGGCAAGGATCTTCTCCACGTCGATAATTTCCAC
>NZ_GL379694.1 GCF_000143625.1 Candidatus Regiella insecticola LSR1 | reverse complement strand
CGCGAAGTCGGCCTGCGCCTGCGCGAAGATTTGCGCAGCCACGACACCCTGGCGCGCATTGGCGGAGATGAATTTGTATTGCTGGTGCAACTGACCCAGCCGGATGACGCCCTTGGCCTTGCCGAGCGCCAGGTTGTGCTGATCAACCGCGCGTTCCAAGTGGCCGAACATGAGCTGAAGATCTCCGCCAGTGTCGGTATCGCCATGTTTCCGGGCAATGGCAACAGCCCCCAGG
>NZ_GL379693.1:2505-4319 GCF_000143625.1 Candidatus Regiella insecticola LSR1 | reverse complement strand
GGTATGGTCTACGCTCATCGGTCGGTCGCCCTGGCAGCCGAAGGCAACTTCAAAGGCGAAGAGTATACACCTGCTGGAATCAAAGACATTTTACTGGTTTAGGGAGCCCCGCGATTTTGCTGGCTTGTTGTGCAGGGCTCTTAGGAAATAAACGATGTAAATAACGGCTGTTACCTTTATCGTAGCCAAATTTTTGTGCTAGCGCGGTGACCAACAAACGAATTGCAGGTGAAGTATTATACTGCTGATAAAAATCACGCATAAAAAGGATCACCTCCCAATGTGATTCGGTGAGTATAATGCCTTCCCGTTCTGCTAATAGAGGGGCTAAATGGGTAGACCAGTCGGCGCTATTTTTTAGATAACCTTGCTTATCAGTATCAATGACGCGATCGTCAAGCACTAACATAGTAGACCTCATCGACAATAGACTGTTTGCAAAGCTTAACTAAAGAATTAACCGTTTCACAAACAGTCTACTCAATAAAATTTTAGTAAAGTATCAGCGAGCAGAAGAGATTTCGAATAGTCTCTTAGACAGACTCAAAAAGGCTCGCGTCTGCGAGCCTTAATAATACCAAACAAAGTCTATGGACGTTTAGCGAATTTTTCCGGTGATTTCATAAAACGGAAAAAATCACTGTCTGGACTGAGAACCATCACATCATTACTGCTGCTAAAGCTCTGTTCGTAAGCGCGCAAGCTCCGAATAAACGCGTAAAATTCAGGATCTTTACTGAAAGCATCAGCAAACAACCTAGCGGCTTCAGCATCGCCCTCACCACGAGTGATACGCGCTTGACGCTCTGCGGTTGCCAATGTGCGTGTCACTTCATAATCAGCAGTGGCACGTAATTTTTCCGCTTCTTCTTTACCTTGCGAACGATGACGTCGAGCGACAGCCTCACGTTCCGCACGCATACGTAAGTAAATTGCTTCAGAGACTTCCGTCGGTAAATTGATCTGCTTAATCCGCACATCAATCACCTCAATCCCTAGCGCCGCCATGCTGTTTGAATTGATCGCGGTTTGTTTACCCTGCGTTTCCAGTTCAACACGCGCCGCCGCAACAGCAATAGCATCGTCGGCATCCGTCGTCATTGCATCATCATCTGCAGTACCCGTATTTAACGCGCTACGTACATCAGAAGTGAGTTTACCGCGAGAATCAGTCACGATATCTTTTACATTTAAACGACCAATTTCTGATCGCAAGCGGTCACTGAATTTTCGCCGCAACAATACTTCAGCTTGCGAAACATTCCCTCCCCCTGTCGCTAAATAGTAACGGCTAAAATCACTAATACGCCATTTCACATAAGAATCAACCATTAGATCTTTTTTCTCGCTAGTTACAAAGCGATCCGCTTGATTGTCCATGGTTTGAATGCGAGCATCCAGTGTTTTTACCGTTTCAATCAGAGGAATTTTAAGATGTAAACCTGGCGTATAGACCAACGGCTTACTGTCGCTATCACGTAGTACCTTACCAAAACGCAGCACGATACCACGCTGACCTTCCTGCACGACGAAAAGTGAAGCGTAAAGCGCTATCATCAGCAAAGCGATGATAAGTAAAAAAGGTTTACGCATAGATTATTCTCTCCCTACCCGAATGGGTATGCTATCTCGACTTTGATCCATCATCTTCCCCGAGATACTTCCCGTATTCATATTCTTATTTTGACTACGGTTCACCGCCGAAGAACGATCCAGATCAGGTAAATGATTATTGGTATTTCTGTCTACCTTATTCCCGCCGGTTTGCCGCAGCATTTGATCTAAAGGAAGTACCATCAGATTACCACCTTTGT
>NZ_GL379693.1:1775-2476 GCF_000143625.1 Candidatus Regiella insecticola LSR1 | reverse complement strand
TAGGCTTTACCATCTTCTAGCAAGCGTTCCGCCTGACCATTGGCACGAGGTTGAACTTCATTAGCATAAGCCTCAGCTTCACGAATAAATTGCTGTTGGTTTTCACGAGCCGCAATCGCATCATCAAAAGCGGCTTTTACTTCTTCCGGTGGACGAGCAGCCTGAAAGTTAACGTCAAGCAAAGTAATCCCCATTTTATAGGGGCGAACAGTCTCTTCCAGTACTCTCTGCGTATCACTACGAACGATAGTGCGTCCCTCAGTTAAAATTTTGTCCATGGTATATTTACCGATGACACCTCGTACTGCCGCATCAGTTGCTTGACGCAAACTGTCGTCGGGATAAGTGACACTAAAAAGATAAGCCGCTGGATCAGTCACTCGATATTGAACGTTCATCTCAACCCGGACAACATTTTCATCAGCGGTTAACATCACACCGGAAGCGGCCAATTCACGCACTGATTCAATATTCACTGCTCGGACTCTATCGATAAACGTCGGTTTCCAATTCAATCCCGGCTGCACGATATGGCTAAGCTTCCCCAAACGTGTTACAACACCCCGTTCTGCTTCCCTGATAGTGTAAAAACCACTGGCCGCCCAAGCAATGGTCGCCACCACCGCCGCAATAACGACCATGCGACCGCCATTGCCTCCCTGCGCTAATGTTTGTTTGTTATCGTTACCCCCGCCACCGCC
>NZ_GL379693.1:1088-1748 GCF_000143625.1 Candidatus Regiella insecticola LSR1 | reverse complement strand
ACTCCACTTACGAAATAGAGCATCAAAATCGGGCGGTTTTTTATCGCGATTATTTTTATTGCTATTTCCGCCAGAGTTGCCGCTATTATTACTGCTTCCCCAGGGATCGCGGTTCTGTCCGTTATTACCGGGCTGATTCCACGCCATGTTTTAACTCCATTATAATAGTATGATTATTTTATTTATCTTAGCGCCTATTCGAAATCTCGGTCGTAGTACGAAGCCCGCGCGCTGCAACCACAGTGTAAACAAAAGTACATACGAATGCTGAGCATCGCGTAACGCAGAATTCGCGCCACTCAGTAGGTTATGCAAGAAATCCACTCTATAAAAAAATCTAATTCGAGCAATAGTACACTATTAATGTTACCTGTGGCTCAAACAATATAATTCACTAATTTTTTTTCTTTTTTACACAGACGTTGCCATTTAGCCACTGGCATACGAAACCGCATACCGATATGGCCACTTTCTGTTATTGGCCAAACTTTTTCAATAGCTTTCAACTGATAGAAACGGCTGATAAGACGACCCTCCTGTGGTGGTAGATCCAATTCATATTGTGCTATCTCACCACCGAGACGTTCCGTTAACGCCTGAAAAGCAACGGAATACCCGCACCAGTTTGCGCTGAAAGCCAAACCCGAACAGGGATATTTT
>NZ_GL379693.1:0-1058 GCF_000143625.1 Candidatus Regiella insecticola LSR1 | reverse complement strand
TCACTGGCATCAATAACATGCAGTAACAATGAAGCTTGCCGTGTTTCCTGTAATGTCGCTTTAAAGGCAACCACCAAATCATGGGGTAAGTGCCGGATAAAGCCAACCGTATCGGCCAATACAGTATCACCCACATCGGTGACATATATACTGCGCAAAGTAGGATCAAGAGTGGCGAATAATTGATCGGCAGTATAGACATCTGCTGCTGTCATGCTATTAAACAGGCTTGATTTTCCCGCGTTAGTATAACCAATCAGCGAAACCGTTGGTATCTGTGCACGACAGCGGGCTTGCCTTCCCTGTTCACGCTGTTTAGCGACACGTTCCAATCTGCTGAGGATAAGGCTGATACGCTTACTGAGTAAGCGACGGTCGGTTTCTAGTTGAGTTTCACCAGGACCTCTCAGACCAATACCGCCTTTCTGACGTTCAAGATGCGTCCAACCCCGTACCAACCTGGTAGCAAGATGACGAAGTTGCGCCAATTCGACTTGTAATTTACCTTCATGAGTACGCGCGCGTTGGGCAAAAATATCTAGGATCAAACCCGTTCGATCAATGACCCGACATTGACACAAGCGTTCAAGATTTCTTTCCTGAGCCGGTGAAAGTGCATGATTAAACAGCACCACAGAAGCGCCCATCGTTTTAACAGTATCGGCAATTTCTTCTGCCTTACCTTTACCAACAAAATATTTGGCATCGGGTACTTTACGACTGCCCGTAACCGTTTTTAACACCTCAACACCAGCAGAAAAAACTAAGGATTCGAATTCTTGTAAGTCTTCATTATTTTTATTTGATGCGTCGGGGTACGGTGAAAAAGAGATATGCACCAATACAGACCGCTCCCCCACTTCGTAACGGTCAAACAAACCATAACCTCTCTGGTATTATTCAATGCTCGGTTAATAAAAAATATTATTCAATCTGTCTTTCCGGCGGCGGCGGTGGCATAACCTGCCCAGTATCAGCATGCGAACCGTGAGAACCATTATTACGACATGATACCGCCCGAGCAGGAACGACAGTAGAAATGGCATGTTTATAAACCA
>NZ_GL379692.1 GCF_000143625.1 Candidatus Regiella insecticola LSR1 | reverse complement strand
CGGAAGCCTTGTTCGAACAGACCTTCGCCCAGGCGGCGGTAGGGATGGCGCTGGTGTCGCTGCAGGGGTATTGGCTGCGGGTCAATCCGCGCATCTGCGAAATGTTACACTATTCCGAGCGCGAGCTGATGGATCGCACCTTTCAGGACATTACCTATCCGCTCGATCTCAACACCGATCTGGAAAAACTGCAGCAACTGCTGAGAAACGAGATCAGTACTTACTCGCTTGAGAAACGCTATT
>NZ_GL379691.1 GCF_000143625.1 Candidatus Regiella insecticola LSR1 | reverse complement strand
AATCTCTGGATGTCAGTAACAATCGTTTGACGCAGCTACCGCCAACAATAATGGTATTATCCTCAAATTGTCATGTTTATTTAGACAATACCTTCCGCTCCTGTTCAATCGATAGAAGAGATCATTGCAGAATGGTATCCCCCTGAGCAGCGTGCTGAAATGGAACAAAGGTGGCGAGGAATGGCAAAAGAAGAAGGGGCTGAGCCGTTTCTTGGCTTTCTCAGCCGCTTGGCTCACACCGTGAATTCAGAACATACCCTGTTCAGGCAGTTTGTTAGTGATTGGTTATCATTGCTTTCTACGATGCCCAGGCTACGTCAGCATTCATTTTTGATTGATTGCTAGGGGTGCTACCGAACGTTGTGAAGATCGTGTGTCCTGGGTCTTCAATGAAATGCAAAAAGCACAGGTTACTCATGAGGTTGAAAACGGCTTTATGATAGCCAACTGCCGTTGCTGGTTTCCAGGGCACGCGAGATGTTCGCTGGAGTGCCTGGAAGGCTCGCGCGGGAGAAGGTAAAAACGCTGCGTTTTGTTGATGAAATTGAAGTCTATCTCGCTTATCAAGTCGAATTGCGTGAGAACCCTTGCAGCTTTCCTCTGCAGTAAAGAAGATGCGTTTTTTGGGTGCCGCTGGTGTGACACCGGACGATTTAGAGATAGCGATGCTTAACGTCAAGCACAGAGAAAACAGCGAATTCCCCGCTTGGCTGTCACGCTGGTCTCCGTGGGAAACGGTGTTAGAGCGGCTGTATAACAGCCCTTATCAGTCAGCGATGGCGCAGTTACACGACGAAG
>NZ_GL379690.1 GCF_000143625.1 Candidatus Regiella insecticola LSR1 | reverse complement strand
CCGGTGATGCAGTAGGCCAGTGGAGCAAACTGGGCCTGGCCAACGTGCAGTTCCGCGTATCGAACACCACCTTGACCGCCGGTCGTCAGAACTTCAGCAGCGGCATCGTCGACACCATCGGCAACCGTGCACTGCCATCGAGTTTCGAGGGTGTGAGCTTCAACAGCGAAGAGTTCAGCAACCTGTCGTTCCAAGGCGGCGTGTTTGACCGCGTTTCGCCACGTACCGAACAGAGCCTGTCGAAATTCCGTACCGAATA
>NZ_GL379689.1 GCF_000143625.1 Candidatus Regiella insecticola LSR1 | reverse complement strand
CCGGTCGGACATGGTCAGGGCTTCTTCCTGGTCATGGGTCACGAAGATGGTGGTCAGCCCCAGCTCGCGCTGGATCTGGCGGATCTGTTCACGCAGGTGCTTGCGAATCCGCGCATCCAGCGCCGACAGCGGTTCATCCAGCAACAACAGGCGCGGGCGGGTGACCAGCGAGCGGGCAAGCGCCACGCGCTGGCACTGGCCGCCGGACATCTGGTGCGGGTAGCGGCCCGCCAG
>NZ_GL379688.1:1677-4838 GCF_000143625.1 Candidatus Regiella insecticola LSR1 | reverse complement strand
GTTGTAAGTAAACGAGAGCGCTTTAACTTCAACTTTCCCTGAAGTGATGAAAAAATTACTGTTTTCGGTATTTGATGTTGGTTCGCTTTTTGTCAGTGCGATATCGTTTAACCTGTTTATGTGGGTCGGCAAGAGCCGGAATTGATACAACGCATCACTGAAATTAACCACGCGCGTAATAAACAAATCGGAAAACTGCATGAAAGCAAACATGGCACCAGCAGTAAACTTGCCGCTTTCAGCCAGATTTACGCCAAAATAGATAACCACGCCTGATGTTAGCCCGGTAATCGCAAGAGAAAAAACCTGTGAGAAAAAATCAATGCGGAAAAGACGAATGTTAGACACAGCCGCTTCACTACAGAGGTTTAGCCATTTAAGTTTAAGTTTGTCGGCCAAGCCAAGCATTTTAATGGCTGGGATAGCTTTCACTGTTTCCATATAAAAAACTGTATTGCGCGGCTATCCGGGTGATCATCTCAGTTAGCGTAGCGCTGTAGCGCTGAAAGCTCATCACTTTAAAAGTAGCATAGCTTACCCCCCGCAAGTAGCAGGACGACAACGGCTATTAGAGAACTGTAAGCGAACATAAGAGCTGCAATAAAGACGATTAGCACTAAATCGAGAATGGCGCCAATTGTTCGCGCTGTAAAAGCCTCTTTGATTTCTTCGAGCGACTGTATCCGCGATGCCATTTCTCCCAGTGTCCGCTTTTCAAAAAAAGCCACAGGTAAGCTTATGAGTTTCGTAAACACTCCCTCAGACCAGTGCAGGCCGATAGCATATTTCGTGGATGCAATAATCCAGGAGCGTGACCAGGATAAAATAGATCTTATTACCACTATGCAAAGAAATAGTGCAATCATGAAGGTAAGCGAACCCATATCGCTATTTTGCAAAACAGTATCAATAACAAATTGAGAGAATAGGGGGATCATTAATGTCAGGCCTTCGACTGCGCAGGACACAAGAAGCACAGTGCAAAGTAATTTTAATTTGCCTCGCACGCCTGTAAACATATCCCAAAGAGTTAAACGTAGCTCTGTATTTTTCTTTTCAAATAACGCTCCCGGCCACAGTTCGATCGCGATGCCGGTAAAACAATTTGATAGCTCAGAAAGGCTAATTTTTCTTTGACCACAGGCTGGATCATGAATGATTGCATAAGAACGCTTAATTGTTTTGAGAACAACAAAGTGATCAAATGACCAATGCAGGATACAAGGTGTATTTACAGAAAAAAGTTGCTGTAGCTCTGCACGAAAAGGTCTACAGGTAAGGCCAAATTTCTCTGAAACTTCAATTGATGGGATCTAAAGTAGAATTAATTATCCATCCTCTAGATGATGTTTGGATGCGAGATACCGGGCCAGTGTTTGTTTTCGATCAACAACATCGTAAAGCCGCTATCGATTTTAACTTTAATGGTTGGGGAAATAAGCAAAAACATGATCGTGATGCTAAAGTTGCTTCATTTATCATTGAAAAAAGTGGAGCTGAATTAATCAAGACTCGATTAATATTAGAAGGAGGAGCAATAGTCGTCGACGGAGATGGAACAGCTATTTTTACCGAAAGCTGTATTATTAATAGCAATAGAAATTTGGGTATTAATAAAACTGAATGTGAAAATGAGTTGAAAAGATTACTCGGGCTAGAAGAAATAATCTGGCTTCCCGGGATAAGAGATCAAGATATTACGGATGGCCATACTGATGGTTATGTCAAATTTGTTAAACCAGGTATGGTTGTTGCAGGTTATGAATCGGATCCTTTGTCCTATGATTACCAGATAACTCAATGTCACCTTGATATTCTGCGTAAGGCGGTGGATGCTAAGGGACGTAAATTGGATATTATTACTCTTGAAGCCCCTAGAACAATCCGTCAAAAATATGTTTCTGACAATTTTTTTGCGAGTTACATTAATTATTATGTATGTAACAACGCGGTTATCATGCCAGAATTTTGTGATGAAAAAGCAGATAGAGCTGCTGCAGAAAAATTGGAAGAGTTATACCCTAAACGTGACATTGTTATGATTAATATTGATGCTATTGCCATCGGAGGGGGAGGGATTCATTAGACCTCTTTGGAAACCGTAGCGAGTGATGCGGAGTCAAGGCGCCCGGCGCACAGCAACCTTCGTTAACATAAAGTACATGAGGATTGCGCGCACCGGGCAACGCAGGATTCGCGTCACTCGCTACGGTTTCCAAAGAGGTCTATTGTCTTACTCAGCAAGAGCCCCGTTTTTAATCTAGCATGCCAGTTAGCATCTATTTGAAATCTTCTACTGTATTAATTGATGATTGAGTTTGCTGAGTACAGATTCAAGTTTGGAAAATTGAGAATTCATTCTATCGACTAAGTTATATTAATTTCTTTTATTAGTTACAACATAAATTTAATTTCTTTGCTTTTTACAATAGAAAAACTCGATTGAGAAAAAAATAGTCGAAAAAGTACAATTTAGATAACGTAAATAAACATTTTAAACCACTTTTTAAATAGACTACTTACAAAACCATAACCAGGGATGAGGAAGTCGCACCACCCCGCGCTACGGGGTACGAGTATGAGGATTACAAACACAAAGTAACGCAGAATTCACACTACCAGTAGTGTTATGCAAGCAGTCTAAAACATCAGAGAACAGACTCTTAGCAAATGTAGGGTGCTGTCCTTTTATTGTTCGGGGGAGGGCGTTTGTTCAGAAGGATGCTCAGGTGTTGGCTCTTCATTTATTGGATTAAATAACCCAAATAATCCAATAAATTCCTGTATAGTTTTTTATTATTCAGATCGATTTGATTATCGGCGTAGTGAAAACTACTGCTTATGGTATCGTCTTTATTTGTTGTTAATCTAAATATTTTTCCCATTGCTACTAAGCCTTGAACTTGTTGTTCAGCGAGTTTTTGTGATTCTTCAGCATTGTATCCAGCGAGTAGTTCAATTTGCATTGTTAAATGCGTGGCCATAGCTTGTGGAATAGTCAGTGTCGCATCATTTTTTTTTACACGTTGAGCCAGAAATGATTTCTCTAGAGTATTATTGGCGATAGTTGTATTCGTGGCTGGATCTATCAATTCCACATTCAGATTTAACATGCTTTCACCCTTACTGTTTTTCCAGCTTAAGGGCTCAATATTTAAAAT
>NZ_GL379688.1:0-1648 GCF_000143625.1 Candidatus Regiella insecticola LSR1 | reverse complement strand
CTTGTTGTATTGTTTGTAATGCTTCTTGATTATAAGCAATGATGAATTCTTTCATCGCTTTACCATCTATACGATTTAGACTAAGTATTAATTTACCAGAGCCAAAATCATTTCCTTTTATTTTTAATCCGGCTAAAGAATAGTTAAGTTTAGTATTTAAATATTCTTCTGATTCACCAAGGTAGGTATTGAGAATTAACCCTTCCAGCAAAGCAATATTTTTTCCATTAGCGTCTAACGACATCTGTTTAACAGCAAGTTGCTTATCACCTATAGCCAAATCAAATTTACCCTTACTGCTGGTACTTTTTAATGTTATTCCCTGTAAACTATATTTTTCTAACTGATTGTTATGACCTTTGTTAGTAAACAAAAAACTATCACTGCTAGCCTCTAAGGTTACATTACGTAAATCTTTAGAAACATCAGCATTGATAGTTGCACCAGAGAATTGCAGGCTAGCTATTTTCTGTTCAGATTCCATTGGACTGATACTAATGACCGATGCAATATTACCTTGGTAGGGGATATTTGAGATAGCAGTTAATGGTTCTTGACCCTTGGTTATTTCAAATAAAGATGCCATTCTCGGTGTGTTTTCTAATTCAGAATGCACGACCGCCATACTGGGGATGAAATCGAATTTTTTAATTGACTTAACGGGAAAGGGGCCATGGTTAATTTGTTCAACAAACGTAATTTTATCACCTGCTTTCAACCATTTCTCGCCAGGAGAATTCGCATCAGATTGCAAAATATAACGGAAATGACTACTAAATAAGCCCCGTTGATAATCTTGATAAGATAATTGTAAACCAGCTTCAGGCAAGTATTCTTTCAATATTGCATTTGATTGATCAACCATTTTGTCCATACGTTGTTCAATTAATTTCCCCATATACCAAGTGGAGCCGGTCCAAGCTGAACCAACAATTGCCATGATACTGATAGCCACTAATGATTTTTTCATCCTCTTTATCTCATCCTTATTTAATAAATGCATTATCCAATAGACCTCTGTGTAGCGCTATACCCTTCGCCTTTGTGTTGGCTGCGGGTTGTTACCCTCACATGGTATGTCTACGCCCATCGGCCGGCCGCCCTGGCAGCCGAAGGCAACTTCAAAGGCGAAGGGTATATTGCTGGTGTGTCGTTTGAATTATAAATTTCAATGTTATATTGTGTATGAAACGATAGCATATTGACAATAAATTAACGAAGTGAAAAAAATTTAAGGGAAAATAATGAACAAAACTGATATCAAAGAAAAGAATGTTCGTCTTGAAAAAGACTCCATGGGAGAGATAAAAGTGCCTGCAAATCAATTATGGGGCGCACAAACTCAGCGTTCATTGACACATTTTGATATTTCACAGGAGAAAATGCCGCAAGAATTGCTTAATGCATTAGCACAAACCAAGTTGGCAGCAGCGAAAATTAACATGCAGTTAGGCGTGTTAGAAGAAAAAAAGGGAAAGCGATTATTCAAGCTGCTGAAGAAGTAATAAAAGGTGAACATCTAACCGAATTTCCACTATCGATTTGGCAAACAGGCTCAGGCACTCAAACTAACATGAATATGAATGAAGTGCTTGCTAGGCGAGCCAATATCATTCTTGACGAATTTGTAGTACACCCGAATGATGAT
>NZ_GL379687.1 GCF_000143625.1 Candidatus Regiella insecticola LSR1 | reverse complement strand
GGGGATGCCGAGGATGAGAATGGAAATAGTCCTCCATCAGCTTGGGCGAGACGTCTTTCAGGTTGTGCAGGTCGACCAGGTCTTCACCCAGAATCTCACGGATTTTTTCTGCCGCCATCTCGGTGTAGCAGGTGCTGGAGCCGTAAAACAGACCAATCTTCATGTGTAAACCGTTACGTTGCTGTTTAGAGAATTGCAGCGAGTATACCTGATTTGCGTCGGCTTAAGGCATAATGGCGCGGGTGGAAATGCAA
>NZ_GL379686.1 GCF_000143625.1 Candidatus Regiella insecticola LSR1 | reverse complement strand
AAAATAGGTTAATAAAAAACCCTGTATCGCAGAGCAATACAGGGTTTAATGATTAAGGAGTTGACCGATAAGCCGGGTTCTGTCGTGGACAACCATTCATCTAGGCCAGCAATCACTCACTGGCTCAAGCAGCCTACCCGGGTTCAGTACGAGCCGCACTTTGTGAACCTCTATTTGGCCTTGCTCCAGGTGGAGTTTACCTTGCCACAAACTGTTACCAGCTGCGCGGTGCGCTCTTACCGCACCCTTTCACCCTTACCTGATCTCGATTATACCCTTCGCCTTTGAAGCCGCCGAGTTGTTGGCTGCGGGAGTTCGCCCGAATCACGTAGTATGTCTACGCTCATTGGTCTCACGCCTTGGCCGCCTAGCGGCAACTTAAAGGACTGTGGGTATACACGAGCCATCGGCGGTTTGCTCTCTGCTGCACTTGTCGTAGGCTTGCGCCTCCCAGGAATTACCTGGCACCCTGCCCTGTGGAGCCCGGACTTTCCTCCCCTTTGTCTGTCTTCCCCAGAGGGGATAGCAGAAAAGCGGCGGTTGTCTAGTCAACTCTAGCCCAATTATAGCCACATCAAAGTAAAATGCTATGATTCTCTTATCAGGAGCCGTTTATTTGATCTTGCTTGGAATTGAGGGCATGACGATAAAGACTGTTTTTGTTCACATTATGAATTTCAGCAGTTAACTTGGCGGCGGTTTTAACGGCAGCGTTTGCCGCAATAATGCTAAAGTATGCAACGCTATCTGAGGAAGAGCATCGTCAAACAACGCTTGATATCCCTCAACAATTAAGACCATTTCACCTCGCTGACGGTATTCATTTTGCTGCACCCAATCTAACAATTCGCCCACTGGGGCACCATAAATAGATTCCCACTTTTTAGTTAACTCTCGCGCCAGCACGACATAACGTTGCGCACCAAATACACTGATCATATCTTGTAGGCTTTCTATCAGCCGATGGGGAGCCTCGAAAAAGATTAGAGTGCGAGGCTCTTCAAGCAGCGATTGCAGTGTATCCTGACGTCCTTTTTTTTTGGCGGGTAAAAACCCTTCGTAACAAAAGCGATTAGATG
>NZ_GL379685.1:589-1619 GCF_000143625.1 Candidatus Regiella insecticola LSR1 | reverse complement strand
ACCATCAATAATCAAGCCTATTTGATTGATAGCCAAAGGCGAAAACATTGTAAAGTTGATCTTTCTGATCCACATGAAAAATTAATTCAAACACTCAAGGGGTTTATCGGCTCTATAGGAGAGGGGGGATATTAGCCTATATGACGCGGGATTTGTTGCTAAAAAATCGACTTTCTCTTAACGCTTCTCGCAATCTCTTGTACTCATTACGAAGGTTGCTGTGTACCGTGCACCCCTCGCTACAATTTTGCAAACCGTCTTTCGTCAAAAAAGGGCTCAAAATGCGCATTGACCTCCTTGTTTTTGTAAAAAAAGTAACAGCGCTTTTTCGCCCATTTTTTATTTATAACAAACTTCATTAGACCTCTTTCCAAACCGTAGTTCGTTATGCGAAGTCAAGGCGCCCGGCGTACAGCAACCCTTCGTTAACATGAAGTACATGAGGATTGCGCGTACCGGGCAACGCAGGATTCGAGTCACGGAGCAGGTTTGGAAAGAGGTCTATTGAGATTGCTGAGTATTTTCCGCCGCTTTAACAATGTCGATAAATTTATCTGCCTCGAGTGAAGCACCGCCAACCAAGGCGCCATCAATATCTGGTTGCTTGAACAATTCAGCCGCATTATTAGCATTAACAGAACCACCATATTGAATAATCATTTTTTCAGCCACCTGAGCATCCTGCTGTGCAATGCAATCGCGAATAAATTTATGTGTCTTCTGCGCCTGTTGTGGCGTTGCTGATAGGCCAGTACCAATCGCCCAAACCGGCTCATAAGCGATGACGGCGTTTTCGAAGGCTTTGACACCGAGTGTCTCTAATACCGTATCCAATTGCCTCTTACAAACGGTTTCAGTTTGTCCAGCTTCATTTTCAGCCTGAGATTCGCCGATACAAAGCACAGGAATCAATCCCTCGCTCTTCAATACGGCAAACTTTTTAGCGATGATTTCATCATTTTCATGGTGATAAGTACGACGTTCAGAATGACCAATAATAACGTACTTTACCCAGATCTCTTTTAGCATT
>NZ_GL379685.1:0-558 GCF_000143625.1 Candidatus Regiella insecticola LSR1 | reverse complement strand
TCTCTTTTAGCATTGAAGCCGCAATCTCTCCAGTAAAAGCCCCTTTGAGATTAACATCGACATTTTGTGCTGCCAGAGAAATATTGTCACCCCCATCCACCAGCTGAGCTCGAGCTTGAGCGAGATAAACCATTGGGGGCGCAATGGCAACACTACAATTCTGGATCCCACTCAATGTTGTACGTAATTCAGTAATTAATTTTGCAACCATTTGCTGACTACCATTTAATTTCCAGTTCCCCATAACCAGTGGACGACGACACATGTTTATTTCTCCAGATTTTTTTGCTTCAAAAGCGAAGGCTATAGTATGAGAGGCTGTTCGAAATTTTTGTCAAAAAGAACGCAAAGAAGATTTGGAACAGACTATTAAAGCAGAAGATTACCAATATTGTTCACTGCTGATATGTCCGGGTTGACCACGTAAATTTTTCTGCATTTGACGTGTGTCTTGCAGTATTTTTTGAGTATCACGTACCATCTGGGGATTACCGCATAACATGACATGGCTTTGGTGATTAATATCAAGGCCTACTGTTTTTTCCAATAAATGATTTT
>NZ_GL379684.1 GCF_000143625.1 Candidatus Regiella insecticola LSR1 | reverse complement strand
GGCGGCGCTCGATCTCACAGGCGCCACTTCGCTCAAGACATGAACCTCGTGCACCCACCCCATTTTCCTGTCAGGCTCCCAGCAGAACCCAGCTTCACCTGCGAGAACACCATGACCCAAGCCCCGCCTGCTCTCATCCGCGAAACCTTCCCCGTCGGCCCCTTGCAGTGCAACTGCACG
>NZ_GL379683.1 GCF_000143625.1 Candidatus Regiella insecticola LSR1 | reverse complement strand
AGCGAAGGGGTATAGAACACTTTTTAATGAATATCTATGCATCACACTCTCAATTAACCGAAAGCGGGCAGCTTACATCACCCTCTGGGCAATCGAGCATTTTTTTAAATTCATTAACACGTTCTCGTGTTTTATTTTCACGACAATAGGCATAAACCATCGGATAGATAGAATTCTTTCTAGATAAATAGGTTTGAAATCGACAATCACTATCACGGTATTCAATCCATTTTTGCTGTGTTTTTTTGAGCATTTTTTTGTGCTTTCCGCGCGTACGTTCTTTTATATTCTCATAGAGCTTATTTAATTCATCATCGGCTTTTTTATATGCTGCTGTAGCACAGTTGTTCATCTCTGACTGGGTTTGAGCGTTATCGCACTCTAGCGCAGAAGCATTGAAGACAGGTAATGCCGCCAGTAATACCATGATCATTTTTTTCATAGCCTAGCCTCTTGAATCAACAATAGGTCTTTTTGAAAGAAAGGCACCACTTTTCTGTGATGCCTTGAACTCTTTTCACTATGGATGAATTAACTATATAGCCAAATCTCCGCCTTGAATCAAATTAAACTGATTCGGCTATAACTGTCGTACTAACGTGTATGTTGCATAGATTGCTCGGCACCGATATTAACCTCAAAAAACATCGAGTCGAAAGGAAAGTAATAATCATATGCGTTCTTTGCTGCCACAGTATATTCTTTTGATACTACTCCCGATGAAAAATTGAGGTGTTTCTCATGTAGTTTGTCTAGAAAATAATAATCAGGTCTTTGCTGGCGCAGTACATCATCAAACATTTTAGGGCCAGTGATTTCGAAAATTTTTCGCTGGTAGTTGTTGAATTCCCCTGATATCCTTCGAGGTTGTCCCGGAATAACATAAGGACGAGGGGTCGCAAAAAATGATGCATTTGCTTTATAACGCCGATTCATTTCTTTGATTATCTCCTTTAATACTGGATTATTCGGCTGACTGGCAAAGCAACTGGTGTTATGACCTTTGAAGAAGGTGGGTTCATGTGTTACCACGCCATTATAGCAGGATATCATTGGGCATTGCTTTCAGTTGAATACCATGACATGGCGTACAAGGGTGTCGTCTGTATCAAGATAAATACCACCATGCTCATCGACCAGGGAGTAACGTAATACATCTGCTGTTGCTGAGTAATTT
>NZ_GL379682.1 GCF_000143625.1 Candidatus Regiella insecticola LSR1 | reverse complement strand
CTGATAGAAGTCACCAAACTCGATCATTGCGCATCCCCCGCTTTCAGAGCGATCAATGAACCGAAGTTGAAGCACTGGAACCACACTTCGGCATGCTCGAATCCGGCCTGTTGCAGACGCGCCTTGTGCGCTTCCACCGAGTCGGTCAGCATCACGTTTTCCAGCATGCTGCGTTTTTGGCTGATCTCCAGCTCGCTGTACCCGTTGGCGCGCTTGAAATCGTGGTGCATGTT
>NZ_GL379681.1 GCF_000143625.1 Candidatus Regiella insecticola LSR1 | reverse complement strand
TTTGAAGCGGCGGGATTTAAAATTGTTGCAGACAAAAAAAATGCATTTAAATAAAGAGCAGGCTGAAGGTTTTTACGCGGAACACAAAGATCGCCCATTTTTTGCTGCGTTGATTGCCTTTATGACTTCAGGATCGATAATGGTACAGGTGCTGGAAGCTGAAAATGCAGTACAACGTCATCGTGACATCATGGGGGCGACTGATCCGGAGCAGGCTCTACCCGGTACACTGCGTGCTGATTTCGCTGATAGT
>NZ_GL379680.1:3046-13651 GCF_000143625.1 Candidatus Regiella insecticola LSR1 | reverse complement strand
CACCGTAAAAAACCAATTTAAAATCTCTGTGGCTTGCTGATATTTTGCCAAAATAGATGCAACGATAATTTATTGGTTAACATAAATCTTGGCTAAGGTGGATTAACATAGCTTCAACCAATGCGCTAGATTGTATTGCTGCTGTGTCTAGAAATTCTTCAAAGCTTAAATGAGACTCTTGGCAGGCGACATCCGAAATGGCACGTACTACCACAAAAGGGATCCCGTATTGGTGACAAATGTGACCGATGGCCGCCGCTTCCATATCCACCGCAATCGCGTCTGGAAAAGTAGTGAGGATATCATTTAATGGTTTACCTCCATTGATAAAAGCATCACCACTGCAAATCAAGCCGGTTACCGACGATGGATTTAACGGCTCAGGACAGGTTTCTGCTACAGATAACTTTAACTGCTGTAAACATTTTTCTGCCATCTTTATCAATTTTTCATTGGCTTTAAATCTTGCCGGACAACCCGCCATTTGTCCCTTAGCATAACCAAATGCCGTCACATCCACATCATGGTAGAGCACTTCTTGAGAGATAACGATATCCCCTATATTTAAATCCTTACTTAATCCACCGGCAGAGCCCGTATTAATCACATAATCCGGCTGACAAGAATCAAGTAATAATGTCGTTCCCATTGCAGCGGAAACTTTACCGATACCTGATTTCAATAAAGCAACATTAACACCTTGTAATTCACCGGTATAAATTTCAATTCCCTTTAATGATCCGCGCAACGGCTGAATTTTGCATTCTTTAATTTGAGCACGTAAATGAATTACTTCCTGCTCCATCGCACCGATAATGCCTACTTTTATCATAGCTATTCTCTTGTTACTAAGATTAAATATTTGCTAAAGACTGGTATTTTTTTTTACTATTGACCGGTTACATGACCTACTGCACGGTGCGAAATCAAAGCGCCCTACACGCCGCAACCTTTGTTAACACAAAGTACATGAGCATTGTGAGCACCGCGTAACCTAGAATTCGTACCATGCAGTAGGTCATGAAAATCTAATGAACTTCGCGTCGGCGCGTTAATCATACTGAATACAACGAAGCAACTAAGCCAACGTTTTTATCAGCTAATTTTATTGTCAAAAAGAGAAATTAATTTTATGAATAAAACAATTTTAGTGCTGAATGTCTTGGCATTAAGTATAAGTTTAGCCATAGCGCCAACCACAGCCACTGCTCTAGAAACAGCCCCTTCCCTTCCTAGTAGCCAACCACTACCCAGCTTGGCACCGATGCTAGAAAAAGTCATGCCTTCTGTGGTGAGTATCAATGTTGAAGGCAGTACTATGGTTAAAAACGGCACTATGTCACAGCCATTCCAGCAATTCTTTGGCGGTAATTCCCCTTTCTGTCAGGAAGATTCGCCATTTCAGGATACACCTTTATGTCAAAATGACCGCATGAACCCAAGACCATCAAAAAAAGAAGAATTTAAAGCATCGGGAGCAGGTGTCGTAATCAATGCCGCTAAAGGATATATCGTTACTAATAACCATGTCGTCGAAAATGCGAATAAAATTCAGGTTCAATTAAGTGATGGCCGCCGTTATAACGCAGAAACAGTGGGTCAAGATCCTCGAACTGATATTGCACTCCTCAAATTGAAAGATTTTAACAATTTAACAGCAATAAAAATGGCAGATTCAAGTCAACTGCGGGTAGGAGATTATACTGTTGCTATCGGTAACCCCTTTGGTATAGGCGAAACAGCGACATCTGGCATTGTTTCTGCGTTAGGCCGTAGTGGAGTAAATATAGAAAATTATGAAAATTTTATCCAAACCGACGCCGCCATTAACCGTGGTAACTCAGGCGGTGCCTTAGTTAACTTGAACGGTGAATTAATTGGTATGAATACGGCTATCTTGGCTCCAGACGGCGGTAATATTGGTATCGGTTTCGCCATTCCCAGCAACATGATAAAAAATATAACGACTCAAATAGCAGAGTCTGGAAAAGTAAAACGTGGTGAAATAGGGATCATGGGCACTGAACTCAATGCCGGGCTCGCCAAAGCGATGAATCTGGAGACACAGAAAGGCGCGTTGATTAGCCAGGTAATAGCAAACTCTTCAGCCGCTAAAGCAGGTATCAAAGCGGGGGATGTGATCATCAAATTAAATGGTAAACCGATCAATAGTTTCGCTGCTTTTCGAGCAGAAGTCAGTAGCTTACCTATTGGTACACAAGTCAATTTGGGTCTACTACGTGATGGAAAATCCATTTCAATAGACGTGAAATTAGCGGAGAGTTCGCGGGCTCAAAATGCGCATGACAATATTATTTATAAAGGGCTTGAAGGGGCTGAATTAAGTAACGCAGAGGGAAATAAAGGAATAAAAGTGGGGAAAGTGGAAGCTAATTCTATCGCTGCCCGCTTCGGTCTAAAAGAAAACGATATTATTACAGAAGTGAATACAGAAAAAAGACCAAATTTAGAGAAGTTACGCAAAATTCTTGATGCCGCTCCCCCCGCATTAGCATTAGGTATCCAACGTGGGGAAAGTGTCATTTATCTTTTTATTAGCTTATAGCCATGATTAATAGGTTTTTCTTAAAGCCTGTGCCAAATCTTCTTGAGCGACGCTCATTTTTGACGAAGTATCAGCGAGCACAAGGAGATTTTCAATATAGCCGAATCAAGTTAAACTGCTTTGGCTATAAATACTAATTTAATATACCAGAGCTAACGATAGTCAAAACTCGTTGGCTCAACCTCTGTAAACCATTAACGCGGGAGGTACTTAGTTGTTGGTATAGTCCTAATTGATTAAATAGAATTAATGGATCTTGCTGCCGTAAATATTGTGGTGTTTTATTTTCAATTGCTGTCAATAATACCGTTAATAATCCACGCACAATACGTCCGTCACTGTCACCATAAAAATGCAGGTTACCGTTATCTAAACGCTGATAACCCAACCAGACTCTATTTTCACATCCTGATAATTCTATCTGGGGTTGCTTTAGTACGCTTGATAACGGCGGTAACTGCTGAGCCAATAAAATAAGTTGACGATAACGCTCTTCCCATTGACGATGTACACTAAATCTATTGGCCAAATCAACAGCCGTGATGTCGTAGCCGAAGGGATGTGGGGCTATCATGATGTTTTCTCATTCATTTGAAATAGAACGGTATAGACCTCTTTCGAAACCGTAGTTCGTTATGCGAAGTCAAGGTACAGGGGCGCACAGCAACCTCGTTGCCATAAGTACGTGAGGATTGCGCGCACCGGGAAACGCGGGAAACGCGGGAAACGCAGGATTCGCATAACGCAGTAGGTTTCGAAAGAGGTATCAACCAACTGCAGGTAAAATACCCATCACAATACCTATCTGAATAGCAATCACCGCCAAACCACAAATAAACACTAACATCAATGCGGGAGAGCCTCCCCATACTTGCTGATCATTTTGGTGCATCTTACGCACTTTCCAAGCCAACGATGACGGCAGTAATAATGCCAGTACTGCCAGTGCCGCAGCA
This sequence comes from Candidatus Regiella insecticola LSR1, assembly GCF_000143625.1. GTDB lineage: Bacteria > Pseudomonadota > Gammaproteobacteria > Enterobacterales > Enterobacteriaceae > Regiella > Regiella insecticola. The sequence goes on along the minus strand of NZ_GL379680.1, from coordinate 10,129 downwards.
GCAAAACCAAGCGCCATAATAAAGCCACGTGGGTAAAAAAGGGCAAACATTAATGGCGGAAGAAAAGTCATTAGCCCCGTTTGTAAGCGACCACTTAAGCTATTGCCACGCTTAAACAAATCAGCCAAGTAATCAAACAGCCCAAGAGACACCCCAAGGAATGACGTGGCTAACGCAAGATTAGCAAACAAATTTACCGATAATTGAACACCGGGGGAATCAATTAGCCTGTAGAGCGCTTCAAGCAAACCGTTTAATCCAGCCTGTTGCGCCAAAATACCGATAAAAGTCTGCGAAGGAAGCGCCCCTAAGATGGCAAGTTGCCAAAAAATATAAATGACTAATGGAATAGCACTACCAATAATAAAAACCCAACGTAATGCACGAACATTTCCTCCCATATAACTCACAATACTGGGTACGCTACTATGGAAACCAAATGAAGCAAAAATAATGGGGATTACTGAAACCACTAATCCCTGCTCCAAGGGCATCGTCATTAGATTATTTTTTTCAACATAAGGCATAATTAATACGAGCATAATAATTAAAAAAATAATTTTTATGCCAAATAAAATACGATTAAAAAAATCAACCGAATGTGTACTAATACACACCACTCCACCAGCCACCACAGTAAACAGTAAGCTAGCATAAGCGGCAGAAAAGGGTTGCTGTGTCCATTGACTGAGACTCTTCGCCAATAATTCACCCGCCCCACTAATATAAGCAGCGGTAATCGAGTACATCAAAAATAACATACTAAAACCGGTGAACCACTGCCAATAAGTACCAAGATAATGCTTAGCTAAAGAGCCTAATCCTTTATCGACCGGAGCATGTTGGTACACTTCCACCAGCAGCAAAGCGGTGTAGCACATCAATAACCACAGCATGATCAATAATGCTAATGTCACGCCAAAACCGACACCCGCTGCTGCCAGCGGCATTGCCAGCATTCCCGCACCAATAGTGGTTCCCGCCACGATAAAAATACTGCCCAAAGTGCGATTCTTCACTCTGCCCTCTACTTTTTTTTATTTAACATATAATAGAATTTTTATTAGAAGCTATTTTATGCTCGCTAATACTGGATCAAAAACCTGTTCAAACCCTTTTTATTTCAAAATTTATTTTGAGGGTAATTTTGACAACCCCTTTATAAAAGATCCGTTATATTCGGGTTGTCAAGCCCCACAGAGTAGAAGAACGGATGAATCGGGTCAAATAAAATTTACCACAAGAGGTTGACCAAGAAGCGCTTACCAGTTGAATTTTATTACTTCAGCCCTCATGATCCTATACGCGCTATAATCCACAGCTAAAAAGGTAAAATTTGACCTATGGAATGGATCGCCGATCCGACTATTTGGGCAGGGCTAGCAACTCTGGTGGTGCTCGAAATTGTATTGGGTATCGATAATTTAATATTCATTGCTATTTGGCAGAAAACTTCCTGTTTCTCAAAGAGATAAGGCAAGAGTCGTCGGGCTACTCTGCGCATTATTGATGAGATTATTATTATTATCTAGCATATCCTGGTTAGCGACCCTGACAGCGCCCTTAATAACCCTCTATACCCATCAATTTAGCGCTCGTGATCTTCTTATGTTGCTAGGAGGGCTATTCTTGCTTTTTAAAGCCACAATGGAGCTCAATGCCAGATTAGAGGGTAAAGACCACCAACATCATCATCAACGTAAAAACGCACAATTTTGGCCAGTGGTCGCGCAAATAGTGGTGCTTGATGCTATCTTTTCGCTAGATTCAGTGATTACTGCTATCGGGATGGTCGATCATCTGACCGTAATGATGGCGGCGGTTATTATTTCTATCGCTGTCATGCTATTAGCCAGCAAGCCTTTAACTTCTTTTGTCAATTCACATCCAACCATTGTTATCCTGTGTTTAAGTTTTTTATTAACTATTGGTTTTAGTTTGATAGCAGAAGCTTTTGGTTATGTTATTCCGAAAGGGTATCTGTATGCTGCGATAGGCTTTTCGGTCATTATCGAATCACTTAATCAATTCGCCCGATTTAATCGTCGGCGGTTTCTCTCTACCGTAAGACCTTTACGGGAGCGTACCGCCGCTGCAGTACTGCGAATGTTGAGTGGTAAACATGAAGAAGCTGAACTGGATAATCATACCGCTAATCTAATTGCCGACAATACCCGTGAAGGACAGGAAGTCTTTAATCAACAAGAGAGGCGGATGATTGAACGAGTACTGGGGCTAGCACAGCGTACAGTCAGTAGTATTATGACCTCTCGTCATGATGTGGAATATTTTGATCTCAACGATCCACCCGAAAAATTGACGCAATTATTAACAAAAAACATGCATACTCGCCTTATGGTAACTGAAAACAGTTCAACTGATGAGCCTTTAGGTGTCATTCATGTTATGGATTTGTTGAAACAACAGCTTGAAAAAAAACCATTAGATATACGCGCGTTGATTCAGCAACCCTTGATTTTTCCGGAACAAGCTTCCCTATTAATGGCGTTGGAACAATTTCGCCAAGCGCAAACCCATTTTGCCTTTGTGGTTGATGAATTTGGCACCATCGAGGGGATAGTAACGTTAACCGATGTCATGGAAACCATCGCGGGTAATCTACCCGTTGCCGGAGAAGTTCCCGACGCACGCCATGATATTCAGCAAACAGAGGAAGGATATTGGATTGCCAATGGCTACATGCCACTCGAAGATCTGGTGTCATATATTCCCTTGCCGATTGACGAAAAAAGGGAATATCACACTTTGGCTGGTTTACTGATGGAATATACTCAACGTATTCCGCAAGCAGGTGAAAAATTACAAATCGGCGATTACTTATTCGAATCATTAGAGGTCAGTAGTCACCGCATTCATAAAGTCAAAATCACTCCACTGAAGCCAACCGAAAAAGATGAAAACCTTTTGTAGAAAAAACCACTTCGTGTTTTCACCCATTTTTTATCGCAAAAGGAAAGGATTATCCCCTACAAAACCATTTTATCTTCTAATTGTTTAACAAATAACCATAACACTTTTCTTAATCTTTTTTCCTTAATGCGCCCCTCCCCTATTTTTGTGTCAGGTAAAAAGTCAGCGGTTTTTGATATTTATCTCTATATAAAGGGAGATAAAATGAAAACAACCAAAATTAAATAGCAATGAGTTTTTCGTCAGAATTTCAGCTCCCATACGAAGTACCAAATACATGAGCTGCGGCTATATCGCTAAAAAAAGCAGATACAGAGCTAATGACGAGTATTTTCTTAAAAAACTCAAAAAAACTACGACTACTATGTGGTTTTCGTAAGTCCTAAAATAGAAAAAAGGAAGTAATATTATGACAGAACCAATACGCTCAATGCGCCTGCCCCTTATAAATAAACGTACTTCCCCCTTCGAGGTAACAATTAGCGGTGATGATATCAAAAAGGTTGCTAATAGCCATTCAAAGCAAGAGGCTACACGTACTAGCATATGGGAACAAATTAAAAATTGGCTCTGTGGAACCAACAAAAAGGAAATTAAGGGAAAAATTTACGACTTAACGCATAATAATGAGAACCTTAGTGTTAAATCAGTATTAGAAAAAATTGATATTTTTTATGACATAAAGCGACAGATAGAACCTGTGTATCATAATGAATTTAAAATGTCTTTTGAAAAAAAAGCAGAGGGGGAATATACTTTTTCTTTTTTTATCGGAGATATTACGCATACGGTCTATGGAAATGCCAAAAATGATCTTGATAATATAAAGGAATATAAATTAACTAATGGTAGCCAATTTTTAGACAAAGAAATTGTTGGTGAGAGTCATGATACAAATGAAGCTTTAAAGAAAGCTTTAGAGCAAGTGAAGTATTATATTGATAATGAAGGTACTTATAGATTTACAGATGTTTCTTCAAGTAATCAAAAAAGATTAAATACGGAGTCATTGGAAGATAATGTAAAAGATAAAATGGTCAATGATCCTAGTTTGGCACAAAAATGGCTTTCACTAAACATGAAAGCTTTTGATTATTACGCTGATCAGCATCCTCCAGAGCTAGTCAATAGTGACGGCCATCCCAATGTTGACGATCATCTAACTATATTTGGATTAACTAATTATACAAATGCAGAAGCCTTAAAATTTTGGCAAAAGAATTTAATAACACTCAGGCTACCCTAGGTTAAATGCCATCAATCCCGCAGGCCTTCAATAACTATGATTGTAGTACTCAGAAATCTACTATACCCTTCGCCTTTCAAGTTACGGCAACTTCAAAGACGAAGGATATATACTTCTGGGATTCGATTGATTGCCGCCTTGCCATAACTCGAAATTCATTGGTTATACTTCACTCAGTACTCTTTTTTATCCAATCATCAAAGGCTTTTTGGCTTTTTGCTTTAGACCCTCTTGCAACAATGATTCAATATCTAATTGATATTGTAATTTTTGCCACGAACCATAAATATGCAGCGGTATATCTGTGTTCTGTAATGTTTTAATTAAATCTGCCTTGCCCGGCCAAGCTTGTATCAGTCGCACGTTTAAATTCATATCACATTGTTGCATCGGTAAATTAACCTCTCCATTCCCTTTAAGAGAAAGCAAGGCTGAATCCCCACTGAGATTATTGATGTGCAAGATCCCTTGATGTAACGCGAAATCGGCTCGCAATTGTCGTATCGAGGTCGTAGCAACATAATGCTCTGACATCGGCACTTCATTGATGCGATTTGCAACAGTTTGTTGAATCAGTTGCGGTATATTGATGCCGTGGAGCTGAGCATCTTCCATGACAAATTGGCTATAACCCTGCCAATTTTGATTGAGGGCGTCAACACCAATCCCCTCTGCTGACCATTTTCCCCGAATCGAACCTTTACCTGTTAACAATTTTGGCAGCCCTATAGCCTGGAATAAAGGCCCCAACTCCATCTGATTTAGGTTCGATTCGATAGCTACCTTCATGTTATTACCAGTAACATCTATCGTATAAGGCAGAGAAAAGTTACCCTTGAGTGCATCACCCAATAATCGATTGACAACCAACTTACCCTGTTTATTTTCCGCTACCAATTCGAATTTATTAATCGTTATGCCCCGGTAAAGTACCCTGTTGGCCATTAAGGTTACACGAGCATTAAAATCACGCAATGGTCTTAAATGAGACTGTTTTTGAAACGCAATAACGGGCGCCGTTACCGGCTGCTTGGCTTTTTCTTGCCGATGATTTTTAGATGACTGGCTCTCTAGAAGGGTATCAAGATTGATGTTTTGCGCGGTTAAATTAATTAAATAATGAGGAATATCGCCTAATTCGGCCTGTGCATTCCCCTCAAAGGTATTATCATTAGCGGTAATATCGATTTCTTTCAACATGACAGTTCGAGAAGCCGATTGGTAACTGGCTTGCATGCTCCCTTTTCCGCTAATTCCTGCTACTGGAATATCAGCGCCTTCCAGCCGATAGCTCAATTGATTGACATTAGCATTAACTGTCTGTGGATAATGCTGTAAATCAAGGTCTGCGGCGAGAGAAAAAATCAGATCGCGTTGATTACGATTCACTTGGCTAGAAAGTAACACCTTGACGTGATGATTATTTTTTGTCAAATCGAGGTTCAGATTACGGATATTGATTTGTTCATTATTAACTTGTTGCCAAATTAATAAACTATCAACCAATTTTATTCGACTGATATCAAGCTCCCAGCCAAAATCGGCATTAGCAAAATGATTGCTGGCAGCAGTAGTCTCTTTGCTTTTACTCTCCGGAATTAAATTGATCACCGCGGCTTTTAGCATGACTTCTTTAATTTCTAGCCGCTGAAATAGCAACGGCCATAATTTAACATCCAGTCGTATATTCTCTGCACTCACCACCGGTATTTCTGCACCTAAGGAGGTTAATGTGATCCTACCTGCAATAATGCTCAATTGCGCTCCCACATGCCAACGCAGATTTCCGTCAAAATGGAGTTGATAGCCCATTTTTTTTTTGACTTGTTTCACCATTTCGGCTCGAAAATCATTGGGATTAACCAAAAGCACTAATGTAGCCATACAGGATACTGACATAGTCAACAAAATAATTAGTATCGTCAGTAGTTTTCTCATTACATCCTCATTGCATTGTCTAAAAATCCCACACAAAATAGGCTCTAATGATAAGCTATCAAAATGAATCCTCATTGATACGACTCGCCACAGCCCCTTGTTGATCGCGATATTTAGCATTTTGGCGACTATGGTAAGGACGGGCGGCAGAGCCTGAAAGTGGCTCAAAGCTCAGTGCACCAATAAGCATACCCGGGCGGAGCACCAGCGGTAATTTACCTGAATTGTAGAATTCTAATACGATTTTTCCGTTCCAGCCCGGATCAATACGATGCGCTGTGACATGCACCATTAATCCCAAGCGGGCTAACGATGAACGGCCATCTAACCAGCCGACTAAGTTATCGGGGAGGCACACAGATTCTAAAGTCACCGCCAGTGCTAATTCACCTGGATGCAAAAAGAAAGGTTCACCTTCTGATAAAACAATTTCATCACTCATGACACGCTCAAGCACCGCGCTCACTTCATCTTTAGGGCCACTCAAATCGATAAAGGCGGCAGTATGAGCGCGAAAAACACGAAACTTATTACCTAAACACACATCAACTGTCGCACCATTAATACGTGATTGTGGCGGGCGGGGCGTAATACTCAATGTCCCCTTATCCAGCCAAGCTTCTATATCACGATCACAAAGCCTCATTAAAAAATTCCTATTTAAATTAAAATATTATTACGTTGATTTTATACCCATAGTCCTTCAGTTAGTACATGACAGAGAATGAGGATCGCTGCCAACGCCGCCGTAACTTCAAAAGCGAAGGGGATAGGCTTTACAAAGTACGGCACGCTATATCAGTTGGGATCACCTCGCCTTGCCAGTACATTTCTGCAGCGATATCAGCCGCTAACTGACGATAGATTTGGCTGAGGTGACTCATTGGCTGAGAGATTACCGTAGGGTCGCCTTGATCTAAATCTTCACGTAAAGCACTATCCAAGGGTATCTGCCCCAACAGTTTACA
>NZ_GL379680.1:0-3018 GCF_000143625.1 Candidatus Regiella insecticola LSR1 | reverse complement strand
GCTCCACCACTGCCAAAAATAGGCTCTAAATGATCACAATGAGGGCAAACATGTCCACTCATATTTTCGATAATACCTAATACTGGGATCTGTACTTTTTGAAACATCATAATCCCTTTTACAGCATCAACCAAAGCGATCTCTTGTGGCGTGGTAACGACTAACACCCCCGTGACCGGAATATTTTGTGCGAGGGTTAATTGGATATCACCGGTACCTGGCGGCATATCGATTACCAGATAATCTACATCAGGCCATAAGGTCTCTTGCAGCATCTGCATTAGCGCTTTACTGGCCATCGGCCCACGCCAAACCGTCGCGTTTTCATCCGTCATTAGATAACCAATAGAATTGCTCGCTAACCCATGCGCCATTACCGGGGTCATGTGCTTACCATCTGGCGATATCGGTCGTTCACCGCTAGTGCCTAACATTTTAGGCACCGATGGGCCATAAATATCAGCATCCAAAATACCTACTTTTGCCCCTTCTTTTTGTAAAGCTAAAGCTAAATTGATCGCAGTACTAGATTTGCCGACACCGCCTTTACCAGAGCTAACGGCCAGAATATTACGGATCCCTGTGATACCTCGTAGGTTGTTGACTCTGCGTAGCGTTGCAAAATTATGTGAAAGTCGCCAGTCAATAGCTGTAGCCCCGGTAGCTAATTGCAATTGCTCAGTGGTTTGCTCTTTCAATAAGTTAAAAGCAGAGTGCCATACAAAAGGCATCGTCAATTCAATATGTAATACATTATCGAGTAAAACGAGGTAATCGATGGCATTCAGTTCATGCAAATTTTTTTTCAATGTTGGATGCGTAAAATGACTAAGTATGGTTGAAACCTGTGCTCGTAGCAGGTGAGGGGTACTCTGTTCGCAGAATTTTTTGCTCATCCTGTATTCCTCGAATTTGCCTAAAAAAATAGACACTAGCATAGCAGAACTCTGTTGTGGTAACAGAGCAGAGCGATTATTTTTTATATTCTTTGAAAGCGGTCTATTAAAGATTTTATTTTAATTAACTTAATAATATTAGTGATATATTCAATTAATCAACGTCAATTTAGCTTTATTTAAAATAATAATTTATAAAAAATACCACCAACACTGTCATATTTTTATAAAAATGATTATTTGGCAAGACACACGTTATTGATGTAATCCTGTAACCCGGCGATCTGTATTGTCGCCGTCGCTATGTGTTCTCTGAGACTGAAATAATTCCATTCAACGGTGTTAGAAAGTCGGGGGGCGGTAGCATCATCCATCTCGGTGGCTGGGGGAGCTGTGGACAGATCACAGCGGGCGTTGAGGCGCAACCGCTTATCGCCATTAATAAGAGCGAAGCGTAAGCGCTCAATATGAGCTTTTGCATGGGCTAATTCCTCTGTATATTTTTTATCTGTGGCAGTAATGATTTGTTGTTGGTCTTTCATTTTTTTAATATTTTTTGTTGTAGCAAGAAGATCCTCATTTAACGTTGTAATAATATTATTTTTTTCAGCAATTTCTTTTTGATAATGTTTTTCTTGATAAAGGCATCTTCCTTGATAATAAAATAAAAAACCGGTTAGTATTATAATAAATAAGGTCATTAATCGAAAATACATAACGTTGTCTCCTATTGTTGACAGGTAATTTATCGAAAATATCGGGATATACCCTTCGTCTTTGAAGTTGCCGCTAGGCGGCCAGGGTGTGAGACCGATGAGCGTAGACATACTACGTGATTCGGCGAGCACCCGCAGCCAACAACGCGGCGGCTTCAAAGGCGAAGGGTTAAGCCACTAATCGAGGCAAAGGGATCATCACATGACCATCCCTTGTCTCTGCGCTGGCCTGTTCTATGTAGTATTTTACCAATTGATGAATAGTGATGATGACATCAATAACAGCACTGTCATCGGTTACCAAAGGATCACGGGGGATAGCAATGTAATGTTTTGATAAACCTTGAACAGGCATTTCAAGCCCTTCGAATACGAGCTGTAAACGTTGGCTAGAGTTATCGTCGGTAGGGACAAAAGAATGATTCACCACAAAGAGGTTATTTTTAACAAATAAACAGAGAAATTTAAATTTTCTAGCAATAAATAGGCTTTCTGGCTGGCTACCCGCAGGCATGATACATCGCAGAGTTCCTGCATTGCCATGCTCAAGATAGATCACCGGGTAGCGAAATTTTTCGGCCTGGAAAGTAAAAGAGGCATTTTTAGGTTGATCAAACGGGGTAGTTATCAGTAAAGCCGGTACATCAACGTTAACATATTCATCATCAGCAAGCTGGGTCGCCGTATCACTATCCAGAATAAGTAAAGAATTCGTTCGTTGGTACAGCCTTCCCTTCTTCAAGAGAATATTTTCAATTTCTTCGTTTTGATTTATCTTGATTAAGTTAGCATTATTTTCATCATTGTTAGTGAAATAAGCACAATGGGTTTGGTTATTAAAACCAAGATAGTGATCAAGATTGTAGATTGTCTTAATACCCCACTCATTGACTTCAGCTGGCATAAACAATTTATCTTTTTTCGTGTGATACCAACCCTGTATATCTTTTTTTATTTTCACCCGTAGTAATTCAGGATAGTGATAATATTGAATGATGTTTTTAATCTGCTGTTTAATCTCTGCGGTATTAACGGTCTGTATAGAAATAAAAGGGAGCGTTATTCCCAATAAGGACATGTCAAAAAATCCATTCGCTTTTTTTATTTGCAATAATAGACCTTCAGTGGTGGTCGCTTTTAGATAGCCATTTTCTTCTGTACTCACTTGGGTAAAAGATAGCGGGTTACCTGATTGTCTATTGAGTACCCGCTTTAATCTGCTCAGACCGGTTTTCTTTAACACTATTTTGTGGAAAAAAGCCCCCACCTCATCTAAATCAACCGAATCGACGTAGCCTATTTCTTTATTTTTTTCATTCTTGACATCCATTATCCAAGCATTTTTTTGCGTATTACTGTCTATACCAAGATAATTTAATTGCTGGCTGCTATTGTTTGTAGAAAAA
>NZ_GL379679.1 GCF_000143625.1 Candidatus Regiella insecticola LSR1 | reverse complement strand
AAAATTTCTTAGCCGCCTCCAGTATCATGCCTGGAGCGGGCTTTCTGAAAGGGCTCTTTTGTTTATACTGCCCAATGCCTTGTTCGGCATGATAAGGGCAAAAATAAACCGCATCAACCGATCCCCCCTGTATCACAAACTGCTCACCCACCCACTTCATCAAGCGATGAAAATCGGCTTCAGTGTAATAACCCCGCCCAATCCCCGCTTGATTAGTCACCACAATCACTAAATAACCCGCCTGTTTTGCCGCCGCGACCAGCGCAAAAATACCCTCAAAAAAATGAAAATTCTCCTGCTGCCAGACATAACCATAGTCCACATTAATCACCCCATCACGATCAAGAAATAAAGCCGGTTTGTGCATAAATTTAACTTTCCGAAAATTGAGTGTTTATTGGAAATAACAGAGGGCAGAGTAGATTGTGTTTTTAATTCATTTTATGAATGTATTAAGGTTTATTCGCCAAATTATCATATAAATCTACATATGACCGAACCATCTTATCAGCGGTAAAATTTTGCCAATAGTGCACTTCAGCCTGTTTCCCCATTTTTGCCGCGATTTCAGGGTTCTCCCACAAGTAACAGATCGCTTGCTTGAGTGCTATGGGATTGCTGGGAGGGATCACTAATCCGGTAACATTAGCAATATTAATGAAGCTGGTACCGGTGCCAATTTCGCAAGAAATCATCGGTTTACCGTACATAGCGCCTTCCAGTAGAGAAATGCCAAAAGCTTCGGAACGTAGATGTGAAGGGAAAAGTACGCCGTAACATAGGCTAAGCAGTGCGATTTTATCTTCATCAGGCAAATTGCCTTGAAAGTAAACATGGTTTAAGCCAAGCCGTGTAGCCTGTTTTTTCAGCTCCTGCTCAATGGAGCCGGAGCCGACAATCACGATCGGATAATTCAGCCCCTGTGAGGCCTCCAAAAGAATATGTAATCCTTTGTAATAACGCAGTACTCCGACAAACAAGAAAAATTTTGCCCCGATTTTTTCGCGCCAGTATTGTAGTTTATGCGCCATTGGCGGCGGATAGGTGGCCTTGTCCAAACCTATGGGAATGACGCTAACCTTGTTTGATAATGGCTGCAACACTTCACTGGTAGTGAGGTAATTCGGTGACGTGGCGACAATGTGATCGACACTGGCTAAAAATCGTCTCTGCAGGGGGCGATACAGTTTAAGCAGATACTGTTGCCGGATGATGTCCGAATGATAGGTCACTACCGTTGGTTTTTTCACTTGAGTGACAAAGTGAACGATATCCATCAATGGCCATGGGAAGTGATAATGAACGATATCGGCCTGTTTAACCAACTGTGAAAAAAGTGAAAAGACAGAGGTAGAAAAACGGGTTGAAGCCAGTTGAAAATTCAGCTTGGCTTGGTGTACTAAATAACCGTCTATCTCTATTGCTGTTGTTGCAGGATCGGAGCTTAAAGAAAGTACATTGGTTTTTATGCCCAGCTGACTACTTCCTTTGGCAATCTGATGGATACATTGTTCAATGCCTCCCATATCATTGGGAAAAGAAGCCTGATAAAAAATGGAGAACTTTCATAAAGTTATTGAATAAGCGAGTTTATACGCATTAAGCGTTGCCGCTGCTGTTTTATCCCAGGAGAAATGACTGGCTTGCTCCAAACCACGCGTTTTCGCCTTTGCACACCAGCTATCATCATCTAAAGCCTGGATAAGCACATTATATAGCGTATCGACATCGTCGCGAGGAACCAGCGCCCCCGCACTGCCCGCTACTTCAGGTAAAGAAGCCGCATTTGAACAAATAACCGGGATCCCTGAAGCCATCGCCTCTAATACTGGTAAACCGAACCCCTCGTAGCGTGACGGATAGAGAAATACCCGTGCCCCGGCATAAAGTGACGGCAGTAAAGCTTCGTCAACAAAGTTAAGATAGCGCGCCCAGCCAGCTCGCTCACCGGCGCTTAAACGAGCACGTGTTTTTTCACTATTCCATCCTTCAAAGCCAACGACAATTAAAGGAATACGTTGCCTTAACGCATTAGGGATCTTTTCATATACATCAAGTAATAGGTCTATATTTTTACGCGGGTCGAGGGTGCCGACAAACAGTGAATAGGAGGCAAAATTCAATCCAAAGCGCAATAAAACCGGTGCTATTGTCGTGACCGGCCTAGGGTAATAATCAGCTGACACCGCCAGTGGTGTCAACAGAATGCGATCTAATGGCCAACTGAAATAGGCGGCAATTTCACGCCGGGTAAACTCAGAATCGGTGAATATCAGTTGCGCACGTTTTAATGCTACCTGTATCTCTTTTTGCATGTGCCGTACCCGGGCTGCAGGATGACATTGCGGCCACGAAAAGACAGACAAATCGTGGAAAGTCGTC
>NZ_GL379678.1 GCF_000143625.1 Candidatus Regiella insecticola LSR1 | reverse complement strand
CAACGCTATAATCCTTCATTAATTGACGGAGCTGTTGTTCTACTTTAAACCGATCCATCACAACATCGGAGCCTTCATTTTTCGTTAGCTTATTCATGTCAGCGATAAAATTGCTCACCGCAGTATTAAACTTGGTATATTTCATCGCTGCCTGAACGGTCGGCTTCATATTGTTATCCGACATGGCCTTGATAGTGTTGACGATGCGGTCATACATATTAACCCCAGCGTTCATATTCGCCGCGCTTTCCTTTACCTCAGCGATTCTTTTACGCACCAGGGCTTGTTTCTTTTTCGGTAAAACATGGATATCGGATTCCGCCATCGCCACAAATGAATTTACATCAGCGTTCACAAAATGTGTTTGCAACGCTATTTGTGCCAGATGATAATTTAAGTTTGTTAGCTTAGAGGCAGGCTTACGATCTACTTCTGTGAATAGGTCGTTTAATTCTTTAACTTTCTGCTCTGATAATTCATAAGAGCGATCCAGATACGAGAGTTTATTTTCTTCGATAAAGGACTGTTTTGATTGAGGAGAAGCAGAAGGGGATTTATCTTCTAAGCTTGAATTAGCCATTATTCCTTTCAAGACTTGAGGATTACACCCAACTATACTGCCTTCCGTGTTATTCGTTATTCCAGCCGCCATTACCTTACCTCTTTAATCAATTAATTTAAGCATCAATATTTCGTTACACATTATAGTGATGCGACTTTCATTAATTGTCATGAAAGGTAATCTAATGAAGAGGGTTATTAAAGTTATTTCAATGATGGCTGATGTGACACATCAGCCTGATAGTAAAAAAGACGTCGTAAAATTATTTTACACGGGGATCGCCGGCGCTGTTTTCCGGCATTTCTATTTTGGGTTGTATTTACGCATCACTAAGGTGGCATTGGTTCCACCAAAACCAAAGCTATTAGACATCACGGTAGTTAATTCTATCTCTTTCATTTGGGTGATGATATCCATCCCTTCGGCATCTTCATCAAGGTTGTCGATGTTAATACTCGGCGCAATAAAACCATGTTCCAACATCAACAAACTGTAAATCGCCTCATGAACCCCGGCCGCACCCAATGAATGCCCAGTAATGGCTTTCGTTGCGGAAATCGCGGGCGTTTGATTGCCAAAGACCTCTTTAATCGCCTGCAATTCTTTTGTATCACCCACCGGAGTGGAAGTACCATGTACATTGATATAATCGATGGATTGCTTGTACACCCCCTCCATCGCCATCTCCATACAGCGCACTGCCCCTTCACCGGAGGGAGCAACCATATCCGCACCATCAGAAGTCGCACCATAACCCACAATCTCTGCATAAATATGTGCACCACGCGCCAAGGCGTGTTCCAATGATTCAACCACCACCATACCGCCCCCGCCTGCTATCACAAAACCATCACGATCTTTATCATAAGTCCGTGACGCTTTCTCAGGTGTGTCGTTGTATTTGGTTGAAAGCGCACTCATGGCATCAAACTCACAAGACATTTCCCAACACAACTCTTCTCCACCACCGGCAAAAACGATATCTTGCTTACCTAGCTGTATCAATTCAACGGCATGACCAATACAGTGGGCAGAAGTGGCACAGGCGGAACTGATCGAATAATTCACCCCTTTGATCTTAAAAGGCGTGGCGAGACAAGCGGAAACGCCAGAGGCCATCGCTCTCGTGACCATATAAGGGCCAACGCCTCTCAAGCCTTTAGCTCGCATACCATCACAGGCAACCATTTGATTACGAGGAGATCCGCCACCGGATCCGACTACCAGACCCGTACGAAAATTAGACACTTGTTGATCAGAAAGCCCCGCATTCTTAATCGACTCTTGCATCGCGAGATAGGCATAAATAGATGCATCACTCATAAAGCGCAGCGTTTTACGCTCAATTAGCGTAGCTGTATCTAATTTAACATTACCCCATACCTGGCTACGCATTCCGGCGGTTTTAAACTCTTCTGAGAAAGTAATGCCAGAATGTCCTTCTTTCAGAGATGCCAAGACCTCTTGCTGGTTATTACCTATGCTGGAGACAATACCCAGGCCAGTGATCACCGCACGCTTCATTCCATACCCCTTCAAATTTTATTACACCCAAGATATTGCCACGCACTTTAGCTTACAGTTGTACGCTGAACAAGTCCGATCAGAATAAAATTTACTACTGCCTATACTCGATGAGATGATAAATCGCACTGATGACTTAACTCAGCTTGATAAACTTTGAAACGACTGTTCTGAGCCAGTACCTGATGGCTGCCAAAAACGGCATCCAACAGCGCAGGATAAGGTAAAAACGCATTGGCAACGATTCGTAATTTCCCCCCGATCCGGAGATGATCATAGGCACCACAAATCAATCTTTCTGCAATATGCAAGCTAATCGCTAATCCGTCGTGAAAAGGAGGATTAGCCATAATGAGATCAAAACGCCCTTTAATATCAGAATAGAGGTTACTGGCGATCACCTCGGCGTCAATATTGTTAATCGCCAAAGTGGCACGACTGGCTTCAAGCGCAGCAGCACTGACATCACTGAGCGTGAGTTTTATTTGAGGTGAATGATGCGCCAACACACAGGCCAAAACCCCAGTACCACAAGCAATATCCAACACTTTTCCCTTCACCTGCTCAGTAAAAGAAGAAAGCAATAATTGACTACCTGGATCGAGTCCATCACGACTAAAAACACCGGGCAAAGTTTTGATTATCCTAGTATCGACATGATAATGACCCCACCAGATAGCATTATCGTGTTTAATCTTTTTATCTAAGCGACCATAATAAAGGCTGCAACGACGGGCGCTATCGATTTTACTCAGCTCCAGCATCTCCCACAGCTTATTTTCCGCTCTACGTACTCCGCTACGATTTTCTCCGACAATAAAAATATCACTTCCAATAGGGAATAAAGCCAACAAGTTGGATAACTGAAATTGGGCTTGTTGTTTATTTTTAGGCCAAAAATAAATGAGCGTATTACAGCCAGCAACATTTTTTTATCTGCTGAAAAACTAAATGTAACCTTATCCCCTAAGATAGGTTTTAATAGTTGCCAATGATGGTATTGATTAGTATGAGCTAGGACAGTAGCAGCGATGAACTGCGCAGGCAATGTATCTTGCCAATCACCGGCAAACAAAACCCGACGCTCAGTAAATTCATTACTGTGGCGCAATATCACTTCACTGGCAGGGGTTAATACTGACATGAAAATTATTATCCTAAAATGGAGTGTTATACCCAATGAATTTCGAGTTACGGCAAGGCGGCAATCAAGCGAATCTCAGGAGTGTACAGGTAGTACATGACAGAGGATGAGTGCGAGCTGCCAACGCCGCCGTAACTTGAAAAGCGAAGGGTATAGATGATTTCATACCGCAATGATATAAGATTTGTTAACATAGCACCAAAATAAAGCGCCACCTATTAATAGGATAATAGAAAAATCAATGACATCGAGACGAGATTGGTTTTTACAACAGCTTGG
>NZ_GL379677.1 GCF_000143625.1 Candidatus Regiella insecticola LSR1 | reverse complement strand
GTGGGAGGAAAAACCATTATTTATTAAACGCGCTGAAGGGGCTTATTTATACGATGTCGATGATAAAGAATACATTGATTACGTTGGCTCATGGGGTCCCATGGTGCTGGGGCACAATCATCCTGTTATTCGTGACGCTGTGATTAAAGCGGCTCAGCAAGGCTTAAGCTTCGGCGCACCGACTGAAATTGAAGTCAAAATGGCAGAGTTGATCACGAAAAAGGTACCCAGTATGCAGATGGTGCGGATGGTTAATTCAGGTACTGAAGCCACTATGAGCGCTATTCGATTGGCACGTGGTTATACTCAGCGTGATAAAGTCATCAAATTTGAGGGCTGTTATCACGGCCATGTCGATTCTTTACTGGTAAAAGCGGGCTCTGGCGCGTTAACCTTTGGGCAACCCAGTACCTTGGGTATCCCGGCTGATTTTGCTAAACATACGCTTAATTGTACCTATAATGATTTGATGTCGGTACAAGAAGTATTTGAGCGATATCCTGATCAGGTAGCTTGCATTATCGTTGAGCCGGTTGCAGGGAATATGAACTGTGTGTTACCTGTCGAGGGTTTTTTGTCTGGTTTACGTGTTTTATGTGATCAATTTGGTGCCTTGTTAATTATCGATGAAGTGATGACCGGATTTCGGGTCGCATTAGGGGGAGCACAAGCCTATTATAATGTAGATCCGGATCTCACCTGTTTGGGGAAAATTATCGGGGGAGGTTTACCGGTAGGGGCATTCGGTGGAAAAGCTGAAATAATGAGGAAACTCGCCCCTAGTGGTTCCGTTTACCAAGCTGGCACCCTGTCTGGTAATCCTATCGCCATGGCGGCGGGTGTTGCCTGCTTGCAGGAGTTATCTAAGGATGGCGTTTATCACAGGTTAACAGAACTAACGGATAAATTGGCTCAAGATCTTTGCGCTGTGGCTAAAAGAAAAAATATTCCACTGGTTGTCAACCACATTGGTGGTATGTTTGGTTTGTTTTTACCAAACGTGAAAAAATCACC
>NZ_GL379676.1 GCF_000143625.1 Candidatus Regiella insecticola LSR1 | reverse complement strand
AATGAATTTCTTGCGGCACAGGCACCGATAAACAAGCGATACGTTGTCTGATACTGTTAGGGATCTTTTCTGTATGAAAAAAATAACGCTCACATCTCATACTCCAATAAAGTATTTTACTCAATGCTAGCATTTCATTCGGCGGTGAGAGCGTTTTATTAAAGACATATTCTAACAATGCGGAAAACAACTCATTTTCAGCAACACTGGTTTTAATTAAAACATTTTGAAAGAGGAAGGTTTTTATTTTTCGGTGAAGTTCTGATTGGGTCATGTTTTGTATCATCCTTGATTAATTTTTACTGACGTTATTAATACCCTTCGCCTTTGAAATTGCCTTCGGCTACCAGGGCGACCGACCGATGAGCGTGGACATGCGGCGAACCCCGCAGCCAACAACAGGGCGGCTTCAAAGGCGAAGGGTATGCGCCAAACACAAAAAAGGGCAGCGGTGATCACCGCTACCCTTGCTAAATAAATTATTCGATTGTTGGCGTAATCTACACCAGTTTTATGCACGATGCAAAATTAGTTAATGATACTTGACGCCAACGTTTAGAAAGCTAATTACATCCCCTTCGCCTTTGAAGCTGCCTTCGGCTGTCAGGGCTCACGGCCTAACTACCAAAAAGCATTTCAATTTCAGCACTGCCCATCTGGTCAAAATCATCTGGAACAGTAATTTGTCCCGCCATGAAGCCAAGTCGCTTCATCTTACCGAACTCAGAGACATTCAACGACATAACCTTGACAAGCGGTTTAGCGGATTTTGCCATAATGAATGAGTTAATCTGCTTGCCATATTTTCTTTTCATGCTCAAGTAACCATTGTTTGGTTTTTAATCCACCGGCATAGCGTACCAGACGCTGATCACTGCCTATCACGCGATGACAGGGGACAATAATCGATATTGGATTTTTGCCATTGGCCGCCCCCACCGCCCGACAATAATTCGCCGAGCCGATGGCCAACGCCAGTTGTTTATAGCTCCATGTCTCACCAAAAAGAATTTTTTGCAGTTCAGACCAGACTTTTTTCTGAAAATCAGTGCCGATAACATCTAGCTTCAGCCTAAAGATTTTACCCTGGCCAGCAAAATAATTTTCTAGCGCGCTAATCGCCTCGGATATAAGGCGATTGCTTTTCACCGGCTCTTTTTTTTCATTAACAAAGGCCAGAGTACATAAACCAATGTCAGTAGCTTGAAGATGTATAAAATCAGCGTCAAATCCCGATGGGGCATTAATACAATAATTATACATAGCAGTTATCTTTTATATTGTTTAGGTTAGCGATGGATTCTAACCTATGCACCGTTTTTATTCTTATATTGGGAGTAAAAAGACTAAGTATTGTTACTTTGCAGGAGTAAGCCTCGAATGTGCGAACGAGCTGGATGATCCTGCGCTGGTAAAAAGCCGTTTGGGAATTTCAACTTTTGCGTGCGGGATTCTATTTTTCACTTCCGTTGATTCAGGTCGAAGGACTGTTACAGGCTCCCTCGGCATAACAGCAGGTGCTACTCCTTCCTCCACTTCTCCAACTTCACCTGAAATTCGTTGAGCAGGCGCTGGGTCATGGCTACTCCCATCTAATTCATCATCTGGCCAATCATATACAAATACCGCCTCCGGGAAACGGGGCTGAATTGTAGTTCGTTTAACAGCCACTGTACGATAGCCATCATCCGGCTGCACTTGATGGCT
>NZ_GL379675.1 GCF_000143625.1 Candidatus Regiella insecticola LSR1 | reverse complement strand
GAAGCGGGGATTTTGTATACGGTTGATACTGCTAAACAGAGCAAAGAAAATGAAGCAATAGCAATAAAGAAAGCAGAAGACCTGGGGCTGGATCCGGCTAAAGTCGTCAAGCAGAAGGGCAATACATGGCTAGTGACGCTAGATACTTCGCCGTTAGATAAAATGTTAGAATTGTTACCGGAATATAGCGATAAAAACAATAAAGAAAAAGCGGAAAGGCTATTCGGAATATTTAATGGCAATGATTATAAAGAAAGTATAAGAATGGCGGTGCAGGAAGGTGTTCTGGATAAATTCTATAATGATTCAGATTTTTTCGAGAAGATGGATCCTGGTACACAAATGAAACTCGCGTTATTGTTGCGAAAAAATCATGCATCGAATATAGGGGATGTGATAACGCAGGAGCAAGTAGATAGATTAGAAGCGTTAGAAAAAGCTGGAGATCGCATTATAGAAGTTATCAAGTCAGATGAGCGAAAGATAAAGATAAGTGACCCTGATCTTATTACTGTACCATATAGCTTTTTGGCTTCTTATAATCATGGTGATTGGAAGAAATGGATGCCGCGAATCCATCGTGATTGGGTTGAGGGGGGAGAAAGGCAGGGAAAGGAAAATCCTAATCTTGTTATTCGATGGAGCCATGTTAAGACTTATTTAGAAAGAATTAAAAGTGCATTTCTTCTCGACACAATAAAGGAATTAACAGAGAAGAAGGTTGACATTGAGGCTACAAAAGCTGAATTTTTTAATGAACTGATTAGCCAAAAACTTGAAAATAAATTCCCCTCCGTTTCAATGAATGGCTCTCAATACAATATTTTTAGTAGCGGATTTAAAATACCAGAAACACAAGTAGAAAATACATCAAGTGCGGTAACCAGAAAAGCCGCGGGTATTTTAACTAACATTGAAACATTAATACAAAAGCTGACGCAGAATTTAAGATCATTGTATGACATTATTAGCTCTGCGCTTGCATCAATAGGAAGGTGATATATGTGGCGAAGATTATGGGGTGGTAATTCTAAAATAGTATCGCCTGTGCAGGCGGCAAATGGTGCTGCGTCGGCGGGTAACACACAGGTAAAAAGCACAGGGCAAATGCCTTTGCCTAGTAATGTGGGTCAGAGTCCTGTTGCCCCTTCTGATCCTACTGGCTTAGCGGTATCTTCAACAGCGACTGCACTAT
This sequence comes from Candidatus Regiella insecticola LSR1, assembly GCF_000143625.1. Lineage (GTDB taxonomy): Bacteria > Pseudomonadota > Gammaproteobacteria > Enterobacterales > Enterobacteriaceae > Regiella > Regiella insecticola. The sequence continues at coordinate 987 of NZ_GL379675.1, read as the reverse complement.
CGACTGGCGCAGCGGGATCTCCAACAGCGGCTACACCATCGACTAGCGCAGCGACCCCTCCAACAGAGCCTAATCCATCAAAAGTACCGATATCAGAAATGGCAGCAAAAGCATTTACCGATGGAATGGCACGGGCAAAAATGGAAGATGTTATGAAGAAGCTTGGTCTGGATAAGGAGGAGTTATCGAAACTTTCGGCGGATCTAAAGGAGGCGCTAGATGAGATCAATGAATCAGATACTGCTCAAAAAAGTGTTATTAATGATTATCTAAGGGCTTTTGTTTTACATGTGGCATTTTATGTGGATAGCAAAGAAAAGCCAGAAAAAGATACAGAATTGAAACAAGATATCAAAGGTTTTGTCGAAAAATTATCGAAGATGTCAAATAGGTCAGCAAAGGAAGTACTTGACAATTGTATATGGGACGATGAAGGTTCGCTCAAAAAAATTATGAGCAAAGTAACCGAAAAAATTGTTGCAGAGAACACTGAAAATATAACGCCACCAGAAGGAATAAGTTTCAATGAATACAGGGATTCTGTTGCGACACGGCTATTATTGGAATATCTGCTCACTAATATAATATATCCAAAACGTGCCAGAATAATGAAAGAAGCAGGCTATGATTTAGACGAAAATAAACAAGGTGACCCCGATTCTTTATTTAAAAAAGATGTCGCAGATAAGATTAAATCTTTGATAGGACAAGAACATCTATTGAAACTGGTGCCTGCTGGTTTAGAAAGGATTCTCTGTGTGTCATTTGCATGGAAGCTACTTACTACCCCTGCACCTGGTTCTGAAGATCCCGCAGAAAGCGGAACTAATACTGACGGTAGTGACGGCGGAGGCGGAGCGCCTCTTCAGAGCAGTCAACCATCGCCAGCGCCAGCGGTACCTCCAACGAGTGGCGGTGGAGGCGGAGAGCCTGTTAGCAGCAATCAGCCGTTGCCACTATTTCCAGAGGTACCTCCAGGTAATCTGG
>NZ_GL379674.1:8105-11378 GCF_000143625.1 Candidatus Regiella insecticola LSR1 | reverse complement strand
CAAAAATACCGATTAAACCGTAGGCAAAAAATAAAACATAGATAAACCAAGTAATAGGGATTTTTTTCAAAATCTGCCAGACTGGCAGAGCAGTCAGTGAATATTTTTTTATTGATTTTAACATAAGCTTGGTGTGTCCTACCCTCGTGGATCCTTGAATATACCCTTCGTCTTGGTGTTCATTAGAAGGAGCTTCTAATATACCCTTCGCCTTTCAAGTTACGGCTTTGTTGTCTGCGGGTGCTCGCCGAATCACGTAGTATGTCTACGCTCATCGGTCTCACCCCCTGGCCGCCTTGCCGTAACTCGAAATTCATTGGGTATAGACACTGAAAAAACTTCTAACTAAGATATTTTTTATTTTATAACACTATCAATGAATAAAAAATGATGATTTTTTACTCCAGATTAACAAGCAGCTAGCGGGATACCGAAAGCTGCTAGTGGGTTTTAGTGGCGGACTGGATTCCAGTGTTTTGCTGCATCTATTGACTCGTCTACGCACTGGCCAACGGCCTGATTTGATCATTCGAGCGATTCACATCCACCATGGTATCAATCCACAGGCAAATGATTGGGTAGAACATTGTCAATATCAATGTCAACAATGGCAAGTGCCACTAGAAATTGTGCCAGTGCAACTAAATACACGCAAAAATGGCATCGAAGCCGCAGCGCGCGCAGCGCGTTATCACGCTTTTTCCACCCATCTCACCGACAAAGAAGTGTTATTGACCGCTCAACATCAAGATGATCAATGTGAAACCTTTCTGCTGGCATTAAAACGGGGGAGTGGGCCAACGGGGTTGTCTGCCATGGCGTCAAAAATGGCTTTCGCACAAAGTCAGTTACTCCGTCCTTTATTAAGCTGCTCCCGACAAAATTTAATGGATTATGCACAGCGGCATCAAATTCAGTGGGTAGAGGATGAGAGCAATCAAGATAGGCGTTTTGATCGTAATTTTCTACGGCAAGAAATTATCCCTTTGCTCAATCAACGTTGGCCGCATTTTTCCCAAACGGTCACGCGCAGTGCTAGCCTTTGTGCAGAACAAGAACAATTGCTTGATGAATTACTCACTGCCACATTAGATCAATGGCAGCATACTGATGGGTCTCTAACGACTGACGGATTAATCACTATGTCAGAAGTGAAACGCAATGCGGTATTGCGGCGCTGGTTATCTCGCCACCATGTCAGCATGCCGTCTCGAGATCAGTTACAACGTTTATGGCATGAAGTTGTATTAGCGCGTATCGATGCCAATCCTTGTTTACAACTGGGGCAACATCAAGTACGGCGTTTTCGCCAGCGTCTCTATTTATCCTCCTCGCAACAAATCAACATAACCTCTCAGTGTTTACACTGGTGTGTCAGTGAAGATCTATTGCTTCCCGCTAACTTAGGGGTTCTGCGCCTGACTAATGCCGATGGACAACAAATTCGTGCAGCAAGGCCAAATGAAAGCGTGAAGATCCGTTTCGGCCTGCAAGGAAAGGTAAAGATTGTCGGGCGTGATCGTTCAAGAGAAAGTAAAAAATTATGGCAGGAGCTCGGAGTACCTCCTTTGATGAGGAATCAGATCCCATTGTTGTATTTTAATGAACAATTAATCGCAGCCTGTGATTTTTTTGTTACTGCTGAAGGGCAAGCAAAACAAGGTGAGCGTTGTTGGCATGTGCATTGGAATAAACCTCTTTCGAAACCTACTGCGTGACGCGGATCCTGCGTTGCCCGGTGCGCGCAATCCTCATGTACTGATGGCAACGAAGGTTGCTGTGCACCGAGCGCCTTGACTTCGCATAACGAACTACGGTTTCGAAAGAGGTCTAATACAATATTAAGATAAAATTGATCATAGCGCTTATAGTCGAATCATTTTAATTTGATTCAAGGCGGAGGAGCACAGACAGTACAAAGAGTACGGCAAGCGACGACAACGCAGAATCAAATTAAAATGATTTGGCTATAGCAGAAATATTTCGTAAGCTATGCCCTTTTGTCGGGTATTAGCGAACATCAGAAATTTTGCATCAGCTCAGAGGGCATGTCATGACGGAAAGTTATCGATATTCATCTAATAGATACAAAAAGGGTTGGATGGGGCTATGGCGTATTATCGCTGGGTTATTAATGGTGGTATCGATCTGTGCTTTAGCTGAGAAAAAAACGTTACATATTTATAATTGGTCTAATTACATTGCACCCAACACCCTTGCTAATTTCGAACAAGAAACCGGCATTAAGATAATTTATGACTTGTTTGATTCTAATGAAGTGTTGGATGGCAAGTTGATGGCCGGTAGTACGGGTTTTGATTTAGTGGTTCCTTCCGCCAGTTTTTTCGAGCGCCAGCTGGAGGCTAAAGTGTTTCAACCTTTGGATAAAAAGGCGCTGCCCAACTATAAAAATCTTGATCCAGAACTGCTAAAACGGGTCGCTAATTACGATGCCGATAATCAGTTTGCTATTCCCTATCTATGGAATACTACCGTTATCGGTTACAACGTTGAAAAAATTAAAGAAGCATTAGGTGAGGATGCGCCCACTAACAGCTGGGATTTAGTGCTTAAAGCCGAAAATTTAGCCAAATTAAAAAATTGTGGGGTTTCTTTTCTCGATGCGCCGAGTGAAATTTTTGCTACCGTATTGCATTATTTGGGCAAAGATGCAAACAGTCAGCTGGCTTCAGACTACACAGGCTCTGCCACCGAGCTATTATTAACATTGCGCCCTAATATTCGTTATTTTCATTCTTCTAAATATATTAATGACCTAGCAAATGGAGATATTTGTGTCGCCGTGGGGTGGAATGGCGATATTGTACAAGCGGCGAACCGAATAAAAGAAGCTAATAATGGGGTCAATATCGCTTACAGCATTCCAAAAGAAGGCGCTTTAGTGACTTTTGATGTATTTGCCATGCCAGCAGATGCCAAGCATCCGCAAGAGGCTTATCAATTCCTAAATTATTTGATGAGACCCGATGTCATTGCCAATATCAGTGATCATGTTTATTACGCTAATGCGAATCAACAAGCAACGCAACTGATAAAGGCTGAAGTGCGAGATCACCCGGGGATCTACCCGCCGGCAGATATCCGCGCCAACATGTTTACATTAAAACTACATCCAGCAAAATTAGATCGGATCATTACACGCGCTTGGACTAAGGTTAAAAGCGGTAAATAATAATAGACCTCTTTCGAAACTGTAGTTCGTTATGCGGAGTCAAGGCGTCCGGCGCACAGCAACCTTCGTTAACACAGAGT
>NZ_GL379674.1:2097-8075 GCF_000143625.1 Candidatus Regiella insecticola LSR1 | reverse complement strand
CACAGCAACCTTCGTTAACACAGAGTAAATGAGGATTGCGCGCACCGGGCAACGCAGGATCCGCGTCACGCAGTAGGTTTCCGAAGAGGTCTAATGTAAACTAAAACATACTGACAGGGAGCATTCACTGAGTGAACGATGTTATTGTCCGCCTGCCACCGAAGTCGCAAAAATTTTACGCCTTTGCTGGAAATCCGTAACTTGATTAAATTTTTCGATGGCCAAGCCGCTGTCGATGATGTCAATTTAACCATCTATAAAGGCGAAATTTTTGCCCTGTTAGGCGCATCAGGTTGCGGTAAATCCACATTATTACGTATGCTCGCGGGCTTTGAACAACCCTCGCAAGGACAGATCATGCTTGATGGGCAAGATTTATCACACGTGCCTCCCTATCAGCGACCGATTAACATGATGTTTCAGTCCTATGCGTTATTCCCGCATATGACGGTGGAGCAAAATATTGCTTTTGGTTTGAAGCAAGACAAGCTACCGACATCAGAAATTAAAGCGCGGGTCGCCGAAATGCTGACGTTAGTCCATATGGAAGAATTTGCCAAACGTAAACCACATCAACTCTCTGGGGGTCAACGACAACGTGTCGCTCTGGCGCGTAGTTTAGCCAAACGGCCTAAACTATTGTTGCTGGATGAGCCGATGGGGGCGTTGGATAAAAAATTACGCGACCGGATGCAATTAGAAGTGGTCGATATTTTAGAGCGCGTTGGCGCCACCTGCGTCATGGTGACGCATGATCAGGAAGAAGCGATGACCATGGCCGGACGGATCGCTATTATGAATCGGGGTAAATTTGTACAAATTGGTGAACCAGAAGAAATTTATGAACATCCCAATAGCCGATTTAGTGCTGAATTTATTGGTTCGATAAATGTTTTTGAAGGTTTATTAGTCGATAAACAAGAAGATGGCTTACTGATTCAAAGCCCTGGATTGCTCCATGCGCTCAAAGTCCCTGCTGATGCTTCTGTCATTGACGGCGTGCCAGTATTGGTCGCACTGCGTCCAGAGAAAATTATGTTATGTACCACTGTAAAAGAAGATGATTGTAATTCTGCTATCGGAGAAGTGGTAGACATCGCTTATCTCGGCGATCTCTCCATCTATCATGTCAAACTGCACAGCGGTCAGATGATCAGTGCTCAATTACAAAATGGTCATCGTTACCGTAAAGGCATGCCAACCTGGGGCGATGAGATTCACCTATGTTGGGAAGTGGGTAGCTGTGTTGTTCTGGGGAGCTAATATCATGACATCAGATCCTGCGAACAAATCGGCACTATTATCGATGGTTACCTCAGCGAAAGCACTGTGGCAGCGTTGGCAAATAGCACATGGCCGTAAGCTAGTGATAGCATTGCCCTACCTCTGGCTATTTTTCTTATTTATGCTGCCTTTTCTGATCGTATTTAAAATCAGTCTGGCAGAAATGGTCAGAGCCATTCCCCCTTACTCTGATTTAGTGAGTTGGCTGGATGGAAAACTGACTTTTGCTCTGAACTTGGGTAATTATCTGCAACTGCTCGATGATCGCTTATACCTTGATGCTTATTTACAATCCTTGCAAATAGCCACTATTTCAACGCTATGTTGTTTATTGATCGGTTATCCGTTGGCTTGGGCGATTGTTCGTTGCGAGCCTTCCAACCGTAATATTCTTTTATTATTGATTATCTTACCCTCTTGGACTTCATTTTTGATCCGCGTTTATGCCTGGATGGGTCTTCTAAAGAGCAATGGTATTGTTAATAATTTTTTACTATGGTTAGGCGTCATCGACCAACCCTTAGTGATATTACATACTAATTTGGCGGTCTATATTGGCATTGTTTATTGCTATCTGCCTTTTATGGTATTACCTATTTATACCGCCTTAATTCGATTGGATTATTCATTGGTAGAAGCGGCATTAGATCTCGGCGCTAAGCCATTAAAAACCTTTTTTCATGTGATGATGCCACTCACCAAAGGCGGGATTATTGCCGGCTCAATGCTAGTTTTTATTCCTGCCGTCGGTGAATTTGTTATTCCTGAATTATTGGGCGGCCCCGACAGCATTATGATCGGGCGTATTCTATGGCAAGAATTTTTCAATAATCGTGACTGGCCAGTAGCTTCCGCAGTGGCGATAGTGATGTTGATCCTGCTAATCATGCCGATACTGTGGTTTCATAAATATCAAAATAAGGAAATAGGAGCGAGACGATGAACAATTCAGTGTCTTTAACATGGCGTTATCTGATCTTACTGCTCAGTTATACCTTTCTGTATGCGCCTATGTTAATGCTAGTGATTTATTCATTTAACAGCTCGCAATTAGTGACTGTGTGGGCGGGTTGGTCAACGCGCTGGTACACAGAGCTTTTTCATGATTCGGCGATGATTTCCGCAGTGAGTCTTAGCCTGACGATAGCCGCGGCATCGGCCACCATGGCTGTCGCCCTTGGCACCATAGCGGCAGTGGTGATGGTACGATTTGGCGCCTTTCGTGGTTCGACCGGTTTTGCTTTTATGTTAACCGCGCCTTTGGTGATGCCAGATGTGATAACAGGCCTAGCATTATTGCTGTTATTTGTTGCCATGGGATACGCCATTGGTTGGCCGGCGGAGCGTGGGATGTTTACCATTTGGTTAGCGCACGTCACTTTTTGCACCGCTTATGTTACGGTCGTCGTCAGCTCACGCCTACGTGAATTAGATCGCTCTATTGAAGAAGCGGCGATGGATCTTGGCGCCACCCCGCTAAAAGTATTTTTTGTCATCACGGTTCCGATGATCACCCCAGCATTAATCTCCGGTTGGTTACTGGCTTTTACACTTTCATTGGATGACTTAGTGATCGCCAGTTTTGTCGCCGGGCCCGGGGCGACCACTCTGCCGATGTTAGTATTTTCCAGCGCACGAATGGGCGTTAATCCGGAAATCAACGCATTAGCGACATTAATTTTGTTAGTGGTCGGTATTATCGGTTTAATAAGTTGGTGGTTTATGTCGCGCGTCGAAAAACAACGTTTACGTGAAATACGTAGAGCTGCCGGTCAATAATAAAAATCGCCATTATTATGGCGTCAATAAAAAATAATAATCTCTATTTTTTCAATATTATTAAATTTTTGTATGGGTGTTTTTTTATATTTTTTAAACCTGGCTGCCTTTAATATTCTCTGGAATTTAAAACAACAATGATATTTAAAATCATTGATTATATAAAAAAACAAAAGAAAGGTTATTATTATGTTTGACAAATTATTTGGAATAAAACCACAACCACTACAATCTCAATCACATTTTTTCACATCAGAAACATCATTAAGCGATGCAACGCCGGATAGTATTAAAAACACTTCTTCTTCTTTTTATGCAGGATATGGTGAAGTGACATTGCAGAAGAGGGATCAAACCAGCTTAGCTCAAATCGTATCAAGAGTCAGAGATTCAATGCCGGATGGTACTAAAAAAACTTCTCCTCCCATAGGTGACGCAATGGTTACAAGGAAAGACCCACTTCCAGTTGGGGAGAGGTCAAACTTTTTATTACCGACAGCATCGGAGGTTAGATGGGCAGCAGATAGAGCACGGGAAGAGGCTTATGGTGCTCTTACTGGAAAACGGAAAGTGGCTTATCTGCTTCTTTCTAACGAACAGAGAGAGGCTTATGTGGCTCTTACTCCAAAACAGAGAGAGGATTATTGGAGTGAAATGAAAAAAGCAGAACTTGCTGTTCTCGAGACAACTGCTCAAGAGCCAGCGCTTAGTAAAGCAGCGTCACAGACTTCTTTAGTTGCATTGGCGCCGGTTGCTGAAGATCCAGCTATTCCTCAAGGACCAGAGCTTAGTAAATCAGCAGGAATGAACACAGAAATTAAAGAGATATTACAAGATTATAAAGAATCACAATTAAATAAAAAATCAATCTCAGGATACCTCTTCAGTACCGAAGCCGAAGCCAAGAACGTCTTTAACATCAACAACACCAACGCCTCTGCCAAGAAAGTTGGCATCGAAACCTGTACCTCTGCCAAGCGGGGATGCAAAGACAATCGCTTAAGCTCTGCTCACAACCATGTTAGCTCCACTCTCTGAATATTGCCCCCATGTTTACATGAGGGCTTTACACCGCCTGTTCAAAAGCCAAAGCGCGGTGTTCTCGCCAGCATATTAACAGCGTTAATCACGTATTAATCGATAAATAAACTATCCCTATTGCGGCAAAGACCGTCACATCATAAGTGTAGCTATAAATAAGCGAAGTACTTTTAAACACTAATATCACTTCATTAAAAATCGAGCTTAATTTTAGACAGCGCCATCATTATTTTATAAATAACAAATCATAATATTTATTTTCTTCAAGAGGATTAAATTTTTGTATGGGTGTTTTTTTATATTTTTTAAATCTGGCTGCTTGTAATATTCTCTGGAATTTAAAACAATAATAATATTTAAAAAATTTGATTATATAAAAATAAGGAGAGGTTATTATGAACATACTTTGCCAAAGATTATTTCGTCCATTCGCATGGGTTGCTGACAAAGTAAACGCACTATTCAGCAACGCAAAGCTGGAGAAGATTGGAAACACTCCCAAGCAACCTATGAAGGTTGAAACATTTTTTTCCTCAGAATCTCCTCAAATACAATCGATAGGAGAGCTTTATGAAGCTGAAAAAAGGAAAATCATAGAATCAAGCGCATTTTTCCTAAGCCTAGATAGTATCACCAAGTTAAAATCTGATGAAAAAAAATCAATGATAGAGTTTTATAACACTAGAAAAAGCAGAACATTAATAAATGCAACAGCAGCTGAGAAAGGAATGGCTCACAGGAAAGCTCCGCCGGTTCCTACTAAAGCGACAGCGCAACCTAAATGAATACTTCTCCCCAGCTAAACTTGGGGAGCTTTACACCTCTTCAAAAGCCAAAGCACGGCGTTCTAGCCAGCGCATTAACAGCGTTAATAAGGTGTTAATCGATAAATAAACTATCCCTGCTGCGACAAAGACCATCACATCATAGGTGCGGCCATATAACATTTGGCTCTGCCCCATGATATCCATCAAAGTAATGGTATAAACCAGCGACGTGCTTTTAAACACTAAGATCACTTCATTCGAGTAGGAAGAAAGCGATCGTTTAATCGCGAAAGGAAATAAAATTCTCATTGATTGCGCCGACGACATCCCTAATGCGGCGCAAGATTGCCATTGACCTGCCGGAATGGCTTGTACTGCGCCATAAAAACAATAGGGGGTGGTATAAGCGGCACTGTTTAACGCTAATGCAATCATCGCACACAGCCAGGGTTGTGACAGCGTATGCCAAAGCCAGGGATACTGCTGGATTGAGGGAAATTGCCCGGGGCCGTAATAAATAAGAAAAATTTGCACTAATAAGGGCGTGCCAGTAAACAACGTAATATAAATTCTCACTAAAGACGTTAATAAGGGCGTTTTCAGGGTCAATATCAGCGTAAACAATAATGCGAACACTAACGCCAGCGAGAGTGACACCATGGTTAACGTTAAACTGGTAGATAACCCCGTCATTATTTGCCATAAATAATCAATCATCAGCCAGCACTCCGCTCAAAGGCCGTGGTACGCATCACAATCAACTTAATCAAATATTGACTCAATAAGGTGATGGCCAAATAAACTAGCGCGACAATACAATACCAAGTGAAGGGCTCTTGCGTACGAGTGGCAATATTTTTAGTTTGTAGCATCAAATCATTGACGCTGATAAGCGACACTAACGCGGTATCTTTCAACAATACCAACCACTGATTGCCTAATCCAGGCAAGGCGTGACGCCACATTTGCGGCATAATCAGCCGAAAAAAAATCCGACTTTGACTCAACCCCAGCGCTTGCGCTGATTCCCATTGCCCGATTGGCACCGCTTTCAGCGCGCCGCGTAATGTCTGCGAAGCATAAGCGGCGTAGAGTAAAGCCAAGGCA
>NZ_GL379674.1:0-2067 GCF_000143625.1 Candidatus Regiella insecticola LSR1 | reverse complement strand
GCCAAGGCAATAACACCGCATAAAAAAGGGCTGACATCAACGGTACCAAGATCAAATTTAACCGGTAATATAAACAGATAAAAATTTAGGCTAAATCCATCGGTGAGTAGCATTAATAAATGAGACGAGCCGAAATAAATACAGAGCAGCACTAAAATTTCAGGCAAGCCACGCAATAGGGTCACCATACTGCTCGTAAGATAGCCGCAGAGCTTCCCGCCGGAAGACTCCAAAACAGCAAACAATACCGCCAGCACTAAACCGAAAATTAAGGCACATAATGCAAGGCTAATGGTAACCAGGCTCGCTTGGGCTAAAGAAGGCAATTCATTGATTAATACGCTCCCTTTGGCCTGATTATTGTCTGCGCTAAACCATTTGTTATAAAGCGCTTGATAGGCTCCCTCTTTTTTCACTTTTACCAAAGCCGCATTTAATGCATTCAGTAATGCGGTATTTTCTTGACGCACGGCGATCCCTAATCCTTGGTTAAAATAATCGGCATCGGTTATTTTTTCTCCAATTTGAGTTAGGTTATCGTTGTTTCTCAGCCATTCATTGATAACAGCGGTATCACCGAATACGGCATCTAGGCGACCACTTTTTAGATCTGAAACCGCATCTTGATAACTGCTGTAAGGAAGTGCCATGATTTCTGGATGCTTTTTCTGTAAAAATCGCTGATGCGTCGAGCCGTTTTGCAGACCAACACGTTTACCTTTGAGTGCGGCGAGATCGGTTAATTTTTCTTTTTCAGCCCTGCTTTTTTCGGCAATCAATAATGCCGAATTTTCATAATAAGGCTCGGTAAAGGCGACTTGTTTTAAACGTTCTGCGGTAATATCCATCCCCGAAATAACGGCATCAACCTGCTTAAATATTAAGCTTGGGATCAAGCTATCAAACGCTTGGTTGGTGAAAGTACATTTTACTTGCATTTCTTTGCACAAGGCGGTAGCCAAATCAACATCAAAACCCTGTATTTCATTATTTTTGCCGACAAATTCAAAAGGGGGATACGAGGCTTCCATAGCAAAACGCACTGTATCGAGCGCATAAATAGAAAAACTGATACTGATTAAAAATACTGTAATGATTAATTTTTTCATCACTCATCTCTAAAGATAAATTTAGTGTGAAAGATAATGTGGAAATTAGTGTGAAAGATAATGTGCAAAGGCTTCAGTCTGCGGCCGCGTAAAACAGCTCGCATCACCTTGCTCGATCACACGGCCTTTTTCCATATAAACGACGCGGCTGGCCGTTTTGCGCGCCACCTCGACTTCATGAGTGACAATAAACTGCGTGATCCCGGTAGCAGACAGCTCATGAATAATGCTGACGATTTGTGCTGTTATTTCAGGATCTAATGCCGCCGTCGGCTCATCAAATAACAGCACCTGTGGCTCCATCATCAATGCGCGCGCAATCGCTACCCGTTGCTGCTGTCCGCCTGAAAGATGCGCTGGGAAGCGGGTAGCAAAATCAGTCAAATGTAAACGCATCAGCAATTTTTCTGCCCGATCCTCGGCTTGCGTTTTTGCTAGCCCCAATACGCGGCGCGGGGCTTCAATCAAATTTTGCATGACGGTGAGATGCGGCCAAAGGTGATATTGTTGAAAAATGATACCAACCTGGCGGCGTAATTGACGGATCGCATTAACCGGTGGCATTTGATTAAAATCAAACTGCTGACCGACGATTTGCAGTGATCCTGAGCGAGGGATTTCTAGCAGATTAAGCACACGCAATAATGAGCTTTTGCCCGCCCCGCTTGGCCCCAGCAAAACCACGGTCTCTCCCTCCGAGCAGTTTAATGTGATGTCAAACAAGGCTTGCTGTGAGCCGTAGTAGCAATTAATCGCCTCAAGTTGAATATTCATGCTAAAAATTTAAATAATTAATCATGTCAAAATCATAACGATCATAAAATTATTATGCAACCTTAGCACCTGTGCTAAATTTTCTTGAGTGACATCTCAACTGATGTAAAAATAATCGTTTTTTGCACGCTTTGATAGACCTCTTTGGAAACCGTAGCGAGTGATGGCCTTCCATTCGCACCTT
>NZ_GL379673.1 GCF_000143625.1 Candidatus Regiella insecticola LSR1 | reverse complement strand
GGGAGTAACGTAATACATCTGCTGTTGCTGAGTAATTTTTTCCGATACCTGCGCGAAAATGTTGATACATTTCTCCTGAATCTGTGTTTCTAAAATTAAGAAAAAATTATCTTCATGCAGATCACGGATTTCGATATTACTCATCTTATATCCCAACTTAGACTTTATTTTTTCGAAAATTTTAGTGGTAATTTTATTGTTTAATTGCCGTTTTATTTCTTTGAAAATAGTTGAACTATCCGCATCAACGTGAATAATAGATTTGTACTGCGGGCTATTTTCTACATTTTTAGTAATGTTCTCGAGCAAATTTTTGGGTATCACCTCACCGACCCAAATATAATGAATTTGTTGTGGGATCAATGTTGCCTGAGCCGGTGGCACTGATGAGATGCTGCCTAATGTGATGATTTCGTGATTTATTGCGATAGGCAATTGATTTTTTATTTGTTGAAAATCGGCATAACTGCCGAATTTCCATTGACCTAATTGGTCTGGCCAGATGGGATCTCCCAGCTGTTTTTTAGATGTTACACTTGTTTCTTTCATCACTATGGTGTCTGTTATTTTTCGCCAAGTTTCCCAATCGGTATTGTATATGACAGGTATGGAGCCATGCCCACGCCCAAGTGAACATTTTCGCGTTGTATTGCCATAGTTATCTGATTTTATATCTATATGTATTCAATCATACCGTGGGATGCTAACTTCTTTGGCTGTAAACGCGAGTGAAACATTTTCACTGAGTGGAGCATTGAAGCGTGCCAGCGGCAGAGAAAGAACGCCCGGTACCGATTCAGCAGCTAAGAGTGTGTCTTTATCTTGTGGGTGATACTCTTTCTTTATTGTTGCCAGATAATGATCAATTACCGCTTTTTCCTGTGCGTTTGTTTCGCTGTAGCGAACAAATTGCACTTGGTTAAACCATTTTAGGTTACGCGCATTTGGCATTTTCGCGCCGTAAAAAACTAAAGGATCGGCTTCTAACATAATTATTTCACCCCCTTGCTGATTTGGGTCTGCGATAATGAGCGCGCGTAGCGTGCGTTTATCCGCTATGTTG
>NZ_GL379672.1 GCF_000143625.1 Candidatus Regiella insecticola LSR1 | reverse complement strand
TGCAGATGGGCGAATTCGCTGAGAACGTCGCCGGTGGCGTCGACACCTACACCCTGCGCCAACCCATCGGCGTGTGCGCCGGTATCACCCCGTTCAACTTCCCGGCGATGATCCCGCTGTGGATGTTCCCGATGGCGATCGCCTGCGGTAACACCTTCGTCCTCAAGCCCTCCAAGCAGGACCCGCTGTCGACCATGCTGCTCGTCGAGCTGGCGCTGGAAGCTGGCGTGCCGGCTGGCGTGCTCAACGTGGTGCACGGCGG
>NZ_GL379671.1 GCF_000143625.1 Candidatus Regiella insecticola LSR1 | reverse complement strand
AGTTACACGACGAAGACGCATTCACTGCCCGACTGACCGAAACACTTCAGGCGCTGAATTTAGCAGATAACGGCTATACCCGTCAGAAGGAAGGGCCTAAAGTCATGGAAAAGAGAAGCGATGAAATCAAAATCCCTCTCACCCGTGCCTTCCTGCAACAGCATCAACTGTCAGAGTTACTGGATAACGTTTGGAATGATGAACAGGAATTAGCATTAGGCAGCCAAAATAGCCCAGCCCTGCACAGAGAAGCGGTCAATAGCTGGAAAACACAGGAAGTTAGCCTGATGGGATCGGGAGAAAACAGCCGCTTTGCCAGCCAGCTTGTCTTGCAGCTGGAAGATAACCCCGCGGTGAGGAAAGCGGCGGCAAAACTGGCGGGTAAATACCCTGGCCGCAGCGTGTTGGTTCAGCTCGATGCTGAGGGGCACTATCGGGTGGTTTATGGCGACCCCAGTATTTTGCGGGGTTATTTACGTTGGCAAGTGGTGGGGCATGGCCGTAAGGATGATAGGACAAAACATGATCAGACATTGGGGGGGAGTGACGCACTGGAACTAGCGAGCAAGATAGCCCGGTTAAGCCAACAGCTAAACGACGATTATTCGATAAACAGTCAGCCAGGCTACATTAGCTTAGTGGGCTGTTCACTGGCGGAGCGAGACGTCACAACCAATTATGCCCATCAGCTTGCGCTGTCACTGGATCAACAAGGTATCCGCACGGACATTGCCGCCCGCCGAACAGACGTGATGGTCAGCCAATCAGGTCGGAAATTCACCCAGAGCAGTGAAGGCGACTGGCAGCATAAAATCAGTGAGGACAAGCTACTGCTGCGCTGGAATAAACAGGGTAAATTGCTGCCCGCGACGGAGGCGGATTTGGCGTTACGTTTGCAGCGCATCAAGGCGATTGTTGATGAGTTAGCCTTAGGTAAAATCACTTACCCATCATTAACCCAGCAGCAACTGGCGTATCTCGCCGATGCGTTCCAACATGCCGATGAAGGGCTGGACGTCAAGCGATTGATGCAGACGATTTTCGATGCAGAGCAGCGCCAGGCATGGCATCAGGAAGTGTATCAACTGCTGCAATTGCAACGTATTCATCCACAACTAGCAAACCTAAGCAGCCAAGCGGCATTGCAACTGAGTCAAGATTGGCGCGAAAACCAGGCAAAAAGTATTGCAGAGCTGGCCATGACCGCCAGAAAGAATACGGCACCCGAAGTTAACATAACAGCACAGATTGCGCCTCAGGCATTCTATATCGAACACCCAACGTTTAACACTCTAGCGTCAGAGACCGCGCTGGGTCTGGCCTGGCTGGCTGCTTGCTCTCAAGAGACAGCCAAATGCAGGTGCTTTTCACTCATGCCATCATCAACCAACAGCAAGCCGTGAGTGCGCTTCCCCTGCCTGAAGCAAGACAACTCAATCAGCTTCGTACGCTATTTACCGGGTTAAAACAAATAGCATTAAGCAACCCGAAAATATTTACTCGCACGCCCGTGTTACCGTTCAACGGTGCTGAAGGCAGTTATCTGTTAAAAGTTAATCATCATGTATTGATGTTGGCCAGCAAAATCGAACAGGGGCAGCAGGGTTATTATCTGTATGATCCGAAGGTAGGGCAAATAAGCTGCAAGGGAGCAGATCCCATCGCGAACAGCCGGGCACTCAATGCAGTATTGAAGCGTTACCTGCAAGGGAAAACAGCACGCTGGATAGTATTGATATCTATAAAGTGAACATCGATATGGCTTAGGTGTTATAAATTGACGTACAATATCGAAATGATTTATTGA
>NZ_GL379670.1 GCF_000143625.1 Candidatus Regiella insecticola LSR1 | reverse complement strand
AAGTTTTAATAAAAAACAAAAAGTTAAATAAACTAATACCAAGCGCTAACGATTCATAACTCGCTCAGTGTCATTGTATTATACGGTACTATTTACTTACTATTAATACAGAGTATTTTTTACTTAACTTGTCAGCTATTTTACGATAGCTACCGGCAGGGACGCATCAATGAGTAAATCAAAGATAAAAATATTCTGAATAAAAATGATCAATATCCATACTATTTGCGCTTAGTAAACAACCCTAAAACGTTAGGTAACACTCACAAAGTTAGGTTAAAAAAATCCGAATTGATAATTGATTGGTATTTATGCATTCGTTCACCCTAGCTGATACTGAACTTTGGGTATTCCGGCCAGCAACATCTGCGGTGACCGGACTCGGCGAAAAAACTTAAATCGTATCATCATGCCTATTAGCATGAAGAAGATAATCTAATACATTAATTAGCTAAATTACTTTTTACTCAAAAGATATCTTAACAAGATAATATTTCTTAAACTGCCTATGCTAGCAATGTTAAATTTTTCTTTCACAACATTCAATGTATGTTCAATACAAGAATCTGAAACAACACGCAAACCCGCAATTTCTTTACGCGAAAAACCCACAGCAAACAGTATGGCTGTTTCAAATTGAGCATTAGTAAGTTCAGGAAATACTTTGCGTAACACCGCACATTAGGTAAGATCGAACGCAGTCATATAGACCTCCTAGATAGGTTTGTATGATTAGCTGATTGGAGGAGGTCACGACTCCTACGATCAGCGCAAAAATCAATTTCTTCTTGCTTCCAGTTTTTTACTTAACTCGCTAACTTTTTGTTTGTCTCCTAATATTTGATAATAATTAATTAACTTTTCCAAATCAGATATTGGCAATACCATAGTGGCATCATAGTTTCTTATATCTTTTTCATATTTCTCAATGATATCAATACACCGTCTAGCCCACTCTCCTTCCAAATGGGTTCCTACCTTAACTTTTGGTCTGGATGGTGATCTAGCTCTTTTAGGTTTGTTTTCCTCATTAGAGAAAATAGTGTTTTTTTCTCTAACAAAAACAAACCTTATTTGTTTTACTGAACGACCTATTCTAAATTCTTCTAAAATTACTGACAAATCAGAGTAATTATTAATTTCTTTTATTGCTTTTTCTATAACTCCACTTTTAAGATATTTATATTTTTCGTAATTGTTTGATATACCCATCATTTCTTTAAAATCATCAATTTTTATTTGATCTGTAAAATGCAATCCATTTTTCACATGTGAAACAAAATTTATATATTTATAAATCCAGGCATAAATTCTAAAAGAATATGGTGAGGTAAAATTAGAAACATTTTCTATTTCAAACATAGTAAAATTATTTTTTAATTGATAAATAAATCTTTCAACATCTTGAGAAAATGTTATTTCTAAGTATTGATCTATGTTATCCATATTATATTCTATCTTAGATATCCATGTCCTCCGTATCTTTATTTTTTTACCTGTAGATTTATCAATAGATATTGTATCTATTGTTCGTTGAATTAACTCATCACCTATATCTGACAGTCTTCTTTTTAAATTATTATCTTTAATTTTCCAGGTATTAGTAAATTCTGCGTGAGTGATTCTAACGGGGCTACCGGGCGGATCATGTTTTTTTATTTTTGATATAGCAAGGTTTATTACCCTTGCTTCATTTAATGTAATCTTATAAACACCATCAACAATCGAGTTTGATTGTACAACAACTTTTTTTTCTATAGAAATCAGATCCATGAAATTTATAACCTTCTTATCCTTCATTTCTACTTCCTTTAGTATATAAAGGTCTTCTCATAAATCAATAAAAAGACCTTTTATTTCTTTATCGAAAAAATTGCGCGATTTCTAGAGCGCTAA
>NZ_GL379669.1 GCF_000143625.1 Candidatus Regiella insecticola LSR1 | reverse complement strand
AATGAATATTTCTTCTGATGATCCCGCCGAATCATCAAGCAAAATGCGAAATCCTCGCCAACTTAACGTTAGCCAACAACAGGCTGTTGAATTTGTCTCAGGTCCTTGTCTCGTATTAGCAGGCGCTGGATCAGGTAAAACCCGAGTGATTATCAACAAAATCGCTTATTTAATTGGTCATTGTGGTTACCATACCCGCCATGTTGCCGCCGTGACCTTTACCAATAAAGCGGCTCGTGAAATGAAAGAGAGGGTAGCGCAAACGTTAGGGAATAAAGAAACACGCGGTTTAATGATCTCAACCTTTCATACATTAGGCTTGGAAATTATTAAACGGGAATATGTGGCTTTGGGGATGAAAGCGAATTTTTCGCTTTTTGACGCTTATGATCAAATGGCATTATTAAAGGAGCTGACACAGCAATGGATAAAAGAAGATAAAATTCTGTTGCAACAGTTGGTTGCCCGCATTGCTCATTGGAAAAATGAATTACAGGATCCGTTAACCGTTGCTGCTCAAACTGAGGGTGAGCTTGATAGATTGTTTGCCCATTGTTACGCATTATATGACGCTCATCTTAAAGCCTGTAGCGTGCTCGATTTTGATGATCTCATTGCTTTACCGACGTTATTATTGCGAAACAATCAACAAGTGCGTGAACGTTGGCAACATCGACTAGGTTATTTGCTGGTGGATGAATATCAGGATACCAATACTAGCCAATATCAATTGGTTAAACTGCTCGCCGGTGATAAAGCCTGTTTTACTGTAGTGGGTGATGATGATCAATCCATCTATTCATGGCGGGGCGCTAATCCACAGAATCTACAATTGTTAAATGAAGATTTTCCACAATTACGTGTGATTAAGCTGGAGCAGAATTATCGTTCTTCTGGGCGAATACTTAATGCTGCAAACATCTTGATTGCTAATAATTCTCATATTTTTGAAAAAAAACTGTTTTCCGCGCAAGATTACGGTGAGAGATTAAAAGTGATCACCGCTGATAACGAAAATGATGAAGCGGAAAAGGTAGTAAACGCAGTGATCACGCATCATTTTATCAAAAAATCAAAATATGCTGATTACGCTATTTTGTATCGAGGAAATCACCAAGCCAGAATTTTTGAAAAAATTTTGCTGCAAAATCGTATCCCCTATAAAATTTCCGGCGGCGATTCTTTTTTCTCGCGGCCGGAAATTAAAGATTCTCTTGCTTATTTGCGGTTGCTAACCAATCCTGATGATGACAGTGCATTTTTGCGTATTATCAATACACCTAAACGTGAGATTGGAGCCGTTACTATTCAGAAATTAGGCGAATGGGCAAATTTACGTCATAAAAGCCTTTTTAGCGCCAGTTTTGATCTGGGGCTAACGCAACATTTGACAAGCCGTAATGCCACTTCATTGCAGCGTTTTACTCACTGGATGGCAGAAATTATGCCATTGGTAGAGCGGGATCCTAGTACAGCAATACAGTATTTGCGCAATGCGGTGGATTATGAAAGCTGGTTATATGAAATCTCACCCAGTCCTCTCGCGGCAGAAATGCGGATGAAAAATGTCAACTTATTATTTCTCTGGCTGGAGGAAATGCTGTCCGGCTCTGCATTGCATGAACCCATGACATTAATACAGGCGGTCACTCGTTTTACTCTGCGCGACCTAATGGAAAAAGGAAAGAATAATAAAGAAGAGGATGAAGTACAGCTGATGACACTACATGCTTCTAAAGGGCTGGAATTTCCCTATGTATTTTTAGTTGGCATGGAAGAAGGATTATTGCCACATCAAAATAGCCTCGATGAAGGTAATGTAGATGAAGAAAGACGTTTGGCTTATGTCGGCATTACTCGTGCTCAGCGCGAACTCTTTTTTACCTTATGTAAAGAACGACGTCAGTACGGTGAATTAATCCGCCCAGATCCTAGCCGTTTTTTGTTAGAGTTGCCGCAAGATGATCTTGACTGGGGAGACGCACGACAAGAAATCAGTGTTGAAGAAAAAAGACGTAAAGGATTGTCGCATTTGGCTACCCTTCGCGCTCAGTTAGCGAGCGGGCAAAAATAACGGGTGTCCCTATTTTTTAACTAAGCGTTAGAGCCTGTTTGAAATCTTCTTGAGCTCGTTTTTGACGAAGTATAGCCAAATCAGTTTAATTTGATTTAAGTGTTGTCGTCGCTTGCCGTACTACTTTACTGTCTGTCCTCCGCCTTGAATCAAATTAAACTGATTCGGCTATATACCGTTCGCCTTTCAAGTTACGGCGGCGTTGGCTGCGGATGCTCGCCGAATCACGTAGTATGTCTACGCTCATCGGTCTCACCCCCTGGCAGCCGAAGGCAACTTCAAAGGCGAACGGTATATCACAGAGCGAGCACAAAAGATTTCAAGCGGGCGCTAAGCGCGATTGGCGCTTTTCATGATTCGGGCTTTGTCCACGCGCCATTCTTTATCTTTCAGGCTGGCTCTTTTATCGTGATCTTTTTTACCTTTAGCCACCCCAATCTTGATTTTACTCCATGCATTTTTCCAATACATAGAAAGTGCCACCACGGTATAGCCTTCACGATTAATACGACCAAACAGGGAATCGATCTGGCGTTTGTTGAGCAGCAATTTTCGGGTACGCATTGGCTCACAGATCACGTGAGTAGAGGCCACCGTTAGGGGAGTAATGGTGGCACCAAAAAGGTGAGCTTCACCATTTTTGAGCACCACATAGCTATCACTAATATTTACTTTACCCGCCCGCAAGGACTTAACTTCCCAACCTTGGAGAACCAAACCGGCTTCAAACTCTTCTTCAATGAAATAGTCATGTCGAGCGCGCCGATTTTGTGCGATGCTTGCTGAGCCGGATTTATTTATTTTTTTCTTTATCATAGTGCTGCTCATTATACTGAGTGCTTTGATGAATGAAATCATTTTTAGCAAAAATACACCCTTCGCCTTTGAAGTTGCCTTCGGTCGCCCTTGCCGCCTTGCCGTAACTCGAAATTCATTGGGTATAGACTTCTTGATTGAAAAAATTTGGCCGCTCCTTTTAAAATTCGCCGCCCCTTTAAAAAAAGATTGCTATTAAAGGCTCTTTATGAGTTAATGCGCCCCGGCCTGTGGTACAGATCTATTTATGCACGACATCTTGAGTAAAGCAGTTCATATTTAAAGCGTTATCATTGATAATTCTTCACTGACGAATTTCCTTCAATAAGTGCCTCCATAAGTAAAGATTGATAACCGGCTATAACACGCCCGTGGTGGCAAATTTTTTAAACAAAGGAAATAATAAATGTCTAGTCAAAATCATAAAGGTCAAGTAAAGTGGTTCAATGAATCTAAAGGTTTTGGTTTTATCACTCCAGAAGACGGCAGCAAAGATGTATTTGTACACTTCTCTGCCATCCAAGATAACGGTTTTAAAACCTTGGCAGAAGGACAGAATGTAAGCTTTTCTATAGAAAACGGTGCTAAAGGCCCGTCTGCAGCGAACGTTACTCCCCTCTAGTTCTTTCTTCACTACCGCGCCCTATGTTCGCTTCCTCGTCGTTAGGAAGCCGCTGGGCGCGGTTTTTTTATCCCGCCAATTAAAATAACGAATTAAAGCCTATTTAGGATCTTTTGAGGCTTGTAATAAAGATATCAGGTCTGTCCCTTATTTTGTCAAAAAATTATCCGATATTAAATGTTAACTATTATCGATATAAATTAAGGCCGAGTCATTATGAAGCATGATATTAATAATACTTTATTATTCTTTCCTGTACTGATTGATACTGAAAAAAAATTGCAGGAATTTTTTGATGATCAACAAAAAAATATCAACTTCTTTAAAAGAATTGTTGATATTTTTAGGTCTATTTTTACCGGTAAGAAACGGAATGAAAAATTATCTACTATATTTTCCATGTTAACATCTAAAAAAATATCAGATAATCAAGGAAGGGATCAGTTGTTTTCTTTTCTTTATCTAGTAAAAAACAGTACAGAAGATAAAAAAAAGAATTATACCTTTGTGATCAGTGATGATAATAGAGTGGATCTTATCTATGATAATTTAATATTAAATTATTTTTATATAGACTGTACTCAAGTAAACCTCATCGGTAGTTTATTAAATTCAGATGGTTCTATTCGTACCAGTCATATACAAAAGTTTATTATCAAATATCTTTCTATTATTCAGACTCATCACGATGATGATAAAAAATAACAAAACCTATTTCTTGTGTTATATACCCAATGAATTTCGAGTTACGGCAAGGCGGCAAGGGTGTGAGACCGATGAGCGTAGACATACTACGTGATTCGGCGAGCACCCGCAGACAACAAAGCCGTAACTTGAAAGGCGAAGGGTATATCCCGCTTTATCAGCGGGAAATAGGCATGTGTTATTAAAACAATGTATCGCTCTTTTTAGATTCTACTCGTATTGTTTATACTTTTATCTGTTACCTCCGATTTCTTCTCTCCCAGACTGATAAGTATTTTCATCAGCTCATCCATACGGTCCTTATCCAGGGCATATGCTTTTTGTATCATGTCTAGATAACTTCTGAGCTCAATAGATAATGCTTCTATCTTAGCATTTAGATTCTGGCCAATGGCGCCAATTAGACTTGTTACAACTGGAATTAGGCCACTTACAGCCTGACCGATAATTTCAGATTTCTTTGCTGCTTCTAGTAATTCTTGCGCCCTTGCCCGCTGTACTTCGGGTCTGTCGCCAGCAGTGCCGTCAGTGAGGCTTGTTGTTGCTGGTGTCTCGCCTGCTGCTTTGAGATCGGCTTCAGCTTTTTCGGCTTGCTCTGCGAATTTAGTCTGTTTATTTGCCTGTCTCGTTTGGTTTAACGCCTTATACTGCATACTGACTGAGGCACCCGTCAGCACAACACTGACAATAGCGCTTGTTATCGCTATTGCTAATGCATTGGTTCCCTTGTCCTTTTCATTCTGCTGAAGGTGCGCTGTAATGGCCATGGCGATTCCCGCTGATAGGATGCTTTTCTGGTAGTTAATCGCTAATTTTTTTGCCACCTCATGCATCAGCAGGTCTATTAGATGAGAGAGCTGACCGAGATTCATAAATATCTGAATAGTTGCACTTGCGACAGGGGTCGCTATGATTTTCATTTCTTCTTTTGTAATATCGGCAGCATTGTATGATGTAAATTTTGTTAATACAGAATCTAACGTGGCTTTTGCTGCATCTAGCGCGATTTGGCTATTTTTTATCACAGTAGAGTTAGCTTTCTCTGCGTTTATATTGGTTTTGGAATGACCTACCTCAATAGTATTAATTTCATTTTTGTTTATATTAGCCTTGGGATTATTTTTTTTACCATAAATGTTATTTTCTGCTACCTTTGCTGCATTTTCCAATATGGTGTCTAAAGAATTTTTTTTTGTCAGAGTATAATTCTCTATCTTTTTTACTATTCTCTTGACCATTTATAGAAGATTCTTTT
>NZ_GL379668.1 GCF_000143625.1 Candidatus Regiella insecticola LSR1 | reverse complement strand
TTAGTGGAGCAACTTCGGCAGCGAGGATTAAGAATAGGGGTGGTGTCTCGTGGTTATGGCGTCAAAGCAATAGCTTATCCGTTAGTGTTAACACAGGATACAACCGCAGAACAGGCTGGTGATGAGCCCGTGCTCATTTTTCAACGTACCGGTGTGCCGGTTGCTGTATCACCTAAACGTTCTGAAGCTGTAAAAGCGTTGTTGATGTTGCATCCATTGGATCTGGTGATAGCTGATGATGGTTTGCAGCATTATGGATTACACCGAGATTTTGAACTGGTTGTTATTGACGGTATGCGCCGGTTTGGTAATGGCTGGTGGTTGCCTGCAGGCCCGATGCGTGAACGAACAGCCAGGCTTAACTCGGTAGATGCAATTATCACTAATGGTGGGCATGCTGCCTCGGGTGAAATTTCGATGTGGTTGCAAGCTAATGAAGCTGTCAATCTGGTTACGGGAAAACGACAGCCTGTTCAATCACTACCACAGGTGATAGCTATGGCGGGCATTGGTCATCCTGCCCGCTTTTTTTAACATTAAAGCAATTAGGTATTACGGCTAAAAAAGAATATAGCTTTGAAGATCATCAAAATTATTCATTAGAGCAATTACTGACCTTAGCCGATCCAGAACAATCTTTGATTATGACTGAAAAGGATGCCGTAAAATGCCGCGCATTTGCTCAATCTCATTGGTGGTATTTACCTGTTGATGCTCAACTAGCAGCACATCAAGCCGAAAAATTGTTATCAACAATCGAATCGTTATCCAATGCCTCGCCTCGCGGTAAAATCCCTTGCAAGCATCAGTAGTTCATGTGCGGCTAAAAAATGGCCTGATTTGATTGTATTTCAATCGATTAACGCCGACTGCCGGAGATACGTAATAACATTAAGAATAGATTGATAAAATCAAGGTATAGCGTCAAGGCACCAACGATAGCGTATTTGCGTAATCCCTCGGTATCATTAGCATCTATTTGATTCCCCATGTTTTTCAATTTTTGCGTATCGTAGGCGGTTAGACCAACAAACAGCACGACACCAAGATAGGTGACTGCCCACATTAACGCATTGCTTTTCAACCAAATATTAATCACTGAAGCCAACAGAATACCAATCAGACCCATAAATAGCATATTGCCAAAGCCACTTAGATCACGTTGAGTACTGTATCCATAAAGGCTCATGGCACCAAACATGCCACCAGCAATGACAAAAGTACTGGCAATCGATGAACCGGTATAAGTAATAAAAAATACTGGACATAGTCAAACCGGTTAACACAGAATAAAACATAAATAAACTGGTTGCCAAAGCGCCACTCAGACGATTAATCATACTCGAAATAACAAACACTAATCCTAGCTGAGCAATAACTAGTCCAAAAAAAGTGATCTGGCTAGAAAAAATAAAATTCAGGATTGCCGGGGTGTTAGCAGCATACCAGGAGACGAAAGCAGTTAATAATAGACCACAAGTCATCCAACCATAAACCTGTGCCATGTACGTCTGTATACCCATAGCACGTTCGACAATGGAACCATTAGAGCGAGTATATCGATCCATATAAATTACCCTTTTAATATATGCCCTTCGCCTTCGAAGCTGTCGCATTGCTGGATACGGGTGTTCGCCTAGCGGCAACATGAAAAACTGTGGGTATATAGACGTTAAAGTTGAACAAACGGTTAATCACTCGTTCTTTTTTTGTTCGATAATACTACAATAATGTGCTTCTATCGAGAGAAAAAAATTAAGATTTTGATATTATTTTCAAATAATTCTATACATACCCTTCGCCTTTGAAGTTGCCTTCGGCTGCCAGGGCGACCGACCGATGAGCATGGACATACCATGAGGGCGAGCACCCGCAGTCAACATCAAAGATAAAGGGTATAATAGCGATAATTTACTCTCAAGCTAGACTTCAACATCACTTTCTCTACAATCGCCGTCTTTTTTCATCACCGAGTTAGCCGAGAATTTGCATGATCACCGACCATTTTCCCTTTAAAAAATGTTCCACTCACGACTACCATCAGCAATTGGCAAAAAAAGTCGATTGCTTGAAAGATATCCTGTCTCAATTCGAGGTGCCTGAAGTAGAGGTATTTTCTTCTCCGATAGAACATTACCGTATGAGAGCTGAATTTCGTGTTTGGCATGATGGGGATGATCTCTATCACATTATGTTTGCTCCTAAAACGAAGCAACGTATTCGGGTCGAGCATTTTCCAATCGCCAGTCAATTGATCAACCGTTTGATGAAAATATTGATTAGCATCGTTAAAAATCAACCCATTTTACGACACAAATTGTTCCAGATTGATTACTTATCAACGTATAGCAATAAAATTATTGCTTCTCTGCTATATCACCGCAAGCTGGATGAAGAATGGCAGCAACAGGCCATCAGGTTACGAGATCAGTTGCGGTTGCAAGGTTTTGATCTGCAGTTGATTGGGCGTGCTGCTAAAACTAAAATTGTTCTTGATCAGGATCATGTGGATGAAGTGTTATCTATTGCAGGTCGTGACATCATTTATCGACAAATAGAAAATAGCTTTACTCAACCGAATGCTGCAGTAAATATTCATATGTTGGAATGGGCGATTGACGTCAGCAAAAATTTTCAAGGGGATTTACTCGAGCCCTATTGTGGTAATGGTAATTTTTCATTGGCACTGGCAAGAAATTTTCGCCGGGTATTAGCCACTGAAATTGCAAAGCCCTCCGTTGCCGCTGCTCAATTTAATATTGCTGTTAACGGTATTGATAATGTCACTATTATCAGGATGTCGGCGCAAGAGCTTGTTCAAGCATTGGCAGGGCAGCGTCAATTCAATCGTTTACGAGGTATTGAGCTAAAAAGTTATCATTGTGAAACTATTCTTGTCGATCCCCCTCGCTGCGGATTAGATGATACTACGGTTAAAATGGCGAGTACTTATTCGCGTATCATTTATATTTCTTGTAATCCTATTAGCTTACGTAGCAACCTTGAGCAATTACAACATACTTATAAAATCAGTCGTCTTGCCTTATTTGATCAGTTTCCTTATACCGAGCATATAGAATGTGGTGTATTGCTGGAAAAGCGAGAGCCTGTTAATCACTGAACTGATATTTGACACCTTGTTTTGTTGGCAAGTTGCTACTCCGCTCGCTGTACCAGCGGTATTGAGCCGGCGGTAAAATACATATCAGCTATTACACCTAGTGATATATTTATACTTGTTAATTATTATTAAAGGAATTTTTTAATTTAATTTGTAAGAGAGAAGCAGGATGTTATTAGAAGCGAGTGGTACACAAAATTATGTTTCGTCACCGTGTAATGACCCCATCATCGGTGGAGTCTGTGCTCTTGGTAACAATTTGGCCAATACACTGTATGAGGTGAGGAACATATTTTACGAAATCGGTAGCGCCGTCAAAAAAGGCGTCAAATCTGGCACTAAGTTTAACACTAAATTGATCCCGGAGATTATCTCCGTCGCCACTGACATCGCTAGAGTTGGTGCCATCGCCTGCCTCGTTATTGGCGGCGTCTCTGCATCCATAACCGCTGACTCCGCCGCCATAACCGCTAGCGTCGTCCTCTTCGTCGGTATTGCTGGCGGTGGAAGCATAGGTGCCTTCATCGGCAGCACCTTTGTTTTCGCCTGCGCGGCCTTGGGAGAATCGGAAGGAGGCGCCAGCTTCAAGGGCAGTGCAAGCTCAATTTTCATCATTTTTGGGACCGGCATCGGAATCTTATTCGGAAGCCTACGCGTCGGCGGCATCACTTATCGTACGTTGAAAGCTATTTAAGCTGCGCCCGAAACTAACCAATAGCTTGGTTGCCCCAAAGTGACTGTATTTACAGACGTTCTCCAGCTTGAACTTAGTTCATCGTGATCTTTTAAGGTCTTACTGTGATTGACAAGCGATGTAGGCATTTTATGGAGATAAAGAAAAACGACCCCAAATTGGGGTCGCTTTTTTCTTTTTGGCGGAAGCGGTGAGATTCGAACTCACGGAGGACTTGCATCCTCGTCAGTTTTCAAGACTGATCCATTCAACCGCTCTGGCACGCTTCCTAAAGCTCTGGCACGCTTCCTAAAAACTGGTCAATCACAATGGAGGTGAACTATAAACAGTGCTCATTCGATTGTAAAGTATCATTGCGTTTAACTGTTTAAAAAGAAGTCAATAATCATAGAAAAACATCGGCTATATTTTTTTATATTCTCTTTTTTTTGCTTACTGAATCACAATGTTTTGTGATGGTGATTTATCATCGATCTTAGAGCCTATTTGAAATCTTCTTTGAGCTGCGCTCAGTTTTGCAACAAGTCTCTTGTTATGAGTCGGTTTTTTTACGTTACAATAGTTATTTGTCCATTCTTGGGGAGTAGTCGCAATGATTGACAGCCCAAAATCGAGTTCAAAAGCGTTCTCGATGCTAAACATGATCCAATGGTGGGCGATGGAGCCACATAATCTTCCTCAAAATATTGCCAATTGGTTAGATGAAAGGGGTTCGATGACCCAGCGCTTTGAGCAGTATTGCCAGACTGTGACTGTAGAGCCGCAACGGCAGCAGTTTATTACCCAGCAAGCGTTGGGTGATGAGCAGGCGTTGTTGCCAGCCAGTCAACGCTACTGGTTGCGCGAAGTACGGATGTTTGGTGATGGTGTGCCTTGGTTAGAGGGACGCACTGTGATCCCTGAACAAACGCTTTCTGGATCCGATCGTGGGCTATTAGATTTGAATACCACTCCACTTGGGCGCTATTTATTTAAAGACAACAGATTAACCCGTGATTATATCCAAATTGGACGTCAGGGAGAGCTATGGGCTCGCCGTTCATTATTACTTTTATCCGGCAATCCATTACTATTAACCGAAGTTTTTTTACCCGCCTCGCCGGTTTATCAAATAGACCTCTTTCCAAACCGTAGTTCGTTATGCGAAGTCAAGGCGCACGGCGCACAGCAACCAAAATGTACATAAGTATACTCACAGTCTTTCAAGTCGCCGCTAAGCGGCCAGGGGTGAGACCGATGCGCGTAGATATATTACGTGATTCGGGACGAACACCCGCAGCCAACAACGCGGCGGCTTGGAAGGCGAAGGGTATAGATGAGGATTGTGCGTACCGGACAACGTAGGATCCGCGTCACTCAGCAGATTTTAAAGAGA
>NZ_GL379667.1 GCF_000143625.1 Candidatus Regiella insecticola LSR1 | reverse complement strand
CCATGGGCTTTTTGTAACAAGTCTATTGATGATAGACTTCGCGCCTTATCAAATAACGAAAAGTTGCCATGAAGTTTATCATTAAATTGTCGCCAGAAATAACTATCAAAAGCCAGTCTGTGCGATTACGTTTTATTAAAATCCTTTCCACTAATATTCGCAACATACTGAAGCCCTGTTGTGATTCATTGGCGGTGGTTCGTCATTGGGATTATATTGAGGTGCGGACAAAAAATAGTGCGCAGGCTCCCCAAATTTGTGATGCGCTGACACGTCTCCCCGGGATCCACCATATTCTTGAAGTTGAGGAGCATAGTTACAAGGATATGCAGGATATTTCTGCGCAGACGCTGGCTTGTTACCATGATCTATTGGTCGATAAAACCTTTTGTGTACGGGTTAAACGCCGTGGCCAGCATTCGTTTTCTTCCCTCGAGGTCGAGCGATATGTTGGTGCTAGATTAAATCAACAGATTAAAAATACCAAAGTCGATCTAACCTGTCCTCAGGTCACTGTACGTTTAACCATCGATGAAGATCAACTCGGGTTGATCCAAGATCGTCACCAAGGGTTGGGTGGTTTACCGATTGGTACGCAAGAAGACGTATTATCATTGATTTCCGGTGGTTTTGATTCTGGCGTATCCAGTTATATGCTGATGCGCCGAGGCTGTCGAGTCCATTTTTGTTTTTTTAACCTCGGAGGAGTGGCGCATGAACTGGGGGTTAAACAGGTAGCTTACCATCTGTGGCATCGCTTTAGCCGTTGTCATCGCGTGCGTTTTGTGAGTATTGATTTTGCCGAAGTTGTGGCTGAAATTTTAACCAAGGTGAGCGATAGCCAAAGGGGGGTGGTGCTAAAACGGATGATGATACGTGCGGCGACTAAAATCGCGGAGCGTTATAAAGTACAGGCTATCGTTACCGGCGAGGCGTTAGGGCAGGTTTCCAGCCAGACGCTGACCAATTTGCACGTCATCGATAATGTTTCCGATACGCTGATTTTACGTCCGTTAATCGCGCATGATAAAGAACAGATTATCCGATTGGCGCGTGAAATTGGTACTGAAGAATTTGCTAAAACGATGCCAGAGTATTGTGGTGTGATGTCCAAAAGCCCGACGGTAAAAGCGGTGAAAGCCGAAATTGAAGCGCAAGAGTCTCATTTTGATTTTTCTCTGCTCGATCGCGCCGTCAGTGAAGCTAAAAATAGCGATATCCGTGAAATCGCGCAGCAAGATCCCTCTTTATTACCGATTGAAACGGTCACTGAAATGACGGCAGGTGATGTCTTGTTAGATATTCGCGCGCCGGAAGAGCAAGAAGAAAAACCATTGGATTTAGATCCAGTCCACATTCTGCCCTTTTATAAACTCAGGAGCCAATTTAGCACGCTTGATCAGAGTAAAACTTATTTGTTGTATTGTGATCGGGGCATCATGAGCCGTTTACAAGCCCTTGATTTACGCGAACAGGGTTTTACCAATGTGAAAGTGTATCAAAAAGAAAAAAATGAGACGCCCGGTTAGCGACTCATTGTGCTCCGCGTGGTCAGAAGCGGAGCACTCGCTAGAATATGAAAATTAATAGTATTTTGAACAAACCCCATAGCCAGTGCGAGTGGGGCTGCTTGGGGTTTCAACTATGTGTCCGTTGCCTAAGTGAACACTTAGGCCATCGTCCCGAATCCAATAGTTATCGCTTTGCCAACCATGGCCATAATGGCTCATACTTCCCCATTCACTCCATAATTTACCGTTAGCGGCGCGAGTCGCGTTTCTTTTTTCCGTTTCTGTTGCATTGGTTATGTAAGACGCAAAGTCTAATTCAAAATCGTCGCCTCCATTGTCACAAATGGTGTGAGCTTGGCTATAGAGGACTTCTTCAAGACCACTATTGATCCACCATGCTTTTAACGTAAATGTATAAGATTGCATATTATTCTGTATGTCTCTATCTTTCGCCGTAATGCTAACAGTAGGAGAATATGAGTCGAGTGGACTCACCATTGTCACACGACCATTTTGATCTACCGAGACATTCTGATCAGACGAACTCCAATCATAGTCTTTATTATTAGCCTCTGTTCCATTGACCAGCAATTGAAAACGAGCCCCTTCAAACCCGGTTTTTGGGAAGCCTTTATCGACATCAAATTCAGCCCCATTGACCCGTACTTTTGTAAAAATCAATTGGGGTTTTAACGTGACGCGGGGCGATGGGATCCCGGCGACGGGTTTACCCGTGATCTGTAGCTCAATCGCCACCTCTTTGGCGGCACTGCCTTTCAAGGTAGCGGTGTAAATGCCACCGTCTTGCTCCGTCACTTTACTCAGTATGGTGTCAGCGGCGTCGTTTACCTTGAAGCTTACTGAGGGGTTTGTTATCGGCATCTTTAGCAGTAAAGGTCAAAATAGATTCATCATTGCCATCGGCAAGCATTTTCGGTTTG
>NZ_GL379666.1 GCF_000143625.1 Candidatus Regiella insecticola LSR1 | reverse complement strand
AGGCGCTATTGGAGCCGGTTGAGGCGCCTCAACCGGCGCCGGAACTGACCTGCTTATTCTTGATATAAATACACGGCTGACTCCAGAATCTGTATCAGAAATACCCATGGCTATTTTTCCATCAGCAGATAATGCACGTACGAGAGATTTCCCCGAATTATCACTTTTTAACGTCCCTAAACGGGTTTTAGTCCCCCAGTTATCGCCAGACCAAATAACCGCGTTGAAAAAATGAATCACTCTCAGCTCCGCCCGCTATTTTCCATCAGCAGATAATGCTAGTAATAAAGATTCCTTCGAATTATCACTATTTAACGTCTCTAAAACGGTTTTAGTCCCCCAGTTATCACCAGACCAAATAACCGCTTTGCGCCGACCTAGATCATTATCAACATATACATATCCGCCCGCTATTTTTCCATCAGCAGATAATGCTTGTACGAAAGATTTCCCCGAATTATCACTATTTAACGTCCCTAAAACGGTTTTAGTCCCCCAGTTATCACCAGACCAAATAACCGCGTTGGGCTGACCTAGATCATTATCAACATATCCGCCCGCTATTTTTCCATCAGCAGATAATGCATATACTGAAGAATACCCCGAATTATCACTTTTTAACGTCCCTAAACGGGTTTTAGTCCCCCAGTTATCACCAGACCAAATAACCGCGTT
>NZ_GL379665.1 GCF_000143625.1 Candidatus Regiella insecticola LSR1 | reverse complement strand
AGGATTCAGTGTTTTACCTGCGGCGTTATCAGCTGCTGAAGTGCCTGCTGGGCCACATATTATTACCTCAGGCAGTGCCGGTATTGACATTGTACCGGATATTGCCATCTTAACGATTGAAGTCAGTGAATTGGCTAAAGAGGCGGCGGCCGCTAAAAAACAGGTCGATCAACGGGTAGCACAATATTTTGATTTTCTACAAAAACAAAATATCGATAAAAAAGATATCAATGCGGCTAATCTAAGGACTCAAGCGGAGTACGATTACAAAAAAGCCGGCGAGACCGTGCTAAAAGGCTATCGTGCTGTGCGTCAGATTAGAGTTACATTGCGTCATCTCGACAAAATGAACGAGTTACTTGATCAGGCACTGAAGTTAGGTCTTAATGAAATTAGCGCAGTAGACTTAGATGTTGCCGATCCAAAAAAGTATCGTGAAGAGGTGCGTAAAAAAGCGATAGACAATGCTTTATCCACAGCGAGTTCTGTAGCACAGGATTTTAAAAGCACCCTCGGGTGTCGGTATACAGCATCCGCTACCGTGCGGTTAACGACCAGCCAGTGCCGATGATGATGCGAATGCAAGACAGCAACCCCGCAGCGTCAAATGAGGCTGCTGAAACCTATAAGCAACAAAGTATTCGCTTTAATGATCAGGTTGATGTGGTGTTTGAATTACAACCAACAAAAGCGGCGGCGAAGTGAATTCATCAATATAGCCTTCGCCTAGCGGCAACTTCAAAGGCAAAGGGGATATACTGGTGAGTTGATTAAATTATCTCCATAACGCTTATAAGCCAAACAATCACACTTTTTCGACATTTTTAACGAAAAAGCAGTTGACGCAAATCCAGCATATCCGCATAATTGCACCCCGCAGCACTGATGAAGTTACGGTAATAAATAAAGATGGCTACGTAGCTCAGCTGGTTAGAGCACAGCACTCATAATGCTGGGGTCACAGGTTCAAATCCCGTCGTAGCCACCATCGTCTTTTGTGCGGGAGTGGCGAAATTGGTAGACGCACTAGATTTAGGTTCTAGCGCCGCAAGGTGTGCGAGTTCGAGTCTCGCCTTCCGCACCATTATTATTGAAGCTTTTATTCGCCAGGTATCGGCGAGTACAAAAGATTTTGAATAGATTCTTAGATGTATTGATACCCTTCGCCTTTGAAATTGCCGCTAGACGA
>NZ_GL379664.1 GCF_000143625.1 Candidatus Regiella insecticola LSR1 | reverse complement strand
TCGCTTATACTGTGTCAAAAAAGGGCTCAAGATGCTTATTTACTTCCTTATTTTTGTAAAATAAAGAAACTGCGTTTTTTCACCTATCTTTTCTTTGTCGAAGCGCAATCCAAGAAGATTTCGAATAGGCTCCTATTTTTAGGCTCCCCTGATTTTATATTTGTCGTGCTCTGCTCTAAAAATAAATGCATCTAAAATGAAAGACAGAAAATGAGACTTTGTATTGCACGTTTACTGTTCTTAGAGATTATTCAAAATCTCTTGTGCTCGCTGATACCTTAGACGGCTTGCAAAATCTACTGAACGGTGTGAATTCGCTGTTGCGCGGTGCTCACAATCTTCATGTACTCGCATGTACATTGCGGTTGCTGTGCGCCGCCGTGCGCCTTAACCTCCCACCCTCGCTACGGTTTTACAAGCATTCTTTTGTCAAAAACGCGCTCAAAATGCTCATTTACGCTACGTAAACTAGGCTTTTCGCTCATTTTTTCATCAATTGAGCGTCGCTCAAGAAGATTTGGAACAGGCTCTTAAAGTAACTAACCTTTGCCGATTTGACTAAAATCAAGCTCTACTGGCGTAGCACGACCAAAAATGGAAACAGAAACCGTCAGACGATTCTTCTCATAATCAACTTTTTCAACGGTACCATTAAAATCAGCAAAAGGGCCATCATTAACACGCACCGACTCACCGGGCTCGAACAATGTTTTCGGACGTGGTTTATCACCTATCTGTTGCAGACGAGCCATGATCGCATTAACTTCTTTGTCACTAATTGGCGCCGGGCGATCAGATGTACCCCCAATAAATCCCATCACTCTGGGTACGCTACGCACTAAATGCCAACTAGTTTCATTCATTGACATTTGTACTAATACATAACCTGGAAAAAATTTACGTTCACTTTTACGACGTTGACCCGAGCGCATTTCAAGCAATTCTTCCGTCGGAACCATGATTTCGCCAAACTGATCTTCAACTTCCTTCAATTTGATATACTCACGTAACGATTGAGCTACGCGACCTTCAAAACGGGAAAACACCTGAACGACATACCAACGTTTTTTGGGTGCTTCAGACATCTTATTAAAACCTCAAGCCAGTAATAAACGAGACTAAGTGGATAAGAATACCATCAAGCCCCCAAAGGATCAGTGACATCACCGCAGTGACCACTGCAACGATTAACGTAGTTTGCAGGGCTTCCTGGCGCGTTGGCCAAATTACTTTACGCATTTCAGTACGAGCTTCGCGAGCAAACCCGACACTCGCTTTACCTTTCACTGTGACTAACGCCAGCGCGCCAGCAAGAGCAATGATAATTACTACAGCCAGTGCACGCAACGGAAGAGAAATATCACGATAATAATAATTACCAACAATAGCAGCAACCAATAATATAGCAACGAACAGCCATTTAATAGCTTCCATGCCACTACGGTTACGTTGAGCTTCTGTGTTCAAAATCATTAAATCAACCTGTCAGCTATGAATAAAGTAACAAACCCAGTGCCTTTCTAAAAACCTATCCGAAATCTTTTGTGCTCACTGATATTTTGTCGAAAAAGGACTCAAAATGCTTATTTAACCATGTAAAAGGCACTTCTTTACCCATTTTTTCCTCGTCTGTTCTTCTTCGCTAAAGAAGATTTTGAACAGGCTCTTAGATTTAAGAAGGATGTGAAGGGAGCCATCCGTAGCCGCTTTTACAAATCTGGCGCTTGCTTTATTTTACAGACCCGCCTACGGCATTTTTTTGACGGCATAACCCCCGCGTAGTTTTTAATATTCTGAATGCATTTGATATAGAATCTCTACGAACCTTACTTTTCTTGAATGCACCTTGTATTAGAAAAAACAACACACAATAGAGCAAATTCTGATTTCAGAATGGCATAAAAGGGCACCAAATGATGCCCTTTTATAACATGCGAGTCAAACAATGCTCGATAATTCTGGAGCGGGCAGTGGGAATCGAACCCACATCATCAGCTTGGAAGGCTGAGGTAATTGCCATTATACGATGCCCGCATTACATAATTCCTGCTGTAGTAGTACTAAATATTCATTCTCGATATTTTTTTGCTAAACCCTTCATCAATTTAGCGTAGTTAAACAGGATATTGCTACACAACTATGCCACTACATTAGGCAAGTGTTCAAAATTGAACTTGGTGGTGGGGGAAGGATTCGAACCTTCGAAGTCGATGACGGCAGATTTACAGTCTGCTCCCTTTGGCCGCTCGGGAACCCCACCTAAACTTAAATTCTTTTATGGTGCCGGCACCAAGAGTCGAACTCGGGACCTACTGATTACAAGTCAGTTGCTCTACCAACTGAGCTATGCCGGCTTCAATTGGAGCGCATTCTAGCAGTACGAGCGAGCTATGCAACAAAAAAATGATCTTACTTGTTTTTTTGCTCATAAAGCAAACAAATAATGATTTATCGATTAACTAACAAACATAAATCCATCTTCAGCCAATCCGAAATTTTGATCTAAGAATCTATTCGAAATCTTCTTTAGCGATGCTTAATTGATGAAAAATATGAGTGAAAAAACGCAGTAGCTTTTTTACATAAACAAGAGAGTAAATGAGCATTTTGATCCCTTTTTTGACAAAATATCAGTGAGCGCAAGAGATTTCGAATAGGCTCTAAGAAAATATATGAAAGCATTAATTATTATAATTTCTATCACTCCGTTTCAGCAACCTTGCACTAGCATGGGTATTTCCTTGAGATTGCTCAAATAATATTGTTTTATTATCCAATAAATAGAAGGTAGGACGACTAATAACTAACTGATTATAAAATAATAGGTTAAGTACTTCATCTTCCATATTGGCGGTTGTGTTAGAGGTTACTTCCTCTTTAAATATATTGTTTTTGGTATCAACAAGACTCAATGTTGAATCTCTATTAAATTTCAGCACTGCTGCTTGATCATACACTTCAGAGGAAAATTTAATGACGCGCCCAATGATACTAACGCGAGAATTAATATGATATTGGTCATTTTGTGTTGAGAAAAAATAATTATTTTTCCAATAACCATTCAGTTGATGCATTGGATTGTAGTACGCATAAAGAATGCCTAAAAATGCGCCTAATAAGTATCCTGAACCGATAGCGGTTAAATAAAAAGCAATCATTTTTTTAAACATGTCAAACCACCTTTATAGGGTTCACAAACTAAATAACTATTATCACTATTTTTCTTTAGTAATAGATAAGGTGGCTTTCTATAAGTGCGTAAAAAATCAGCATCTCTATCTTTATCCAAATTAATCAGAATAGGTAGACTTTGCGATTGCAGAGAAAGAATATTAATTTGATTGCTATTAAAAAAATAAGGATGTAAAACAAAATACAAATAAAAAAATTCCAACACCGATGAGCCATGTAAAAAAAGAGAGCTCATTAATATTTACTTTTTCTGTTGATTTTTTAACTATCCTTGTAGGTTCTTCTGATATTTTTCTCGAATCAAAATTGATCATTTTTGGCTCTACTGCTAGACAATATCCTTTTTTCGGAATAGTAAGAATAAGCTCGTGTTTTTTATCATCGATGGCATTAGGCAAATTACTAATTGTTTGTGTTAATGTATTTTCGGTAACGTAACTTCCTGCCCAGATAGATTGTTCTATTTTCCTGCGCGAAACGGGCTCTGGATAGTTTTCACAAAGCAGCTTAAGCATTTCTGATTCTTTATTTCTCAGTTTTACTTCTCTACCATCTTGTTCAATCGTACGAATTTTTTGACAAAAAGAAACCTCTCCAATAAATATTTTGTCCATTAGTTTTTACCCATAGCTAACAGCACGCAATGTATGTACATTTCTATACTAACTGAGCCCGTTTTTTTTCTAAATGTCGAAATAGCCAGCTGATTATTATAGAAATTAATATCAATAAAATCAATCACATGAACCATCTTGAATAATTTTTATATAACATTATTTAATATACGTTTACAATTACTGAATAATAACATAAATATATTTAACCAATAAGAAAATACAATAATTTACTTAAAAACTAAAGAAATAATCAGTAAATATATAACTAAAATTGATGTAATTAAAAAATTAAATTCCACTAATAAAAATATTTAATAAATACAAAAAACAAACTTAAATAATAAATGTATTTTTTATATAATTTGTATAACTTAAAAAATTTAACAATGGAAACATAACTTATTTTTTAATAAATTTTCTTAAATTAGATAAACTATTTTTATTAAAATACCAGTCAATATAAAAAATAATTAAAATTCTTATGAAAGAAGATAAATACTATTCCAGATATGGCTAAATAGGGACCAAATGCAATTGATTTATTTGTTATTTTTGTAAAAATCCTTAATGAAATATATCCAATGATACCTAAAAAAGAAGAGATAAATGTTAAAAATGGAATAATCTCCCAACCGAACCATGCTCCGAGCGCTGCCATTAATTTAAAATCACCATATCCCATACCTTCTTTTCCTGTTAGTTTTTTTATTAACCAATAAGTTAACCAAAAAAATAGATATCCAACAGTTGCTCCAATTACAGCTGAAGACAAAGATGTAAACATACCCTCTACATTTACTAATAAACCACACCAAAGCAAAGGTAATGTGATGCAATCAGGTAAAATTCTTTTATCTAAATCAATAAATGCTAGCACAATTAATGACCAAGCTAAGATTAATGCCGCAATTTTTGGCCATATGCTGTCATTCTCAATCATAATAAAAACTGTAATTATAGCTGTCAGCGTCTCTACTATGGGATAACGTAAATTAATTTTATTATTACAGCATCGGCTTTTTCCCTTTAAATATAACCATCCCAAAATAGGCATATTATATATGAATAATATTTTTCCATGACAGTGAGGACATGATGCCCCAGGAACGAATAGGTTATATTTTTCTTTTTTTTCATCATGTACTCTTTCATTCCATTGTTTGCGTAAAATAATAGGAACTCGATGTATTATAATATTTAAAAAGCAACCAATACATAATCCAAAAATAGATACAAAAATTAAATACGGATAAAAATTCCATTCAATCATAATTTTTTCCTTCTAAATTAAAGTTATCATGCTACATTAGATCTCCCCGACAGAAAATGGCTAAGAAAAACATCATTCCTTTTTCTATATTTATTTTAAAAATACTAATCCCATAAATAGTATCTAAATCAATAACGCTAATAAATAATTGAAAAATATATTTTTTATTTTTTCTTTCGATGAAAAATCCGTCCGTGGAAATAAATTATTTCAGCTGTAAACTATCATTATTGCATGACTAACATCCTGCTCTAAATAATCGATGTCACGTTAGATAGTAACTAATTTTTCAAATATTTTTTCACTTTTGAATGTAGCTCGCAATATTTGATAAACCGTTATATTTATTATTGAGAAGATGGCTATTGCTAGTAACTCTCCAACAGAGTAAAATCATATAGACGAGCATATCTCATCGTTTTTTAACATAAATTTTTAAAGTAAAATTTGACTCAAAATTGTCTACTTTTTATACATACCGACTCTAAGTAAAACGAAATATTTATGATTAATATTTTCTCCGCACCATCGCCAATACCAGTGCTGGCTCGTCATATGATCACTTCCATTAACCCAAGCATTATTTAATAATAAAAATTACTATAGTAAAGACCAAACCATAATCATGTGCGATTTTATTTATCAGCATTAATATTTCTGCTGCTATTGACAGTCTTTTATATGGATAAGTTTTTCTACTACTATCAAAAAAACTATAGCAAGTAAGATAATAATTACAGAAAGAGAAAAGGTGAGGAGTACTAATGAATAAATTAAATCCTGCTTTATTTTTTATATTTTGTGATTTCCCTATATAGTCAAATAAACGATTTCCTCCCAACTAGAGATAAATAATATATTTGATGGATTATAATGTATCACACTGCCTGAACCTGCATTATCATTTAATTGAAGTAATAACAGCACAATTTATTTAGCAAAAATATGTTTAAGTGGGGTGATTTTATTTAGACTTTCTTTTCTATCTAAAACAATACTAGTAGAAGCTTATATTTTTTAGCCGGCATCACCTTTAATATATTATTTGCTAACTCTAATATGACATAACCATGTATATTAAGTACGTTTAGAAAAAATTGATAATATTTATTTTTATCTAATTTTTCATAACTACGCACAGAAATTAACCCATTATTTTTTGGCTCTATAATTATATTTTTATTTAATTTTTTACTTACTGTATTTATAAATTATTTTATATCAGTATCTTTAAATTTTACTAAGAACTCTTCATATAAGAGG
Organism: Candidatus Regiella insecticola LSR1; assembly: GCF_000143625.1. GTDB lineage: Bacteria > Pseudomonadota > Gammaproteobacteria > Enterobacterales > Enterobacteriaceae > Regiella > Regiella insecticola. Next base: position 2,843 of record NZ_GL379664.1, on the reverse strand, counting down.
AAAAACAGGCAATGCGTAGTTTTTCTATTAATGAAAAAAGCATTGCCTCTCCTCTCCTCTCCTCTCCTTAATTATTAATAAATCAACATACGTTCGAGATAATAAAAACTCTCAGTTGTATATTAATTATTTGATTGATGATATCCGTTAAAACGGTCATGACATTTGCTATTCATAGAGGAGCGTAATAAGCTAGTATCTAACCGTAACCCATATCTATTGATGGTTTTTATAATACCGCTAGGGATACCGAATTCATCTAATAATATTCTAAACTTATGGATTAATTGATGATAATTATTATCTGATATACCTTTATGATTTTCATACCATACTACCTTAATAATGTCTTGCTTTCTATTGACATCATTAAAAAGACACATTACCAATCTTTTTTGTTTTTCATTTATATTGATGGTTAATTTTTTTCCGTGAAAATGGATTTTATTCATGCAGCAATCCACAGAAATTTCGGAGCCATAATCTATGATATCTTTACCATTGATATCAATGAGCTTGCTCTCGGTGACTACAGATACAGTATCGATATACATAATTCACTCCCTAATATTAAAAAATCAATAAATTACATTTTAAAATAGTATAATCATTGATATATAATAAATTCGACAATAATTATTATTCATATTTATAATAAAAATCAAATAAAATTATATAGTTAAATAATATTTAATTCTAAAAAATAATATTTAATCTAATTATAGGAATAAAAATATATTATTATATTCAGCTAAATATATAAAATAAATGAATATATAATTAAGTTGATTTATTAAAATAAATGATTAATTACTGTAAAACATATAAAAATAAAGAATTATAAAATATATTTGACTCGTTTTTTTTAAAAGATAAGAACGATTTTGCTACTTATCATCTCTGATCTCTGATTTATTATTAAATAATTATTATAAGTCATCTCTAAGAGCCTATTCGAAATCTTCTTCAGTGATGGAAAATTGAGGAAAAAATAAGCGAAAAAACGCAGTTACCTTTCATACTTAATGAAGAGACTAAATAAGCATTTTGAGCTCGCAAGGTATTATGCTCACTTGTTAACTGCCCTAACCTCGCTAAAGAAAACTTTGAATAGACCCTAGGATGTTAAAATAAGTAAAAATAATATTTTCTATTATTAATAAATACTTTTATTTGTCAATCATAAAATCTCAACCATGTATATTATACATATTTACTTTATAATACAGGTCAATCTAAAGTTAATATTTAAAATATATAATACAAATCACTTGCTGTAATTTTTCATGGATGGAATCACTTCACTCTCAATAAAAAACTCAAGCAATTTTTCATTAATATTATTGCAGAGACTTTTTAGTCAATCATCTTACGAGCCTGTTCCAAATCTTCTTGAAAGATACTCAAACGAGGAAAAAATGAGCGAAAAAGCGCAGTTGCTTTTTTTGACAAAGCATTAGCGAGCACAAGAGATTTCAATCAGGCTCTTAAACAAGTTATCATTACTCTGTATTAGGGGGAGGAGGAATCGTCGAGATAACAGTATAATCGGAAAGTTATTAATCAGAAGTTTATCCTAACCAATATCCCAACGATAAAGTTTGTTTAATAAATTGAGTGACTCATTTTAAATTTAAGCATGCACACTGAGCTTTGGTGTTTAAAGTAACTGACTTTTCTATTTTTTCAACACCCATAAAAAATGAGCTACATTGATATCCAAGAATACCATAGTGCTTTGAAGTGACGATAAGCAACTAATACAAGCAGTCCTTCATTATATTTAAATTTTCGTTTTATTATTCGTTCAAGCTTCTATTGCTAGCCGCAACTTTTTCATGGCATTTTTTTCTAACTGCCTGACACGTTCAGCAGATACACCATACTGATTAGCAAGTTCTTGCAGAGTCGCTTTGTTATCATCATTTAACCACCGCGCCCGGATGATGTGCTGACTACGTTCATCTAATTTTTCTAATGCGAATGACAATTTGTCGACGGCGTGATTATCCCAATTATCTTCTTCAACATCCCCAGCAAAATCAGAGTTTCTATCTTGCAAATATAGAACAGGAGCCACTAATTGACCATCACGCGTATCATCATCCGGTGAAAGATCAAACGTCATATCCTGTGCAGACATACGTGATTCCATTTCATGAACGTCTTTTTTGGACACGCCTAGCTCTTTGGCAACCATTTCTACTTCATCTTGATTAAACCAGCCTAAGCGTTGCTTAGATTTACGTAAATTAAAAAATAATTTTCGTTGAGCTTTAGTCGTCGCGACCTTTACTATTCGCCAATTACGTAGAACATATTCATGAATTTCCGCTTTGATCCAATGCACCGCAAAAGACACAAGACGCACGCCAATAGCAGGGTTAAAACGGCGAACCGCTTTCATTAAACCAATATTACCTTCTTGAATTAAATCAGCTTGCGGTAAACCATAGCCAGAATAGTTACGAGCAACGTGCGTAACAAAACGCAAATGAGATAATATCAATTGCTTAGCTGCACTTAGATCACCGTGATAATGCAACCGTTCTGCTAATTCCTGTTCCTCTTCTGCCGTCAGCATCGGATAGGTATTACTTGTCCTAATATAAGCGTCCAGACCACCTTGTGATATTAAGGCTAAAGTTCGTATTTCTTTGCTCATTTGAACCTCTCATAGCAATAGCATATGTACATTTCCCGTGCATATTAGACTTTTACACTGCCGGTCATATTAGCATGCTTAAAACCAAATTCAAGCGTTGAACAATATTAACCCAAATATCGAAAATTAAGGAAATCGATGTAGCTTAGCTACCTATTAGAGATCGCCAAAGTTCACT
>NZ_GL379663.1 GCF_000143625.1 Candidatus Regiella insecticola LSR1 | reverse complement strand
GGTCAATGGCGCGCTACTATAGAGAGTCATGTACTCATGGTCAAGAAAAATGTTGATGATGTTTTATGAGCCTATGTGTAAAACGCCTTATCCCCCTGCCCGCATTGGGCGAGGGCTTACGGCGAATTTTGCTAATGTTATTTATACCCTTCGCCTTTTAAGTCGCCGGCGTTGTTGGCTGCTTTCAAAACGAAGGGTTTAAACGTCGGTATTTAATACAGAAAAACTTTTAACTAAATCATCAACAGCTTTCATCTGCTTCAAAAAAGGCTCTAATTGATCCAATGGCAATGCTGATGAACCATCACATTTAGCTCTATTAGGATCAGGATGTGCTTCGATAAATAGACCGGCCAGCCCTACCGCCATCCCTGCACGTGCTAATTCTGTTACTTGCGCACGACGACCGCCAGAGGCCGCACTAAAAGGATCACGGCATTGCAATGCATGAGTGACATCAAAAATCACCGGATATCCACCAGTACTGTTGATCATCACATTGATACCTAACATATCCACCACTAAATTGTCATAACCAAAATTACTGCCCCGCTCACAGAGAATAATCTTATCATTGCCCAGTTCCCGAAATTTTTCGGTGATGTTACCCATCTGCCCAGGGCTAACAAATTGCGGTTTTTTTACATTGATTACCGCCTCTGTTTTGGCCATAGCGGTGATTAAATCTGTTTGGCGCGCTAAAAAAGCCGGTAATTGCAACACATCAACTACTTTACTCACCTTCTGTGCTTGACTGGCTTCATGCACATCAGTGATTACTTTAACACCGAAAGTATCTTTCAATTTTTGAAAAATTTCTAAACCCTTATCCAACCCTGGACCACGGTAAGAATGAATTGAAGAGCGGTTGGCTTTATCAAAAGAGGCTTTAAATACGTAGGGGATCTTTAGCCTATCAGTAACCTCAACGTAGCGCTCACAAATTTTCATCGCCAAATCAGCGGATTCCAACACATTCATCCCGCCAAATAATACAAAGGGCAAATGGTTTGCGATTTTAATATTGCCAATATTGATTTCTTTTTTAGAGACTGCTTTTAGTTCCATGTTGTGCCTTTAAAAATGAGACGCTAATGTAAGACCACGCACTGCCGTTTAATAGCATAGATTTGCATTTTTATCATTTTAGCAATGGGATCTTCTGGGCATTTTTCAATAAAATAACTTAAATCAGAAAGCGCGATATGATTGCAATCAAGCTGCGCGTAGATCAGACCGCGGTCGCGTATCTCGTAGGGATCATCTTGATTGAAAGCCAAAACGGCTTCACTGGCTCGCAAAGCTAACTCCATCTGTTCTTCTTTTATCAATGCCCCTTTCAATATATTAAGCATGTTGCGTACAACCAACGTATTATCAGCTTCATCAAAATCCTTATCTTCTAATTCAGCCTCTTCACCTAAATCGCTCTTGATCCAGTGCTCTAATATAGGTTCACTTAGCGTTTTACCATTTGACGGATTAATCAGCCACATTTCTTCATCTAACCAATTTGCTCTAAGAATCAATTGAGTAGGAAAAATAACAGGCATTAAAGGTAAATCAAGCTGATGAGCAATATGCAAAAAAATGATACCCAATGAAAGAGGCGTTCCCTCACGGTGCTCTAACACTTTATCGAGCCAAATAGCGTCGGATAAACGATCAATTTCTTCTGCTTCACCAAATTGCCACTGGTTATAAAACAAATCGATTAGGACTTCCAATTGTTGATCTTGATGTAATTTTTCAGGTATGACCGCGCGAGCCTCGTCAACTAACTGCTGTAGTCGACGAAAAATATCAGTCGTTGAAAAGTTCTGACGAATATATTGGCTAACTAACAATACACCTTCACTCAATAAAGCAGTATTGAATTCAAAATCAGCAATGCTATCCATAACTATCCCATTTACAGTGAAGGTTCATAATCTATATATACCCTTCCGGCAACTTCAAAGGCGGAAGGGTATGATCTATCATTTCCATTGACCCAAAGTGAAACGATCACGCCCGCCATAATCTTGATGGGTCATGACGGCGCTAAACCCTGCTTCATAGAATAATGCTTGTACTTTTTTGCTTGTTGCCAACCATGCTCCACCAGCAACCACCCTTCTGAAAGAAGATACGCAGGCGCTTGTCGTACAATGATAACCAGATCATCCATTCCATCATCGCCCGCCACCAGCGCCTCTACCGGTTCATAGCGCACATCGCCCATCTTAAGATGCGGATCGTCGCTGGCAATATAAGGGGGATTACTCACAATTAACCTAAAGCCTGCCATCAAGGATGAAAAATGATCGCGCTCAACGCCCTGTTTAGTAAATGCGTTGATATTAAACCAATTTCCCTGAACAAAACGCAGATTATTTATCGCTAATTTTAACGCATTATGGCGCGCTAAAGTCACCGCATCAGCATTGATATCAATGCCAATCACCAGGCAATCAGGACGTTCACTCGCCAATGCCAATGCTATCGCACCACTGCCGCTACCCAAATCTAAAATACGGCAAGCATCAGCGGGTAAACAGACCAACGCTTGTTCAACCAAAGATTCCGTATCAGGGCGCGGGATCAAGCTAGCAGATGAAACCGTTAAAGGTAATGACCAAAATTCACGTTCACCCACCAAATAAGCAATCGGCTCGCCTTGCTGCCGACGTTCAACTAAAGGTGCAAGCTTAAACAGCTGTTCCCCTGTTAGCTCTGTTTCAGAGAAAGCTAACAGAAAAGTACGTGCTCGACCGGTAACGAAACTTAATAAAATTTCAGCATCACGCTTTGGGCTCTCGCTATTAACAAAACGGGACGCCGCCATCGATAGCCAATATTGATAATTCATCACTCTTGCTCAGATAACGCAGCAAGCTGATCAGCTTGATACTCTTGCACAATAGGCTCAATTAATATATCTAATTTTCCTTCCATCACTTCATCCAGGCGATAAAGTGTCAGATTAATACGGTGATCCGTGACGCGGCCTTGTGGGAAATTATAAGTGCGACTACGATCAGAACGATCCCCCGATCCCAATAAGTTACGCCGCTCAGAAGCTTGGGTCTGCTGTCTTTTTTGCCTCTCTGCCTCACGTATCCTGGCAGCCAATACTGACTTGGCTTTAGCTTTGTTCTTATGCTGTGAACGTTCATCTTGGCATTCAACGACAATACCTGTGGGTAGATGAGTAATGCGGATAGCTGAGTCGGTTGTGTTCACATGTTGCCCGCCCGCCCCAGAAGAACGAAAAGTGTCAATACGCAAATCATTGTCGCTAATTTCTAGCACTTCCGTTTCTGGGAGCACTGGCATCACAGCCACTGTACAAGCTGAAGTATGAATGCGCCCCTGTGACTCCGTTTTTGGTACCCGTTGCACGCGATGGCCGCCTGATTCAAATTTTAACTGGCCGTAGACACCATTGCCGGTGATTTTGGTGATAACCTCTTTGTACCCCCCCTTCTCTCCTTCATTGATGTTAATCACTTCCATTTTCCACCGACGTGTTTCTGCATATCGGCTATACATACGAAACATATCGCCCGCAAAAATCGCCGCTTCGTCACCGCCGGTGCCAGCGCGTATTTCTAAAAAACAATCGCGCTCATCATCAGGATCTTGAGGCAATAGCAATACTTGTAATTTTTGTTCTAGTGCTTCACTGCGGATCTTCGCTTCTTTCAATTCATCTTGAGCCAGCTCACGCATTTCCAGATCGTCGAGCATTTTTTTTGCTGTTTCGATATCCTCTTGTAAGCCGTCCCATTGTTTAAAACAAAGGCTAATATCCTTAAGTTGCGCGTATTCACGTGATAAGGTGCGAAAACGAAGCTGATCACTGATCACCTCTGCATCCCCGAGGTGCGCTTCAACTTCTTCATAACGCTCTTGTAATGCTTGCAATTTAGTGACAATAGAAAACTTCATCAGTAATTCTCGACTTTATTTAATTAATACTTAAATTTTTTATTGTTGATTCAAACCTAAGCTATCACGTAACAATTGCAATCGCTCCATATCACCTTCATTGGCGGCTTGATGAAGAGATTTGGTTGGCATATGGAGAAGACGATTTGTTAATTTGTGCGCTAATTGCGTAATCACTTGTTCCACGTTCTCACCGCGTCCAATCGCCGTCAAGGCTTTTATCGTCATATTACTGCGTAGCTGGTCTGCTTGAATACGGTAATCACGAATGGTTTCTAACGCATTTTGCGATTGTAGCCAAATCATAAAATTGACGCTTTCCTGTTGTACTATTGATTCAGCTTGAATGGCCACTGTTTTGCGCCGCGACAAATTGTGCTGGATAATGGCCTGTAAGTCATCGACGGTATATAGATAAACATTAGGTAATTTAGCAATTGCCGGCTCCACATCTCTTGGCACAGCAATATCAATAAACAACATCGGCTGATTGCGCCGAATTTTTAATGCCCGCTCAACCATACCCTTACTGATGAGAGGTAATGTGCTAGCGGTAGCGCTAATAATAATATCCGCATCGGCCAAGCGATGCTCTATTTGCGCAATAGTGATAACGTCTGCCCCTACTTGGTGCGCTAAAGAAAATGCTTTTTCTGGTGTCCGATTAGCAATCATCATACCTTTAATTTTATGCTCGCTTAAATAACGAGCAACGAGGGCAATAGTTTCCCCCGCGCCTATCAATAGCACATTTAATTCTGGTAATGATTCAAAAATTTGCCGAGCCAAGGTACAGGCAGCAAAGGCTACAGAAACAGCACTGGCACCAATACCTGTTTCCGATCGTATTCTTTTCGCCACTGAGAAAGATTTTTGAAATAAGCGTTCTAGTTCACAAGGTAAAGATTGAATACACCGCGATGCTGCAAAGGCTTTTTTAACTTGCCCCAAGATCTGCGGCTCTCCCAACACCATTGAATCCAATCCACTAGCAACACGAATTAAATGACTTAGGACATCACTATTACGGTACCAATACAAACTCGCAATGACATCATTTGGGTTGATTTTTTGATAGTGACATAACCAGGCAATCAATTGCTGATGCAGACTATCTTGCCATTTTACGCTAAGATACAATTCAGTACGATTGCAAGTAGACAGCAAAACCGCCCCTTGTATCCAAGGTTGCTCAAGCAAACTATTTAACGCTTTATCAAGGGAGCCTGGTAAAAAACTCAGCTGTTCACGTAATGATACTGGGGCAGTTTTGTGATTGATGCCTAATGCGAGCAATGTCATGAGAATATTTGGGGTGGCTTTTTTCAAAGCTGAATTCTACTTTATACAGTTAACCAATAAAAGTCACATCACACTTATGAAGAAGATTGAAGAGATTGTGTTGTAACGCAGCCCACCAGTATTAGGCTAGCTAAGAGTAAACAACAAAATCATATTCAGATTTATCCCAATAAGGTAACTTAACAATATGAAAAACATAATATTACCCCTTCTATTTTTTTCCTTGTTTGCAAGTGCTAAAGAAAAACAAAGCACTGAAGAGCAAAGTAAATGTGTAAGATGGTGGGGACCACCAACGCTAGTTGGCACGCGATCACAAACATGTCAACATCAAATTACACCAAAAAATGAAGAAATAGCGGCGCTGAGACAAAACGAAATCGAAAGACAACGAAAAATTCTCCTGTTTCTGTATTAAAGGATAGATTAATAACACAATGCGTAAGATAAACTTTTGTTGTCTATTGCCTTTAGCCAGCTTAGTACTGGTGGGCTGCGTTACAACACAACCTCCTTCCGTCATCCCCCTTAATTCATATCAATGGCATCAGCATGAACAAAAATTACAGCAGATTGAGCAATTCCAAATAAGCGGATCAATAGCCTATTTTTCTGACAAACAAAAAACCTATGCTCGCTTTTTCTGGCAACAATACTCGGAAAAAAACTACCGACTGCTGCTGACCAACCCTTTAGGCATGATTGAATTTGAATTACGTGTCCAACCCGAATTTACCTTATTGATAGACAATCGAGGCAAACGTCACCTCAGCAAAGATCCACAGGAAATAATACAAAGACTCACGGGGATGTGGATCCCACTAGATAACCTACACCAATGGATGCTTGGTTTGCCCGGTAAAAGCCATAACTTTACGCTAGATGATCAATATCGTTTAAAACAGATAAATTATCGACAAGCGGATCGAATATGGTCGGTGAATTATCAAAGCTACACTGAGGGATCTACACCGCTACCCAAACGTATTGAACTAAAAACGCAAAAAGGAAAAAAACGCATCAAACTAAAAATAGACAGCTGGAAACTATCCCCACAGTCCTTGAAGTTGCCGCTAAACGACCAGGGCGTACGTGAAGGGAAAACATGACATACGTATGGCTCTGCCCAGCAAAACTGAATTTATTTCTTTATGTTACCGGCCAACGCCCTGATGGTTATCATCAATTGCAAACCCTCTTTCAGTTCCTCAATTACGGCGACAAATTAACCATTACACCGCGCAAAGACCAAAAAATACGGTTATTAACGCCTATTCCAGGCGTTGATCAAGAAAAAAATTTAATAATACAGGCCGCCTGTTTGTTACAGAAAAAGTGGTTACAAAAAAGTTACCTTGTCACGCGCAGGCCGGTGCTGATATTAGCATTGAAAAAAAACTACCCCCTGGGTGGAGGATTAGGTGGCGGTTCATCCAATGCCGCTACCGTTTTAGTTGCTTAAATCATCTGTGGCAATGCGGTTTCACTGATGAGCAACTGGCCAGATGGGGATTGACTTTAGGGGCTGATGTTCCGGTATTTATCCATGGACAGGCAGCTTTTGCTGAAGGCATTGGTGAAAAACTTCAACCGGTAACGCCAGCTGAAAAATGGTACTTAGTTGCCCATCCTGGTATTAGCATTGCAACCTCCGCCATTTTTTCTGCAAGTGAACTGACAAGAAACACCCCCACACGCTCATTGGCAACACTTTT
>NZ_GL379662.1:12690-14829 GCF_000143625.1 Candidatus Regiella insecticola LSR1 | reverse complement strand
CCGAATCAGTTTAATTTGATTCAAGGCGGAGGAACGCAGACAGTACAAAATAGTACGACAAGCGACGACAACAACTTAAATCAAGTTAAAATGATTTGGCTATATGAGGATTGTGAGCACCGCGTAACGCAGCATTCACGCCACGCAGTAGGTTATGCAAGAAAGCTAATTATAAGGTAGCGGCCACTTCATCAGAGATTTCACCATTGTGATAAACCTCCTGCACATCGTCTGATTCTTCTAGCATATCGATTAACCGTAATAATTTGGGCGCCGTTGCTGCATCTAAATTAACTGTGATAGCAGGAATCAAAGCAACTTCAGCCTGTTGTGCGATAAAACCCTCGGCATCTAAGGCGTCCTTCACCAAGCCAAATGTTTACGGGGTGGTGAAAACATCAATAGCACCGTCGTCATAAACTTCAATATCAGCAGCACCCACGGTTAATGCGCAGTCCATCATCTTTTCTTCTTCCAGACCCGGGGCATAACTAATAACGCCTTTTTTGCTGAATAGATAAGATACCGAGCCGTCTGTACCCAAATTACCCCCCGTTTTAGTGAAAGCATGACGGACTTCCGATACCGTACGATTACGGTTGTCAATTAAACATTCAACCATCACCGCTATCCCTCCAGGGGCGTAGCCTTCATAAAGGATGGTTTCCATATTATTTTCTTCGTCATTACCCACCCCGCGAGCAATGGCTCGGTTCAGTGTATCGCGGGTCATATTATTGGATAATGCTTTATCAATCGCCGCGCGCAAACGAGGATTAGCCGCCGGATCACCGCCGCCGAGTCTAGCCGCCGTCACGAGCTCACGAATAATTTTGGTGAAAATTTTTCCACGTTTTGCATCTTGGGCTGCCTTACGGTGTTTGGTATTCGCCCATTTGCTATGACCGGCCATGAGAATCCCCCAAAATCATTTTATATTTAAGATTTATACCCTTCGCCTTTCAAGTTACGGCTTTGTTGTCTGCGGGTGCTCGCCGAATCACGTAGTATGTCTACGCTCATCGGTCTCACCCCCTGGCTGCCTTGCCGTAACTCGAAATCCATTGGGTATAATGCTGCTGTTTTTTTACTTTTTTTATTATCCGTCTTGATAGAAAGTTCTGCTAAAACATCAGGATTAGCAAAGCTAGGCGCTTCTGTCATTAAACAAGCGGCAGCAGTGGTTTTTGGAAACGCAATCACATCACGAATATTATCGCAGTCAGTCAATAACATCACTAAACGATCAAGACCAAAGGCCAAACCGGCGTGGGGCGGCGCGCCGTATTTTAGCGCATCGAGCAGAAAGCCAAATTTTTCACGTTGTTCTGCTTCTTCAATACCGAGCAAAGAAAAAACCTGTTGTTGCATTTCACTGCAATGAATACGAACCGATCCCCCCCCCACTTCATAACCATTAATTACCATATCATAGGCATTCGCGATAGCAGCAGTTGGATTAGCCTTCAATTCAGCTGATGTCATCTCTTTGGGCGAAGTAAAGGGATGATGCATGGCGCTTAAGCCGCCCTGATCATTTTTTTCAAACAGCGGAAAATCTACTAGCCATAGCGGCTGCCAACTATTTGGTTGAATTAATTTTCTGTCATGACCCAGCTGCAAGCGCAATGCGCCCATCGCTTCAGTGACCGTATTAAAACTTCCTGCCGCCAAAAATAACATATCGCCATTGTTGGCCTGAGTCCGCTGTAAAATATTTCGCAACATATCCGCATTAAGAAATTTACCAATCGAACCTTGCACGCCGGCAACCCCAGCCTGGCTGTCGTTGACCTTTAAACAAACCAGGCCATTAACACCGCGTTGTTTGATAGTTTCAGTGTATTCATCAATTTGTTTACGACCAATTTGTGCTCCTTCTGTAACACATATCGCAACAACTCGCCCTGTGATATTACTGTTAGGATTGAGCACATCGGCAAAAATCGGCAACTCGATGCCCTGAACCAAATCGGCAATATCAATTAATTCTAGCGGATTACGTAAATCCGGTTTATCCGAACCAAAACGGCGTATGGCGTCATCAAAGCTGAGGATCTGAAATGTACCAAGATCGACCCCTTTAATTTCTTTCCATAGCTTGCAGATTAACTGTTCCATTAAATCCCGCAGCTGTTT
>NZ_GL379662.1:0-12662 GCF_000143625.1 Candidatus Regiella insecticola LSR1 | reverse complement strand
ATTTGAGTGAATTCAGGTTGACGATCAGAACGTAAATCTTCATCACGGAAACATTTAACAATCTGATAATAGCGATCAAATCCTGACATCATCAGTAACTGTTTGAACAATTGAGGGGATTGTGGCAACGCATAAAATTTGCCTTGATGGACTCGACTGGGAACCAAATAATCGCGCGCACCTTCTGGTGTGGCTTTGGTTAGCATCGGGGTTTCGATATCAAGAAAGCCCTGGTTTTCCATAAATCGTCGTACCAGCGCGGTGATTTTAGCGCGAGTTTTTAACCGTTGCGCCATTTCTGGACGCCGCAGATCCAGATAACGATATTTTAACCGTTGTTCTTCACTGTTAATGTGGTTGTTATCCAGTGGCAAAGGAGCACTGGCATTAATAATGGTGAGTTTCGTCGCAAAAACCTCCACTTCACCGGTTGGCATGTCATGATTGATTTTATCTTCGTCCCGCGCACGCACGATACCGGTGATTTGAATACAGAATTCATTACGCAGTTTTTTTGCTTCATCAAGAGCCAGGGATTGATCTTGATCGAAAAATACTTGGACAATACCTTCTCGATCACGTACGTCGATAAAAATGGATCTCCCGAGATCTCGGCAACGATTAGCCCAGCCACAGAGTGTTACTTCTTGATTTACATGGGAAAAATTTAACCGCCCACAATACTTAGTACGCATACTTTATCCTTAATGAAATCTCTTTTTTCACTGCCATGCGGCTAGGATATCACTCTGTTAAAAAACCTCATCCATTTTAATAGCAAAAAGCAGAGTCGAAACTCTGCTTTTTGGCTTATTCACCTTATGTTAGACAACAATAGATGATTAGAACTGATAGAACACGCCAATACCGACGACGTCTTTAGTATTCACACCATGATATTCAGTAAAGTCATTTTTCTTCAGCAAATTAACTTTGTAATTAACATAGGCGCCGAAATTTTTGTTGAAGTTATAGTTAGTACCAACAGTCATATATTTCAGCAAATACTCGCTACCGTAATTTCCATCCTCATCTGCGCCTTCGGCTTTAGATTGCACATAACCAACGAAGGGCTGCAGACCAAAATCTAACTGGTAGCGGGCGAGGAGTTCAATATTTTTTGTTTTCGAGGCAATACTATTTTCCACTTCGTGATCTGTATTATAAGCGCTCCTGCTACCATAGGGAGTCATATTTCTAGTTTCTGCATACATTGCCGCTAGGTATAAGTCGTTATCATCGTATTTGGCTCCGATATTCCACGCTTCCGCTTTCTTGCCCTTCGCATAAGAAGTTCTTTGTGCATCGGTACGCTTAGAAGAAGAGTAAGCCGCACCTACCGCAACGCCGTAACCAAGATCATAAGTAGAAGAGACAGCAAAACCTTCACCATTCTGGTTTTTCAGCTCTCTACCCTTATTTGCGCCTTGGTATTGCAGCGCAACATTCAAGCCTTCAGCCAAGCCAAATAAATTATTGTTACGATAAGTGGCTACACCGGTAGCACGTGAGGTCATGAAATTATCAGGATTAAAGATAGTATCACCACCAAAAATAGGCTGACCATCAGTCCAAGCGTTAACATCATACAGCAAGCCGTAGTTACGACCGTAACTCACTGAACCGTAATCGGCAAATTTCAAGCCGGCAAAAGCAAGAAGGGTTCTGTTTCCTGAATTGCTCCTAGATTCGGTACTATTGGCGTTAACTTCGTGTTCCCAGACGGCAAAACCGCTCAGGTCGTCAGCAATCTGCGTTTCGCCTTTTAAGCCAAGACGTACGTAAGAATCATCACCGCCTACGCTTTTGTTACTCGAGAAGAGATGGCGCACATCAGCTTTACCGTAAAGGTCAAGCTGATGGCCATCTTTATTATAAATTTCTAACGCATTGGCTGCATTAGCCGCTAACAGAGCAGGAACCAGTATGGCGAGAATATTGCGCTTGAACATAGCTATTACCTTTATCGGTTTTATTGTTATACAAAATAATTATTTTAAAAAAATAATGAGTTAATCGCGACGCACAATTTTTCATTTTTGGGGAACTATTGTCAATACTTCGATGTCGCTTGTGCTATCAGCACCCAGTGTTCCATCCAAACGGAAGTTAATCTACCTGGAAAGTGATACAAAATACATAAATTAGTTTCATTTTGAAACCAAATGTAATCAAATGTTAATAAGTAAGGTTTTTTAATAAAAATCGGCTACTTCAATTATGAATAAAGCCAGCAAATACTGGCTTTTGTTTATCAAATTAATAATTTCAAATTAATGAGATTAAAAACTAACATTCCTCGGCGTGCGTGGGAAAGGGATCAAATCACGCACATTTGTCATCCCGGTGACATAAGCAATCAGGCGTTCAAAGCCTAGCCCAAACCCTGCATGGGGCACGGTGCCGTAGCGGCGCAAATCACGGTACCAAACATAATCTTCTTTTTTCAATCCCATCGCGGTTAAACGCGCGTCGAGTACCTCAAGCCGCTCTTCACGTTGTGCGCCGCCGATAATTTCACCGATACCGGGCGCTAACACGTCCATGGCGGCAACGGTTTTCTTATCGTCATTAAGACGCATATAGAAGGCTTTAATCTCTTTAGGATAATTTTTCACCACCACAGGGGCTTTGAAATGTTCTTCCGCCAAATAACGTTCATGTTCAGAAGAAAGATCGATTCCCCAAGTCACGCGGTTTTCAAAGAATTGCTTCGATTCCTGCAAAATTTTAATGGCGTCGGTATAGTCAACCTGTGCAAAATCTTTGCTGATAAAATCTTGCAGACGGGTGATCACTGTTTTATCTATCCGCTCAGCAAAAAACGCTAAATCATCCGCACGTTCATTTAATACTGCTTTAAAAAGGTATTTCAGCATTTCTTCTGCTAAACCAGCGACATCATCCAGATCAGCAAAAGCCACTTCCGGTTCAACCATCCAAAATTCGGCAAGATGGCGGCTAGTGTTGGAATTTTCCGCGCGAAAAGTAGGGCCGAAAGTATAGACTTTTGATAGCGCACAGGCGTAAGCCTCCGCATTTAATTGACCTGATACGGTGAGAAAGGCTTCTTTACCAAAAAAATCTTTATCGAAATCTATCTTGCCATTCTCAGTACGTGGCAGATTTTCCAGATCCAATGTCGAAACGCGGAACATCTCACCGGCGCCTTCGGTATCTGAAGCAGTGATCAGCGGGGTTGATAGCCAAAAATACCCCTTTTCATGGAAAAAGCGGTGAATGGCCTGGGCTAAGGTGTGGCGAACACGTGCGACCGCGCTAATCAAATGAGTACGTGGACGTAAGTGCGCAACTTCACGTAAATATTCAATACTGTGACATTTTGCCGCCATGGGATAAGTCTTAGGATCATCCACACAGCCCTTCACCACCACCTCGGTCGCTTGCATTTCAAACGCTTGTCCTTTTGCCGGCGAGGCAACAATTTGCCCGCTAATTTCCACCGAACAACCGGGAGTCAAGCGCAGTATTTCTTTTTCATAATTAGCCAGCGAGTTATTAACGACCACCTGTAGTGAAGCAAAACAGGAGCCGTCATCAACAGCGATAAAAGAGAGACCCGCTTTAGAATCCCTCCGAGTGCGTACCCAACCGCGTATCATAACTTCACTGTTCTCGGGGCTCGCCCTTGCAATACATCTACAATAGGAAATACGTTAAGCACTATGCTCATAAGTTTCTCTCTGTTAATAATAAAAATAGGGTTTTTGCGAAAATATAGCCAAATCAGTTTAATTTGATTTAAGGCGGAGGAGCACAGACAGTACAAATAGTACGGCAAATGACGACGACACAGAATCAAATTAAACTGATTTGGCTATAGTGAGTTAACAAACAGAGCACAACTCAATACAATGACGTCACACTATGTTACTGGTGACGATCCTGGACACAGGTAACAATCATTGATGAGGCCAAAATTTTTTATGACAACATCCACAACTCAACCGTCTACCATCAAATCAGAGCCACCGGTTAAATACCGTCACGATTACCATCCCCCGGATTATACCATCACCGATATCGATCTGGATTTTACTTTAGATGCAGAAAAAACTACCGTGACGGCAGTGAGTAAAATTAAACGCCAAATAAAAGAAAATGCGCCTTTGATCTTAAATGGCGAGAATTTAGTTTTACTGAGCGTCTGTGTCGATGGGCAGCCATGGAAAAAGGCTTATCAACAAAATAATCACTTGATCCTCGAAAATTTGCCAACAAATTTCACGCTCACCATTGTCAATGAAATTCATCCCGCCACCAATACTGCCCTTGAAGGGTTGTATCTGTCGAATAACGTATTATGTACACAATGCGAAGCAGAAGGTTTTCGCCATATTACTTTTTATTTAGATCGCCCTGATGTACTAGCGCGTTTCACTACCCGTATTACCGCGGATAAAGCGCGTTATCCTTATTTGCTTTCCAATGGCAATTGTATTGAGAAAGGAGATTGTACTGTAAAAAAAGGGCAACCGGATGGTCGTCACTGGGTGAAATGGCAAGATCCCTTTCCAAAACCTTGCTATCTGTTTGCGCTGGTCGCAGGGGATTTTGATCTGCTGCGCGATCACTTTATCACCCGCTCTGGCAGAAAAGTCTCATTAGAACTTTTTGTCGACCGCGGTAATTTAAATCGGGCAGAGTGGGCGATGACCTCACTAAAAAGCGCCATGAAGTGGGATGAAACGCGCTTTGGCTTGGAATATGATCTGGATATCTACATGATAGTGGCGGTTGATTGTTTTAATTCCGGCGCGATGGAAAACAAAGGGCTAAATATTTTTAACGCCAAATATGTGTTAGCAAACGCGGAAACAGCAACGGATAAAGACTATCTGGATATTGAAGCCGTGATTGCCCATGAATATTTTCACAATTGGACCGGCAATCGTGTGACTTGCCGTGATTGGTTTCAATTGAGCCTTAAAGAAGGGTTGACGGTATTTCGTGATCAGGAATTTAGTTCAGATTTCGGCTCGCGGGCAGTGAATCGTATCAAAAATGTTCGGCTGATGCGTTCGGCTCAATTTGCCGAAGATGCCAGCCCCATGGCGCATCCTATTCGCCCCGATAAAGTCATGGAAATGCGAAATTTTTATACACTAACGGTGTATGAAAAAGGATCTGAAGTGATCCGCATGATCCATGCTTTATTGGGCGAAGAAAAATTTCAAGCCGGCATGAAACTCTATTTTGATCGCCACGATGGCTGTGCGGTGACCTGTGATGATTTTGTCCAAGCGATGAGTGATGCCAGCAAAATTGATCTCACCCTGTTTCGCCGTTGGTATAGTCAATCTGGCACACCATTACTAACCATCCGCGACAGTTATGATGCCGAAAAACAGCAGTATCATTTAATGGTCAGTCAAAAAACATTGCCCAGTCGAGAACAAGCGGAGAAATTGCCATTACATATTCCGTTAGATATTGAGCTCTATGATGATAGTGGCAATGTGATTGCGCTAAAAATGAATGGCGTGGCGCAGGGCTCAGTACTGAATGTGACAAAAGCAGAGCAGCGTTTTACTTTTGATCAGGTCAACTGCCAACCCATTCCTTCTTTATTGCGTGAATTTTCCGCGCCGGTAAGGCTAGATTATCCTTATAGTGATCAGCAATTAACTTTCCTGATGAGGCATGCGCGTAATGCATTTTCACGTTGGGACGCCGCCCAAAGCCTACTTGCGATCTACATTAAACAAAATGTGGATCATGCACAGCCAGAAGCCCCCTTGTCTTTACCGCCGCAGGTTATTGATGCTTTTCAGACTGCATTGTTAGATAAAGATCTTGCTTTAGCCGCCGAGATAGTCACTTTACCGACTGAAAATGAGATGGCGGAATTCTTTACCATCATTGATCCACACGCCATTCGCCGGGTTTATTACGGCTTAACCCGCTGTCTGGCGAAGGAATTAGCCGAACAATGGCAAACGCTATATCACAGCAACAAAATCACTGTTTACTCAGCAACACATGGCGATATGGCTAAACGTGCCTTAAGTAATATTTGTCTTAAATACCTCGCCTTTGGTGATAATATCGACGTAGCGGATCAAACCGTTAGCACTGCATACTATCAAGCCAATAATATGACCGATGCCCTGGCAGCACTGGCGTCTTCGGTGGCCGCTCAACTGCCTTGTCGTGATGAGCTTTTAGCGCACTTTGAACAGCGTTGGCAGCAAGATGGCTTGGTGATGGGTAAATGGTTTACATTACAAGCCACCAGCCCGGCTGACGATGTACTTGATCGCGTGAAAAATTTACTAAAACATCCCTCATTTAGCTTAAATAATCCTAACCGCACACGTTCACTGATTGGCAGCTTTACTGCCTCCAATCCGGCGGCCTTTCACGCCCTCGATGGGAGCGGTTACCAATTTTTAGTGGAAAGGTTATCTATTTTAAACAGTAAAAACCCACAGTTAGCATCACGTCTCATCGAACCATTAATCCGCTTTAAGCGCTATGATCCTGAACGTCAAAAATTAATGCGTAATGCACTGCAACAGTTAAAAACATTAACTAATTTATCGAGTGATATGTATGAAAAAATAGAAAAAGCATTAGACCTCTTTCCAAACCGTAGCGAGTGACGCGAAGTCAAGGCGCCCGGCGCACAGCAACCTTCGTTGCCATATAAGTACATGAGGATTGCGAGCACCGGGCGCCTTGACTTCGCGTCACTCGCTACGGTTTGGAAAGAGGTCTATTAGGAGAATAATATGTATACCCCCCTCATTAAAAAAATACTATTTCAACTTGATGCTGAACGGGCGCATGAACTCACCATGCAGGGATTACAACGGCTAGCAGGCACACCCCTAGCGTTTTTATTACGTCAGTCAGTACCGACTAAAGCCCTCAGCTGTATGGGGCTATCCTTTAAAAATCCGTTAGGGCTTGCCGCCGGATTGGATAAAGACGGTGAATGCATCAACATTTTAGCGGCGATGGGATTCGGGTTTATTGAAATTGGCACCGTCACGCCACGTCCTCAAACGGGGAATGATAAACCCCGTTTATTTAGAGTGGCGAAAGCCGAAGCCTTGATTAATCGCATGGGTTTTAATAATAAAGGCGTTGATAATCTGATCAACAATGTAAAAAAAGCGCGTTTTGATGGCATCTTGGGCATCAATATCGGCAAAAACCACGATACCCCACTGGAACAAAGTAAAGAGGATTATTTGACCTGCATGGATAAAATTTATCCTTATGCCGGCTATATCACCATTAATATTTCATCGCCTAACACCAAAGGATTACGCTCATTACAATACGGTGAGCTGTTGGATGATTTATTGGTGTCGATTAAAAATAAACAAAACGAACTGCATCAGCAGCAAGGTCGCTATGTTCCAATCGCCATCAAGATCGCGCCGGATCTAACCACCGATGAATTAATTCAAGTGGCTGACCTGTTAGTGAGACATCATTTGGATGCGGTTATTGCCGCTAATACCACCTTAGATCGTACGTTAATTCAGGGGCTCGATTACTGTGAACAAAGCGGCGGCTTGAGTGGTCGGCCATTGCAATCACGCAGTACTGAAGTGATCCGCCTGCTATCACAAGAATTAAAAGGCCGCCTGCCGATCATCGGTGTTGGCGGTATCGATTCACTGATGGCGGCGCGAGAGAAAATAGCCGCAGGAGCCTCTTTGATTCAGATTTATTCCGGCTTGATCTTTCATGGGCCGAAATTAATCAAAACTATCCTGGCGGATCTTTAAACCAAGCACGCGGTCTGAGCTTTTCTACCCTGATCGTCAAAGATCTGATAAACATACTGTTTAGTTTATGTTTATCAGATTAATTTTAAATCACAGCATCTAAAATAAAACGCTTTGGGATTATGCTCCAAAAATACTTATATTGTTGAAAAGATTCAAGAAAATAAATAGAGGTCCTTTTATCCTCTGCCATAATCCACCGGTTTTCTCGGATGGATTTTTTTCTAACGGTTTATTTTTCCCCCTAGGATAGCTAGTGCTTTCTTCACTGTACATATGCCTAAAGTTTTCTTTACCTTCAAGCCCAAGATGCATATGCCTTTTTAGCTGAAGATCTTCCTTCTCATTACTAGATGGATTTAATTCTGGCAGACGGTAACGCGGATTAAATGGATTTCTTTCTACTGGAAAGAAATTCTCATAAAATGGATTTGAATCTGGCGTCTGGGCTTCATTAGCATCATTAGCATCACTAGATGGCGTTAATTCTGGCCGATATGGCTGCTGATAGTCATTTAATCTATCAGGCTTTTTTTGGCTCTGAATTATTATATGCCTAGTACTTTTCATACCTCTAGCTTTCATACCTTTAGCCCAAGGATACCTAGGATGCTTATGCTTAATAATTTTCTTACTTGTAGTCCTTGGCAGATGGACTTTCTTCTTATCACTAGATTGATTTAAATGTGACCAACCCACTGTCCCCTTAATCGATATGACTGCATTAGGAGAATACCAATGCTCAATATCACTCATAGCCCACTTCTCTAAAATTACTTTAGCCTTTTCTATGCATTCCCAAAATGAAAAACGTGTTTGACTATTTTTAACCTCCTTTACATTTTCACTAAATTCACTAGCGCCATCTAGTTGACTTACGTTCCCTAAAGTATCTGGTTGACTTACGTGCTTATAGTTTGTGAGCATCTCAATACCCATAAATAATTTCCTCTTTTAATAAAATAAATACATGTAACTTCATATAAATTAAGATAAATTTACATAAGTCAATTAATCCTATTTCGGGCATTTTATATATTTGATTGCCTGCCGCTTTAATAAAACGCTCATGCTTAAAAAAGAATATTTTAACGGGCTGCAACGCCTCAGTGATATGAGCGCTTTTTGCAAGAAGATTATATTTTCTTATGTATAATTCAATTTAATAAAATATAGGTAAATAAGGTTATGTTCTTTTTTTCGATAGCATCGATAACAAAATAACAGGCAAGTGTAATATCTAAAATCACTTTATTTTGCACCGGTAATAGCCTTTATCATTATTTTATAAAATTTTAATTTTATTAAGTGGAGAGTAAATTTTATGTGTGTTATTGCTAATTATCATAGAGCCACTTCTGAAGGAGTGAACAATTTTTATAACCAAAAGGTACCGATACCAGTACATGAACTCATCGATAAATTAAAAAACGGCACAGCACAGAAAGATAAAAGCACCCTTGCTACAATATGGAGTACGATCAAAGAATTTTTTTGTGGAAGTGATGAAAAGAAGGTTTGTGATGCTTTCTATACTCTATTTGACAAAAATAGTAGTCAAGATGACCGGACAAAAGCACTTTTAGAGTTCATTTCTTATTTTACAGCAGAATCGAAACAACCACTCACTTGGTATAGCGCTCCTGATGGTTCACCCAGTTTTGTTGTCAGCATGAAGTTTTCAGAGGGTACATTTTATTCACTGCCAATGGCATTTAGCGAGTTAGCAGAAGCTTATAATCAATTGGCTTATGGACAGTTCGGCCATAAAAATGAAAAATTGGCTAAATCTTTATATAAACATATCAACTACGTTAGCGACCCTAACGCCCCTGAATACCCTAATGACCCTAAGGTATACGAAAATTTTACAAAATTTTTAGCCGATAACCCTCATAATGTGTCTTCATTTGCAGATATGCTAAAAAATATCACTAATGAATTACTATTTAATGAAATAATAGATAGTCATGTACGCAAATTGATTGATTCAGAAGAAAATAATTCTTCTTGGATGGATTACCTTGACATTACAAAACATCTGGAAGATTTTTCCGGTATACGTTTGCGCGAAAGACCAATAACTAATTCAAAAAAAATTAACCATTCTCTGGCAAATTTTTTTAGATATCATTGTTAATTCGGAAAATTCCGAGCTCGATTTAAAATATATGGAAAGATTTTTAAATAAAGAATTGCTTCCTGAACACGTATATGAAAAATTAGTTTCCACATACGAGTATATTGCGACAGAGCTTTGTAAAGACACATACGAAAATGGACTTCCTTATTATATGTTTGGATATAACAATAGAGAAATTGTAATAAAAACTATTTTTATCCAGCTATTAGTCAATGGTGAAATAGAAATGCTAAAAAATATTGATGCTCAACTCTCAGGGCTACAATATAAAAAGGATGCTCATCTATTTCTTAAAAAATTACCAGAAACATACCAAGAATTATCAAAAAAGCATGAGTTATCTTATTACGAAAAAAGATTATTAGATTTCCTAAAGGAAAATCCGAACTATAGGAAAATCGAGGCATCAAACTTGCTGACTACTTTTGCTAATGGTGTTGTGACTGGTGCTAGTGCTGTTTTTAATGCTTTTATTGACTCTGAAGATTAAAGGGATCAAAATCGGCAATACAGCGCATAATGAAAAAAAAGAAATCGGTGAGGGAATATTAGCCCTCACCGATTTTTCCTTAGTACTTATTTTTTAAGCTTAACTATTTTTCAGATACGTTTTCTACGCTATCTTCATTCTCATTATTAGAGACGGCCTCACTTTCACTGTTTTCAGCCTTTACTTCCTCTTGACTGTCGTTATTCGCAACTTCTTCATATCCGGCATTTTCTACCTGATGTAACCAAATCATTAACTGTATAATCTCATCGATAGCATCAAGACTGATAAACGAATAACGCTTATGGGTTTTTAATATACGGCGCGCCAAAGGAACGTTTGGATGATAGGAACACCCATTTTTTTGGCATACGCCCTTACCGCTAATGCACGCTGATTGGTTTCCAATACCGAAACAGAGGGGGATGGTGATCGAAGCGGTTTCAGGATCGGGTCTATAATAAATCCCCACCGCAATATGAGTCGGGTTAGCAATAATAAAGTTTGAGTTTTTAACGTCAGATTTAATTTGTTCAGAAAGTAATTCACTGTGCAGCTCACGTCGTTTGCTTTTTATTTCCGGATTACCGTCTTGTTCTTTCATCTCACGTTTAAATTCTTGTTTATCCATTTTCAGATCTTTGATATACAGAAAAAACTCAGCTAACGCATCTAAAATTAAAATAATGATAATACACACAAGACAAGTGAAAATGATCGCTTGCAATAATTCACCCCAAACCACCGTCATATCATAAGGCGTACCATGTAATTGTTGGAATAATAATCCTTTCTTGTTATGCCATACCAGGAGCGCAGAAATAAAAAAAGTCGCTAAATAAAGCAGAGATTTCACGGCATCTTTTGCTGTCCGTAAGCTGAATATTTTTTTGAAACCTTTGGCGGGATTGATGGCACCAAAATTAAATTTTAACGCTTTGGTCGCGATGACAAAGCCCGTTTGTAATAACGTAGGCAACGCGGAAGCAAATACGCAAAGCAATATAATAGGCAGCAGGATTTGTAATCCTATCCATAATACCGCCGTCGTATAACGATGAATGTCATAATCAAAATCATTGGCGATAACACGCCGGTAGGCTCCCATCAGTTCGACAAAAGAGCCCATTGAAATAAGGTATTGCGCGCCACAAAGGATAAGACAGGCAATAATAAAATCTTTACTCTTAAAGGATTGACCTTTTTTAGCGGAATCTTTTAATTTCTTTTGGGTAGGTTTCTCTGTTTTATTTGATGACATTTATTTTATCCGACTCGGCGTTAATCTATTAATAAGCAGAAAAATTTTCTTGGGTATTAGACCGCTTTCGAAACCGTAGCGAGTGGTATTAAGTCAAGGCGCCCGCGGCGCACAGCAACCTTCGTTGCCATATAAGTACATGAGGATTGCGAGCACCGCGTAACGCAGACTTAATACCACTCGCTACGGTTTCGAAAGCGGTCTATTATAAATTAAGCTAACGGCGTCAAATGTCATGAAAGGTAAGGTAATGCGCGTTATTTTAAAAGTTGGTTAAACCAAATGTTTAATAAATCAGGATGAAAAGAAAGTTGCATAATAATATCCGGCAAACGAGCCGAGAAATAAATCATAATAATGACAAAGGCGACCGTTCCTTTAATCGTTAATGCAATAGAAAACGCATTTAACTGTGGCGCGAAGCGTGAGAGCAGTCCCAATATGGCTTCTGTCATTAATAGCGCCGCGATGACTGGACTCGCCAAAACTAACGCTTTAACCATCAGTTGGGTCAAGATAGATAATAGCGGTAATAATGCAGGGGAACACTCCGTTAAGGGATCACAAAAACGATAACTGGCATCATACACTTCCAGCAATAATGTCATCCCGCCGCCTTGCAAAAAAATAACGGCAGCAAAGAGATTAAAAAAATTAGCTAATTCAGAAGTATCAACCCCGCTGATAGGATCAATACTACTACTGATTGTCGCCCCTCTTTGGTTGTCGACAATCGATCCCACCGCATGTAATACCCAGAATGGCCAAGCAATGACGCTGGCTAATAATAATCCGATGGTCACTTCTCTACTAATTAAACCCAGATAGACCAAAGCATCAAAAGGAGGGCGTTCTGTCGGCGCATGT
This sequence comes from Candidatus Regiella insecticola LSR1, assembly GCF_000143625.1. Taxonomy (GTDB): domain Bacteria; phylum Pseudomonadota; class Gammaproteobacteria; order Enterobacterales; family Enterobacteriaceae; genus Regiella; species Regiella insecticola. The sequence continues at coordinate 135 of NZ_GL379662.1, read as the reverse complement.
GGCCATAATGCAAAGGCAACCAACATGGTTAAGGGAATGCGTATGCCAGCACTTAATACGTTGTTGTTAAAAAAGGGTAATAGGAAAAACGCGCGCCAAAACAGCCTTCCCTCACATGGCTAAAAGCCTTGTTAT
>NZ_GL379661.1 GCF_000143625.1 Candidatus Regiella insecticola LSR1 | reverse complement strand
CCCAAACTGAATAAATAGGCAATCAAAGCCAAAATCGAAAACATTGGCATAATCGTTTATGGAAATAAAATGAATGATGCAGGCAGTATAACTGACCGAAAAATAAATAACACGCTTCTGGTTTCTGTGTTAAGCGCCCGTCGAAATCTCTAAAAGTAATAACCATTCAACTATCAGGGTACTCACTAATGATTATTTTCAACATAATTTGTTGTTCATCACGTAATATCAGCACCGGTATAACAGTACCAGGTTGTATTTCTGCTACCTGATCCATCGTTTCTATTGTAGAAATAACGCGGACATCATTTACGCTAAGAATAATATCTCCAATCTGGATCCCCGCCGTAGCAGCAGGACCCTCAGGCAAAATTTTGTTCACTTTAATGCCTTGTATCGGTTTTTTATTAGCATTAGTTAAATTAAACTGCGGATAATCGTCACCGGTAATACCAATAAAACCACGTATCACCCGTCCATCACGAATCAATTTTTGCATCACCTTAGTTGCCAAAGCCGTAGGGATAGCAAAACCGATGCCTTCCGGGATCTCACCATTACTGCTTTTGTCAAATGATAATGTGTTGATACCGACTAATTGACCTAAGCTATTGACTAAAGCTCCGCCAGAATTGCCGCGATTAATTGAAGCATCCGTTTGTAAAAAATTTTGTCGGCCAGAATCACTCAAACCAACCCGACCTGTGGCACTAATAATACCTTGAGTGATAGTCTGTCCTAGATTATAAGGATTACCTATTGCCAAAACGACATCACCAACATGGGTTACTTGATTCAGGTTAATTGAAATCATCGGCAAATTATCTGCCTCAATTTTCAATACCGCTAAATCTGTCAAAGCGTCTGAACCAACCAATGATGCTTCATATATACGACCATCTTGTAACGCAACAATAATTTTTTCAGCGTAATTGATAACATGTTTATTGGTCAGTATATAGCCTTTGTCACTCATGATGACGCCAGACCCCAGCATCCGTATCGTTAAAGGAACTTGAGCTACATTTCCTACACTATGATTATAAACATTTACCACCGCGGGCGCCGCAAGGCTTACCGCTCTGCTATAACTAACCGGAATGGTTTCATGAATATTATTTTTTATACTACGGTATAAAAGTAATAGAATGGCGGCAGCAATGAGCCCTAAAATAATCGAGCGTAATAATTTAAATAACATCATTTTTAAAGACATCAAAAGACATGAAACATCCCTATTATTTTTTCATCAACATGAATGGTTTTACTCGCTTTTTTATCCGGCTGACGCTGATAATAATCACATTTCACACACTCTACCATTGCGACACCAGCGTGCTCTTCTCGCCACAACGCTAATGTGTCTAACGCATGACAATGTGGGCAAATTGCACCAGCGATAAACCTTTTACGTGTTGTCATTGTTATCTCCGCGTGAAATTTCTTGTGCTCATTTTTTCCTCAACTGAACATCGCTCAAGAAGATTTCGAAATTATCAATACGACTTATCATTTATCCCAATCAGCAAATTGCCGTTGTTCATCTTGCATGTCTCGCTGAAAAATATCTTCTAATTCACGCCGCGCTTCTTTTACTCTAGAAATCTGAGCGACATCCCCATGATGCTGTGGCATCAATTCGCATATCCAAACGACGAATTCGCATATCCAAACGACGAAAATGTTGCTGTACTCTATAGGCCTGATGAGGATGCATTCCTAACGCTAATAACGTTTTACGACCCAATTCCAAAGCGCTAGAGAAAGTTTCACGGGCGAAATTATCTACGCCAGATTGCAACAGCTCATGTGCCTCCACCCGGCCACGGGCGCGAGCAAAAATACATAAATTCGGAAAATATTGCTGACAGAGGCGAACCAATTCCATCGTATCTTCCGGTTCATCACAGGTGATAACGATGGCTTTTGCTTTTTCAGCGCCAGCGGCACGTAATAAATCTAGTTGCGTGGCATCGCCATAATAAACCTTATAACCATATTTACGCATCATACTAACGGCACTAACATCACGCTCTAATACAGTAATGCGCATTTTATTTGCCATTAATAAACGCCCTATCACCTGCCCAAAACGACCGAAACCGACAATAATCACCTGTGGATCATTATCTTCTACGAAGGGCTTTTCATCATTTTCTTCCTGCTCGTTATAGCGACGCACCAACATCCAGTCAATTCCCTTCATCAACAGCCGCGTCGTCATCATCGACAGCGTCACCACCACCAATAACAGCGCCAATTGATCTGCCGTTAGCACTTTTTGGCTAAATGCCGCAGAAAATAGAACAAATGCAAATTCTCCCCCCTGACTCAGTACTGTGGAAAACTGCAATCGTACCGAACGATTTAACGTTAAAATACTCGATAAAGCCCAGAGCACCGCAATTTTAATAGAAACCAGTGCAATCACACCCATCAATATGGTAAAAAAATGAACAAAAAGCACGCCTACATCTAGCGCCATCCCAACAGAAATAAAAAACAGCCCGAGTAACAACCCTTTAAAAGGCTCAATAGCAATTTCTAATTCATGTTGGAATTCACTTTCTGCTAATAAAACACCGGCAATAAAAGTCCCTAATGCCATCGATAAACCCAACATATCCATAAATAATGCCGAGCCTAAGACCACCAAGAGGGCAGCAGCGGTAAACACTTCACGTGCACCGGACGCCACGATATAACGAAATAAAGGGCGTAACAGATAACGACAACCGATCAGCATCCCAGCAAAAGCGGCCATTTTCAGGCTAATTTTACCCCAATCGTTCTCGACGGCTCCATGACATCCCGCCAAAAGAGGAATCAATGCCAATGCAGGAATTATCGCTATATCTTGAAATAATAAGACTGAAAATCCAAGCTGCCCCCCTTCGTTGCGATTCATTCCTTTTTCACGCATCAACTGTAGCGCCATTGCGGTAGAAGAAGTCGCTAGACCGATGCCGCCAATGATCGCTGCCTGCCAAGCAAAATCGCTATAATAAAGCAATGCACCCAGGATTAAAGCAGTGATCACCACCTGGCCAGCACCTACACCAAATATCGAGCGTCTAAGCTGCCAGAGCTTCGCCGGTTTTAGTTCTAGTCCAATGATAAACATCAAAAAAACCACACCAAGCTCAGCAAAATGCAAAATTTCATCGACATCATGGATAAAACCTAACCCCCAAGGCCCGATCGCTATCCCCGCGATCAAATAACCTAATACCCCTCCAATCCCCAAACGTTGGGCGATAGGAACGGCCACCACCGCCGAAAATAAAAAGAGCAGGATAGCCGTTAATAAACCCGAATCTTCCATTATTTTTTCCCCGAAGATACAGAGATGGATAACGGGGACTGTAACCATTGAACGTACTCCTTAGCATGTCGATGCAACGCCGTTGGCGCTAACCGACGTGCACAATAAACAATCATCGGCATGATCCAATGCATATGACACATCGATGCAATAAATTTAAAAGGCTGCAAAATATCTTCCATCAGATACCGGTTATCAGCGTCGCGGTAAAAGCTGCTCTCAGGCTCACCAGTAGTAGTCACCGACCGCCAATATTTTCCTCGCAGAGCATTGCCACCTACGCCACTGGCAAAACCCCGAGATAATACGCGGTCAAACCATTCTTTTAATAAAGTTGGACAGCTATAAGTATACAAAGGATGTTGAAATACAATGAATTGATGGTCACGCAATAGTTGTTGTTCGTGACAAACATCAATAAAAAATTCGGGATAACAAGCGTAGAGATCATGCACAGTAACATGCGCTAACTTCGCCGCAGATTGTAATAAAATTTTATTAGCCACCGAATTTTGTGATTCTGGGTGAGCATATAACAATAAAATTTTAGGCATTGGTAACATCATTTTCCTCCAAAAGTCGTCAAAATGCTGGTTTTCCGTTACCATGCGAGTAAAGATAAAAAATGTCCGGTATACCCTTTGCCTTTGAAGCCGCCGCGCTGTTGGCTGCTGGTGTTCTCCCTCCTGGTATGTCCACGCTCATCGGTCGGTCGCCCTGGCAGCCGAAGGCAACTTCAAAGGCGAAGGGGTATACTCTGAATCAGTCATCAAACAATACAATTTAACATATTTTAAACATACGGTGCCTATGATTGTTTTTTCTTCTCTTCAAATTCGACGTGGTACTCGTGTGTTACTTGACAACGCAACCGCAACGATCAATCCAGGTAAAAAGGTCGGGCTCATTGGCAAGAACGGTTGTGGAAAGTCCACGCTGCTGGCACTACTGAAAAAAGAAATCAGCGCCGAAAGCGGTGATGCCATTTTCCCCGCTAATTGGACAGTATCCTGGGTTGATCAAGAAACACCCGGATTAGAGGTTCCCGCCATAGAATACGTTATCGACGGTGATCGCCAATTTCGTCATTTAGAAAACCAGTTACAAATCGTCAACGAAAAAAATGATGGTCACGCTATCGCTAATTTACACGGAGAACTAGAAGCCATTGGAGCCTGGACCATTCAATCGCGTGCCGCCAATCTGCTCAATGGCCTAGGATTTTTCACAACATCAACTACAACAACCTGTCTGCTCCTTTTCAGGAGGCTGGCGAATGCGTCTTAATTTAGCGCAGGCACTGATTTGTCGCTCAGATTTACTGCTCTTGGATGAACCCACTAACCATCTCGATTTAGATGCGGTGATTTGGCTAGAAAAATGGTTGAAAAATTATCCCGGCACTTTGATGCTTATCTCTCATGATCGCGATTTTTTGGATCCAATTATCGACAAAGTTTTACATATTGAACAGCAAAAGCTAAATGAATACACGGGAAATTATTCATCATTTGAACGTCAGCGGACAGCTAAACTTTTACAACAAAAATCCATATATCAGCATCAACAAGAAAAAGTAGCGCATTTACAACACTATATTAATCGTTTCCGCGCTAAAGCCAGTAAGGCTAAACAAGCCCAAAGCCGCATAAAAATGCTTGAACGTATGGAGTTAATCGCTCCCACCGTTATCGATAATCCGTTGCATTTTCGTTTTTTTCCACCCGAAAATTTGCCCAATCCATTATTACGGATGGAAAAAGTCTGTGCCGGTTATGATAAAAAAGTGATTTTACAATCGATTAAACTCAATTTAGTTCCTGGCTCGCGTATCGGATTATTAGGCTGTAACGGCGCAGGAAAATCGACATTAATTAAGTTATTAGCCGGCACACTTAAGCCACAAAGTGGCGAAATAAGTTTAGCTAAGGGCATCAAGCTAGGCTATTTTGCACAACATCAACTTGAATATTTACACGCCGATGAATCACCGCTGCAACATATGGCTCGCCTAGCACCACTTGAGCCTGAGCAGCAGTTACGTAACTATCTTGGTGGTTTTGGTTTTCAAGGGGATCAAGTAACCAGCCTAACGGAACGTTTTTCCGGAGGCGAAAAAGCGCGATTGGTACTGGCGCTGATTGTCTGGCAGCGCCCTAATTTATTATTGCTTGATGAACCTACTAACCATTTAGATTTTAGATATGCGCCAAACCTTAACAGAAGCACTCATTGAATTTGAAGGGGCGCTGGTGGTGGTTTCACATGACCGACACTTATTGCGATCAACCACCGACGATCTTTATCTGGTTCACAATGGCAATGTTGCGCCCTTCTACGGGGATTTAACTGATTATCAACAATGGCTAATGGGTTCACAGGATCAACAAAATGAACAGCAACCCCCTGAACCGGCAGTTAAATTTGTTGCAGGACGGGTTGATAAAAAACGCCACAGGGCAGAGTTACGCAAACAGAGCCAACCCTTGCGTAATAAAATTACGCTACTGGAACAACAAATGGAGCAATTAAGTATTGAACAGCAAACCATTGAACAAAAATTGCTTGATCAAACACTCTACGATATAGCGCGTAAAAACGAGCTTATCTCATGTCTGCAACAACAAGCTCAGCTTAAAATGAAATTGGAAAAAGTTGAAATAGCGTGGTTAGCGATGCAAGAACAGCTCGAAATACTGACTAAGGTGTATACCCAATGAATTTCGAGTTACGGCCAGGGGGGGGGGAGACCGGATGAGCGTAGATAG
>NZ_GL379660.1 GCF_000143625.1 Candidatus Regiella insecticola LSR1 | reverse complement strand
GCCGATGCATCTGAAAAAGAGATTTTTTATACCGGTGGATTTACCCCACCTTCGTGAAGCCATAAAAAATGGCGACTTTGATGTGACGCCAACATTACAAAATAATTCGCCTCTTAAACCCTCTATCGAAACCTTGCTGCATGCCCTAATGCCGCAAAAAATTGTTGTGCATTTACACGCTATTGAAATATTAGCTTATTTGATTCGCCATGACTGTGAGACTAAATTGCGCCGATTACTCACTAATTGTCCTCCGTGGGTGTTGATTGACTACTATAAGCCAGGAAAAGAACTCGCTCAGGCGGTTTTTCAGACTATCTCAGCGGATCCACAGCTAAAGCTCATATTCTTACGCAATCATGGTGTAGTCGTAGGTGGAGAGCACATAGATGAAGTAAACGATATGCTGACGATAATCATCCAAAAGTTAACCACAATACCGAGGAATATTTTCAGTAACGTACAGAATGAAGCCCCCGAAGCATTAGATCACTATATTCCTATTCAAGACATTGAGATCCATGAGCTGGTACGTGATCCCGAACTATTTAACCGTCTTGATAAGTATTGGGCTTTATATCCAGACCATGTTGTTTTTTTAGGATCTCAGGCTTATGCTTATAAAATCTTGGACGATTTTCTGTTTAAAAATCGGCAAGAGCAACATTCCCCTGAGCTTGTTTTTATTCAAAACAGGGGGGTTTATGTCAAACCCACGTTCAATCGCGCCAAACAAGCACAGCTACGGTGCTACTATGATGTGATAAAAAGGCAAGAGACTGACTCATACCTTTATATTTTATCAAGTTTACAAATTGCTGAACTGCTAAATTGGGACGCTGAACAGTACCGACAGTGTATTCAGTAGTCTTAAAATAATGGAAAAAAATATGGCTGCCCATTACCACAATGACTTCTACGGTTGGACACAAGAACAGGCTGATTTGCTCCGTTCCAGTAACCTGAGTCAACTAGATACGCAAAACCTCTTGGAGGAGATAGAGGGTGTGGGAAATAGCCAGAGAAATGAATTGGAATCACGACTCGAAGTGTTGTTTATTCACTTATTAAAATGGCTATTTCAACCCTCACATCGTGGTAGGCGTTGGAGACTGACGATT
>NZ_GL379659.1 GCF_000143625.1 Candidatus Regiella insecticola LSR1 | reverse complement strand
CGCGCTAGAAAGATTTAAATAAGTTAATTTATCTGGTAGTTTTGGTAACGATATGACTGGCGTGTTAAAAATATTTAAATGAGTTAATGTGTTAGGTAGTGGTATTGGTAATGAGCGGATTATCGTATTGGAAATCTCTAAATCAGTTAATTTATTAGGTAGTTTTCCTAATGACACGATTAGCGTGCTAGAAAGATTTAAATGAGTTAATTTATCTGGTAGTTTTGGTAACGATATGATTGGCGTGTCAAAAATATCTAAATGAGTTAATGTATTAGGTAGTGTTGGTAATGAATCGATTAGCGTGTTAGAAATATTTAAATAAGTTAATGTATTAGGTAGTGTTGGAGGTAATGAATTAATAGGGTTAGAAGATATATTTAAATGAGATACACCATCGATCATCTCACTTGTTACCGTCCTTATGTTTTCAAAAGAAAGATTCACTTCTCTTAATGATGCAGTACATACTGATGCAATACATGTAGTAGTGAGTGGGTAGGCTTGCACTTCAGGAACTTTTGGCATTATGTTTTTCAATGAAGTTAACTCTTCAATAATTCTTTCGTATCTATTCTGCTGTGCTAGTTGGATAGCTGTAGAAAGCATTTCATTAGTAATATATTTTTTCTGCAACGGGATTTCAACTCTAGGTTTCGACAGCATGTTAATCAGCATATCCTTATAAGCAAGAGAATAATCATTATAGGTATTTAGTTCTTTAAGTATTTTATTCGTGAGCTGATTAGACTGTTTATAGATATATTTTCCTCCCATATAAACTAACTCAAAACCAGGATCGACAGAACGCACTGTCGCTTTCAGGACATAAATTAATGTTTGCTTTGTCAGTAAATTAGATGTGCCAAAGATACCTTCTTTAAAGAAGCACGGTGCAGTATTTTTTATAGCAAATTTCAACGATCCCGTCGCTAAATATCTTGTCATTCTGAGTCTAGAAATATTAGCGGCGGATATTAATACTTCACTCATGCCTACGCTAAGTTTGCCTACTTCACCAATTAAAGGCAAGAACATCAGAAGATCTAGAACAAAATAACCAGCTGCCTCAAGTTTTTTGCCATCTTGTAGATTTTTTATTGCATCGTAAAAAGGAATTAGATGCTTCAAGAAATCAGCAATCTTTTCAATAATGGTTGCTTCATACCCTGATTGATGTAGATTGTCATAAAAAGAATCTTTTCGGATTCTAGTAAGTTCTTCTACTAGCTTGGTTACTGAGTCGTTTTCTTGTTTTAAATTTTCGTATTTATCAAGCTCAACTATAAATGGTTTAGTTTCTATTTTCTCTATAATTTCATGTGGTATTGCGGTGTTTTTTTTAAAAAAAGATAAATACGAGTATTTACTTCTAGGATCATCAATCTCGTGAAATCTATATCGCATATCGTCATCAGGAGAGAGAATAAACCATCGAGTCGTGTGAAAATATTCTATACAAATAACACTATATATATATATTCAATGATTTTTAATACTGTAATATCTGAACAATGCGGATAAGGAAGAGATAACTCCATAACCTTAGGGGCATTATCTTCTATATACGTTTCCTTCATCCCGTAATAACATTCTTTTTCTGTGAAAACAAATTTAGCATAAGATACTTTCCCAAGATTAAAAAAATCCTTGTCTTCTTGTAATGACAGTCTATCAATGGCATCTGTAAGGGCAATCTTCTGCCATATGCTAAATTTTTTAGCAATCTCTTCATTTTGCTTTGCAAAGATCTCAGTGAGGTTTGGTAGTCTAGCATCGATAGTCGAAGGAAAAGAATCAGGTGCAGCTTTGTAAGCTGCAATCGCGCCTTCATTATCAATAATACCTATACTAGCTAGTTTCTCTTTAGCTAATTCTGTACGAGTTTTATATCCATCCATTGCTTTTATAAATTTATTGATTGGAAGTATTGCTTTAATTTCTTCATTTTCTTTATCTACCGAGTTAAAAAACTCCGTAACGACTTTTTCCCTTAGAACGGGCGAATTAAGAATTTCCTCTACTAATACATCAGTATTTTTTATCGCATAAGATAAGGCTACAGGAATTAAAAAGTATCTTACTTTCTCAGGGATACTGCCTTTTTTTATTACATGTTCTAAGAAGGCTCCTATTTGTAGGAGATATTCTTCAATATACGGATTAAAATCGATGCTATTGTCATTTAAAAAATGTAGAGTAGCATGAATATATACCCAGGGGATAGAGCCAATGACTAAATATTCAAGTCTATTAAATATTCTAAACCTTCCCATGTTAGGAATATCTGCGTAATATTCGAATACTGGCATACAAGGAAAGATAATGTCTTTTTCTATTTTTTTTATGGTTTCTGGCTTCAAGTGTGCTATTTTATCTAAAATATCCTGCCAAACATATTTTACTGTTTTCTTGTCATCGTCCTTGGATTTTACCAAATCAGCAACAAACTCAAGGAAACTGTCTTTTTTAAAGATAGTTTGAATGAAAAAGTTTTGAATTTTTTCGTTGATAAGTCTTTTAATATTGATTTTTTATCATTTTCTTGAGGGACTTCTGTAATATCAGTTAATTTTGATGCTAATCCTGTTAAATGTTTCTTATCTGCTGCAAGAGCACGATAAATATCATCCACCACTTGTTCAGGATAAACAAAACTTTCTTCTGATAAAAACCCGACCTCTTTAAGGTATTTTTTAGCCTTTTGGTATGTTATATCGTATTGTATTTTATTATCTTGATTTTCAGAAATCTCTTCTATGGAAGCCTCGATTGATTCTGTGTTTAATGTATTTTCCATATGATTTGAATTATCAATTTTGGTTGTTTCAGTCATTTTTGTTCCTCGATTATTTTTCTCTGGATGTAGATTTGTATTTTTATGAAGCGTAAGCGTATGCTCCGTATGCTGGTGATGGTTATTTCATAACAGCTAGAGGCAGTTTTGTTCGGTTAAGGGAGAATAAGTGGAAATACTCATCAAAAGCGGGTTATTTTTAATAGCTAAAATATTTTTATTGATGATACTTTCTTATCAAAAAAATATTTACATACATGCAAAAACGCAATTGCCCCGCACAATGGCGAGGCAATTCTTGAATGGAATATGTGTATATCTATAGGTTAAGTCTTATTAGCTGTCCTGGTGAGGAATGACAGCATATTTCTTCATACGTTAAGGGGTCACGCTGAGCGCTTTTCGTTCCAAATCTAGTCCAGAATAAAGGGTTACGTTAAAAATCGAATTATTGCCATAATAACAGGCTTTCAGTGCATCATTT
>NZ_GL379658.1 GCF_000143625.1 Candidatus Regiella insecticola LSR1 | reverse complement strand
AATCCTAATAAATGAAAATTGGCTCGCGACGGATATCGAACGGGCGCAGAATGCACCCGGTATGCAAACCTTGTCTCTTGCAATTTCACTGCGTAGAGAGCATTCAACCCTCCAGCCGGATCAAGCATTAAAGATCGCCGCTCTGCTATTGGCGCCGATGATCATACAAGTGGGTGAAGCACAGGAGGTTGAAAATGCGCCTAACCCGCTACTACTGATTGATCCATTGCCTAAGCTCAATGTTCTACTGGCAGAGAGCAGCAGCACTGCCCCTACTGATCAACTTTTTAACCTGATCGGGATCGACACACTTTGTCAGCACAATGGCATGCAGCGACAATTGCGCCAATCGGCACGTGATACTTGGCAGGCATTGATGCAAACCACACAGTTCACTGAATTTGCCACCCCTCTGCTGAAAAGAATCGGCTGGTACGGGGGTGAGGCGAAAGAACGCCCTTCACCGAGGGTGACACAGGCACTGGTGGGCAAAGTCATCATTGAGCATTTTCTCGGTGCTACCGCGGGCACAGCACGTTCTATCATGCAGGAGTTCCGAGATAACCAGGTGACGGAATATACCCACGCCCAATTGTTTGATCGACTCAAAGCATCAATAACATTGCGTAACTCTGGTGTCTCAACGGCTACCCTGGATATGCTGCACTACCTGCTATGCCGTGAAATAGCACCCGAATTATTAATACGCAATGTGCCAAATTCCCTTTGCTATGGGCGCTCATTACAAAGTGTGGCCTTGCTGCACGGCGTAGCACTATTAGAGGCGATGACGCCGGGGGCCTCTCATGGGGCGAAATTTGACGACCTCATTACCTTGTCTGCCCAGCTCGCTAATTCCCAAGATCCACCAATTCAAAAATTATGGGCAGAAACGCAGGTCTATCCCGCATTACGCTATGCACAGGCGCACAACGCTATCACGCCAATCAATGATATTCACACGGCAACCAAGGCGCAGATCACCACGGCGGTGAATTATCTGCGCGATCAGCAAAATCAACATGCCAACGCCCTCAATAAATTGCAGAGCAAAGCGCCCGATCGCCGCGCGATAGCACAGCAACAACTCACCAATGCAGGGGTGGATCAACAGTATTGGTTTTTTGATCCACGACCTCATCATGAATATTTAAAGCGATGTCATGTGTTAGAAGCCGCGGAAGAGTCATGGGATGAAGGCAAAGCGAACTTCTTTACTAACTGGGGGGCAGGGCCACATGAGCGGGGTGGCTATATACCGCATGCGCCTGAAGCCTATCCTTCTTTGTTGGATCTGATGATGATGGGGGATCGTTATATAGAGGGTGTTCAGGATGTCCCTCATGCTTTTGACAGCGCTTTTACGCTTTTTTGTCAGACGATAACCCAAGCCGAAGCCGATATTATACAGCGGTTATTGTTAGAATTACCGGCCAGTGATCGAGCACTGCTGACAACGTCAACCTGTGAGTTGAGTCGGCTAAAATTTGCTGACCAGCAAGCCTATCAAGGCATCTTTATCCGCTGTCAATCTGGCGATCATCGTAGTGATTTTAAACAACATAACAGCGCTACTGAGGCTTATTTCGAAATTATTCCAGCAGCGGGTGTAGCGAGGAAAATCGAGCAACGTTTTGACTATAGTCATCATCACATAACAGATCAGCCAGATCCATTAGGTATTACTCTAGACAGGCTCTATGACGAGGAGGCAACGCGAAGACAGGCCGCGATCATCACTCCACTGCTCCCTTTTGATAGCAATGCCTATTTGCACGGCACGCCGGCGCCCTCGATGAAAGAAGTGCCCGATCCACGCAAAGCAACGCTACTCCCTGCTGCACCACTGCTTTTCACTGCCTCTGCCGATCAAACAGCTGCGATGAATACAATAGCGACTGCTGCTGCACAACATTTGTTGGCTGATCCCTTGGCGACAACGAAAAAAGCACATTCTGGTGAAACCCGATGGGAGCAGGTATTTGCATCAGAACGTGCCATTGTCGACTTTATGGCGCGTACCTTGCTCCCCTTCTTCGGTTGTATTACCGATCTGGCTCAGGGAAACCGTAGCGCGGGCGTGATCGGCGGCTGTGCGTTGGATATTGCTTTTTCCCTGATCCCACTGGGACAGTTCGTTGGCTCAACCGCGCGCATTATTTGGCGCGCGGGAGAAATGAGCCTCATTTCGCTAGGCGAAGCGATGAGTGACGCTACGGTTAAATTAATTAGCGGCTTGGCACAACAAAGCACGGTATTCGCCTTGCAGGATCTGCTCAAAGGCGGTAGATGGCTGCTGGTTGCGACATGGCGGAAATTATTGGATCAGGTTCCTATACTCACCACATTAACCAAGGCAAGTCGCCGTCTTATAGAAGAAGGCATTGTACTGAATGGCAGTTATTATCGTGCGCCACAAGGGTTAACAAGCGCCAAATTTCCCACAACTATTCTCGGCGATCTGGAACAGGAGCGCCATGTACTAACCCGCTCAACCAGCAAGGGTAGCGTTCATGCGGTTGATGCCCTCAACAATCTGCCCTACGGACCTTTATTGTCCTTACCCGGCTACGCCGGTGAGCACGCCACATTCTTTTATCCGCGGGAGATCAAACTAGTGCCAAATGTACATAACGGGGGTTTTATCACCGATATTGCATTAAACCAAACGGCTAGAATTGTCGATCGTGATAACCTAGGCATTGATTTTGGCGTTGGCAGCCACGTTTATCGCGCCACGCCACATCAATCCGTTTTGCACGATTTGGAACACAGGGTTTCACCAGAAGCCGAAAATTTGGCATCGGTTTCCTGCGGCCTACGAGTACGACGTAGCCTTGGTGAGCGGTGTTTAGAAAAAGAGCTTGAGTCATTCGATGATCCGCTAAAACTTCGCTATCAAGCACTGACCCACAAACGCTATCAGCACAGCCAAGCGGGCGAACAAACCGCAGGCCTGCTAGCCTTAGAGCGGCGCATTTATCGCTACGATCCGGCAGGAGAAAAACAGCTAGCATTAGCCGAAGAAGTAAACACATTATTAATTTATAAAAAGAACATATCGGGGCGAATCGAGTCAGAGCCTCTGTTTGGCAAACCTCATGCATTTGCCGATGAAATGCTAGATCAAAATACCTATGTGATAAAACTTGACGCTATTGTCAACAACATAGCGGATAAACG
>NZ_GL379657.1 GCF_000143625.1 Candidatus Regiella insecticola LSR1 | reverse complement strand
TAAGGTGGCGCACCTGAAAGCGTGGTGTGGGGCTAGCGGGTGGAAGCTTGGCGGTCCTGGCCATGCGCGAGCGGCTCCTTCAGGCAACCTCCCGCCAGGCAGTCAGGAAGGAGGTTCAATCAGGATAGGCCAGCCTGAGCGCGGCAGCTTGACCGCGGGCAAAATTGACCTGATCGCGGCCAGCGTGCTTGGCGATATACAGCGCCTTGTCCGCCTGTTCGAGCCAATGCTCGGGGGACTCAAGGTT
>NZ_GL379656.1 GCF_000143625.1 Candidatus Regiella insecticola LSR1 | reverse complement strand
TGCTGCTGTAGTAAACTGGGTGGGTCTATCTACTCTAGTCATGACTAGTGCGATGTTGATATTGGGTGCACAAGTGGATGTAGAAAACCAAGATTGCGGTTAGGATGCTACTTTAATAAAAATCCCCCTCGCGCTGTCTCTTTACGGCATATAAGCAAATTGTAAGGAGGGGTAGCTGATTTTTATAAAAAAAGCGTCAGCCTTCTTATTCGAGACGCATTATTTATGCCTTTATGAGAGGAAACGGGAGGGGTTTTTGTGCCTTCCCGCTGTGTTCTTGGGGTCAGGATAATACCGGCCCAATACCCATATATTTATGTTTCCACTGAATTTTATACGCCTCAAGGATCTCAGCAGCAGAAGCTAAAACAGGGATGGGCACTGATAAAATCGCTGAAAATAGTAAAATAGCCGTTATCTTTTGCATGTGATCCCTCTGTTTTTTACATTCACTCTTTAAAAATAGTCATCATAGCGAGAGTTGGCTAATGTGGTTTATAATCCACGGTTATCACTGCTTAAGACATTAGGGAGATTGTTATGTGTTCTATTTTTGGCGTGCTGGATATAAAGACTGATCCGGTCGAATTGCGTAAAACCGCCTTAGCGATGTCGCGTCTAATGCGCCATCGTGGTCCTGATTGGTCGGGGGTTTATGCCAGCGATAAAGCGATATTGGTTCATGAGCGTTTATCTATTGTCGGCGTTAATACCGGTGCTCAACCTCTCTATAACCGGAAGCGCACCCATGTTTTGGCGGTTAATGGCGAAATTTATAATCATCAGGCTTTGCGTGCTCAATATGCTGCTCATTACGTTTTTCAAACCGCTTCAGATTGTGAAGTCATTTTGGCGTTATATCAGCAAAAAGGGGTAAATTTTTTAGATGATCTGCAAGGTATGTTTGCTTTTATACTCTATGACAGTGAAAAGGATGCCTATTTAATAGGGCGTGATCATTTGGGCATTATCCCGCTGTACACAGGAGAGGATGCATCAGGCAATAAATTTGTTGCGTCAGAAATGAAAGCACTGGTGCCGATTTGTAAAAGTATTAAAGAATTCCCAGCCGGTAGTTATCTGTGGAGCCAGGACGGTAAAATTTGCGAGTATTATCATCCCACCTGGTTCGATTACGATAACGTCAAAGATAATGTTACCGATAAAGATAAGCTGCGTAATAGCTTAGAGGCAGCAGTAAAAAGTCATCTGATGTCTGATGTGCCCTATGGCGTGCTGCTGTCAGGGGGATTGGATTCTTCGATTATCTCCGCCATTAGCAAAAAATTTTCCGCGCGGCGGATCGAAGAGGCGGAAAGCAAAGAAGCCTGGTGGCCACAGCTTCATTCCTTCGCTGTCGGTTTAAAGGAGGCTCCTGATCTTCGTGCGGCAAAAGAGGTGGCTGATCATCTTGGTACGGTACATCACGAAATTCATTTCACCGAGCAAGAAGGTATTGACGCGATCAGAGATGTGATTTATCACATTGAAACCTACGATGTCACCACCATTCGTGCATCAACGCCGATGTATCTGATGGCACGTAAAATTAAAGCGATGGGGATCAAAATGGTACTCTCGGGCGAAGGAGCCGATGAAATCTTTGGCGGTTATCTTTATTTCCATAAAGCCCCTAATGCAAAGGCATTGCATGAAGAAACGGTACGAAAATTACAAGCTTTACATCAGTATGATTGTGCCCGTGCCAATAAAGCCATGTCTGCCTGGGGTGTTGAAGCCCGCGTTCCCTTTTTAGATAAAAATTTTTTAGAGGTGGCGATGCGCATTAATCCACAAGACAAAATGTGTGTTAATGGAAAAATAGAGAAACAGGTTTTACGTGAAAGCTTTTCTTCGTATTTACCCGCGAGTGTAGCCTGGCGGCAAAAAGAGCAATTCTCTGACGGCGTTGGCTACAGTTGGATCGACTCATTAAAAGCAATCGCCGAAAAACAAATTAGCGATCAAGAATTGGCGCAAGCCGCTGTTAGCTTCCCTTATAATCCGCCGAGCTCTAAAGAAGGTTATTGGTATCGCACTATTTTTGCCGAATTGTTTCCCTTGAAGAGCGCCGCCGAATGTGTTCCTGGAGGGCCTTCGGTGGCTTGTTCTTCGGCCACAGCCATTGAATGGGACGAATCCTTCAAAAATAAGGATGATCCTTCAGGGCGGACAGTAGGGGTTCACCAGTCAGCCTATAAATAATTGATTTAGCCGAAGCAGTTTAATTTGATTCAAGGCGGAGGAGCGCAGACCAAATAGTACGGCAAGCGACGACAACACTTAAATCAAATTAAACTGATTTGGCTATATTGCGCATTCCTGTACAGGCGCGGCCTAAAGTGGCGCCTGCCCTCCTTTAAACATAAAAATGGATTAAATTAATCAGGCTCTACTTAACTCAAAGAAAGGTCTCCACATCTTATATTGCTGGAGTTTCGCCTCTAGCCCTTCTTTATCTCCGCGATTGTGATTATGTCTTGGAATTCTCTCTGTACTTCTACGGGCAGTGCACGCATGCGTTCAGGGAATTTTTGCATATCTTCAGGTCGGTGATGAAAATATAAAGATACCTGCGCCGACATAAAAGCAGCGACACCTATCGTCATTTTTTTGATTACTTGCAGCGTCTCCTCATTAAATACCCTTTCTGAACCTGACTGATTTTTGTATAAATCATTTGTCCCATAAGCTGCTATCAGCCATGAAGATCCCATTATAAGAGAAGTGCCCCCTATTACAGCAGCGCCACATAAAAGGTTATACATTTTACTGCTGACATTGCACACGCCGATAAGTGACAAGTCTATCCTTGTTGGATCACTGCGTGTATTGTTTGTTAGAGAAATCGGATCCGTTAGAGCTGCTTCTATGTTATTAGGCATCATTCTTCTCCTAAATAGGTAGCTTCTTTTTTACAAATCCGCCTTCATAAGGATGAATAATACAGATGTGATTGCAACGATCATCTATTAAGTGGACAGTTACAATGTTTTTAGCATTAATGTTAATAAAATATCAACATATCATTAACATTATGATTTTATTTTTGATATAAAATGAGGGTTTTTGATATAAAACGAAGAAAAAATTGCCGCAGGGATGGATGTAAGCACTGTAGGACAGAAGGTTTATACCCTTCGCCTTTGAAGCCGCCGCGTTGTTGGCTGCGAGCCCTCGCCCGAATCACGTAGTCTGTCTACGCTCATCGGGTCTCACGCCCTGGCCGCCTAGCGGCAACTTCAAAGACAAAGGGTATATAAAGCGAAAATGATGGTCAGAAAAAGCGAATGGGGGGCAGTCAGGAGCGAGTTAAGTTTAATAGAAAATTGAATGGCTGGGATACCAGGATTCGAACCTGGGAATGCCAGGATCAAAACCTGGTGCCTTACCGCTTGGCGATATCCCATCTCTACCCTTCGCCTT
>NZ_GL379655.1 GCF_000143625.1 Candidatus Regiella insecticola LSR1 | reverse complement strand
TGCTTCCAGACAAATGTGGCACTCACCATAAGGGAGAAGCCACTTCAGCAAGTCGCTAAATCCGGAAGGGGTATTGTTAAACACTTTTGTTTTGTATTTTTTTCTTTCAATCCAGACAGCTACATCGAATTTTAGCTTTGCTATATTAATACCTACAGGTGTTTTGCCCATCAGATATATCTCCAAGATCATCCTTATGAATTCGTGCTCGAAGCACAAGATACCGTTCGGTCTTAAGGGCGATGATGAATAGGTCACCGGGGTTTTATCTGTTCAACAAGCTTTAAGCTTAAGGTCATGCCCAAACTCACCGGTAACATCCCAAAGATCAGTTGGGGATCATTATCCTCTGAGAGCTAATGATCAAGATATAAGGTTATGCAATGGCTAACATCACCCTCAAATCTCGACAAGAGCGGAGCAGCGACATGGGCTCAACGATTTGTCCATCAGTTACTGACTTTGTGCCCGATTATTAATGTGGAGTGCAAACTGTCACCAGCAATCGAATTTTACATTGCTGGTGACAAACTGACACAACGTCTCATCAGTCTGTTTTCCGCCGGCACGAAGATAAAAGAACGGAGCCGGTTATTACGCCAGTGGCTGCATGAGGCCACCAATTGCAGGTTGAGTGAGTACCAAAAAATAGCCAGCAGCCTTGAAATGGATCTGGATGCCATTGAAAATGCGCTGACTCATCACTGGAGTAATGGCGTGGTTGAAGGGCATGTGAACCGCCTAAAAATGCTAAAATGGCAGATGTATGGCCGAGCGGGATTTGAATTACTGAGTCGGCGGGTAATGAACACGCTTTGCTGATTTACCAACATTATTTGCGGAAGAACCCAATTTAAGTAGCGTTGACATAAACCAGAACAGGAAGCTATCTAAGGCTCAGACCTCAACCTCTGATGCAACAAAACCGATGAGGTCGCCATGACAGAGGAGCCGTTCCACTTCCCGACGGAGTATTAACCCTTTCCATCTTTTACCATCCGCATAAACCCACCACTTCATCTCTTCACAGGCACCTTTTTTGTCGCCGGCATTTAACTTCTCTAACAGCGTTGAATGACGAAAATTCCCAATGCCAACGTTATAAACAAAAGAGTAAATCGCCGCCTGAGTCAGCGCAGAGATTTTTACCTTAATAAGAGGATCAACGTGTTTTTTTACTTTCGGTAAATCTTTATCAAGCCATTTGTTGCACTCTGTTTGGGTGTAAATTTTATTCAGTGCAATATCGTTTCCCGTGTGTCCATAACAGACAGAAAGTACACCACCACCGTCAAAATAGGGCTTATACCTCACTCCTTCAAAGTGATTTATCATCGTAGCGGCCAGGGTCACTGCGCTACTTGTCTTTTCATAGTGGATCACTTGCGCCTGCGCGGCGTTCCTTTCGGTACGCAGTGCTTGATTACATTGCTTCAGTTGCCGTTTTTCCTGGTACTGAAATCGAACGGTTATCGCGAGAGTGATCAGGGCAATAAGTAACAGCGTCCCCGCTAGGGTTCGCCAACTGAAGGTAACGTTCATCGCTCCCCCCTTTGGTATTTAAATAGGTGCCAATGTGCCCGCTTATTTTTAGCGGATAAGATGCCATCATGATAATTCCCTCTCTATCGGTATGCCCCACTTAAGGCGATGTG
>NZ_GL379654.1 GCF_000143625.1 Candidatus Regiella insecticola LSR1 | reverse complement strand
TTAGATCCTATTTTATAAAATACTTTTTTACACTTTAAAAAAGTATCGCATCATATACTCATAATATAGCAATCTTATGTATAAAATAGGGTATAAAGTCAGCATTTTCCATTATAATATTTGCTCTCAACATTTTATCATATTGAAATATTTGTAAGAAAGTGTCTGAGGTTATAGTATCTTCGGGTAGCTTATGACGTTCAGCATATGCTTGGATCAGATCCCCCAGAAAATCATGCTTTAGATCATTAATAGTTTTGCCAGTTGCAATGTCATTAATATGCCTATGAACATCATAATTTTCACTCGCACGGATAACCGGAAAAAGATCCTCTGATCCTCCAACCGAGTGTGATATTTCATGTATTAAAACATGAGCGGTTCTCCAACAGCTTCTATCACTAAAAATTGCATCTACCATAAGATAAACTGTTTTTTCGCTATCACACGGAGTGGTAAATCCCAGTAGTAATCTACTAGGATTTAAACTACAGTTTTGGCTTGATATGAAAACAATCCTATCACTATATCTATTAAAGTAATCCTCTATACGTGTCACATAAAAATAAAATCTATTCATAGTCTCATGAATGATAAGTTCATCTTTAGTACGTAACAGATTGCAAAAATACTTTCTCACGTCGCTATGCTGAAGTGTCCCAACATTAAGCATTTTTGGTACTAATATAACTCTAGATTGATCATCATAAATTTCTCTATACTCACTTAATATTTTATTTTTTACGATTGTGATATATTGTTTTGCATCTTCTACTTCACTATAAAGCTCATTAAAGTGAGTATACATATTTGTAAACTTATCAGGAACTTTCTTTTGACTACCATAATGGTGGAAATGAGTGTCATTAACTAAATTAACGTTTATATTATAACATTGAGCAACTTGATTCATGATTACTTCGCTTCTGGTTACATGAGAACTTATAATATCCTCAGAACTTATAATATCCTCTTTTGGTAAAAATTCGGTTATTTTAAATTCAATTCCTTCTTTTTCTATCCACTGCTTTATTGTTCGCTCCGTGATTTGCTGGCGTGATAGATGTTCGTGGCGAGCTTGTACCTGTCTTATTACCTCTGACCCGAGCTCGTTGATTACTCTACAATTAGAATGCAAGTATGAGTCAGGTAGCTTATTGGCCATTGATACGGGGGTATCAAAAATATTAAATATTTTTAATTGTTTAGGGCATACAGCTACCAACATATCTATCCGGGTTTTAGAAATATTCAATTCTTGTAGATCGCTAGGAAGATCTTCAGGTAAAACCCTCATTAATGTATGCGAAATATTTAAATAAGTTAATGTATCAGGTAGTTTTGGTAATGACAAGATTCGCGTGTCCGAAATCTCTAAAGCAGTTAATTTATTAGGTAGTTTTCCTAATGACACGATTAGCGCGCTAGAAAGATTTAAATAAGTTAATTTA
>NZ_GL379653.1 GCF_000143625.1 Candidatus Regiella insecticola LSR1 | reverse complement strand
ATTATCTCGACACCTACCTGAGGTCCATCTCGTGCCTGATATGAAGCTTTTTGCTGGTAATGCCGTGCCTGAACTTGCCAAACGGGTTGCTAACCGTTTATACACCACTCTTGGCGACGCTGCTGTGGGCTGTTTTAGTGACGGTGAAGTGAGCGTGGAAATCAATGAAAACGTACGTGGCGGGGATATTTTTATCATCCAGTCTACTTGTGCTCCCAGCAACAATCACCTAATGGAACTGGTTGTCATGATTGACGCCTTGCGCCGTGCCTCCGCGGGACGTGTTACCGCAGTCATTCCTTATTTTGGCTACTCTCGCCAAGATCGCCGCGTACGTTCTGCCCGTGTTCCCATTACCGCCAAAGTGGTCGCGGACTTTTTATCAAGTGTGGGGGTCGATCGTGTCCTGACCGTAGACTTGCATGCGGAACAAATCCAAGGTTTTTTTGATGTGCCAGTAGATAACGTTTTTGGCAGTCCGATCCTACTAGAAGATATGTTACAACAAAATTTAAAAAACCCGATTGTGGTTTCACCCGATATCGGCGGTGTCGTCCGCGCACGGGCGATTGCTAAACTGTTAAATGACACTGAAATGGCGATTATTGACAAACGTCGGCCAAAGGCTAACATTGCTCAAGTGATGCATATTATCGGCGACGTGGCAGACCGAGATTGCGTTTTAGTTGATGATATGATTGATACCGCGGGAACCTTATGTAAAGCGGCAGAGGCCTTAAAAGAACGAGGGGCGAAACGGGTACTGGCTTATGCCACTCATCCGGTTTTTTCTGGCAATGCGGTTGAGAATATCAATAATTCCGTTATCGATGAAATTATTGTTTGTGACACCATCCCCCTATCTGAAAAGATCAAGGCATTGAAAAAAGTACGATCACTGACATTAGCTGGCATGCTCGCTGAAGCCATTCGGCGCATTAGCAACGAAGAATCTATTTCCGCCATGTTTGAACATTAACCCTTCCATTACTATGAAACCTATAAAACTCATCGTTGGCTTGGCAAATCCTGGCTCACAATATGCAGAAACCCGCCATAATGCAGGCGCCTGGTTTGTCGAAAACCTAGCAAAACGCTACAACCAATCATTGCAAAAAAACAGTAAACTTTTAGGTTATACCGCTCAAATAAAAATCGTCAATCATGAGATCCGGCTACTGATACCCACTACCTTTATGAATTTAAGTGGTAACGCGGTCAAGGCCATGACAAATTTTTATCATTTTTTAGCAGAAGAGATTTTAGTGGTTCATGATGAATTAGATTTTTTGCCGGGGGTAGCTAAATTTAAATTCGGCGGCGGCAACGGTGGACACAATGGTTTAAAAAGATATCCAAAAAAAAAATTGGATAATAATGCTAACTTCCACCGTTTACGCATTGGTATTGGCCATCCGGGTGAACGCAGTAAAGTGATGGACTTTGTCTTATCCCCCCCTCCCCTGAGTGAAAAAAAGCGCATTGACGATGCGATTGATGAATCCCTACGCTGTACTGAACTCATTTTCAAAGAGAATATGGCTACTGCAATCCAAAATCTACATTCATTTCGAATTAATAAATAAAGGTAATTAAACATGGGATTTAAATGCGGTATTGTTGGGCTGCCTAACGTAGGGAAATCCACGTTATTCAACGCATTAACACAAGCAGGTATTGAGGCCGCTAATTTTCCATTCTGCACTATTGAGCCTAATACCGGCGTGGTTCCGGTGCCGGATCCACGTTTAGATCAGCTTGCTGAAATTGTAAAACCACAAAGGATCGTGCCAACAACAATGGAATTTGTTGATATCGCGGGACTGGTCAAAGGCGCATCAAAAGGTGAAGGCTTAGGTAACCAGTTTTTAACCAATATTCGTGAAACAGATGCCATTGGTCATGTGGTGCGTTGTTTTGCCAACGAAAACATTGTGCATGTGGCAGGTAAAATTAATCCTAGCGAAGATATTGATACCATTAATATTGAGTTGATTTCATACGATCTGGATATATGTGAACGTGCGATCAGCCGGGTACAAAAAAAAGCCAAAGGCGGAGATAAAGACGCTAAAGCTACATTATCGGTGTTAGAAAAATGTTTATCTCATTTAGAAAAAATCGCGATGTTACGTACCTTAGCACTAACAGAAGAAGAAAAAGCGGCAATTCGCTATCTCAATTTTCTGACATTGAAACCTACCATGTACATCGCTAATGTGAATGAAGACGGTTTTGAAAATAACCCTTATTTAGCTCAAGTACAGAAAATTGCGGAACAGGAAGGGGCTATCGTCATCGCTGTTTGCGCCGCGGCAGAATCGGATATCGCCGAATTAACCGATGGCGATCGTGCTGAATTTATGGCAGCACTGGGTATGGATGAAGCAGGTTTAAATCGCGTGATCCGTGCCGGTTATCAATTACTGAATTTACAAACCTATTTTACCGCAGGAGTAAAAGAAGTAAGAGCCTGGACTATCCCTGTTGGCGCCACCGCCCCACAGGCGGCAGGGAAGATCCACACCGATTTTGAAAAAGGCTTTATCCGTGCACAAACCATTAATTTTGCCGACTTTATTGCTTATCGAGGCGAACAAGCAGCAAAAGAAGCAGGAAAAATGCGCGCAGAAGGGAAAGATTACATTGTTAAAGATGGCGATGTGATGAACTTTTTATTTAACGTATAACAACGCCCGACGATCAATCGCCAATGAAAAAGAAGCAATTAATACATACAAGGTGAGGATTAATATAATATTCAAGAGTGAGGTATCAGCGAGCATAATGTTAAAAACCGGATGAACTAACAATGGCGCCGCCAATAAATGAAGCCAAAAGGCGATATCAGAGTGACGGGTTTGACGGCGAAGATCGGAGATATCCCAATACATCGCACCGGCAAATGCCAACAATCCCATGCAAAATACAACATAAGGCATCACATTCGCGGCAACGGCAGGCAAAAACTTATTTAAACTCATTAAAACATACAAAAGAACAGTCCCTAAACCCGCAGCCAGCGTGATAGGCGTGCGAAAACGCCGCCAATGCAGTAATGCAGCTAATGCTGTCAAAATAGCAGCAACAAGCTCGCCGACAAAAAGATAACCAATCACATACAGTGTAGATACGGTTGCAAAACCAACACCAAAAATAAAAGTGAACAATAATACAATCGCGGGTAACGCCATATGACGTTGACGAACAAAATATTCCGCTAATGCCCAGGAGGCTCCTGTAACCAACAATCCTCCCAGCCATGCTTGTTGATAATAATACACACAAATAAAAAATAGAGCGCCTAAAAGTAATAAAGAAGCCATCACCACAAAAAGATCATTAAAGCCGGTCAATAGCCGAAAATTTTCTTCATCTAGAGCTGATGTTTTTTTAACACCAGCAACATGATCACGTAGTGCCTGTGCTGCTTGCCGGCTAATTATTTTCGCAGCCACTGCTGATTCAATATCTTCATTGCTATACATGTTTTATTGCCTTATGTAATGAAAATGTAAAATAAGCTAATCAATCGCTATAGCCAAATCAGTTTAAGTTGCTTACCGTACTATTGGTACTGTTCGCGCTCCTCCGCCTTGAACCAAATGAAACTGATTCGGCTATATCTTAACAAAGCATGCTAAAATCTCTCGGATTATTCCCCAAACTATTTAAACACAAGGATTACTTTTATGAGTTTTCTGAAAGGCAAACGTATTTTAATTGCAGGTTTAGCCAGTAATCGTTCTATTGCTTACGGTATAGCACAAAAAATGCACGAGCAAGGCGCGGAATTGGCTTTCACTTATCAAAACGATAAATTAAAACAGCGCGTCACTGACTTCGCTAAAGAATTCAATTCAACACTGATTTTTCCTTGTGATGTTGCAAAAGATGAAGAAATCAACGAACTTTTTGAAGATATGAAAAAAGAAAAAAATTGGTCTACCTTTGATGGGTTTGTTCATTCCATTGCTTATGCGCCTAGCGAGCAGCTCGATGGTGATTATGTTAATGCGGTGACACGTAAAGGTTTTAACATCGCACATGACATCAGCGCCTATAGCTTTGTAGCGATGGCTAAAGCTTGCCGTGCTATGCTCAATCCTAATTCAGCCCTGCTAACACTGAGTTATTTAGGCGCAGAGCGCACCATCACCAATTACAATGTTATGGGACTTGCCAAAGCCTCTTTAGAAGCTAACGTACGCTACATGGCGGATTCACTCGGCCCCGATGCTATCCGCGTTAACGCAATTTCGGCGGGACCCATTCGTACACTTGCCGCCTCAGGGATTAAAGATTTCAGAAAAATGCTAGCACATTGTGAAAAATACACCCCCCTTCGCCGCACGGTCACTATCGAAGATGTAGGTAATGCAGCTGCCTTTTTATGCTCCGACTTAGCTGGTGGTATTACCGGTGAAATTTTGCATGTTGACGCTGGTTTTAACATTACCGCGATGGGGAGTATGGGTAATGATGAATTAAGCCAATCTGCAAAAAAAGAATAGTCCATTTAAAGCTTCTTTGAGCTGCGCTTAGGAAGGAAAAAGCGCAGCGGCCTTTTTGTACAAAAAAAGGAAGTAAATAAGTATTTTGAGCCCTTTTTGACAAAGTATCAGTGGGTACAAAAAATTTCGACTAAATCCCGTCTATAATTATATCGCAACGATTTATTATGAGGGAATGAACATGATTTATGCAGCAGCGCCATTAAATATAAATAGGGTAAAAACATTAACAATACAGACAAAAGCTAAAATAAAGAAAGATAAAACAGGAAAGAGTAAGAAAACAAAGTATAAACTAAAACGCCTATTCCAAAAAATTCAAGTCTTTTTCTCTTATAATGAAAAAGAAAGAAAAGCAAAAAAGAAATATATAAATTATA
>NZ_GL379652.1 GCF_000143625.1 Candidatus Regiella insecticola LSR1 | reverse complement strand
CAATCGGTATCAACCTGATCGACACCGCGCCGGTGTACGGCTTTGGCCTGTCCGAAGAACTGATCGGCAAGGCCCTGCGCGGCGTGCGCCACAGTGCGGTGATCGCTACCAAGGCCGGCCTGCAATGGGACAGCGGCAGCACCCGGCGCAACGCTACGGCCCAGCGCATTCGCAAAGAAGTCGAAGATTCCCTGAAGCGCCTGGAAACCGACTACATCGACCTGTACCAGATCCACTGGCCCGACCCCTTGGTCGC
>NZ_GL379651.1:6778-8207 GCF_000143625.1 Candidatus Regiella insecticola LSR1 | reverse complement strand
CCTATATTGGAGAACGCTGAATTGAAAAGGCAGGTTATTCAGAGTAAATGGAAGGCTTATTGCCATGTGATGCGTCTTGACAAACCCATTGGTTCATTACTACTACTGTGGCCGACATTGTGGGCATTGTGGTTAGCACAACGAGGAATGCTTGATATAACCATATTGATGGTATTTGTCTTGGGTGTTTTTCTGATGCGGGCTGCCGGTTGTGTGATAAATGATTATGTTGATCGTGATATTGATGGCCATGTGAAGCGTACGGTAAATCGGCCATTGGTCAGTGGGGCGATCAGTGCGTACGAAAGTAAAATTTTGTTTGTCGTATTACTGCTGTTTGCCTTTGCTTTAGTGTTAACACTAAATCGGATGACGATCGAATTATCATTAGTCGCCTTAGCGTTGGCTTGGATTTATCCGTTTATGAAACGTATTACCCATTTACCACAAGTGGTATTGGGAGTGGCATTTGGTTGGTCTATTCCGATGGGATTTTCTGCTGTCAGCAGCAGCTTGCCACTGGTTTGCTGGCTATTATTGTTGGCTAATATTTGTTGGACTATCACCTATGATACTCAGTATGCCATGGTAGACCGTGATGATGATTTGAAAATTGGCGTGAAATCTACGGCGATCCTATTTGGTCAATACGATAAATTGGTTATTGGTGCCTTACAGCTGGTTACTTTACTTTTGATGATAACCGTGGGTTATCTGATGCAATTGGATAATGTATTTTATTATTCAATTTTAATTGCAGGCGTTTTATTTCTTTATCAACAAAAAATAATAGCTAACCGTGAACCGAATGGATGTTTTCGTGCTTTTTTAAACAATAATTATGTCGGATTAATATTATTCTTGGGAATTTTGTTCAGTTATATATGAATAAACACATTTTTTCTAAGCGCCGATTCGAAATTTTCTTGAGCGACGCTGAATTACGGCTTGTAAAACTGTCAATCGCTCAATAAACGTAGCATTTCATCTTCGGTGATCACTTTTATCCCCAGTTCCTGGGCTTTTATTAGCTTAGACCCGGCGCCTTCACCGGCAATAACTAAATCGGTTTTTTTCGAAACACTATTGCTGACTTTAGCGCCTAAGGCAACTAACCGATCTTTAGCGTTCTCCCGCGAGAGACTATTTAATGACCCAGTGAGTACTATGGTTTTACTGGTGAATATATTATTGCTCTCTTCCGCTACAGCGATTATTTGTTCTGGCTCCGGCCAATGAATTACCGCTTCTAGCGCGTTAATAACATGCTGATTATGTTCTTGTGCTAAAAAGTTAATGACATGCGTTGCGACGACCACGCCGACATCTGCTACCTGTTGTAATGTCTCAACATCGGCGCTACGTAAATGAGATAAAGTACGAAAATGTGCCGCTAAATTTGCGGCTGTCGTTTCACCTACCTCTCGGA
>NZ_GL379651.1:2489-6749 GCF_000143625.1 Candidatus Regiella insecticola LSR1 | reverse complement strand
AAAAGTCGTTTGTTTCGCTTTTCTAACGCTGCTATCAGATTATGCGCTGATTTGGCTCCCATTCGATTTAATCCCATCAATTTTTCGACGGTTAAATGAAATAAATCTGCAGGGTGTTTTACGTATTCTTTTGTCACCAGCTGTTCAATGATTTTATCACCCATGCCATCGACATCGAGCGCCCGACGAGAGACAAAATGTTTCAGCATTTTTTTACGTTGTGCCGTACACAATAGCGCACCACTACAACGGGCAATAGTTTCGCCTTCAAGGCGTTCAATATCTGAACCACATACTGGGCAATGCAATGGAAAGCTCACTTCTTGCGCCTCTAAAGGCCGTGCATTCATTACCACGCTAACGATTTTAGGGATTACATCTCCCGCTCGGCGTATAATAACGGTATCGCCGATATGTAGATCAAGGCGTTTTATTTCATCAGCATTATGTAAGGTCGCATTACTCACCATTACACCGGCGAGCTGGATGGGCTCTAATCTCGCGACCGGGGTGATTGCCCCCGTGCGTCCAACTTGAAATTCTACCTGACGGACTTGAGTCATTTTTTCCTGTGCTGGAAATTTAAACGCGGTAGCCCAGCGAGGCGCTCGAGCACTAAAGCCCAATCGTTCTTGCAATGAGAGATCGTCCACTTTGATGACTACCCCATCAATATCAAAATCTAATCTGTCACGTTGTTGTTCAAGATGACGATAGAAAGCAATGATTTGATCACTACCAATGCAACGTTTTATTTGATTACTAACAGGTAAACCCCAAGCTTTAAATTGCAGTAAACGTTGCAAATGATGTTGCGGTAGAGCGCCTCCTTTGAGTAGCCCCATACCATAACAAAAAAAATCTAATGGCCGTTTAGCCGTAATGCGCGGATCAAGTTGGCGTAGCGATCCCGCGGCGGCATTACGTGGATTGGAAAAAAATTTTTTTTCCGCCTTATGTCTTGCTGCTTCGTTAAATTGCGCAAAACCTATTAACGGCATAAAAACTTCGCCGCGTATTTCAATTTGTTGTGGAATATCATCGCCTCGTAAGCGCAAGGGGATAGTGCGAATAGTACGTACATTAGCGGTGATATTTTCGCCAATGCTGCCATCACCCCGGGTAGCAGCTCGCACCAATTCACCCTTTTCATACAGCAAACTGACCGCTACGCCATCCAATTTTGGCTCACAGCAGAAGGCGAGCTCTTCGGTAAGATTTAAGCGATTATGTAATCGTTGGTGAAATGCAAGGTAACTTTTTTCATCGAATACGTTGTCCAACGACAACATAGGAGATTCATGTTTTACTTGCTCGAAGATATTTAATGGTACTGCTCCTACACGTTGAGTGGGTGAGTCTGCACAAATTAGCTCAGGATATTGTGTTTCTAATTCCCGTAATTCATTCATTAAACGATCATATTCAGCATCAGGTATTTCAGGATTATCCAACACGTGATATTGATATTCATGGTGCTGTAATATGGCGCGTCGTTGGTTAATTTGTTGAATTATTGATTTCATAGATCATTATTATTGCCGATATTTTCTGTCATGAATACTGCAATTTCATACCCTTCGTCTTTGAAGTTGCCTTCGGCTGCCAGGGCCGACCGACCGATGAGAGTAGACATCCATGAGGGCGAGGGGCTCGCAGCCAACAACGCGGCGAATTTAAAGGCGAAGGGTATATTGTGATTAGCATCACATACTGCAACGGACACAATTATTATATTCTGCCAATTTTTGAGGTGTCATCATGCGGTGTTCATCGTCCTGCACTACACCTCCGACAGCATCTGCAATCCGTTGAGCTGATTGCAGCATCAATTTAAAATTTTGGCTGGCTTTACCATAGGCAGAAGGTAGCATCATAAATATTGAAACACCCGGTGTGGTAAAATCGGGCATGCTATTAAGATCAAAAGATCCCGGCTTAATCATATTGGCTAGACTAAATAATACCGCCCCATCTCCTGCAGGGTTGGCATGTCGGTGGAAGATATTCATTTCACCAAAGTGAAAACCCTCCTGAAAAATAATGGGTAATAGCAGATCACCTGAGAGAACATTACCTTGATGAGCAACAACATGTAGCACTAATAGCTTTTCTGAGCGCTGTTTATCACTTTCTGGCTCTGATAATTTGGCTTCATTCAATGAATTTTTTTCATCGGTGTCTGTGCAAGATTTATCCTTCATGGGCGGATCGTTATTTTTATTTGCTTCTTGTGCAGCAAGTGGGACAGCCTCGGTTTGGGGCGATACTTTTTTTGCCAATCCTGGCTTAATTTTATCAGTTGATTGAACGTGCTTTATCTTATTTTTTTTATCTATTTGGCGGGGAAAAACTTTATCTGGGGTTAATGAGGTAACCACTCGCACTTCTCCCACGCCTTCATCGTCAAATAACGTTTGATTGTTTTCTTGTGGTCGCTTAGGTTGAATTGAGCGATCACGAAACAGCGCAGAGCGTTCTTTATTGCCGATCCACAGACTATGAAATAATAAAGCGATTATGGCGGTGACACCAACAATGATTAATATTAGACGCAAATCCTGCATCGTTAGAATCTCTACAATTTTGTGGTTTCGATAGATTGCTACAAAGGCGTATACATATCTTCTAGAGCCTATTCGAAATCGCTGAGCTCAAGAAGATTTCGAATAGGCTCTTAAATACTACTGTTTAATGCACGCCAGTGCAGATCCGTGCTCAATTTCCTACCAAGAAAAGTGATTATAATTATCGTTTAATCTCTTAACCGCACAACTTATGGCTAGCCAGTGAAAAAGCTTACCGATATGATAGCCCAATATTTTTATATTATAGAGAATCAAACAGTATGGTATGCATTAAAGCTTGTTCGAAATCGCTGCGAGTTGCTAAAGAAAACTTGGAATAGATCCTTAGCACCTACGGTTATTTTCGGCTGTTATTCAATTGTGTTGAATGCGGTTTGTCTCGTTTGATTAATTATACGCCAAATTACTTACATTTTTGTCGTAGACAGCAATAAAAAGCGGCAGCATTATGTTGAAAAATTTAAAAAATACTGATCTAAATACTTTTTTTGTGGGCTAGATCAAAATTTTGACCACATTATAATTGATTTTGCCTTTTTGGTTTAGTGATTAACTAAACCGTTATGTTAGATAGGCTTGAGTCTAAGAGACTAGTTTTACACTTAAGCTCCGCAATATAAAATCCAAAATAAGTTGAGAAAATCATGTTTAAACAAGAAGTTACTATTACTGCTCCAAATGGTTTGCATACTCGCCCTGCGGCACAGTTTGTCAAAGAAGCAAAAACATTTTCTTCTGACATTACCGTCACCTCAAATAAAAAAAGTGCGAGTGCTAAAAGTTTATTCAAATTGCAAACGCTGGGCTTGGCTAAAGGGAGCAAGGTTACTATCCAAGCGCAGGGAGATGATGAACAAAAAGCAGTCGAACATTTGGTAAAACTGATGAATGATCTTGAATAAGATAACCTTGTCTTTTTAAACCGATAATAGGAGTAAGGTAAGGCTATGATTTCAGTATCACCAGGTATTGCTTTTGGTAAAGCGCGTTTATTGTTAGAAGATAATATTGTTATCAACGATAAAAAGATATCCTCCGCTGAAGAAGTAACGCAAGAGATCGAACGTTTCGAAGCTGGGTGTAAAAAATCTTGTCAACAGCTAACAGCAATACAAACCAAAGCTACAAAAATGCTGGGAGAAGATAAGGCGGAAATTTTTGAAGCGCATATTATGTTGCTAGAAGATGAAGGCCTTCAGCAGGAAATTACTAAACAGATTACTGAACAATTGGTAACAGCAGAGGCTGCCGCCCATTCAGTAATTGAATCTCAAGCACGAGAACTAGCAGGACTTGATGACGAGTACCTAAGAGAAAGAGCGACTGACACACGTGATGTCGGTAAACGCTTGCTAAAGAATATATTGGGCTTAGATATTATTGATCTGAACACGATTTCAGAAGAAGTGATCCTGGTTGCTGCAGATTTAACCCCCTCTGAGACGGCACAACTTAACCTTGACAAAGTGCTTGGTTTTATTACTGATTTGGGCGGACGAACTTCCCACACCTCTATTATGGCACGCTCTTTAGAGTTACCGGCGATTGTCGGTGCCCATAACATCACCCAACGAGTAAAAAATGGTGATAATTTAATCCTCGATGCGATTAACAATAAAATTTATATTAATCCAACAGCAGAGGAGATAGAACGGCTTAAAAACTTAAAAAA
>NZ_GL379651.1:0-2461 GCF_000143625.1 Candidatus Regiella insecticola LSR1 | reverse complement strand
AAACTCAAAGATATGCCGGCGATGACGCTAGATGGGCATCAGGTTGAATTGGCAGCTAACATTGGTACAGTACAAGATATCGACAGTGCTAAGCGTAATGGCGCAGAAAGTATTGGTTTGTATCGTACTGAATTTTTGTTTATGGATAGTGATAGGCTACCTACAGAAGAAAAACAGTTTCTAGACTATAAAGCTGTCGCTGAGAAGATGAATAACCAGGCAGTGATTATTCGGACGATGGATATTGGCGGTGATAAAGACCTACCTTATATGGGATTACCGAAAGAGGATAATCCGTTTTTAGGTTGGCGAGCCATTCGTATTTGTTTAGATCGTAAAGAAATTTTACATGTTCAACTGCGGGCTATCTTACGTGCTTCCGCATTTGGAAAATTGCGCATTATGTTTCCAATGATTATATCAATCAATGAAGTGCGCGAATTGAAAAAGGAACTTGACATACTGAAACAACAATTACGAGATGAAAAAAAGGTCTTCGATGAAGACATTGAAATCGGTATCATGGTAGAAACGCCAGCAGCAGCAATCATGGCCGATCATCTGGCAAAAGAAGTGGATTTTTTTAGTATTGGAACCAATGATTTAACTCAATATGCTTTGGCAGTAGATCGTGGTAACGAGCTTATTTCTTCTCTCTATGATTCCATGTCGCCGGCAGTATTACGCCTTATAAAACAAGTGATTGAAGCATCTCATGCGCAGAAAAAATGGACGGGGATATGCGGTGAACTTGCAGGAGATGAACGTGCTACACTGCTGCTATTGGGAATGGGATTGGATGAGTTCAGCATGAGTGCTATTTCGATTCCCCGTATCAAAAAAATTATTCGTAACGTTAGGTTTTCAGATGCCAAGGCGCTAGCAGAAAACGCCTTGGCTCAAGCAACGGCGCAAGAGGTAAGAAAATTAGTGGAACAATTCATCGAAGACAAAAACCTTGGTTGACAACAAAATTATGGAATATAACCCAAAAATTAATACGTAGGAGGACATTCATGGGGTTGCTCGATAGGCTAAAGTCTCTGGTATCAGACGATAAAAAAGACGATGCTACTGTTGAAATTGTCGCACCGTTATCTGGTGAAATTGTGAACATTGAAGATGTACCAGATGTTGTTTTTGCAGAAAAAATTGTAGGTGATGGGATTGCGATTAGGCCAACAGGCAATAACAATAAGATGGTGGCGCCGGTTGATGGTACCATTGGCAAAATTTTTGAAACTAACCATGCTTTTTCCATTGAATCTGATTGTGGTATTGAAATGTTCGTCCATTTTGGTATTGATACCGTTGAATTGAAAGGCGAAGGCTTTAAACGTATTGCTGAAGAAGGACAACGGGTTAAAAAGGGCGCGGTGATTATCGAGTTCGATCTTGCTTTGTTACAAGAGAAAGCGAAATCTGTCCTGACACCTGTTGTTATCTCCAATATGGAAGCAATGAAAGAAATGACTAAACTGACAGGGATTGTTACCGTCGGTGAAACACCGATTATTCACATTAAAAAATAAAATACTGTGCTTAAAAACACAGCCGCTAAGCTGTCTTGACACAGGCAGCGATTGACTGTCACTAAGAGCCTATTCGAAATCTCTTGTGCTCGCTGATATTTAGACTGCTTGCATAACCTACTGCGTGGTGTGAATTTCTGCGTTGCACGGTGCTCGCAATCCTCATGTACTTGCATGTGTACACTGCGGTTGCTGTGCGCCGCGTGCCTTGACTTCACATCCCTGGCTACGGTTTTGCAAGCAGTTTCTTGTCAAAAACGAGCTCAAAATGCTCACTTGCTCTCTTCATTAAATATAAAAAGGCACTGTGCTTTTTCGCTCATTTTTTCTCAATTGAGCATCGCTGAAGAGGATTTCGAATAGGCTCTAAGACGGAATGAAAAAATCGTTCTTGTGTAAAAATAGGCTGCTCTACAATAAAGTGGGAGATGAAATCTTATGGCGCAGTGGGTTAAGGGTAAAGTGATTGATGTAGAGCATTGGACGGACACGTTGTTTAGGATCAAAATTAAGGCGCCTATTGCTGCTTTTAGCCCGGGTCAATACGCTAAACTCGCTCTACTGATCGATGGTAAACGAGTAACGCGCGCTTACTCTTATGTCAATGCGCCAAGTGATAATCATCTTGAATTTTATCTGGTAAAAATCCCAAAAGGTCAGCTTAGTCCTCACTTGCATCAATTATCTGTCAATGAAGAAATTATGATCAGCGAGGAAGCCAGAGGGTTTTTCGTTTTATCTGAAATACCCAGTTGCGATACTTTGTGGATGCTAGCAACAGGTACCGGTATAGGTCCTTATTTATCAATCTTACAAGCAGGAGAAGATTTAGCACGTTTTAAACACATAGTACTGGTACATGCTGCTAGACTGAGTTGTGATCTTAACTATTTACCGCTGATGCAACAGTTGAAAAAGTGTTTCAACGG
>NZ_GL379650.1 GCF_000143625.1 Candidatus Regiella insecticola LSR1 | reverse complement strand
AACTGTTGTGCCTGTTGATAAAGACTTTCAGATTGATTCATTCATGAGTTCCCGAAGAGAAAAATGAGTAGACTTCTTGTAAAACCGTAGTTCGTTATGTGAAGTCAAGGCGCCCTGAGCACAGTAACCTTCGTTGCCATTAGTACATGAGGATTACGAGCACCGCGTAACGCAGAATTCATGCCACGCAGTAGGTTATGCAAGAAGTCTATTCTTGGCGCACAAACATAAGATCCCAAACACCATGCCCTAGACGTTGGCCACGTGATTCAAATTTGGTTATTGGGCGAGGATCAGGGCGTGGAACGTAATCATTATGGCTTGAAAGATTATGATACCCCTTAGCTGCTGACATGACGGCCAGCATGTGTTTGGCGTAAGGCTGCCAATCCGTTGCCATATGAAATATTCCCCCTATTTTTAACTTTTTCTTGACTAATTCAACAAAAGGCGGCTGCACGATACGTCGTTTGTTATGGCGTAATTTATGCCAAGGATCGGGAAAAAATAACTGCA
Source organism: Candidatus Regiella insecticola LSR1 (assembly GCF_000143625.1). Classification (GTDB taxonomy): domain Bacteria; phylum Pseudomonadota; class Gammaproteobacteria; order Enterobacterales; family Enterobacteriaceae; genus Regiella; species Regiella insecticola. The sequence continues at coordinate 3,701 of NZ_GL379650.1, read as the reverse complement.
GCTTATCAAGAGAATCATCTGGCAGCATATTGGTCAACACTTCAAGTGCATCATGGCAAATTAGGTGTAAATTAGTTAACTTACTTGCCGTTGCTGTTGCTAGACAAGCCCCTACACCCGGTAAATGGACTTCAATACCCAGAAAATTTTGCTGTGGCGCGTTGGCGGCCATTGCCACCAATGATGCTCCCATGCCGAAGCCAATTTCTAAGGTTAATGGCGCTGCTTGCGCAAATAGGGTTTCAAGGTTAATGGGGGGTCGATTGGTAATCCAATCCCCATCGATGGCCAATAGTTATCCAGTGCTAACTGTTGCCCTTTGGTTAATCTTCCCTGACGGCGAACAAAACTACGAATTGGTCGCAAAATGCGACTATTTTGATTAGTCTGCATGACTATTAGACCTCTTTCTAAACCGTAGCGAGTTATGCGGAGTCAAGGCGCTCGGCGCACAGCAACCGGAATGTACATGAAGATTGCGCGCACCGGGCAACGCAGAATTCACGTCACGTAGTAGGTTTGGAAAGAAGTCTATTACATTATTCATCATGAAAGGTTCTAGCTATTAACGAATGTTTCAGTTTACCGTTTTACTACGCTATGCTGCAATCTTCAGCCAATTTATTTATACCCTTCGTCTTTCAAGTTACAGCGGCGTTGGCTGCTGGCACTCATCCTCTGTCATGTACCGATTCGATTGATTGCCGCCTTGCCGTAACTCGAAATTCATTGAGTATATCAATTCAATATTAAATGAAGACTTATGATACAAACGCAACAATTTCGGCAACAGGTGCTTGAATGGTATCAACATCATGGGCGCAAAACATTACCTTGGCAACAGTATCAAACGGCTTATCCAGTATGGCTATCGGAAATAATGTTGCAACAAACACAGGTGACAACCGTCATTCCTTACTTCCAACGTTTTATCACTCGTTTCCCTAATATCGCTTCGCTGGCTGCCGCACCATTAGATGAAGTGCTGCATTTATGGACCGGCCTTGGCTATTATGCCCGTGCCAGAAATTTACACAAATCGGCACAAATTATTGTCAACCAACATCAGGGAATATTTCCCACCACTTTTGAACAGATTGTGGCGCTACCCGGTATTGGCCGCTCTACCGCCGGTGCTATTTTATCGCTAGCACTAGGGCAATGTTTCCCTATCCTCGATGGTAATGTTAAACGTGTATTAGCGCGTTATTATGCAGTAGCCGGCTGGCCGGGTAAAAAAGAGGTCGAACAACGCTTATGGCAGCTGAGTGAGGAGGTGACGCCTACCCGTTACGTCGGACAGTTCAATCAAGCGATGATGGATTTAGGCGCGACAATCTGTCTTCGATCACAACCAAAATGTAACTTATGTCCTCTCAATGCTGATTGTTTGGCTTACGTTAACCACAGTTGGCATCAATATCCCGGTAAAAAAACGGGGCAGCAGTTACCCCAAAAAACCGCGTATTTTTTATTAATGCAGCGGGATACACAAGTGTGGTTGGAGCAGCGCCCTCCGGTAGGTTTATGGGGCGGATTATTTTCTTTCCCCCAATTTAGTCATTATGAAGAGCTGCTGTTATGGTTAGAGCAACGTGGTATTAAAGACAGTGATTTATGTCAGCTAAATACTTTTCGTCACACTTTTAGCCATTTTCACTTAGATATCATTCCTTATTGGTTGTATAACATGCCGGTTAGCGGCTGCATGGATGCGGGAGCCGGTCTCTGGTATAACTTAGTACAGCCGCCGTTAATCGGTCTTGCGGCGCCGGTCGAACGTCTCTTACAGCAGTTAACTGATAATTCAACTTAAAGAAGATTTACTATGAAGAAATCCTTTATTTTTTGCCAATTTTTAAAAAAGAAGCCGAACAACAAGATTTTCAATTTTATCCGGGAGAACTGGGTAAACGTATCTATAATGAAATTTCTAAAGAAGCCTGGTCACAATGGATGACAAAACAAACTATGCTAATTAATGAAAATAAACTTAGCACGATGAACGCTGAACATCGTCAATTTCTCGAACAAAAAATGATAAATTTTTTATTTGAAGGTAAGAATATAGATATCGCAGGATATACACCATCGGGTCAGTAATATGCCCTTCGCCTTTCAAGTTACGGCGGCGTTGGCTATTCACTCTTATCCTCTGTCATGTACCGATTCGATTGATTGCCGCCTTGCCGTAACTCGAAATTCATTGTGTATAGACTTTTTGCAAAACCGTAGCAACTGAGGGTGAAATGAATAAAACGTTAGTTTTGCTTGTGGTGGCTCCACTGCTTGTTTCTTGTTCTAGTAATAGTGATAAAAAACAGGTTAATAATGAAATTTTAATCAAAGACACCAAGAGCTTTGATATTTTAATGGGACAATTTGCGCATAATATCGAACAGCTTTGGGGATTAAATGAAATATTAATCGCCGGTCCAAAAGACTATGTGAAATACACCGAGCAATATCGAACTCGCAGTCATATTAATTTTGATGCGGGAACCATCACTTTTGAAACTATCGCGAGCAACAATCCTGCTGCACATTTACGTCAAACTATTATCGCTACTCTGTTAATGGGGGACGATGCCAACTCGGTTGATCTCTATTCAGACGTTAATGATATTCAAATCAGCCAAGAGCATTTTTTGTATGGACAGGTATTAGATAACAGTGGTCAGCCTATTCGCTGGGAATGGCGTGCCAGTCATTTTGCTGATTATTTGCTACAGAATAAAATACAAAAACGTGTCTCTGGCTCACAGGTTATTTGGTTTATTAGCTTACGCTTTGTACCTAACCATCTCGATAAACGATCACATCTCTATTTACCGTTAATACGCCAAGCCGCCACAAAATATAGTATCGAGGAATCCTTGATATTAGCGATTATGCAAATTGAATCAAGTTTTAATCCTTACGCTATTAGTAATTCTAACGCGATAGGTTTAATGCAAATCCTGCCCCATTCGGCAGGAAAAGATGTATTTAAAATGAAAGGAAAAAGCGGTAAGCCAAGTCAGCGTTATCTCTTTGATCCAGAAAATAACATTGATACAGGTGCTGCCTATTTATCTATTTTAAAAAACAGTTATCTTGCCGGAATTCAGAATAGCGCCTCTCGACGTTATGCAGTGATCAGCGCTTATAATGGTGGAGCCGGCAATGTATTACGTTTATTTTCTAATGATAGAAACCGAGCGGTTAGCATTATTAATAGCATGGAGCCTAGTGCTGTTTTCCAAAAATTAATTAGCCAACACCCCGCCAAAGAAGCACGTCGCTATCTAATAAAAGTCAATGATGCTCAAAAAAATTACCGGCTACCTTAATATTTATACATTTTTTTGCAGACAAGTAATAACTACTTATATATCATAAATAAATAGCTTTCATATTTCGCCATTTTTACAACGGCTATACATTATTTTACTAATAAGTGATTAAGATAGCACCTGTTGTTTAGAGGGAGCGTTATTTAAAAGAAAATAATAATTTTATATTTCTTTCTAGACTAGGCGTTATTAATTTAACAAACTTGTTATTGAATATACTTATCGATTCCGCTCAAAATTTCTATTATTGGATATCACTTAATAAATTTAAACTAATTAAATAAAGAGTTAATATTGCATGAATAAATTATTATCTGATGTTGAGCAGTATGTTTTTGGTGAGTTTTTTTAAGAAAAGACGGCGCA
>NZ_GL379649.1 GCF_000143625.1 Candidatus Regiella insecticola LSR1 | reverse complement strand
ACCAATTTGGATAATCGATTTTTTTCAACAATATATACAGTTCGCGATTCACAAAAATTAGGGTAATCGTTCGTAATATACGCCTATCATTTTAATAGGTTTATTTGTCACTCAGTCATGATTTTTGAGATTTTCATGATAAAGTGCATGTATTTACCGTATTAATACATACCCTTTTCAAGTTTAAGGCGTATGCTTCCATTCTTCACTCAACTACCTCTTCATTAAATATTCACCCTACATTATTTCCTGGATACGTTACGTCTTAGCGTCATAGAGGCCACAAAAGCAGTGTGATTTGATGATGTCGCTAATATATCAGGAGTTAGTGATGAAAAAAGTATTTCGGATTCATGATATTGCGTCTTACCACAAACTTTTTTCCAAGTTGTCTACAAAAGAAATTCAGGTTCTGGCGCTTTCCTGTTCTGGATTAGACCGAAACGCCATCGCCCGAGAATTAAATATTTGTATAGGCACCGTGAATCGTCATTTAAATAATGCCATGAATAAATATGAACGGGAGAGTTATGCTGAATTGCGTGCTTTATTCTATTTTAAAATAAACGAGAAATTAATTAAATTCATTCCATAATAGGGCTTAAAATGTTTTTTTAGCACATACCCTTTCAAAAATTTTCTTGACATCATCATATCCAAAACATTCACCGTCTGAATCAAAAAACTTTGCTTATTCGATCAAAACGGTAAATTCCTTCTGATTTTTTCAACTAACCACAGCAAACGAGAGATATCAAGCGTATGAGTAGAAATATTCAACAAGTTTTAACTCGGTGGGGCTATTGGGCTAATGATACTAACACAGGTATCACGTGGTCTCCGGTGGCAGCCGGTTTTAAAGGTCTGTTGCCGTTGCGCCCTGCTCTGAATGTGTCCTGTTCTGATGATGACGGGCTGATTATAGATAGTTGTGTTTTACAACTACAGAGGATCCGTCAACCTGAAGAACTTAATCTCATTATGGCGTATTACGTTAAAGGTTACTCGAAGCGGGCTATTGCACGTAAACGGGGTGTTGACGAACGAGTGATACGGATAAAATTGCAGCTTGCCGAGGGTTTTATTGAAGGAAGCTTGTCGACATTGGC
>NZ_GL379648.1 GCF_000143625.1 Candidatus Regiella insecticola LSR1 | reverse complement strand
AATATATGTTACGTTCTTAGTGATCGTTGATGTCTTTCCTTGATTGTGCTGTGCTTCCTGAGTAGGGTTTGCCTTCCTATTGTGTTGGGATGGGGATATCATTTATAAAATCCTCGGTTAATTTAAAAAATATCTACCTTTGTTGACAGATATTGATAAATATACCGATTTTCTATACAAAACTTTTGCAAAAAACGCTCATTTAATAAACTGAGTTAATCCTCAGGAGCATGATGTTTTTTGCTTTCATCGATTAAATGCAGTATACCGCGCAGGATATGGAGTTCGACAGTCTCAAGGCGGGCGCGGGTAAACAAGCGTCGTAATTTAGTCATAATTTGCCCTGGGTGAGCCTGGCGGATAAAACCAATATCGCCTAAAACTTGTTCTAGGCATTGATAAAAACGTTCAAGATCTTCATTCGGTGGGTAGAGCGCTGTTTTTTGTTTTACTGCACAGGAGGGTAAAGAGGAGGGTAAGTTTGAAGGGGGCTCGGTCACTACCCTTGTTGCATCGAGCCAAGCGTTTCGTATTTCATAAGCAATAACCTGTACTGCCATCGCGAGATTAAGTGAGCTGTATTCGGGATTGGTGGGGATCTCGACATGGAAATGACATTTTTGTAATTCATGGTTGGTTAAACCTGAACGCTCACGACCAAAGACCAATGCCACGGGCGCAAAGTGAGCTTCAGAGACGCTTTTAACACCGCACTCCCGCGGGTGTAACATTGGCCACGCATGGGTGCGTGAGCGGGCACTGGTTCCTATTATTAGCGAACATTCTGCTACCGCTTGATCCAAATTATCAACAATCTTTGCCTTATCGATAACATTGCTGGCTCCTGCCGCCAACGCAATGGTATGAGAATCGATTTTTTCCAGTGGATCCACCAGATATAACTCGGTTAATCCCATCGTTTTCATCGCTCTCGCCGCAGAGCCGATATTCCCAGGGTGTGAGGGTTCAACTAAGATGATGCGGATGTTGTGTAGCATATGCGGTTTTGCCAGAAGTCTGTTGCAGATAATGGCATTTTAACACAGACCCCTGTTATACTGCGCCACTTCATTTTTTGTTCCTTAACATCCTAGTGGAAAAGACCCATGCACCCGATGCTGACTATCGCTATACGCGCTGCACGTAAGGCCGGCGATTTCATTGCCAAATATTATGCTGAACCCCAGGGTTCAATCAAAACGAATAAAAAAAACAGCAACGACTTTGCTGTTGATAAGAGTGCAGAGCGGCTGATTATTGACGTGATCCGTCGTTCTTATCCCAGCGCCAGTATTATTAGTCAAAAATGCCCTGCGTTAAATGGTGGGGATAATGAGACGCAATGGATTATTTCATCGCTGGGTGAAAATAGTAATTTTACTAAACGCCTCCCTCACTGTGCCGTCTCTATTGCTGTTCGTATAAAAGAACATACTGAAGTTGCCGTCATTTATGATGCCATACGTAATGAATTATTTACTGCTGTCCGCGGGCAAGGCGCTCAACTTAACAGTTATCGTTTACGCATTCCTGAATATAAAAATTTAGCGGGCACTACGCTTGCCGCCGGTATTTCTATCAAAGCAAAGTCGCATTCCCATGTCTATTATAATTTGCTAAGCCAACTGTCTTTTCAATGTGACAATATCCACAGCTCAGGTTCATCCGCGTTAGATTTAGCCTATATTGCTGCCGGACGTGTTGATGGTTTTTTTTCGATAGGTTTGTCACCTTGTAGTTTTGCTGGTGGTGAATTACTGGTTCGTGAAGCAGGGGCGCGAGTAACCGATTTTGTCGGGGGCGATAATTATTACTACTCCGGTAATCTTGTGGTGGGGTCTCCGCGCGTGGTTGAGACAATGCAGCAGATAATGGATAAAGAATTGACCGCGGCGTTGAGATGTTAATGTTCCATTTTTTTATTGATACCCTTCGTCTTTCAAGTTACGGCGGCGTTGTTGATTGTGGTATGAAAAACAAGAGTAAATTACTCTAGATTATATACAGTGAGTTGTAAACCAATGTAAAAACGACGCCTTAAACCGCCTCAATGTATCCTTTTTGCTATGCTTATATCTGTAAAAATAAAAACCGTTTTTGCAGAAGGCGATATGAGTCTAGACACCTTTCCAGTGATTAAATTATCCAATCAACAGCGGCGATGCCGCGCGTTGTTGATGCTTTTTTCACCTATGTCTGCAGTGCAGTTAGAGACGATAAGTCGTTTCAATGGTGTTGCTCCTACGGTGAGTCGACAGGATATAGCACAGATTTCTGATGAAATTAATCAATTATATCACCTGGATATTTGTATCCAGGCTAATAATTTTTGCCAAATCGAAGGAAAATTATTGGATAAAAGATTATGTCTGATTGATTGCTTGCGTCGCGGGTTACGTTACTGTCCTGAATTTATTGATAACTATTTTTCTGTTGATCTCTATCGCGCCCTGGCGTTGGAATTACACCAGGTGAATAACTGGTTAAAACCACAATTACAGAAAATAATGGAGTGTTGTGAAAAGTTACTCGCGCAACCTTTTAGTGAAAGAGATCGCCGGTTTTTACCGATTTATATTTTTTATTGTGCTTGGGAGAATCAACAGCAACGTAGCTTACATTTAAAAACAAATCAGCGGGATTGGCTGAATAAAAAGCGAGAACGCGCTGCTGCTAATATCTTATTTCATTCAATCAATCCGCTGTTACCGACGCCTTTAGCGACCATTGAACGAGATATGATCATTCTGATGCTGACGATGCTAAAAACGCATAATTATAGCAATAGCAACTCAGTGGAAGACATTCGTTTAATGAATTCTGTTCATAATATGATCTGTCGTTTTCAACGATTTTCAGAGGTGTCGTTCAGTAACAAAACCGCTTTGGCAAGTCAGCTGTACTCTCATCTTGCCCCGGCTATTGCACGTTGCTATTTTAATATTGGCGTTGATAATCTGTTGTTAGATAGAATTACCAGTAAATATCCACGTTTATTGCGAACGACGCAGCAAGCGCTAGTCGATTTTGAGCGAGAGTATCAAATCGAATTTTCATCAGAAGAAATAGGCTTGATCGCGATTAGTTTTGGCGCATGGTTGATGCAAAGCAATGCGTTGCAGGAAAAACAAGTGCTTTTGTTAACGCGAGATAATTCACAACTCGAAGAGGAATTAGAACGGCAAATTCGCGAATTGACGATATTGCCGCTCCATATTAAGTATTACCCCCTGGATAAGTACCTTCAATGCGATACACCTCCGGATGATGCTTTAGTCATAACGCCCTATTTTGTTTTGTCCCCGCCTTTAACCTCTTCTTTGATACAAGCGTTACTTCCCTTAACGAAACAGCAAAGCGAGCAAATTCGGATGTTGTTGGAAGCGCCTCAACATCCGACATCAAATTCATTGGGTGTTGGCGCTTAAGTGCTTCATCACGCTTTATACCCTTCGCCTTTGAAGCTGCCGCGTTGTTGACAGCGAGCCCTCGCCTGAATCACGTAGTTTGTCTACGCTCATCGGGTCTCACGCTCTGGCCGCCTAGCGGCAACTTCAAGGGCTGTGGGTATAGCCTCTTTTTTGCTTTCGGCGATAAGTGCCCCGATGCCACCAATAGCCCCCATCAAATTACTGGCTTCCAGTGGCATCATGATAATTTTACTGTTATTGGCAGAGGCAATATTTTGTAAGGCATCGGTGTATTTTTGCGCAACAAAGTAATTGACGGCTTGGATATCTCCGGCAGCGATAGCTTCTGATACCAGTTTTGTCGCTTGGGCTTCTGCTTCTGCGGCTCTCTCTCGTGCTTCTGCTTGTAAAAAGGCAGATTGGCGTTCTCCTTCCGCTTTTAAAATCTGTGATTGTTTTTCCCCTTCAGCCCGTAAAATGGCTGCTTGCCTGACCCCTTCTGCTTCCAGAATATCGGCTCGTTTAGTTCTTTCTGCTTTCATTTGTGCATTCATTGCCGAGACGAGCTCCGCTGGGGGACGAACATCACGGATTTCAATACGTGTGATTTTGACGCCCCAGGGATTGGTTGCTTCATCGACAATATGCAGTAAACGGCTATTGATATTGTCACGTTGCGATAGCATTTCATCCAATTCCATCGAGCCTAATACTGTCCGAAAGTTAGTCATGGTTAAATTAACGATTGAGAGCTCTAAATTACTGACTTCATAAGCCGCTTTCACCGGATCAATGACTTGAATAAAGCAAACGGCATCAATAGCAACATTAGCGTTATCGCGCGAGATAATTTCTTGCGAAGGAATATCTAACACTTGCTCCATCATATTAATTTTACGACCGATACGGTCGACAAAAGGGACAACGATATTTAAGCCAGGCATCAGCGTTTTGGTATAGCGCCCAAAACGCTCGACGGTCCATTGATAACCTTGAGGCACAATTTTTACAGCGTAGAGTACCCCGATAATGGTTAGCATGATAATAATAGGGAGAATGCTTAACATAGTTTGTCTTCCTGTTTGACAAGGGATTGATTTTTATACAATGACAGTTCTTTCTCTATCCATTCTAGACCACTTCGGTATTCATCAGGGAGTAAAGGCGCGAGCGTTGTCAATGTGGTATAGAGCTGTTGCATTGGAGGGGGCATGCAAATTCAAATGACCCACTTTACGCCCAGGGTGTATGTCTTTTTCATACCAGTGTAAATGGAGTAGTGGTAATGTTAGCCATTCCGTATTCACTGGAGTGCCGATCAGGTTGATCATCACTGATTGCCCGCTGACAACCGGTGTCGGTAAGGGTAAATCAAGAATGGCGCGTAAATGCAGTTCAAATTGGCTAATAGAGGCGCCATTTTGTGTCCAATGACCACTGTTATGAACACGGGGAGCTAACTCATTAATCAGCAGTTTATCGTTGTCAATAAAACATTCCATCGCCATCACCCCGACATACTCGAGTTTCTCCATAATGGCGGACAACATGCTTTCGGCCTGTTGCTGCCATTTTGCTTTGGCCTGAGGCTGGAGAATACTCACACGCAGTATCCCGTTTTCATGCCAATTATCGGTCAGTGGATAAAAAACCGTTTGTCCTTGACGATTACGTGCTCCAATCAGCGACACTTCAGCAGAAAAATGGATGCCTTGTTCAACAATGCATTTACCGTATATATCTTGTGGCAAATCGATTTGACCATCAGCGGCTAAACGCCATTGGCCACGGCCATCATAGCCTCCAACGCAGCGTTTAACGATGGCTAAATCACCAAATTGCGCGAACACTTGTGGCCATTGCTCGGCATTCTCCAATAAGCGCCAGGGGGCTGTTGCTAAACTCAGGCTATCAAGCAATTTTTTTTGTGTTTCGCGATCGGCTAAAAGTGGAAAAACAGTACGATTAACAAAGGCCTTTTTTTCAGCCAATTGGCGGGTTAATTCGGTTTCAGGCCAACGCTCAATTTCAGCAGTAATGACACTTTCTTCATGAGGTACATGCTCTGGCCTAGCATCCAAACCAATAGGGTAAACCTTGATCCCCAGAGGCTCACCGGCCTGACGTAACATTCGTCCTAATTGACCGTTTCCCAGTACGCAAACCGATTTCATATTTTTGACCTCGGATCGGCGTTTTCCAAGATGTTATTAGTTTGTTTTTGACGCCAATCGGTTAATCTGATGGCCAATTCGTTATCTTGCAGTGCTAAAATTTGCGCCGCTAACAAGGCCGCATTGGCGGCTCCTGCCTTACCAATTGCCAGTGTTCCTACCGGGATCCCCCGTGGCATCTGTACAATGGAATAGAGACTGTCGATGCCGTTTAGTACTGCGCTTTGGATCGGAACGCCGAGTACAGGTACTAACGTTTTCGCCGCTAACATCCCCGGTAAATGCGCTGCGCCGCCGGCTCCGGCAATGATGACATCAAATCCGTTTTCTTTAGCGCTATTGGCAAAGCTAAATAATTTGTCTGGAGTGCGGTGGGCTGAGATGATTTCGACATGAAATGCAATCTTCAGGTCGTCGAGTTGCTCGGCAGCACATTGCATTGTCGCCCAGTCACTTTTTGATCCCATGACGATTGCGATTTTAGCCTTAGCCGGGTTAGTCGAATCGAGATTGGTTGGCATGGAAGGAGGCTCCTTGTTTATATTAATGTATACCCTTTGCCTTTGAAGTTGCCTTCGGCT
>NZ_GL379647.1 GCF_000143625.1 Candidatus Regiella insecticola LSR1 | reverse complement strand
GAACCTCCAAGTCCTTTTTGTTCTCAGGCATGAGCAGCTCGCAGACGACGGTTTTTTTGTTGTATCAACCGTTGCGCGATCTAATGTCGCGCGATAAATTTCGTTTCTTATCTGACTCGTCTGTTTAAGATCCGCTATAGGCGTGCGATTATCGCCTAACACTATATGCGTTAATTGCAGTTTGGTACCAGCGGGGGCACTCGCTTCGCTCAAACGTGTATCACCTTTTTGAGTCATCGTAAGAGAAAATAGGGTTGTGCTCATACAGTCGTCATCTTGTGTCGTAGGAAATGAGTTAAAAGAAATCCATTAACCTCATTACGATCAGTTAATGACTGTGCATTTTTTGACTGAACTTTATTTAGATTGCTTTAGAAAAAAAGAATAGCGCCACCCATTGGCGGTTAGTATTACTAACGACAATGGGGGAATCCTATAAATACATAACGCTTTTATGTTGTTTTATAAAAAGTACCGGAAGAAATAAACCATTGCTGATTCTGCTTCAGTAGACTTGTTACCTAATAGTAAAGTAAGCAGCCTGTTTTAGTAATGAATTGAATTTCAAGCCATTCTGAGATAGAAATTCCAGAGACCGGTGCTGAGAAGCATAAAGGTATCGTCAATAAAAGGTTGGCGATGACGTAAAGATTAAACGAGTTGAATACGTTGCAGTTCGATTTCATGGTTCGATTGTATTTCGATTAATTTCAAGTGAGCCTGCGGATCAGACTCTACCCGCTGTATTAACTCTTCTGAGCTATCAATCATTGTGGCACTCGCAGATCCCCCCAAGGCGCTCCCCCATAATGGCGCGGCTTTTGCTACTACTTGTCCTAATGCTTCTAGGCTCATACGTAACCCACCTTTATAACCTGCATTGATATAGCCCTGTTTTTACCCACCATGTCTCCCTTCAAGATTTGATATTGATTTGTTATAACGAAAATCGTCGTGCCAATAAATGTGGCTTACATCGATCACACCAAAATTTGAGCGATAATTTTTATCACATCAATCTTTGTACTAAAAATAAACAGGACGGTGCCTGCCCAATCCACATAAAATGAGCAGGTACTTTCTCAGCAAGGCCAACAACTGTGAGCGCCTCACCTCTTCTACCTTTTTTTTGCCAAAGGGTCGTCTCTATCTGAGCCTGACTGGACATGATGTTTTTTTGGAGAGCAGTGATATCAGATAGCATTTTTAGATGCGCTTCTGTCAGTTCAGCTAGCTTCATTTGTCCGGGTTCTTGTCGCTCCATCGCTTGTAGATCAGTGTGCAACGCATTAATCTGGCGGACTGCTGCCGTTATTTGATTGGCGTGCTGATGCACAATATCAGTGAGTCGTTCATGTAGGCATGATTTAGCAGTAATGGGGAAACGTTTTTTGAGTTAAATTGAACCAAAAAGCCCGCCTAATCAGGCATTTCAAATACAGTAGCAACAGCCTAGGTAATTTATACCCGATTTGTATTGACAACACAAATAAAAAATTAAAAAACATCAGACTATTTCAAGACGGCTACTTAAGCGACCTAATAACCATTGGTGAGCCATATCCACATAATTTTTGAACTGAGTGTGAGAAATCGCCAATTTTTTGGCTTTGTAGCGTAAGGAGCCTCGGTTGAAATAGTGACATCGGAATGCCTGTGCCATCACAGGATTCTGTTGGGTCATCGTGTTGACCAAGCGCGTTCTATCTCTTCAGCGGCGGCATGGATGGGCAGCGGTTTAGAGCCTGGGAGACGAAAAACATTACCCTCCGTCATAATGCGGTATTCAATGGAGCAAGAGGGATAACCTAAACCCGAAAAATTCCCTCTGCTATACCATTCAGCCCATTGGTACAAACGATTTTCGAGATAACGAGTAAAATTATTGGTATTCATGATGACGATATCCATAAGTAGCATTCGCTTTCTTTGGTGCGGCATGAAATTGACAGGAATCCTGCATTAAAATTGAGCGTCCATCCTGTCAATTCGCTCGGTTCAAATCGACGAGGAAATACAGTATATTCAGGCTTACGTATCCAGGAAGGGTCGTCATAGGTAATGTCTCTTAATGTAGCCTGATTCAGGCGGGAGGTAAAAATAGATTTCTGGATAAATCTCATGCTAATGATTTTGACTAACAACCTGTACAACGATTTATGATGTTTAAAGTTAAATAATTGCATTTAAAGTAAAGAAATCACTGTAGGTCTTTCGTACATCTATAATCTGACATCTCATTACCATTCTTATCTTTTTTCCTACAGAGTGAAACCCGTGTCAAGGTTATAACAAGCTACACAAAATTCAAGGTACAAGGTTATTTGCCAGTACGGTTTGTTCCCTGCAAAGCATAAAATTTCTCATGGAGGGATTTTTGGATATAATTCGGTATAAACTTGCCATAAAACGTTTAATGAGCGGTGACCTGTTATCTGAGCTACTTCTTCGATACTGAATCCGGCCTCAAATAGACGGCTAGCCCCTTCGCGGCGCAGATCGTGGTAACGCAGATCTTTAATACCCAAGGCATTTCGGACACGTTGAAAACCGGCAGTGACAGAACGAGAATTATACGGGAAAATTAACTCACTAGTTTTCGGCTGGTGCTGCACGATAGTCCATGCGTCGCCAAGCAACGGTACCAGCATATGATTACCTGATTTTTTACGAGGATCCTTCCTGTCCCTGACCAGTACCGCTTTTTGCTTCTCGTCAATATCTTCCCACCTGATTTTGCACACCTCACCGACCCTCATACAACTGAGTATTGAGAAATTCAAAATATCGACAAACGGAATTTTTGCAGCAACATGACCGCTTCTAGCTTCCAGTCCCACAAGCAATCTATCTAACTCATCACTTACCGGACGGCGGCTACGGCGTTTAGATTTTCCAATCAGCCCCATTTGCAGCAAAAGCGGCCTGGCATCTGTGGCGGGGTTGGCTATGTAGTCAATACCGTAAACAGGTTTGGCAGAAGCTAGTACAGAAGAGAGGTAACTCACATCGTGGTTAACAGTGGATGGGCCAGCACCTGCGCCGTTTCTGTGGCGACAGTATTCGATAACGTGGCTTGTGGAAAGGTCTGCAAGTAAGGTATCGGCTATGTCGCAATCCAACAGCATGTCCAGTACATAGCGTTTTGTACGACCTGCTTTGCCGCCAAGATTTGGATCGTTAATATAACGTTTTAGTAGTTCGCCAACGGTTATTTTCTCGATGTCGCTGCTGTTGGGTACGCCGTTTTCTTCTAGTTCAGCTGCCCGTTTTGTCCCCCATGTTTTGGCCTGAGCTAATTTTCCGAAGGTTCTTGTTTCGCGGTGCAGATGTTTGCCGCCTTCCTTAACGCCAGCTGTGCAGCGGTACCTTACCGTACCGTCAGCACGTGGACGTTTTACTATGTTATAGTAAGCCATACTTTCCATTTCCTGTATCCGTATCCGGGTACACCATTTTAATGGTGTACCCTGTGGTGTACCAAGAATAC
>NZ_GL379646.1 GCF_000143625.1 Candidatus Regiella insecticola LSR1 | reverse complement strand
CTATCAATAAGTTTAGCGCGTCCTGGCATCGATCCTTCTTTCATCAAACTATTGAGAATGAGTGAGAGAATAGCGGCTTGACTGCACATGCCATCAGGATCATGGCTGGTTTTTTTTATTAAATTTACTAAATAATTTTTTATTAATTTCGGGTAGTAGATCGTTATCGATACAGATCCCCCCCTGTTTTTTTTAGTATCAATAAACGGAATATATCACTGGCCGCGGTGAGATTATTACGTAGTGCCAATTCCTTTCTATACAATTTTTTATCAACAATAGCGGTTTTTCATTGGGATCAAAAATAGCATCCATATATTCTATACTGATATCAGTATGAGGATTTCTTTTTTTAACTTAGCCAAGGCCAAACGAAAACTATTATGACAATCGTTCCAATACTCTGATAATTCTTCGTTTTCACCTAAGGCATTTTTAACTAAAAAATCGAGCGCTGCTTTGTCAAACGTCACTTTTTTGTTTGACAGAATATGCTGATAGATTTTATTTTGCCACTTAATTATCTCCGTGTTAAATAGCGAATAAAAATCATTATGATCCGTGTCAATATTATTTAATATATCCCAGCTGGTTTTTTTTCGTATACGTGAAAATAACTCGCGGGCATAATAGGCATTATTATCTGTCCAAATTTTTATTTTATAATGAGGATTGTTGGCTATCCATAAGTTAATATATTCTTGTTGGATCAGCTCTATCTTACCTAAACAGATAAAGTGTAGTGTTTCATCAACCAAATGCATTATTACTTCAAAACGAGATAGCAGTAATTTTCGCAATTCATTATTATCTATTCGTTCTTTATTTTTATTAAAAACAACGATATTTTGATAAAGATTATTTATCATTCTTAATAATAACGTCATTTCTTTTTTTGGAGGAATAGCCGGTATTATTTTTTCGTATGCTATTTTTGAATCAATAAACATCTTATACATACCATTAATATGATAATACTTACTGTCGATCATGATGCTCGTCAATTTTTTAATAATGTCTATAGGTTTCATTATATTGATATCCTTTTATTATTTATTACATTAATTTTAAATTTTTTGATTCTCTGTATAGGGCGGAATTTAATTTATTTGTGAAAAAGAAAAAGCCCTGGAAATTAACCAGGGCTCTTAGAATAATGTCGAAATGACAGGATATATCTTATTATCGCGATATTCTAAGCCAACTTTATGCACAATGCAAAGAGGAATCGCTACGCTTGCCGGCCATCTGTCGACGGCAGATACCAGTGAAATAGATCATAAAATCAGAGTGAAATAAATTTCACTCCGACGCCGTTAATGCCAATACTATAGAGATGGAATAACACAATGAATATCCGTCCAATTCATAATGAGACAGACTACCGTGCAGCGCTTAAGGCGGTATCACACCTGTTCGATAATAAACCGGAGCGAGGAACACCTGATAGTGATTTTTTAGAGGTTATGATCACGCTAATCGAAGCCTATGAAACACAACATTTTCCGGTAGAGTTACCTGATCCGATTGAAGCGATTACATTTCGTATGGAGCAATCAGGTTTAAGCGCAAAAGATCTCGAGCCTGCCATTGGCAGAAGGCGAAGGGTATAAAGCCCTTTTGTGATAATATCCGCTCCCTATTAATCATTTCATTTTGGGGCTAAATGAATGCGGGTTTCAGGAGTTAATCGATGAAAATGACACTGCCTTTTTTCGAACGCGCCAAGGTATTGGTAGTGGGTGATCTTATGTTAGATCGCTATTGGTATGGTTCGACTAACCGTATTTCACCAGAAGCACCGGTGCCTATCGTGAAAGTGGATACCAATAGCATTGAAGAGCGACCAGGTGGAGCGGCTAACGTGGCTATGAATATTGCCGCTCTTGGTGCCAGCTGTTATGTCATTGGTCTGACCGGGGTAGATCTCGCAGCTAACATACTAAAAGAGAAATTGAAGCAAGCGAAGGTTGTTTGTCAGTGCATTGAATTACCTCATCATCCTACTAATACTAAACTGCGGGTTATTTCACGTCATCAGCAGTTAATTCGCTTAGATTTTGAAGAAGGAGACAGCTTTACCGAGTTTGACCCGCAACCGCTTTTAATCTGTGTTAAAGAATGGTTACCAGAGATTAGTGTATTGGTGCTGTCTGATTATGCTAAGGGGGCGCTTAACAACGTTCAAGAATTAATACAATTAGCGCGGATGAATAATATTCCAGTGTTAGTCGATCCTAAAGGGCGCGATTTTGAACGCTATCGGGGTGCAACGCTGTTAACGCCGAATCTGTCTGAATTTGAAACGCTCGTGGGACATTGTAGCAATGAAGATGAACTGGTGACGCGCGGCATGCAACTCATGGCCTCTTTTGAATTAACTGCTTTATTGGTAACCCGTTCTGAAAAAGGGATGACATTATTGCAATGTAACAAGCAACCGTTACATTTCCCCACACAGGCAAAAGATGTTTTTGATGTGACCGGTGCCGGAGATACGGTGATTGGTGTATTAGCCGCCGCTTTAGCCGCAGGAGACACGCTGGAAGAATCCTGTTTTTTAGCCAATGCTGCCGCAGGGGTGGTTGTAGGCAAATTGGGGACCTCGACAGTGTCACCGATCGAATTAGAAAGGGTGATCCACGGTGAAAGTAACACCGGTTATGGCGTGGTTACAGAGCAACAGTTACAACTTGCTATTCAAGCAGCGCGGCGGGGAGGAGAAAAAATCGTTATGACCAATGGGTGCTTTGATATTCTCCACGCCGGACATGTTTCCTATTTAGCCAATGCGCGTAAATTAGGGGATCGCCTGATTGTGGCTGTTAATGATGATGCTTCCGTGGGGCGCTTAAAAGGCAAAAAAATCGGCCAAATCAATCCATTGAATCAACGCATGCAAGTATTGGCTGCTCTGGAAGCGGTTGACTGGGTTGTGCCTTTTTCTGAAGATACTCCCGCGCGATTAATCGCTGAAATTCTGCCCGATGTATTAGTGAAAGGAGGTGATTATCAACTGCAAGATGTCGCAGGAAGAAAAGAAGTACAGGCGGCGGGGGGAGAAGTAAAAATACTTAATTTTGAAGAAGGCTTATCAACCAGCAAACTCATCTCAAAGATACAAAATTCACTAGAATAGTCTGAGAAATTATAAAGTTAACCAAATTCTTATAAGGCTCTCAGCCCTGAACAAAAGATAATGCACGCTCAACTACAGCAGCATCCGCTCGAGGTTGATGAGCGTGCTCGCTTAAATAACGTCGCCACTGACGCGCTCCGGGCGTCCCCTGAAATAGACCGAGAATATGTCGAGTAATATGCCCAAGGCGGGCTCCGCGAGACAATTCTTGCTCAATATAAGGATATAACGCTTTTATTACTGCTACTTTATCTGTTATTGCCGCTTGAGGATCAAAAAGTTTACGGTCAACCTCAGCCAAAATCGCCGGATTTTGATAGGCTTCGCGCCCAATCATCACACCGTCAACATACTTGAGATGATCAGCGGCATCCTCTAATGTTGTGATCCCACCATTAATAACAATGGTGAGTTGTGGAAAATCACGTTTAAGCTGATAGACACGAGGATAATTTAGCGGTGGAACCTCTCTATTTTCTTTGGGACTAAGCCCCGATAGCCAAGCTTTGCGAGCATGAATAATGAAAATATGACAACCCCCTTTGTTGGCTATGGTATCTACAAAGTCACATAAAAATTCGTAGCTATCATGACTATCGATACCAATGCGTGTTTTCACCGTGACAGGAATGGAAACACCATCATTCATTGCTTTAATACAATCAGCAACTAAATCCGCTTCACCCATTAAACAGGCGCCAAAACGACCATTTTGTACGCGATCCGAAGGGCAACCAATATTGAGATTAATTTCGTTATAACCTCTCTGTTGACCCAGTTTGGCACAATCCGCTAGTATTTTTGGATCACTGCCACCCAATTGCAAAACCACAGGGTGATCTTGTTCGCTATAAGCCAGATAATCTGCTTTTCCATGGATAATGGCGCCAGTGGTCACCATTTCGCTATACAGCAAGGTTTGTTTAGTGAGTAAACGATGAAAATAACGGCAATGGCGATCGGTCCAATCGAGCATCGGCGCGACGGAAAAACGATGGGCAGGGTATTTTGGCTCAGTGCCGCTGTTATCAATGGGTTGGGGGGGGGAGGGTAGGGTTGCTTTATTTTCGTGCATTTTTTGTCTTTATGTCGTATTTTT
>NZ_GL379645.1 GCF_000143625.1 Candidatus Regiella insecticola LSR1 | reverse complement strand
CGCATGAATAATTAAATTAAATTTTTCAGTCTGTAATGCCGCCATCTCCAACGCCATAATATTTTTCTTAAAGAGTTCACTCAACTGTTGCGCACGACTAAAGGTTCGATTGCTAATAACTATGTTACAACCGTAGGAGATAAGTGGCGAGATGACGCCTCGCGCAGCGCCCCCCGCTCCGATTAATAAAACGCGATCCTGCGGATGGATAAAATTGAGCCGATTAAGATCGTCTAATAAGCCGATACCGTCCGTATTATCGCCTAATAATTTTCCATCATCTATCGCGAGTAAAGTATTAACCGCCCCTGCCAATGCTGCTCTTTCTGTCAGTTGGTTACATATTGCATAGGCTCGCTCTTTAAAGGGTGTCGTAATATTAGCCCCTTTTGCACCAGCTGAAAAAAATGTGGTTAATTCTTTTTCGAAATGATCAGGGGAGGCAAGTATTGATCGGTATAGATGTGCAATACCCGTTTGAGCGGCAAAAAGCGCGTGAATTTTAGGCGATAGACTGTGTTTGATGGGGTTACCGAAAACAGCAAAGTGTGACATATCTTTCTCTGCTAGCCTTGACGAAGTTGTTTACCCGTTAGCGCATCTCTGATTTCTGATGGATTTTTACAACCGCCCACCTGCCCTGTTAGCACGGGTAATAAAATACCAAATTGCATTTTGACATCTGCTTCTGTACGACAAGGCGGATGACCACTTAAATTGGCACTGGTCGAAACTAAAGGCTTACCATAGCATGTACACAGCTGCCGTACTAATGGATGAGCACTCACCCTAACAGCCAGTGAATTAAAACGCCCCGTTAACCAATCAGGGGTATCTCTTTTGGCGGGGATCACCCAAGTTATCGCCCCTGGCCAACTGCTAAAAACAGAGGCACGCTGAGCCATGCTGAGCTGTGAATCATCGAGATAAGGCTGTAACTGATCATAGTTAGCCGCAACGAGTATTAGCCCTTTTTGCCGAGAACGCTGCTTCAAGGTCAATAACGCATTCACCGCTTTTTCGCTGTTTGGATCACACCCCAAGCCAAATACCGATTCTGTTGGATAGGCAATCACTTCTTCATGTTGTAACGCTAATAATACTTTTTCCAATTGAGCGGGCTCATTTTGACTCATGCCCTTATCCTACTATTATCTGATATCTGATTTTTCTGAGAGCCTATGCGAAATCGCTTGAAACCGCCAATATTTTATTTTCTACCCAGCAATAAAGATCATTAACAGTATCAATATTAATAATGTCTTTTTCATCCATATCAATTTTTAATTGCTCGCTAATCATGATGACCATATCTATTAGCGCGAGGGAATCTGCGTATAAATCATTAATAAGATGTTTTTCGCCACTAAGATCTTGCTCACTACAGCCAAGACAAGTGACCAAGATCTGCCGGGTGATCCTTTTATGATCAGTTTTACCACCGTTCTTCATCATCAAGAATGCTCCAGTTGTCACCTTCAAAACTAGGCGTTTTAATTGGTATATTTTGTTTATTAGTAATAGCTGTAAAAAACTTTTATTAAATTTTACGAAGACGTCATCGCCAGTGAAAGCTTCTTTTTTTCTTTTTCTCTTTGTTCAGGATCATCAATATTAATAATTTTTTCCTCAAAAATTTTCTAAGGTAATTTACTCTAGAAGATGCTGGTTTTAAATATTCAGCATGTTTATTAAAAGCATTTTTTAATGCCTCATGTCTGGCTTCTTTAGTTTCAGCAGAAGTGACCTTTTCCGCCAGATCTTTCTTTAATGATTCCATTCTTTCTTTAAGCGTCATTGACGTATTCAGTACACCGGGCGAGGAATTTTTTGTTTGGTAAAATGCAGTGTTAATAATTTCAGTCATAGCATGTCCTTAGTAGATATTTAAATTTATTATTATTTTATTCGGTAGCAGAAAATGATTTTTGAAAGAGATCACTCAATTGTTGTAAAGCATTTTGTGAAAGCGTTCGACATTCCTTAGTGACATAATTGGTTAATGATAAACGTGTTAAACCCTGTTCAATAAATTCATCTGGAACAAATTCAGCGATTTGATCAACATATTTAATAATTAATCTAGATTCTGCATGATATTCTATTTTTATCGGTTTATTCCAATTTTCATTAAGGAATTCTAGTAACTGCACATGCCTTTTTTTTGCACTTAACGGAAGAATTAAATGTAATAAATCATCATTTACAACAGATTTTTTATCTAATTTACGCAACCATTCATCAACTAAAATAATTAGTATATCAGAATGATCAAGGGCAGTAGATAATATTTCCTTAGCACGTTCCACTAGTACTATATTTAATTTTTCACTTAACGCATTACTCGCGTTAATATATTTTTTTATCTGTTTGGCAGCGGTAATAACACCTTGTTGATAACCCTCGGCATAAGCCTGTTTTCTTATTTTTTCCGCATCAGTTCCTGCTTGCTTAATCATTTTTTTTGCGTGTAAGCAAGCTTCAGACAATATATTTTTTGCTTGTCTTTGTCCGGTGACTTGTGCACGTGTCAATAACACACCTTCATGTGCAGTTAAAGGCGTTAATTTAAGCATTATACAGAGCCTCGTTTTGATATATTAACCGAATTGTTCTTCATCATCATGCGCGTAATAGTGTTTCAGCGGCACCAACGACTTTACGTACAGTGGCACTAATCAGTGACACCTCCATATTATAATCACCCATGCGTTTTTGTAATCGATAAGTATCATCAAAGCTCATAGGTTTGTTACTGTTTATTTGTTCTAAAATTTTATTTTTTCTGTCAGAAAATTCAGCAATATTATTAGAATATGCACTCAGCATACGATCTTCAAGTGATACGTTTCCATCATCAATTGGTTTAATATCATCGACAATGGTTTTTATGCCTTGAATGTTTTTAATTGAATCCATTATAGCCTCTATATAAGATATATATTAAATAAAGTTGAAAATATTTAATTAACTAACATTAATTAACGGAAGGTGCTGATAATACTCATGGTAACATCTTTCAATTCTTTACTTGTATTAGAAGCCGCTGTTTTTGCTAACATATTATCCTGTGATATTCGCTGATAATTAAGTGCTGCCACTTCATTTAAAGGATCTTTACTTAGCTGTTTAAGTGCCGCCATAACATCTTCTGGCAACTCTGGCTGTCTCTGTTCACTACGCTTTGTAGATAAATCTACTACCGATGTTACACCTGCATTTTTATTAAAACTGATAATATCAG
>NZ_GL379644.1 GCF_000143625.1 Candidatus Regiella insecticola LSR1 | reverse complement strand
CTTTCCAATGAAAAGCGTTTAGCGCCAGGGAACTTGGTACCTAAATAACGTTCCAACCTAATATAAACGATGATGAAATTAAGCGCCTTGGGCGCTATTTTTTTAGAAAAAATAGGTGAAAAAACGCGGTTATCCTCTACAATGTTCAGGGGGTATTTGAGTCTATTTCTTTAAAATTAGAATCAATGAAATAACTACGGCAGTATGGGTGCAATCTTGAAAAAACAAAGACCTATCAATTTAGACTTACAAACAATCCAACTTCCTGTCAGCGCATTAGCATCCATTTTACACCGCGTCTCAGGCGTGATCACTTTCGTGGCCGTCGGTATTCTTCTCTGGTTGCTGGGGCTCTCTCTCTCTTCTCCTGAAGGATTTATGCAAGCGGCAACGATACTAAGCAGTATTGTTGCCAAATTTATTTTTTGGGGGATATTGACTGCACTTGCCTACCATATTTGCGGTGGGATCCGTCATTTGCTCATGGATTTCGGCTATATTCCAGAGAGTTTAACCGCCGGTACGCGTTCTGCTCAAGTGGTTATCGGGCTAACCTTAGTGCTATCAATTTTGGCTGGAGTATTTTTATGGTAAGCAACGCTTCTGCCCTGGGACGCAATGGAGTGCATGACTGGCTATTGCTGAGAGCTTCCGCAATAGTTATTTTTTTATATGTCCTTTATATAGTCGGTTTTATCGCTATAGCCCCTGATATCACCTATGAAATTTGGCATAATTTTTTTGCTTTAATTTTTACTAAGGTTTTTACCTTGCTGACATTGTTATCGATTTTAGTGCATGCTTGGATAGGATTGTGGCAAGTATTGACTGATTATGTAAAACCACTTGCCTTGCGCCTGGTATTACAGTTAATGGTGGTTATCACACTGTTAGTCTATTTATTATACGGAACTATTGTGATGTGGAGTGTTTAAATGAAGCTGCCCGTCAGAGAATTTGACGCTGTTGTGATCGGTGCGGGCGGTGCAGGCATGCGTGCCGCGTTACAGATCTCGCAAATGGGATTATCTTGTGCATTAATCTCTAAAGTTTTTCCTACCCGTTCCCATACGGTATCCGCGCAAGGGGGGATCACCGTAGCACTGGGCAATAATCATGCAGATAATTGGCAATGGCACATGTATGACACGATCAAAGGCTCCGATTACATTGGTGACTATGAAGCGATCAAACATATGTGCGAAACCGGCTCAGAGGCGGTTTTAGAAGTTGAAAATATGGGTTTGCCTTTTTCTCGTTTAGACGATGGGCGTATTTATCAACGTCCCTTTGGTGGGCAATCGCTTAATTTTGGTGGTGGGCAAGCGGCGCGCACTGCCGCGGCGGCCGACCGGACTGGCCATGCTTTGCTACACACGCTGTATCAGCAAAACCTAAAAAATAAAACGACTATTTTTTCTGAATGGTATGCTTTGGATTTTGTTAAAAATCAAGACAAGGCGATTGTGGGTTGCACCGCTATGGCTATGGAAACCGGTGAAATCGTTTACTTCAAAGCACGTGCCACCATTTTAGCGACCGGCGGCGCCGGGCGTATTTATCAATCCACCACCAATGCACACATTAATACCGGCGATGGTGTCGGCATGGCGCTACGTGCCGGCGTTCCTGTGCAGGATATGGAAATGTGGCAATTTCATCCAACCGGTATTGCTGGGGCTGGCGTGTTAGTGACTGAAGGCTGCCGTGGCGAAGGCGGTTATCTGCTGAATAAAAATGGGGAGCGTTTTATGGAACGCTACGCCCCCAATGCTAAAGATTTGGCCGGGCGTGATGTGGTCGCACGTTCCATTATGATCGAAATCCGCGAGGGTCGTGGCTGTGATGGCCCTTGGGGGGCGCATGCCAAATTAAAATTGGATCACTTGGGTAAAGAAGTGTTGGAATCACGCTTGCCCGGTATTCTCGAATTGTCACGTACCTTTGCCCATGTTGACCCGGTAAAAGAGCCTATCCCTGTTATACCCACTTGCCATTACATGATGGGCGGCATTCCCACTAAAATAAGTGGTCAAGCGATAACAGTGAATGAAAAAGGGGAAGATGTGGTGATCCCAGGTTTATTCGCCGTCGGTGAAATTGCTTGTGTTTCGGTACATGGTGCCAATCGTCTCGGGGGTAATTCCCTACTGGATCTCATTGTATTTGGTCGTGCCGCCGGTAAGCATTTAGCAGCATCACTGGAAGAACAAGGCTCGCTCTGTGATGCCACTGAGTCGGATATTGAAATGTCCTTGCAACGCATGAACCGGTGGCAAAATACCCGTACTGGTGAAGATCCCGTTACCATTCGCAAAGATCTCCAAGCTTGCATGCAAAATAATTTTTCGGTATTCCGAGAAGGGGATGCCATGGCCAAGGGGTTAGCCGAGCTGAAAATGATCCGCGAGCGCTTAAAAGGAGCACGTTTGGATGACACTTCCAGTGAGTTTAATACGCAGCGTATCGAATGCCTTGAACTGGATAATTTGATGGAAACCGCCTATGCTACAGCCGTTTCCGCTAATTTCCGTACCGAAAGTCGCGGCGCGCACAGCCGCTTTGACTTTCCAGAGCGTGATGATGCGAATTGGTTATGTCACTCACTCTATTTGCCACAAACTGAAAGCATGACACGTCGCAAAGTCAATCTGGCACCGAAACACCTGAAGGAATTTCAACCCAAGGTGCGTTCTTATTGAATTAACGGATTGTAGAGGAAAAAATAATGAAGCTTGAATTTTCAATTTATCGTTACAATCCGGATGTTGATAACGCCCCCCATATGCAGGACGCAACCCTAGAGGCTCCTGAGGGGCGCGATATGATGTTGCTAGATGCTCTCATCCAGTTAAAAGAAAAGGATCCAACCTTAGCTTTTCGTCGTTCATGCCGTGAGGGGGTTTGTGGCTCTGATGGCTTGAATATGAATGGTAAAAAATGGCCTCGCTTGCATTACCCCCTTATCAACCTTGATAAGAAAAGGCAAAAAATTGTCATCCGACCTCTTCCCGGCTTGCCTGTGGTGCGTGATCTGGTGGTTGATATGGCTCAATTTTATACACAATATGAAAAAATTAAGCCTTATCTGCTCAACGATGGCAAAAATCCACCCGCCCGTGAGTATTTACAATCTCCAGAACAGCGAGCAAAGTTAGATGGATTATATGAATGTATACTCTGCGCTTGTTGCTCTACCTCTTGCCCTTCATTTTGGTGGAATCCTGATAAATTTATTGGCCCTGCCGGGTTACTGGCAGCCTATCGTTTCTTAATAGACAGTAGAGATACTGAAACCGAATCGCGTTTAGACGATCTCGACGATGCTTTCAGTGCTTTTCGTTGCCACAGTATCATGAATTGTGTCAGCGTTTGCCCCAAAGGACTCAACCCTACGCGGGCAATTGGCCATATTAAATCTATGTTATTACAGCGTAGTGCATAATTTAGTTTATCCCCTTCGC
>NZ_GL379643.1 GCF_000143625.1 Candidatus Regiella insecticola LSR1 | reverse complement strand
CTGCTTGCGCCCATAGGGATAAATATTTAATGAAACAATGCTTTGTTGCGTTTCGCGCACTTGACGGTCGTGCTCCTGAAAATAACAGGCAAACTTTGCGATAGGATGCGGGATATCGCTGTCCAGCTGCCCCTTGAGCCTAAAATTAGCAGGAAGATTCAACTGTTCAAACCAGGCTTTATTCGCATACAAGTAACGTGACTGATTATCTTTAATGCCCCAGGGGTCAGTGCTATTTTCACATATCAATATAAGCTGTTTTGATATCTCACCCGCAGTATACTGTGCGTTATTATCCGTCTTCATTTTTTAGGAGCGGGGTTATCGTGGATAATCAACGCTATCAAGATTAAATAAAGTCCGGTTGCCCATAATATTATATCAACAACAATGAATTCATTCATCATAATGATTTCCTCAAATAGAGAGGGTAAATTACTTAGTGAGAGTGAATTGTTAATCAAAAAAAAGAAGTGCGTTACCTGAAATATATAGGGTATCTTATTTTTTATTTTTGTGATAAGAACGCGGAGTGTGTTTTGGGAAGACCCAAAGCTCAATGGTGACATTGGGTCTTCTGGCGTATCACTTCGTGTTATTTATTTTAACAACCGTCTATCCTCCTCTTTTTTGTAGAACACATCCCCGTAACGCAAAAAATACAAGACGCACCTGAAATACTGCCAACAAGCTGTTGAGTGAATAGAAATTAAGTTTGATTTTTATCTCTTCCAACGTCGCGTTTACCACGGGATATGACACTGACCGCAACATTGCGATTTCTTTTTGAGATATGCCCAACGCAAAAAGCATCTCG
>NZ_GL379642.1 GCF_000143625.1 Candidatus Regiella insecticola LSR1 | reverse complement strand
AGCATATCCGCCCGCTATTTTTCCATCAGCAGATAATGCATGCAATAAAGAAACCCCCGAATTATCACTTTTAACGTCCCTAAACGGTTTTAGTCCCCCAGTTATCACCAGACCAAATAACCGCGTTGAAAAAAACTGAATTACTATCAACTCCACCCGCTATTTTTCCATTAGCAGATAATGCACGTACTGAAAAAAACCAAAACTCTTATTTTCTAACGTCCTTAAAACGGTTTTAGTTCCCCATTTATCGCCAGACCAAATAACCGTGTTGAACAGACCTGAACCATTATTATCACATCCGCCCGCTATTTTTCCATCAGCAGATAATGCTAGTACTAAAGAAGATTGCTTCAAATTATCATCTAACGTCTCTAAATTTCTCTTTTCAATTACCTCAGAAAAAGCCAGCAGCGGTGCTCCGAAAAAAAATAACAAACACATTAAATAATTCTTTTTTGCATTACAGAAATTGATTGTCATTTTAGAAATTTTCATAAGTGATGAGCCGAAAAGTATGATCGCGTTGGGTCGGTGACCCAATTTAGATGAATACCACCTGATTTTTAAGCAATTTATGATTTTTCTCATAAGGCTAATTATCCAATAATCCCATCTAGGAAAGGCGTTTTATTTTATACTGAGCAAATAGCGGTTTTCTGGCTTTTTTATTTTCTTTTCATTTCGCGTGGCCGCTACTATTTTATCTTTTAACGCGCATTTTCTCGCTCTATTTTGTCGGTTACTCATCACGACGCTCTCCTATTTTCAACAAACGGGATAAATTCTTGTGGAATATAACGATGAAATCCGGTTTATTTAGAGGGAATGATTTTAACGCATTATTAATATCGGTCATAGCCAGTCAACCCCACTCAAATTAATTTTTATTTTCAGTGTATTAATATATTTTATTATTTCGTTGATGATTTATGATAAAAATTAACTTTCTCAATAAAAAAGAATAGTTTTCCCTGATGAAAACATTACCGTTTCATGAGATATAGAATAAAAATAATAACTATTTCACTACTCTCTTTTTTCTGTGACACCGATTTCAGATATAGATGAAAATTTTCGTAAGTGATCTTCTAGCCTCAATTCAGATTCACATTTTTTGGTTCTTTTAGATTTAAGTGCGCTGATAGTTAATAAACTATTTGCGGTGGCTGATATTTTAACAGTGACCATTGTCCCTGTCTCGGTTGCCTCAATATTTACTTTCACTCTCCCGTCCTTAAAGTTCACTTATGTATTTTTAGTTTATATTTATACATGCCGATTCCATTATTAACAGATATAAAATTTCATAAAAATTATTTTTTAGTATTTCATCTCTGGCCTTCATTATTTACACACAATTAATAGTGTTTAAAATAGTGTTTAATTAAGTAAGCCATAATTATGATTTATTTATACGCCATTATGATACAATAATACTACTTACATACATTATTATTAGAGTGAATTTTACTCTTGCTAAAATATAAAATAAATAATTTTCCTATTCTCAATATTTCATCATTCATAATGAAAAACATTTAACTATCTGTGTATTAACAAGCTTCTTTTGGCAAAAAATACTATTATCGTATAGTGTAAAAATTTTATACTTATATTAATAATTTTTATATGATCGAGCAAAAAGACCTGAATAGTTCTGATCAAAATTTCGATGAGTGCCAGTTAGGATTATTCCGAATACCGGTTATTGACGAAAATAGTCTCGTTACAATTAAGAGGTAAATATGTGTTTTAGTGACAAACCTAATGAACAGGAAGAAAAATTTATCATAGATCAACTCTGGGATCATAACAAACAGTATAACGCCGTAGACATTCGGTCTTTAGTTGTCACGAAGAAAAACGATAAAGGCGAAATTATCGCCGGATTAATAGCTAGAACGTGGTGGGGAGGTCTTGAAATCCAGTATCTATGGGTAGATAAACACCACCGTAAGAAGGGTTTTGGTAAGCAATTAATGGAGCAAGCAGAGAAAGAAGCCGCCAATCGTGGTTGTCATTTTGCTTATGTCGACACTTTTAGCTTCCAAGCGCAGGGGTTTTATCACAAACTGGGATACCGTGAGTACGGGGAACTATCAGGTTTTGTGCACAAATATACCCGCTATTTTTTATCCAAAAAATTACCACCTCAGCTAACATCCACAGCATAATGCAATATTTAGTTAAATTAATGGTGATGAATTACCTTATGGTCTCACCGTTTTTTTGAACGCTTCATGAAATGAAGAGAACACCTTTAGAAATAAGTTCAGTAGGAATGTATTTATCAAAACCGGTATGTTTGCAATATGTTATAAATTGATGTAATGAATTAACTCCTATTTTTTGATATATGATGAGCAGTCGGTTTTCTACTGTCCGATGAGATAGTTCAAGTTTTTTGGCTATTTGCTTGCAGCATAATCTATTTACTGCAAAAAAAATTATCCTCAATTCTGATTTTGTAAATAGATCATTAGGGGGTTCTAGTATTAATGCAGATGGAGAACGTTTATCAATAAGTTCCAATGGAGATAAAGAGTTAAATTTCCTGGCATGCCAAACAGTCGCTACGCACTGCTTATCTTTATTGTAAACTGGAAATTTTTCACAAAAATAAGGCTGAATGGATTCTCCGTTGTTCCAAAAATGGGTCTCAATAATACAGACACTTTTTCCGCTCTTTTCAGCACGTCTATCGTGATCTTGTAATTCTGGCGCTAATTCCGCCCAGGGGGCAGGACATTCATGATCCAATTTCCCTTCAATATTAAAGTTAGAGGGTATACCGGTGAAATTTAAGGCAGCCTGATTCATGTGCAGATGCTGTGATTGTAAATTTTTTATTCCCCAAGCTTCATTAAAACTATCTATAGAAAGGATAAGAGAATTGAGCTGTTCTGTAGAAATTTCTGGCATTTTTTTCATAATGGCATCCATATTTAATTTTAGTAACAAGTAGAAATTATTATTTCTATATCAACACTAACTTGTTATCTTTTAATATAAATAGAATGCTATCAAATCTGGGATGATGATCATCTTCATCATATGGCAAAGACTACGGAATAGCCTACGAAGGCGGGATGGTTTTTTCGGATGATTGTAGTGATGTGATCGACACCCCTTC
>NZ_GL379641.1 GCF_000143625.1 Candidatus Regiella insecticola LSR1 | reverse complement strand
CCTCGCTAGCCTGAGTGTTTTGCAGACCGGCGATGAGCGTGTTAAGGAGATTTTCAATTTCAGGTGTCCGCACTGTGTCATATTTTTTGTTGGTCATGCAATACAATTCATAAACACTCCAGTCTTGTTGATCTAACCAGGATGTTGTGCTGTAGACTCTGTCAATCAAATTAGCCAGTGCTGCGCTATCTGTAGGAATAAATGGGTGTGATTGAGGAGCTAAGATGGTTAATAACATCACCAATTCATTGATAGTTAAGTGATGAACATCAGCGAGTAAGCGAATACGGTATAGCTTAGAAATATTTTCTGAATTATTCCGTATCATTTTAATATCCTCGCTAGGGGAAGCGAGCATCGCCATTAACATCAACTCACTATTATTAACACGGAAGGCGCGTTTTAATACGTCAGTGTTTGTTGAATCCTCGAATTTATTTTTTTCGTTATTAAAATTAAAATTGATTATAAAAGAACTGTCGGTAGTAAAATTAACGCCATTTAATGGTGGGTTATTAAATAATTTATTAAATTGCTCTTTGTTGGTATTCGGGTAGCAAATAAATTGATTGGCTAAAATTAAAGCCTGGTCAGGCGAAATAGTATAACGTGCTTGATAATGTTTCACTCTGAGTATTTTTTCTAGCATTGCTGGATTAAATTTTGAATTATCTATTTCCTTTCCATTTACCATCGATTTAATGACATCAGTAGACCATCCTGTTTCTTTATAGAGCAGCATGGCTTTATCAATATCATCACTCACTTCTTGCCGTAAAATAGAATACAATCCAGGTGAAATAGTAAAGAGAGGCATCTTATTAATTCTGTCAGTTAAAATAGGTTCATTGAGTAACTGATGAAAATTAATATTACGTTCCTGCAATACCTGACAAATTGACTGGTAAGCATGATGGTAAGGGGCTTCAGTGCTTTTATAAGTACTCAGGTATTGATAAAGTGCAATTTCAGGTGCTACATCTTCTATTACTTTTATTTTATCTTCTATTTTGCTCCATAAAATTTTCTTAACAAGCGACAGCGTGCTGACTTCTTTATCCATATTTTCTTGGTTAATGGTTAATGATTTTAAATCAGGCCGCCGTTTATCTAGCGAGTAGACTGAATTACTTTTATGTAGCTTTCGTGCCGCGCGATATAATTCCGCTAAATAAGCGGCGGGGGAATAAAGCGAAGCAACAGAGCCTTCCACTACATAATTATGATTAATTTTGGTGAAATTTTTATCGTATTGACTAACCGATGCAGGAGATTTATTTAATTTTAATATTTTGGGGATTTGCTGATTGGCATGTGTTAAAGCAGATCTGCTCTTTTTTTGATAATCCATCGCCTGATTATAAAGCGATTGCGTGTCTTCCCATGCCATATTGTGTGATTCGGCCAATATTAAATATTGCTCAAAAGGCAGTTCAGCTACTTGGTTTAATGAATCCAAATTAATTTCTTTTAATAGTTTAGTTATCGTTGTCATAGGTTTATCCATTGGTTTTAAGTGATAGGCTATGGCCTATCTGTAAGTAATAAAAATGAAAGCGAAATGTAATATAAGCCTGATTAAGCGAGTACCTATAAGAAATCTCTTGTAATCACTCGAGAAGATTTAGAATAGGCTTTCGGCGCTATTTTGTTGAAATCAGGCTATATAAGATAATTTAACAGAAGGTACGGAAAAAGAAGGTTGTTAACTGCTAAATGGCATCAGTTTTATTACATTAATACAATTTTTGCGTCGCGCATTAGTCATTTTTATAAAAAATAAAATATTTTTTTGGTTTCACTTTACTTTGTTTTTTCTATTTCATTTTTTTGCACATAAGGATCCATGTTAAGACGGACATTAGCCATTGCCAGGCAGCCATCGATAAAACTTTCCGCTATTTGTATTTTTCTACGGATCTCTCCTTCGGAGCATTTCCATTTTTTGGCAATCGCCCGTTTGGGGATGCGATACATATAGTAAGCAATAATAAGGGTAACTTCTTCTGGTTTACGCACTAATTTTAATTGTCCTACCGCTCTGTCGACAATTAATCCATCTTCATCACAGCATGAAGGCAAGCGAGTTGAATTCTGTGGTAATAATAGTCCTCTAAATCCAGCGGCAACGGTGGAATAACCCATATCTGGTTTATACCGTGCCCAAACACCCCAGCGCTCTAATACTAAATAAATATCTCTCATATTTTTCCCTTATTATAATTTTTATAAAAATTTATTATTTATATTATTAAAAAATGTTTTTAAATGATGAAAATAAAAAATTAATGTCTCTAAAGTTATTTATTTTATCGCTTAATCTGTTTTTCAAGGTGGTTTCATGCAGACAGGTTTTTTAATGTATTCCCTTTAAATTAATTGGCTATAAGAAAGTATGTAAAAAAATGCAAAAAAATATCAATGGCAGCAAAACAGACCTAGTGGTATC
>NZ_GL379640.1 GCF_000143625.1 Candidatus Regiella insecticola LSR1 | reverse complement strand
AGCCGAGGCACGGCCAGTTCACGCCACAGCGTTGCAGGTGTTTGGCCAAAATCCAGGCGCCAATCTGGACATTCAGGCAAGCGTTACTGAGTAACTCCTTTTTTGATTTAATGACCCCCATCGACACCAAGGCGGGAATGTGACGGGAGTTAATTTGCATCGGGCCATAGTCGGTACTGAGTGCCTTGCCCGCCTTGTTGCGGTTAATATTGACGGCACGCGGATCCAGGCCACTTTCTTGTACCGCCATCGCTTTTAGCAACAGCGGATCAACCTGATAACGCAGCCCAGCGGCCTGAAAACACAAGGCGTTAACGCTGCCAGAGAAGCCGAGCAAACACAAAATGGGTATCAAAAACTTTTTTTTCATTTTTACCGCCAAATAAAAAATAACTTTAATAGCACGCTTAACCGGTCTATTATTCAATCTATTCATGTGTTAAACAAAAGGAATAACGTGACATGCCAAATCTCATCCTTAGTGATACCAGTGCCAGCGTGAGTGAGTTGAAAAAAAATCCGATGGCGACGGTGGATGCCGGAGACGGCTTACCGGTCGCTATCCTCAATCGAAACAAACCCGCTTTTTACTGTGTGCCCGCTCCCCTTTATGAAGCCATGATGGGATCACTGGATGATCTCGATCTGATAGAGATTGTTCGCCAACGCGAAGGAGGTGAAACCGTAGAGGTGGATTTGGATCAATACTTATGATCTATAAAATTAAATTTGATAAAAAAGCCTTCAAAGAATGGGAAGCACTGACTGATCCCCTTCGTAAACAATTTGCTAAAGCATTAAAGAAAAGACAAGAACAACCCAGAGTACCGCAAGCAAAATTATCAGGATTAGCGGACTGCTATAAAATTAAGCTGCGAGCTTCTGGTTTTAGGCTGGTTTACAAAGTCGTTGATAATACGCTTATTATCACGGTGATAGCCGTAGGTAAGAGAGAACGTAACCAGGTATACGTGGCGGCTAAAAAGCGCCTCACTTGACGATAAGCGACTGACTCCAATACCTCCTTCACCGGTACAGTACTACGTTAAACTTTTAAATTTCAGGGTGTTATTGCCGGCCGATCCGGTGTCAGCGACACACTGCGCCCGGTAAGC
>NZ_GL379639.1 GCF_000143625.1 Candidatus Regiella insecticola LSR1 | reverse complement strand
TCCCCGACGATTAGAAGATTAGAAGGGTGGTAAGGTTCATCTTCCTTTTTTTGCGTTGGGGTCTGGCATCAAAATCGCCCCTCGCATAGACCGCCGCACAGGAAGAGCGGTTTTGCGTATTTTCTATATCACTCTTTACCGGCATTCTTCACCTCCCTAACCTTACCTGTGGTGGTACCGTTATCGTTGTACCAACCGGTATTGTTTTGTTCGGTACGCAGTTCAAGCACCAGACGATTTAGACGTAACCTAAACCGCTGACTGACACCATGAACTACCATGATGTCGTTAACTGAACGTAGGTTCGCCAGTGTTTCCGTGCCGTCAGGCAGCACTTGATAGATGACGGGGCGCGGTGCATTGGTTGGGAAGCGCAAGCAAGTGAAAGTGCCGTTATCCCAAATTTCATAGGGCGACAACGACATATCCCCTCGTTTTTGATAATTACGGTTGATTCTCCCTTCGCAGGGATTTTTATTCCTTTGACGGCCTTTAAAAGGCGATTCTTCGGGTTTTGGCGGCACAGGATAATTAAAACGCAGCAAGTAAGTCATGGCCGCCGGATTGTCGGTTAGTTTCAACTCAACAATATAGGTATGTTTGTTGGTATTAATAATGACATTGGTGTTGGCGTCAGTGGCGTTAATGTCCGGCTTGACGACAACCATATTGCCATCCTGATTAGCACCAATCACCCAGGCACCGGGATTGCCCGTGGCAATCAACCCACTCCCTCGATTTACCGTTTCTCCCGGGGGAAATTGAATCGTTGATGTCCGGTTCTTCATGGTGCTTAGCCGGTAAACATTATCAGGGCTGTAAAGCGCGGTTCGAATACGTTTATCCAGTGAAGCGCCCTTTCCCACTGTTTCAGCGTCTACACCAGAAGAAAAAACAGCGCAAATCAACGTGGCTGCCATCCATTTTTTCATTTCGTTATCCCCCTTTAACTTCCTGCGTTTTTGAGTAAGCATGAACGCCGAATTCCATGGGATTAAGCCACCGGTCTTCCTGCGTCACCGAGGGATTGTTGTAATCAAAAGAGACGGTTGCCAACCAGTGTGTGATTTGGCTTTGCGGATCAGGATTCCCATTGCGATCAAGAATGGTTTTAGTGAAACGTACCTGATAAGTTTTAATGTTTTTATCTGCCTGCAATTCCTTGCCGCGTGCCGCACGCAGGGGCACAACGTTGTTGATTTTCGTCCTGATTTGCAGATTTTTACCCAGTACTTCGGTATAACCTTTACTGGAAAGCTGGAAGTTTTTGTATTCCGTAAACGGTTCGCTATGAGACAGGAGTTTAATCAGCGCATAATTTGAAGTTTGCGAACTCCAGTTGTAGGACTCATAGGTGCGAACGTAGGTTGCCAGCCAATATTCATCCTGCACCTGCTCCGGTTTTTTCCCCGCCGTCAGGGGAGCGACAATATCGGTATAACCCGAATTGTTATCCACCCGAACCAAATACGGCGCGACGGTTTTAAGGGGAGTCAGCCCCAGCACGGCACCCATAGACATAAACGCCAGCACACCAAAGAAAATCGACAAATACCGACTGTTACGGGCTTGACGGCGATACCCCTCCGCCACGTTTTTTTCGAACCATTTTGCGGCGTGCGTATACGCCTGGACAGCCTGACCGATCTCCTTTTCTTTGCCGGAGAGCCCTTCATCGCCATAAATGATTTTCTTTTCCTGAGTAATAACCTGTTTTTTATCTTTGCGGCTCAGCATGCTCACCCCCTGGATAAGTAACAAATGAAGCCCGTTGATTGACATACTGCCATTGACCGGAGGGCTCAGAGGAGGGAGATAATGAACAGCACCCTGAAAGCAGCGCAGCGCAAACAAGCCCACTCAATAAGAGTTTGCAATTCATAATAAAGACCTAGAAATGAATGTTGTTTTGACAGTGAAAAAGAGGATGGAGCAAGTGACAGGGAGGGTTAACCAATACTATTTCTATTCCTGAATTTATTAACACCTTTCATAATACTTTTACCCGTAGCTTTACTCATATTGCCCGCCGCTCTTAATCCCGACCCTCGTCCCACTATGCCCCCGACACTACTCACACCACCAGAAGGTGCTCCCCCCATAATGGATGCAGCATAATTAGGGAGTTCGGTAGCTAACAGGGTAAATGCACTAAAATAAAGAAGTATGGAGAAACAACTTAATATATCAGTATCTATTTTCCCATTATTTATTATTACACTATTAATAAAATTAAATTCAATCGCTAATACTACCCCAAATAATATTTGCGTTAGCATAAAGCCACCGATGACTGACAGCCAACCCCAAAACCATTGACGTGTTTGATCAAATAACGAGAAAGCAATAAAAACAGGTCCAACAACAAGAATGATTGATGTGGCCGCCTTTAAGGTAATAAGTGTGCCAACCACAACCATTATAAAAGGTATGCCCCCCAAGAGAAAAAACAAGAGAGCCAAAAAACCAAGCCACATCGCAGCAGCCTCGTCCCAAATACTGAACTTTATCGCCCCTATCGTGTTTTGTAAGGCGGTGAAAAAGGTTGAGATCACTGTATCAACTTGATTAGACTGCGCTAATCCCGAAGAAGAAAGTGTTTGCGCCATCCAGTTAGGCAGCCCGTTAACCACGGGTACAACCGTATCAATATACCAGCTAATATTAAAAGCAAAATAAATAATAAACGATGCTTTCCCAATGGTTAAAAGCAAATCCTGAAATGCCATATCCAAACCCTGAAAAAGCCAGTAAATACTTTTCATGGTTAAGTGAATAAGCCAGCAGGTTCCGAATATTACGCCGGTAGCAGTCATAACGTTAGCCGTACCGGTAGCAATGGTGCTTTTTAACCCTTCGTCGATAGCCTGATATAGTGTTTGTGCAATATGCACATCCATATCATCTCCTTATTCAGACAGGATTAATCTTGTTTTTTAAACTCTGCGTTATCAAAGCTAATGACACCATCATTTAGCCTCATGGTTTTCCCAAAACGATCCATCACAGTCAGAACATTGTCTGATTTTGCTGTCGCTTCTAATTTTTTTAGTTTGTAATCTGCCAACCCAAGAGCGTAATACTCATTTTTATCAATATGAAAAACACCATTATCATAGGTAATTTTCATATCCGTTGGGTGTTCATTGTTTGTTATTTCCACCCAATGCCCAACAAACGCTTTGCCTTTATCTTTGCACCCTGTCAGTAACAATGCCAGCGCGAGCAAAACCATTCTTGCCATCCCTGCTTTTCGATATTGCATAGTGAGTCCTCTTTTTGTTGTGGCCAGTCCTGAAACACCATTAAATAAATACTTCACAGCGCACGTTAAAACGCGCGGATAGAGATCTAATATGATCGATAGTTAATGAGCGCTTGCCACTCAGTATTTGACTAACCAACGACCTCGAACCTATCTCATTCTTTAAATCAGTTTGTTTTAAATTATATTGATCCATTAATACCCGTAGCGCTGCCACTCCAGTGGACATCCCTTCAAGTGCCTTATTAAATTCATAAAATTGTTCGTTATGTTCTTCATATTCCGCGATCTTGACAGCCAAAATATCAATTAGAGGATTTTCATCATCATTTTCAATAAGATAATCGACTAATTCAAGCGCCGCTTTATAATCTGATTGAGAATGACTTCCCCCCCAATAGTGGAACGGCTGTCACCAAATTGTTCTTACATGAGCATAGGTACGAATTTTCTCGTCCTTGGTTACGAGTGGTACTGCCAGCTTACGTGCAGTCGCTACAATCATACGGTCTGCTGGGTCTTTATGAAATTCACCAGGAAGCTCAACAGATTTTGTCGCTACCTCTGTGTCTACCGGCACAAAGCGCACCGCATCGATTTGTGAGACTGTCGCAAGCCAACTATCTACGTCCATCGACAGCAGCAATCTCTCGCGCTGGACTAACATTGCAATTTCCCAGGCCGATATGCTGGATATAATGATCTCACCTTTGGCCTGTTCTTCTTCAATTGCCGCCTTTGCTGTTACGCTTAGCATTGAATCGTCTGCTACCCACCAAACCAACACATGCGTGTCCAAAACGATCATTGAGCTGCTTCCCAATCATCCGCTGAAATAGGAGCGGTGGGGTTAACATAACTAACGACGGATCCACGTAATACCTCAAGCGGGTTGCGAACGATATTCTGGTAAGGACGTATTTCCAGCGCAGGTTTACCGTGATCAGTCACGATAAGACTTGCACCTGATGCTTCAATTTGACGGAAATACTCAAGCGCTTTCGATTTGAATTCGGATTTTGATACTTGATTGACGTTCATAATATTCTTATAGTCATATTCCTATAGTCATGATACTGACATAATGCGACGATTATTACAAATTATGTTGGAGTTTGAGGGTCAATGGAGCAAATATCTGATCAAACTAGTCATATTTGGGAAGATCAGGCCGCTTGCCAAGCATGTAATCGGTGAAATCCTGTGCTCGCTTGCGATCTGCTAGTTTTTCTTTTTCTGCTGCCAGTTCCTTAATGTTCTGCAACCGGATCTGCTGGGTCTGGAGTTCCAACATTTCTTGCTGATAACGCAACGCTAAATCTTGTTTCTCCTGCGGTGTTTGCACCAGATTCAACTTCTCACGCAATTTTTTAGCATTCACTACCCGCTTGTCACTGGCAAGTTTTTCATCCTCCAGCATTCCCGCCTTCATTAAGAGTTTGTCGAACGCCTGTTGTACCTTTTGATCGTTCGAAGTTAATCCATATCGCTGGCGTAACTCGGGCAGGCGCTGGGTATCGCTGTAAATCTGCTCCCAGTCTCCCATCGGGATAAGGGCATTAACCAAAGGGTCGTTAAGAAAGTCTCCCAATTTCGAATTCCCTTCAATCAATCCTTGGTAATGCTCATACTGACTTTTGGCCTGAGCAATCGCTTCTTTAGCCTTATTCAACTGCGCGACTGCTTCCCTAGCCTGTTGCTTGGCGTAGGCGTTTTGCTGTGCCAATCCTTCCGGGCTGATTGTCGGTACACCGGCCTGGCTCCCCGGCGTAAATAGACACATTCCTGCTACCAGAATAGTCGCCATCGTCGTTTTTCTCAGTTTTGCTAAATCGGTCATTTC
>NZ_GL379638.1 GCF_000143625.1 Candidatus Regiella insecticola LSR1 | reverse complement strand
TGACTTCGCATCACTCACTGCGGTTTCCAAAGAGGTCTAATGATTCGGCTATATGAAGGGGTAATTCGTCAGCGATGTTGGCCAGTATATCCTTGAACAATACTGTGTAAAAGTGGCCTGGCTGGATTAGGAGCGCTGCTCGAGACAGCCTGTTTGCTGACATTAACCCAACTATGGATCTCTTGTGTTAATTTTTTATTGGCAAGGGTAGCGTCAGTTCTAAGATCGCCGGAAGTAAATGCCGCACCATCCCCGAAATCTGATTCACTACTTTTGAGAAGACGGTTATTCGCATCATAACGCTGTTCAGTTTGGAGCACCGTTTTACCATCATGATATTGGTATTTAATCTCACTGCGATCGGTAAATTTTCCATTCGCATCATACCTGCACGTGCTTACCTTAACCACATGACCATCACTGTCATATTTATAAAAGGATTCATCGTATCCGATGTATTGTCGATCAGCATATTTAGATAGACTCGCCTGTTTCAGCAGGCCAGCTGTATCATAATCATCATGGCTACTGCCGACAATTTTACTATCATCGTATTTAGATTTTTTGTAACAAGTTAACCGTGCTTTTTCATCATAGCAAAATTCTCCGGCGTCTATTACACGGTTATCGCTATTGTATTTAAACATTTTTTTTCGGGCGATATTATTATCACTGCCATAGTACATTCTACATTTTCCAACAACGTTATTATCCTTATCATATTCAAATTCAATGCCTTCAACTAATTTACCTTTATCGTTGTATTTATATAGACTGTTACTCAACAGCTGCCCTTGATAGTTAAAAATTCTAATATTTTTACTGACTATTTTATTAGCATAATATTCAATGTTATACATCTCAACTAACCGGCCATTAGAATAGCTGCTGGTTTCTTCCTCTAATACGTGGTGATCAATATCGTAACTAAACTTACTATTGCTTTTAAAAACGGCTTTTTTACCCGCGCTGTACATACCCACAGTATATTCAAATTTTTTGCTGAAATTTATCTGACCAAGTTCATTATAGTAAAATTCATTTTTACCGATTATCTGACTTTCCGCATTGAATATCATTTCTTTTTTATAGGTCAATTTTTGCGTTGAATCATATTCAAGAAAGGTTTCAGTATGCCCCATTAATTCACCACGGGGACTATGTTGATATTTAATCTGATGAATTAATTTGTTATGTTCATATTCACATTTTATTTTACTTTGAATGATGAGTATTCCTTGCGCATCGTATTCTTTTTCCAGCCAATTATTACTGATTAGTTGATCAGTATCATCATGTTCTTCATTCACATCTTGCCGAACCACTAATCGAAATTTAGTATCATCATTGCGGGCAAAAAATATATCCATACCATAACATTCCCTATGTTGAACAAGAAAATAACGCATCCTATTTTTAAAGATTAACCTATTACCGTCAATCAATAAGCATTGAGTATAGCCAAAATATTACGCTGAACACAGTGATCATTGCCAGCCTTTAATGCTGAAGTAAAATTAAATTCTGCTTCAGTATCAAAGGCGCTGATCATGTCTACTGAGAGTGAATAGCCTTGATGTGCAATACTAATAAAATCTTTACCATTGCCAAAATCAGCGGAAGAACTGTAACCCGTAGGTTGATAATTAGCATCATAACTCGATTCAGTTTGACGTATTAATCGGCCGTGTTGGTAATAATAGTTAATTTCATTCCGTCCAATAAATCGGCTGGCAGCATCATAGTGATCTTCAATTTGACGCACTATTTTATTAGTGCGATATTCACATTTTATTCTACTGCGACTAATTAATTGCTTAGCATAATTATATTTATTTTCAATCCAACTGTTACTAATTAAATTTTTATTACTGTCACGATCTTCATTTAGGTGACTCTTGACAATGGATACAACATCAGAATCAATATATTTTTCTAAATACATATTCATATATTATGCCTTTTAAATAGGATTAATATTGCTGGAAATAAATCAATCTCTTTAAGCTCATTTATAATTTTAGCGGAGAATCAAATTAAACTGCTTTGGCTATAGGAGGTGCTGTTAACCATTGACCAGGGCGATAAGTGATTAATTCATTCAAACTGATGGAATAGGCTGATCTTCTTTCCGGCGAAAGGCAGATACGGCCTGTATAAGTTGAGCGGTGTTATAAATCGTTTGCCCCACCTTTATTTGCTCGATTTGATCAGAAAACGAGATACTGCCTTCACTGTGAAGATGATCAGGTGTAATTGTCAGGCGCAGATCCTGGCCATCTATTTCTAGCTGTACATCGCTTTCCGCTATCTCGCCGAGCAATATCAATTTATCTGTACCGCCGCTGTCGGTGATAAAATCACGGCCATCACCGCGCAGGTACAGGTAGCTATCATCTCCTTCGCCCCCGTCGAGATCATCATCACCGCCATTGCCCTTGAGCGTGTCCTTGCCTGCACCGCCAAACAGTTTATCGTTTTCCCTCCCCCCGTAAAGCTGGTCGTCTCCCTGATCACCATAGAATGTTTTTACGCCATTTTGTTGGTAGCCCGCCAGCAAAATATCATTACCTTCACCGCCACGTAGCGTACGATCACCGTGACTTTGGTCGATGATTCCATCATTGCCGGCCAAGGCGTTGAACGTATTATCGGCGAGTGTAATGGCACCGGATAAGGCGAGAATGTCATTGCCTGTCGTCGCTTGTGGGTTAACTTGTTTTTGCCCGCAATAAAATTTGCCCTGTTTTTCATCAAAATGTAAACGATAAAAATAAACCTGGTTATCCTCGGAGTCGATATCCAATAAATAGCGATCGCTTTCTTTATCCGAGATGGCAACATGACGATAATTATCGTGAAGGTAAAAATCTTTAATGCGGATTTCTACACTCCCGATACGCGGATCTCGTATCGCGGAGGATAAAATAATATCGTTATTTTCTTTACTAATGTGGTTCAATTTATCAATAGTGACGGAATTAAGTTGTAAAAAATCCAACATTTTCCTAGGGTCTTCATTGTCTATAACGATTTTTCTATCCGTTTGCTGAGCATGATAAAGATGATAGATATCACTGCCTCCGCTCCCCTTCAAGCGGTCGCCCCTGCCAAAGCTGTACAACATATTATCCGTGTTATCCCCCTCTAAGCTGTCGTTAAAACCAGTGTCGATTAATAACAGTCGCATCGATTTCGGCAGCACCCGTTGGTGGCCATTAACGGTAATGATCCCGCTTTCTTGCTGTAGTTGAATGAAATTTTGTTCGGAGTCAGGATTCTTTAGCACCTCCCCGCTGCGATCATAGCTAGAAACGTAGCGTACTGGCAGAGGCGGAAGCACCCAGCGGCCATTTTGCTGTTTGATGCTTGGCGGCCAGCTATCCGCATCGAGTAATACCCCATCGTGGGTGAGCAGGCTGTATTTATTTTTTAATATCAGCTCTTTGCCATCAGCAGAAAGCGTATAAGCGTCGTTTAAGTAAAGGGTGGT
Source organism: Candidatus Regiella insecticola LSR1 (assembly GCF_000143625.1). Taxonomy (GTDB): domain Bacteria; phylum Pseudomonadota; class Gammaproteobacteria; order Enterobacterales; family Enterobacteriaceae; genus Regiella; species Regiella insecticola. Next base: position 6,286 of record NZ_GL379638.1, on the reverse strand, counting down.
TTTACTGCCATTGGGATTCTTGAGTAGGCATATTATCTTGTGTGAATTCAGGCTCAGTTCGATAGGATCAATATCCTGAACGTCATAATCTAGGATAATATTGCTGTCTTCTGACAGGGTGCTTTCTTCGTTACCGTTGCTCTCATCCAACCATATGGTGACGTCTTTTGGTTGTGAATTTTTCAAAATCGTGTAGCTATCGTTTCCTTTTCCACCGTAAGCAAAGCCGGCGGCTAAGGTCAAAATATCATTTCCCTCTTTGCCATAGAGGATATCGTTGCCTCCCCTTCCATTAAGTCGATTATGATGATGATCACCGACAAGGGTATCGTTGAGTTCAGCGTGAGCGATAATATGTTCGATATTTCTGAGGGTTGCCGCCAATATCGGCTCATTTGATCCTATATAGAAAATGCTGGCGGTACCCAGATTGACGTTATAACCGGAGATCCCTGGTGGTTTGCTTTCAATAATGAGCGTGTCCTGATCTGAACCCTTACCATCGAAGGTACTGCTCAGGTTTGGTGCAGGAAGGACATGTTTTTGTTTATTGCCTAAGTAGAAAATGTCGTGTAGCTGTCCACCGGTATAGTTTTTTTTGCCCGTGCCCCCAAGAAAAATATTATTTTTATTGGCGAACCCGATCCCGCAATCATTACCATCGCCTAAATCAATCAGAGCCACATTTTTGTATCCGAACGATGTTGACGCGCTGGAGCCTAGGACACTGGTTATATGACGTTCGGTAATACTGAGAGAGGTATCGCCTGTCACGCCGACGTTAGGAATGAGATGATTTTTTTCCGTAATGACATCTCCCCATTCAGCAGCATTAAAAGTGTCATCAACGGCTTTAATTGAACCCGGTGTATAGTAATATTCATCGGTTTTTTCAACCTCAAATATCTCATCGGGTTTTAAGTGATATTTTCGTTTTTCTGGCTCCACATCTTCAGGCCGCAGACCCGATTTTAGTATTCTGCGTCCTATTCGAGGCAACATACCATGTGGTGTAGTATCAATAGTGACTAGATTTAAAAAAGGATGTGCTTGCAAATCAAAATCACCCAGACTGTAGATATAAGTATCAATATCTTGATTACTCATCATCTTTCGCCGGGCATTTTCAAATAAATAGTCTTTATAATGCTGAAGGAATATCGGTTTTTGCCGCTCGTATGCCAAGCGTCTCTGCACATCTGCTGTCGGGCGCATGCCCCAAAATACCCTCCAGCCATTTGCTAACTTTTCATAACCATCCAACGTAATATATTTTTCTATCGCTTCAATTTGGCGTACAACGGAATAAATGCCACTGCCGAGCATGAGTCCCAAACCAATTACCACGCCAAGCGGCGCGACAGCTGCTGCTGCGGTCGCACTGGCCATAAAAGCGATACTGGTGACGATGCCAACAATCGCGCCTATTGTTGAGAAAACCCCACTGACGATGAGATCTTGCCGAACTTCACGATCAGTCACTGTGCTGATCTGAGAAAAGGCGTGATAGGCCTGATAAATATCAAAACCGGTACCTAATAGGTTCAATCCCGCCCCGCCAAATTTAACACCAGCAAATTTAAGCTTAAAACCCAGTTTTTCCGCACAATGGGTGAAAGCAGGCAGCTGACCCATGCTGCGTGCCAATGCCTGGCGCGCAATAGAGGGATAGACTTTACTCAGAACCAGCGGAAGGGGATCGGTAATCCCATTGTAGCCAAAAGAAACCAGCGCTAAATTGCGCTCAAATCGAATCTCTTCTTTTTGTTCAGGAGTTAACCTTACGTCATTGAGCATATCGGTGTATTTTTTTATCGTCGCGATCCCGATGATGTAGCCCATGGCTTGCATCCCGCAGGCTAAACGGTGGGCGCCTGCGTTAATACGATCCAACCTGCGGCGAGAAGATGGCCACAATGTTTGATTCTGTGAGCGTTTGATGTGCTGTGCTTCACTGATCACCTTGAGAGATTGTTGGAAGGCCTGTAAGGTTGAGCGCATCTCTCCTGTTTGATCAGTATTAACACGATAAATTTCAACCTGGTATTGATTATTGCGCTCTGTCATGGCGTACTGTTGCGCACGGCTTTTCCCTGAGGTATCGCGAGTTTGTAGATAGTCATTGAGCAACGTATGCAGGGTAGAAAGAAGAAGGTGTTTTCTTCACCGACAACGTAAGCATCAAGCCACGCGAGGCCAAGTGCGGTGGAATCCGTCAGAGTATGGTTATTAAAGGCACTATCGCTGATATAGAGCCCTTGCAAAGCCAAGTGTGCCCTAATTTTTATCCCTCGATTTTCTGTTATGCCTGCCTGGGTGCCGGTTTGATAAAATGCCAAAGCGCTTTGTTGTTGGCGCTGATGCCAATGTTGGCGCTGTCGCAGCGCAGATTGTAGGCTAACTTCAGCCAGCTCAGTGTGTATCTCTGGGTGTTGTAACAGTTGCTGTACATTTTTATTCCATGTCTGCCGTCGATCTTGATGATGTGTGGTCAATAGCATGCGTTCAATATCCATCTCCCCATCAGGTCGTTGAAAAACCTGGCTGAGATCACGCTGTTGCTGCGTGTTTAGTGAAAGATAGAATTTCTGATTTGACGCCAGCTCATCAATGAGCTCTCTTGCACGTTGCAGTCGCAACGCAAGATTGTTGGCCGGCACTTAATTTTTTTTCGTTATTCCAACGCAATACTAACTTGTCATCCGCGCTGTTCTGATGCCAGCTATCTTCTGCTAACTCTGTCAATCGGTGGCCTGATTCATTGACACGGACTTTCGTCCGGTAGGCACCGATATCCGCGTAGGTACCCTGCTCAGCCAGTGATTCGGCAAATTGTCGGGCATAACCCCCGGTTTGTTTTTCATAGTCAGTCAGTGAGCATCCGACCAGACTGATACTGTAGGGGGTGAGCGTGATGACATATTGCGCTTGCAACTGGGTAATAAATTTCTGGATCCTGGTCGCTAGCGCCGATGCCTTGCTACCGCCTAATGTTTGATGATTTCTTTCTCCTTCACCGCCACGGCCATGCCCCACCGCCAGTATGGACACATGGCTTGTTAACACACTAGCTTCCCCCTTTACCAACCGAAAATCCCCTTCAGCACTTAAATAAAATAAGGCTCTGTTGTCAGGATCTTTATTGAATAACTTCTCTCCTGCCTCCTTAGCGGTAAGATCGTTTTCCAATACTAAAATAATTTTGCTGTTCAACGGTGAAGAAAGCGTGGCGCGAGCCGATTTTAGCGGTATTTTTTCCCATTCGCTCGCATCAAACATCTTCGCGGGGCTTAAGTGAGACGCACTTAGCTCTCTTTTCTGGCGATAAGGGATATCCTCGAGAGCAATCAATTGATTTTTTCTGTCGATTCTGGCTGAGGCAGTCCAAAGCGTATTCTGTATTCTTCTTTTGATAACACCGTCAGCGCAGGTAGCCCCAGAAGAGGAGCGATACCAGGTAAGAAACGGCTGCCTAACGGTTTAGAGAGTAGGCTCTGCTGTTGATAAATCGCCAGAAATTTCTCAGTAGGAAGTAATCGCGCTGACAGCTCGGTTAGTTTCATTAGCACCTTATTGTCGGCCATCCCTTGTTGCACAATATTTTGTGGCTTACCTGGGGGAGCCAGTGCAATAATTTTTATGTCATTTTCACGCGCGGTAATGCATAATTTTCGCAAAGAACGATCCAAAGAAAAAATTGTTGACTCCGATCTTCTTTGCAGATACATATCGATTAGCGCCTTTATTCTTGTGCTTAGCGGTAGACAAAGCGTGGTGATCCCTCTCCCTTTGAGTTCATGTATATACTTTGTTATAAAATTGAGCGTGTTTTGATATTGAACCGTACTGCCATAACTCAGTAGCATGCCTTGATGCCCTTTTTCGAATAGCACCGCCAATTGGTGCTCGACTTCCTGTTTTATCATCGATTTAGGCTGGCCGTTAAAATTCAGCGATAAAGGGGATTTATTAGCAAGTTTTAGTAATAGTCGTTTGTTCAGTTGTTCTCGGGCATCGCGAGTATAGTTTCTATCCCAATTATCTGTGTTGGTCTGATAAATTCGGTGATAAATTTTCTTTACATCGACTAAACGCACTTCAGCATTTTCTTTCACGGCATTAATCATAAAATGCATTAACGTCGATTGAAAAGCGGGGGCTGAGTTAAATACCATTTGATACAGCTCAACGGCTAATGGAAGCCGTGTTTGAGCTATTTTGATGATGTCTGTAATGTAAGGCGTCATAGCAGGGGGAAACAGCGCCTGGTTAATTTGCTGATCCAATATTAATAAAGTCTCTTCACGCCGTGTATCTCGGCGTTTTTCATCGTTATAAGCCTGTATCTGGAGTTTTAAAATAAAGGCGTTTTTAATCAGTTCCATCCCTGATGTGTGATGTAATTGATTGAGAGAATAGAGGATGGCTCTGTATGACGAGCCTATCGGCTTTAAAGGCACCCGTGCATTTTCCTCTAGCTCTGTCGGCAACATCACATGATCAAACTGAAACTGCATTAAATTATCTTGCTGCTCTCGTAAGAGAGCGGTGATTTGCGCTGAATTTTTGGTATTTTCTGCCAGTGACAGCATACGCGGATAAATTGACGTGAAGCGGCCACGGCAACGGGCTATCTTTGATAACCGCTCGACCATCTCAACATTGCCCTGTTGTATGGCTTCCATCAGTGCATCCGCCGAATCATCTCGCGCATAATGCGCAAGCAACACCTCTATCAGTTTAGGATCCTGTGATAAGACAGCGTCTTGCAAAATAGAAAAGTGTGCATGCAAACTTAGCCCGTTAGGATCCGCGTTGGCCTCCATAAGGAACCTGTTCAGATAATGTTTTGACCATCGGCTGATTTTTTGTTTTGATGGCGAATACCAAAAACTGACGAAAAATACGGCGAAGAAGGGGCACACTGTCATTAAAATCGATCTTGAGTGTCTGTTGGTATAAGATTTTCAATAAATTATCTCTAGGCATAATATTGCTGGCAGCCCAATATTTGAAAACATTGTCGATATCTTTGGCTTTCATCCCACCCAATAAATCAGCCGAAATAGTGGCCAGTTTAGCCTCATCTAGCCTGGAGATAATCGGTATTAATAGCGTCGAATGGGTTTCTAGATTTTGGAACCACGCCTTATGAGTGGTTATATAATCAATGCTACCCTCATCACCCAATTTTGAGAAAAATGTACGGATATCTTGCAGATTAGCGGCGGGCAGCCTCTGAGGATTAATTTGGCTCAATAGTGGTGCGTCTTGGTCGCGGGTTTGCGCAATGATTTTCATCAGCTGCGCAGGATTGACCTGATCGATAATCTTACCAAGGCAATTGATATCAGGCTGGCTGATGTTACCCTCTGGGGTTACCCGCCAAAATAGATCAACCAGGCGCTGGAGTTTATTGCCCTCAGCATCCTCGGTGACGGTTTTTATCAACTCACTCAAATTATTTGGCCAGATACTTTCTGATGGCAAAAGAGAAAGTTGTTTAGCTATCTCAACTTGCAGCCAAAGGGGATCGGATCGTAACCGGTATTTTTCTTCACCTTCAACAGGCTCCTCCATTAAAGCGCTGACGTTGATATCTTTATAATACGCCTTAGAATTTGCGATAGTGTTTTGTATCATCCCCCATGCCACCGGCTCTTCACCGAGGATAACGCACAGATTGTTCAGATAATTTTTAGCCAGTTGATCCGTAATGTTATAGGGCGTGAGCGCTTGCCGGAGGGCGTGATGACAAGCGTGGTACTTTTGAGGGCTGAGAGTGATGGATTGTGCAAGTGGATCGGTAATCGGCGCAAGGCGTAATTCTTTGCTAAAACCATTCCAGTAGGCGTTAAAGGTGTGTATATCGCTATGCCGTAAGATGGAGTGATGCGCGGTAAATGCCTTGATAACATCACGGGTAACCCTGTTTGTATATGCCAATAAATCAGCAGCGAGATCACCTGAATAGTGACTCAGGTTAAGTTTAGTGCTCAGGACGTAACTATGAACGCTCGAAGCGCAAAATTTAATTTTTTTGCCAGCTCCTGAATTTCAGCCAATTTTACTTTAAGCGCAATCCCCGAAGTTTTTACCAGACTTTGCGCAATTTCTTCCATCGGTCGTTTTGCATGATATAAGCTATGAAGGTAAGCAGGAACAGCATTCTTGGTAAATAAACGCTGCTTAAATCGAATGAACATATTCTCCACCGCGTCTCTATTATTTCCCTCCCTCCTCTATAAGAATTTCACGCCCTTTATCAGGACTATGTTCATTAGAC
>NZ_GL379637.1 GCF_000143625.1 Candidatus Regiella insecticola LSR1 | reverse complement strand
TAAAAAATCCTTTGGCCTCGGCTCTGTGATCGAAATGCCGATCGTTCATCCAGAAAAACGACCAGAATGGATGAATAGTCCTGAAAAATTAGATGGCTGGCTAGACAAAACCACCGCCGCTGAAATATTAAAAAAGGGGCAAAATGGTGTGGTGATCATGGCGGCTGAGAGCATGGTGCTGATCGCCGCGATGGGGGATTTGACCCATGAGCTTATCATCAGTGATGTTAATCTTGCCCAAATAGCTGTACTGATGACTGAGAAGCTGAAAACTACGCAGACTGGTTTGCAGATTTGGATTTTGCTTGTGGAGAAAAACAATTCAATCAGCTTGTGAACGCGCTTTTTGCCACGCCCTTTGCACTCCAACAGGCTTTTAAGCGCTTGCAATCGAGAGTACGTGGCAAGCGTTTTACTTTTTTAATCAGCATTTCACCCATAATGGTAGCGCTGCGCTGATAGGTAAAGAAATGAAGAGCAGGGCAGCGATTAGTTCGATTTTTTTAGGCAGTATTGAAGATGCCTTATTGTTTGACATAGATGCAGATGAAAGTACGCAGTTAAAACAGGTGACTGACAGCATTCAGAATATTGAAGCGCATTGTGGTCAGCTGAATAATTTGCCAAAAAATAACCCCCTGCCCCGTCACTCATCATTCAGGCTGTATGAATACTCTCTATTAGATGGGAAAGCGAATCTGCAACAAAATAGTCACGCGGAAAACCCTGATCTTGAAAACCGGCAAGCCTTTTTGCAAAAAGAATATGCAAATATTAATTACATACAAAGAGCGGGGCAATTAATCTGGAGTAAAGGGTTTAATGCCAGCATTCGCAGTGCCGATAAATATGCGCATACACAGGCATGGAAACGTACGAATCACAATATATTGAAGCAGGATCAATGGCTCGCGGCAGGTGAATGGCTGCCCTTATTATCGCAACTGAAATATGATCCGATAGATGCAAACTATACCATCACCTATCTCAATACCAATAATCAGAACATCATTGATGTAACCACTAAAAATTCTATTTTTGCTGAAATGAGGCAGCAGGCAGACAAGTATCTTGATATCGCCAAAAAGAATTACTTATTTAGCGAAAATAAGCGCCAGCAACCTAAACTTGTGGGGAATTTCGCTGGCGCAGGGGGATTATCAAATATTCCGGGATCAATCGAATCATTATTTGATTTTTTAACTGAGGGGCCATTGGTGATAGAAGGAGACTCTATCTTACGCAAAGCCATGCAACTGCATGTTTTTGTTTGTTTAGCGTCAGACTTTACCAGTGTGTTGAATATTATTCCTACCGTTACCACAGGCACTTATCGATTCTTGGATGCCTGCATCGAGATGGGGATATTTGAAAAATATAGAAATCCAATTAATAATTATTGGAATGTTTTTATAAGATTTCTAAATCTAATGAAATGAAAGCGCTTGATTTCATTACCACAGAGGCCGCACTTGCCATCAGTTTCACCAGCTTTCTTTTTAATGCTTATGAATACCATAACGCAGAAGACTACCGCCAAAGCAGCCTAGCGTTGACAAGAGTTGGCTTTGATGTGGTGGGAATAACCTTTGATGTTATGAGCACCAAATACCTGTCAATAGCACAGGGATTTCCTGAAATGATGGCGCGGTCATCGCTGCCGGTTACGGACTTTCTGAAACGAGTAAAGCACTAACCAGCAGCATAGAGTTAATGGTTGACAATATCACGCAGGCCAGGCTTGCCGGCATGCACTTTAATTACTTGAAACAAGGCTTTGAGCAGGGCGGATTTACCCTGATCGGTAACGTGCTGATCCCCTGGCAGGGGGCGGTTATCAAGGCGATTCATCTGGAAAATGCGCGCGCACCGACGGTGGTATTTGATGAGATTGGCGCACAAATACGCAAAAAAACCGTCAGGGCGAAGATTACTTCACCAATGCTGATGATCCTGAGGCTTATATCAATTTACGTGAGCTGAATGAGATCGAAAAAGATCAGATTGTGGCTATTGCCCATGTGCCGACAGCAGGTGCGCCAGGTAAGACCGCTGCATCAAACATATTGATGCTACCAACCTCACCAAGGGTAAAAATCGATCCGATATATGGGCAAACGAATTTGATAAAATGGCGTGGAGATGCTGAGTTTGATGCGGTGCGCTATTTTGCTAAAAAGGATCCGCATTTCATTTTTTCCTTTTATAAAAACGCTTCTTTTCTTGATCCGATGAATAACGCTGTTGGTTTGGGTTGGATGGCGATGACCGGTTTAAGCTATCGCTACCAAGCAACCAAAACGGATGTCAATGTTTATTTAGGCAATGATCATTTCAATTTGATTGCCCCGGGCATTAAGAAAAAGCAGAAAACCAGTGATTCCCTATACAAAAAACACCTGCATTATATTCTTCATGCGCCAGAGCAGGGGAAAGGAAGTGTTTTCTTGCTGTTGAATCGGGGGCAAGCCCAGGGCGGGATCCAACTCATTAATTAATCAATTTTAGATTATAAAACACACAATTTGTGTATATTAATTAAACATATGAGAAAATTTCGCCTGCGAAATGCTTAAATATTGATCTTATTGATGACAAAAAATACAAAGTGGAATCCCGCCCTGGGG
>NZ_GL379636.1 GCF_000143625.1 Candidatus Regiella insecticola LSR1 | reverse complement strand
CAAGCCGACGTCACCATTGTGTGTAACAACCCGAATGTACAATGGGTCATCAGCACTGATCGTGAGCATCTTACTGCTATGGAAGTAGAAAAAACGCCTAGCGGGTACCGGATTTTTAAAAATTTACCGGATAATTTCGATGAAACCGAATCCATTTGTTTAAATGTGACACAGCGGGCGAATACTAAGCTTATCTTTCATATGGCGAGCGGTATTGGCATAGCCGATAGAAACGGCAACATCATGATTAACGAAATTAACGCAGATCATATTCTATTGTCATTGGACAACGAAAGCATTGATTTTCATGATCCGACTGAATTAATGCGTAGCTTAAATCCAGCGTTAATCACCCCGGAAGTGGTAAAAGCATATTTTAGAGAAGTGATCATCGCTACGGTGAGAAACATCGCCATTGAAGATATTAAAAAAATGACGGAAAAAATCACCAAGATGGTTAAAGCCGTTACCTTGATGAAAAAATCCACAGACTATGCTGCCGCTCTGCAAGCCCTTCAATCCTTACGCGAGGTCACCGACATCACGATAATGCTAACCGAGATGCAATCGATTACCGAGATACAATCGGATAACGGCAAGGGTGTTGTGGCCAAAATCGTTGCCAACATAGCGGAAGAAATTCAAACGATTAAATCCAATAAAGTGATGCACCTGATTCAATTGTTGCAATCTTCCCCTGAAATGACGGCTTTCCCGTTATATAGCTATGTAAAAAATTTTACGCTTCGTGGTGATGAAGAAAATAAAAACGTTTATTACTCGTTACGCACACAAGATTTTGTTCGTACCGAGAATCAGCAGGACACTTTGTTTGCCAACACCCAGCGTCGCCATGTTGAAACCCTTTTTTTTGATGAAACGCATGCTTGGTTTAAAGGCGATTTACTGCTATCCACGGCTGATGATAATCAGCATCTTTATATTTATAGAAATCTTATTTGGGTATCGGCAGTTGAAAGTAAAAAGCTCATACAGGTTTATTTTCCTATTTGCCATCAACCTGATGTGTTGGAGGTTCAAAATAAAGGAGAGGGGGTTCAAGAAAATATTAAACATCAATCTCGATCAAAAATAACCCGCATCACAGATCAAAAAAATATTGAAAAGTTTATCTTTTTGAACAAGAATACAGCTATCAACGGCAGGGTATTGAGCAACGCTTTATTCTAAAATATAAAATCGACACCCTGAAACCTGAGCAAGGGGTGATTTTTATTCGAGCGCTGAGTTTACCATCAACCATCAAAAATCGACTGATTACCGATCTCAACTTGGATTTCCTAAGCCACTTTATGCAGCAATATTCTACTCTCAAGCCTATTAAGCTGCCTCTTGATAAGCTTAATCCCTGGACGCGTCGCGCACTGAATATAAAAGCCATCCATAATTTTTCAACCGATACGGTCATTATGATAAGCAATCAATTAATATGGCCATTGATGGGCACTATTGTGGCTAAAGGGATAATCAATGTGAATTTGCCGATGAGTATTTCCAATAATTCAACTGATACCATTAACCATGCTGGAACAACGATGGTGGCGATCAATGAAAACCTGATCACCGGTAGTAAGCAACAAACGAATACTCTGTACTATCATTTTTTGGAGTATTACCGATAGGGAGCAAAAATTTAAAAAATTGTATGTTCAGCAGGATAATATGCCGGCGACAGAAATGGATTTACGTCATTTTGGCTTAGGTAAAGACAAGGTGTTGAGCATAAAGAATACCATTATTAATACCGCCAATGGTTTGATATATGGTTTGTACGATGATCAAAGCATATCCTTTGTCGGCGTAGGAAAAAATTGATTAACCGATCATGGTGATTGGTGGATTTATTTTAAAAGCTATATCGATCAGCTAACAAAAAGAGTAGAAGGCCTCACTTCATTGCCATCCGGGCAAATAAATCCTATTAATATCGCGCCCTATCTGACCATTTCCGGTTTACTCGACAATGACGGATTAAAGCCGCTTGCCGCTTGGTATGATCGTAGCAGTCAACATTTTA
>NZ_GL379635.1 GCF_000143625.1 Candidatus Regiella insecticola LSR1 | reverse complement strand
CACAAAACGACAGGCTCCAGCGAAGCGCCACATATCGCGCTCTTGCTGACCACTTGGTCTTAACTGGAATTTAAAGGCTTGCAGTCGTTTCATACTGCGAATTATACTCTTGGTCTATGACAAAAGAAATTAATATTCGTCGAGGAAGACACTGCTCTTTCATTATGCATGTTCATTTGGTGTTTGTTGCCAAGTATCGACGCAACATATTTGATCAGGATGCTATTGAGAAACTGCGAGGCTATTTCACCAGCGTATGCATTGACTTTGATGTTGAATTGGTTGAGATGGACGGTGAGCGAGATCACGTTCACTTGCTGATCAACTATCCACCCAAGCTCGCGGTATCCAGTCTGGTTAACAGTCTTAAGGGGGTATCCAGCAGGCTACTGCGCCGAGATCGTCCAGATATTGCCGAGCGATACTACTACAAAGGCGCTCTATGGACA
>NZ_GL379634.1 GCF_000143625.1 Candidatus Regiella insecticola LSR1 | reverse complement strand
ACATTGCCATAGCTATGCTCTTCTTAGATTGATAGCACAATTTACTACGTAATGCGGTTTATTTTTAAACCAGAGACAGCATTAAATTAATGCCGTGCGATAATTGATAAAATATCATTTGAGTTTTTTGCGTTTAATATCGCATTAATATCAGCTTGATCGGTGAATAATTTGGCAAGTTGGGAGAGCGCGTTAATATGGCTATGAATATCGGTGGCGGCTAAAACGATTAATAATTTTACCGGATCCTTTTCCCGCGCATAAAATGTGACACCATTAGAAATAATAGTCAGTGCCAGTGATAATTTATTGACCCCTTCTTCTGGTCGTGCATGCGGCATAGCGATACCAGGTCCAACCACATAATAAGGACCAATAGCTTCATGTGCTCGATAAATCGCATTGACATAACGTGGTTCAATAGCATCATTATCAATCAACGGACGGCAAGCGATAGCAATGGCATCACGCCAATTACTAGCCTGTGGCACGATCTGGATAACATCTGACGTTAGTAGCTCTTTTAACATGTAAGTCTTACTCCTCGTAACCATAGCCCGAGAATAAATATTTTATAGAATTATTAATGTGATGTTCATCTCAATAAGTGGGGTTTTTACCCGATATTATTTATTTTAGCTTGTATAACCGAATCAGTTTAATTTGATTCAAGGCGGAGGAGCGCAGACAGTATGGCTTAGGTGTTATAAATTGACGTACAATA
>NZ_GL379633.1 GCF_000143625.1 Candidatus Regiella insecticola LSR1 | reverse complement strand
TTCATTGGGTATAGAGTCTATTGCGAGCACCGGTAACGCAGAAATTCACACCACGCAGTAGGTTATGCAGAAGTCTAATAATGGGGTGGTGGCGCTTCTTCTGAAACAGCTGCTAAAATTGATGTTTCTTGCAATCTTTCACCGAGTAAATGCAGTTGCTTTTGTAATTTATCGATTGTATTGCGGTTTTCCGTCACAATGAGTTCCAATTCTTCAATGCTTTTATCCTGAAAAGCTATCTGGCTTTCCAGTTTTTCTAACCGCTCTTCAAATGACAAAGGTTTCATGATATTTTCCTGCCGGCCGGTGGAGAGAATCATTACACATAATTGAACGCTATTATTTTAACCCGAAGTTGCGTTATATCTGTTAGCGTCTATTCTAAATTCTTTTTCAAGCTGAGCTCAGCAAAAGCACAGTTTACACGAAGTAAACGAGTATTTAAGCCCTATTTTATAAAGTATCAGCGAGCACAAGAGATTTCGAATAGGCTCTTAAAACTGTTGCTGAAGAAAGAATTAATCTATTGGAGAAATAAATGAAATCACGGTTTAAATTTACCCTGTTGGCGATGACCATCACGCTAACCCTAAACACCTCTCAAACATTCGCCATTGCAGAAACCGCAGATAAATCTGTAACAACAAAAACTGACAATAACTTCAAAACTGAAGGTGAGAAAACTTCCTATGCTTTAGGGGCTTCTTTGGGATCCTACATGGAAAATTCTTTTCAAGAACAAGAAAAATTAGGCATAAAATTAGATAAAGAACGATTTGTAACCGGAGTTCAGGAAGCGTTAAACGATAGAAAAAAACTCAGTAACGAAGAAATAAGCACTATTTTAACGGCATTTGAAGCACAGGTAAAAGACAAGGCTCAGGCACGAGTGGCCAAAGAGGTGAAAGATAACGAGGCAGCCGGTAAGAAATACCGTGAAAAATTCGCTAAAGAAAAAGGCGTGAAAGAAACAGCATCTGGTTTACTCTATCGCATAGAAAAATCAGGGACAGGCCAGGCTCCAAAAGATACGGATACTGTGACAGTTCACTACAAAGGAAATCTGATTGATGGCACTGAATTTGATAACTCTCATAAGCGTAGTGAACCGACCTCTTTCCCTCTTAATGGTGTTATTCCAGGTTGGCAAGAGGGTATGAAACTGCTGAAAAAAGGCGGTAAGATTACCTTGGTCATCCCCCCTGATTTGGCCTATGGTAAAGAGGGTATCCAAAATAATATCCCTGGCAATTCCACGCTGAAATTTGAAGTGGAGCTGCTGGACGTGAAATCAAAACCCGTGTCAACAGAAAAAGCGCCTTCCACTACCGATACGGCAGCCCCTAAATAATTAACTGTGTAAAGACCGCGGATATAGCCCCATCATTTTAATTTGATTCAATAAAATGATGGGGCTGTGCCGTGCAACACGTCTATCCTCTTCGCCTTTGGAAGTTTGCAGCTTTGTTGGCTGTGGGTGCTCGTCTGAATCACATATAGCCGAATCAGTAAAATGATTTGGCTATATACCCAATGAATTTCGAGTTACGGCAAGGCGGCAAGGGTGTGAGACCGATGAGCGTAGACCTACTACGTGATTCGGCGAGCACCTGCAGACAACAAAGCCGTAACTTGAAAGGCGAAGGGTATATACCCTTTGTCTATGCTCATCAGCCCCTAACACCCTGGCCGCCGCGCTGCGACTTGAAGGACTTGTGGGTATATAAATAAATATTCGCGTCGAGCATAGATTTTGCAGAGGTTTAATGTGCAGCCTTTAAGTTTAAATTATTGTTTGCTGGTTACCGGCTCAGCTTATGGCACTCAGCAGGCAAGCAGCGCTTATCAATTTGCTTTGGCTCTATTGGAGGCAAGACATCGGCTAAGCAATATTTTTTTCTATCGTGAAGGTGTTTTAAATGCTAATCGATTGACCGCTCCGGCCAATGATGAGTTTGATTTGGTCAGAGCATGGTCACAGTTAGCCAAAGACAATAAAGTGCAGCTAAATGTGTGTATTTCAGCTGCTCAACGGCGGGGTGTTTGTGATAAGAATCAGACTGAAGATCATACTGTCGCTATCAATCTACAGCCCGGGTTTACGCTAAGTGGGCTGGGAGCATTAGCCGAGGCGTTATTCACCTGTGATCGCATTATCCAGTTTTAAGAAATTTCTTATGCTCGCTGATACTTTAGACTGCTTGCATAACCTACTGCGGGGTGTGAATTCTGCGCTGAGCGGTGCTTGCAATTGTACTAATGGCAATGAAGGTTGCTGTGCGCCGGGCGCCTCGACTTCACACCCCTCGCTACGGTTTTGCAAGAAAGTTTTTTATCAAAAATGGGCTCAAAATGTTCATTTACCTTCTTGTTTTTGTAACAAAAGGCAACTGCGCTTTTTCGCCCGTTTTTTCATCAATTGAGTGTCGCTTAAGAAGATTTTGAATAGGCTCTTAATGGCTGCTACACAAGTAAAAAATGTGAAGCAGCTTATCTCTTTTACTTGAGACGTTCTTTGATACGAGCTGCTTTACCTGTGCGCTCACGTAGATAATATAATTTGGCTTTACGAACATCCCCGCGTCGTTTAACAGTAATGCTGTCAATGATAGGAGAGTGTGTTTGGAATACACGTTCAATGCCTTCGCCGTTAGAAATCTTACGTACAGTAAATGCAGAGTGTAGACCGCGATTACGCACCGCAATAACGACCCCTTCAAAGGCCTGAAGACGTTTTTTTGCCCCTTCAACCACCCATACTTTTACTTCTATGGAATCACCAGGTCTGAATTTGGTGACATCTGGCTTCAGTTGTTCTTGTTCAAGTTGCTTAATGATATTGCTCATAACCAATCTCTTATCCTAGGTAAACTGATATAAATTAAGGGCAGTTGGCATATCCCCTTCGCCTTTGAAGCCGCCGGGTTGCTGGCTGCGGTGCTCGCCGCATCACGTATCATCGGTCTCACCTTTGGCCGCTTAGCGGCAACTTAAAGGACTTTTGCGGGTTAGAATGCACAACACTCCTCTCATCGCTTTTGCATAGTACTGTGTCACTCAAACCTGGGTGTTCCTGTTGGAACTCAGCTAGCAACAATTTTTGCTCGTCAGTCAGAGCTAGGTTTTCCAGAAGTTCAGGTCTTCTAAGCCAAGTACGTCCCAGAGACTGTCTTAAGCGCCAGCGCTGGATCTCAGCATGATTGCCTGACAGTAATACCGCAGGTACTTCCAGCCCCTCTAACCTTTCAGGACGGGTATAATGTGGGCAGTCCAACAGCCCATCAACAAATGAATCCTCCTCAGCTGAGGCCTGATGACCTAAAACCCCCGGTATAAAACGGGAGATGGCATCAAGTAAAACCATTGCAGGTAACTCACCACCGCTGAGAACGTAATCACCAATTGACCATTCTTCGGTAATTTCCGTATCAATCACACGTTCATCGATGCCTTCATAGCGACCACACACCAGAATAATTTTCTTATGCGTTGCCAATTCACGAACACCTTGTTGGTCAAGCTTACGTCCTTGGGGGGATAAATAGATAACTTTTTCTACTACACCACCCAGCGCTTTTTTTGCTGCATGAATCGCTTCGCATAAAGGTTGCACCATCATCAACATTCCGGGTCCACCGCCATAAGGACGGTCATCTACGGTATGATGCCGATCAATAGTGAATTTACGTGGATCCCAACATGTTATCTTGAGCTGGTCATTTTTTACTGCTCGCCCCGTGACACCATAATCGGTTATGGCGCGAAACATTTCAGGAAACAGGCTAACAACCCCGACTCTCGATCGAGTCATTTATTTTAGTCGTGTTTAGCTCAATTTTTTTCGACGTATCATCGTGAAGTAATTTCGAGTTCAAAAATTAGGCTCCCAATCTACTTCAACCCGTTTATCGTCAACATTAACTCGCTTTACAACTTGCTTATCGAGATAGGGAATCAAACGTTCTTTAATACCAAACGCATCTTTTAGGTCTGCCTTTACAACCATTACGTCGTTAGAGCCAGTTTCCATCATATCAATGATTTTACCCAGTTGATAACCGTTCGTTGTGATTACCTGGCAACCGATTAGATCCTTCCAATAGTAATCATTTGTGCTCAACACCGGTAATTGTGTCGAGTCAACCACAATTTCACAATTAGTTAGCTGACTTGCCGACCCCTGATCATCGACGCTTTTGATTTTTATGATCAGATCGTGGTTGTGGTGCTTCCATCGTTCTAGCTCAATAGATTGCCACTGCCCGGCGCGCTGGATAAACCAGGGTTGATAGTCAAAGATATTGCTCGCGATTTCGGTGGACGAAAAAAGCCTTAGCCACCCCCGAACACCATAAGTCGAGCCCATTTTTCCCACCACAATTTTCTGAGCGGGAACAACAAAATCCGGTGTTCTTTTCATCATTATTACTTGAGCTGAAGATGATTTATCAAGCGGCTTTTTCAAAATTTTTGATCAGTGTCGCTACACGTTCAGAAACGCTGGCGCCCTGTTCGAACCAATGTTTAATACGCTCTAGATCTAAACGTAAGCTTTCAGCATACTTAGCTTCAGCTTCGGCATGTTTAGCCTCTTTTTCAGCCTTCTTAGCCTTAGCCCATTCTATCGGATTGAAAAAACCGACACGTTCAATAAAACGACCGTCACGAGCATTACGGCTGTCAGTGACAACTACTTGGTAGAATGGCCGTTTTTTAGCGCCACCCCGAGCCAAACGAATGGTTACCATAACATCCTCTTTCAATTAACAAATTAACAAAAAAATCAGATCTCGCTTGGAAACGGAACCTGCTACACGTAAAAAGTTTCAAAATTCTACTGACTTCGGTGCAAAAAGCAATCTAAAGCGGTATTTTCTTGAACTCAATTTATTTTAGACTGAGTTAACGACCGGGAAAGCCTGGTGGTATCATACCTTTCATTCCCCGCATCATTTTTGCCAGCCCGCCTTTCTGCATCTTTTTCATCATACGTTGCATATCATCAAACTGTTTCAACAAACGATTAACATCCTGAACTTGCATACCTGAGCCACTGGCGATACGCCGTTTGCGAGAGCCCTTAATAATTTCAGGTTTAGTGCGCTCTTTATGGGTCATGGAATTAATCATCGCCTTCATGCCTTGCGTCATTTTGTCATCTATGGGTACTTTTATATTACTGGGCAAGCGGTTAGCACCGGGTATTTTATTTAGCAGACTGGTCATACCCCCCATATTTTCCATCTGCTTGAGCTGCTCAAGAAAATCGGTCAGATCAAATCCACGACCTTTCTTCAACTTAACAGCCATTTTTTCAGCTTGTGTTCGATCAACTTTGTCTTCAATGTGTTCAATTAATGACAGTACATCGCCCATACCAAGAATACGCGAGGCTACTCGATCAGGATGGAAGGCTTCCAATGCTTCACTTTTTTCACCCACGCCAAGAAATTTTATTGGCTTTCCAGTGATGTGGCGGATGGATAAAGCTGCCCCCCCTCGCGCATCGCCATCAACTTTAGTTAATATCACCCCCGTGAGTGGCAGCGCGTCGTTAAAGCTTTTGGCGATATTTGCAGCATCCTGTCCTGTCATCGCATCAACGACAAATAAGGTTTCTACTGGATTAATGGCAGAATGTAATTGTTTAATTTCGTCCATCATGGTTTCATCAACATGTAGACGACCTGCCGTATCGACGATGAGAACATCATAAAATTTAAGTTTTGCTGTCTCAAGAGCCAAATTAACGATATCAATCGGTTTTTGGTGTAAATTTGAAGCGAAAAAATCGATGCCAACACCCTGTGCTAAGGTTTCTAACTGTTTTATCGCCGCTGGGCGATAAACATCAGCCGACACCACTAGCACTTTTTTCTTTTGTTTTTCTTTAAGAAATTTGCCAAGTTTAGCAACACTGGTGGTTTTACCCACGCCCTGCAAACCGGCCATTAATATCACTGCGGGGGGCTGAGTCGCTAAATTTAACTCGCTATTGACCTTCCCCATCGCGGAAGTCAATTCATCTTTAACTATTTTTACCAATTCCTGCCCTGGAGTAAGGCTTTTATTGACCTCACGCCCCACTGCGCGTTCTTTAATCAGGTTGATAAAATCATTCACAACTGGCAGGGCTACGTCAGCTTCCAACAAAGCTATGCGGATTTCACGCAACGTGTTTTTAATATTGTCTTCTGTCAGCCGCCCACGACCGCTGATATGACGCAATGTACGCGATAATCGATCAGTTAAATTGTCAAACATTTATTTTCTGCTCAAGGTGTAAGGTGTAAAGAAGCCGCGTTAACGACACTGTAGAGTGATTATAACACGAGGTTAATGTGATCTCTGCTAGGCTTTACTATGAGAAATACCCTTCGCCTTTCAAGTTACGGCGGCGTTGGCTGCGGGCGCTCGCCGAATCACGTAGTATGTCTACGCTCATCGGTCTCACCCCCTTGCCGCCTTGCCGTAACTCGAAATTCATTGGGTATATGCTCTTGGCCTTTGAATCTGCCGTGTTGTTGGCTGTGAGTATTCACAATCCTCATTAATGTTATGGTGCTAATCGACTCTTTTCCCAGCCCTCTTTACTGCGTTGATAGAGAAAACGATCATGAAGACGGGATGCTCTTCCTTGCCAAAATTCTACCGAGTCAAAACAAACACAAAATCCTCCCCAATAATCTGGAACCGGAACTGTGCTCTGTTGATATTGCTGCTGACATTTACTGAATTCCTCTTCCAATACCTGGCGGCTAGCAATTGTACAAGATTGGTGAGAAACCAAAGCGGCAATTTGGCTATCCTTTGGCCGACTGGCGAAATAACTTTCTACTTTATCACGCGGCAGTGGTTCAGCTTTGCCAAGAAAAGTAACTTGTCGATCTAATGCATACCATGGAAATAATAAACTGATATATGGATTTTCTTTTAAATGCAGCGCCTTACGACTCTTTAGATTGCCGTAAAATACCATACCTTGTTCATCATAATGTTTAAGCAAAACGGTGCGTTGAAAAGGTCTGCCATAGCCATCGACCGTAGCAACACAGACCGCGGAGGGATCTTTGATCTTCTCCTCTTGCTTTGCTTCTTCGAACCAGGCGGTGAATAAGACTAACGGATCAGAGGGAAGATCCTTACTGCATAGCTTGCCGCCTATATATTCACGCCGTAAATTTTCAATTTCAGATTCATGGTATTCAGACATAAAAACCTTGATGGAAGCGAAGATTGAATGGTTATTATTTTACTCTCAGAGCCTATTCGAAATCTTCTTTCAATAAGCATAAGAGATGTCGAACAGGCTCTTATTTTAATAATTTGGTTTTATTGTCAAAAACAGAATTGGATCAAAAAATAAACGATATTATTTTCAAACTTTAGGGTTATTCTCCTTAACGTAGAGAGTCCCGGGTGATAATAGGGTCATTTTCGTTTAAAAAATCCGCATTTCCCAAGAGATAACAGACTACTTTTTGGCTGCGGGTGCTCGCTGAATCAGGTAGTATGTCTACGCTCATCGGCCTCACACTCTGGCAGCCGAAGGCAACTTCAAAGACGAAGGATATATTAAAGTGAACGAACGATGGTACCGAGTAAAATTCCCACAACACCGTAGTCAGCATCACCGAAAGTGGTATTGGCAGAGCTGAAATCACCTAATACAGGCAACAAAAAGACGGGCAAAAAGCTCAGTAACAACCCTTGAATAAAAGCACCAAGAACGGCACCACGTCGCCCCCCGGTGGCATTGCCAAAGACTCCCGCACTGCCTCCTGAAAAAAAATGAGAGACAACACCGGGAATAATAACGGTCATATTCATTAAGTACAGCGTAAACATCACGAGAATGCCCGCGGCAAAGCTACTTAAAAAACCGACTAATACCGCATTAGGCGCGTAAGGAAAAACGACCGGACAATCTAGCGCGGGTTTAGCATTAGGCACTAATTTTTCAGAAATCCCTTTAAATGCAGGAACAATTTCAGCGATGACCATTTGCACACCTTGTAAAATAATGTAGACACCGGCGGCAAAAATGATGGACTGCATAAGGGAAAACATAAACCAATTTTTCCCCCCACTGAGTTCTTTTACTAAATCATTACCCGCGAATAAACAGGTGATGAGAAAAATAATGCTCATCGTGAAAGCAATAGCCACAGGTGTATCACGTAGAAAAAAGAGACTTTTAGGCAAATTCAAATCTTCGGTAGAATTTTTTTTATTACCGAATTGACTGCCAATAAATCCTGCTAAGACATAAGATAAAGTAGAGAAATGCCCCATGGCTATATTATTTTCTCCCGTCACCTTTTTCATATAAGGATGTACAATCGACGGGAAAAAAACCATTGATATACCTACCACGATAGCGCCGACAGTAATTAACGTTAGCCCTTTCATGCCTGAGCTCGCTAAAATAACAGCAACCATCATTGACATAAAAAGAGTGTGATGACCAGTTAAGAAAATAAATTTCCAAGGTGTTAAACGTGCAATGAAAATATTAATCAACATAGCAAAGAACATAATCATGGCCATTTCTTTACCAAATATTTTTTGGGCAACCGCCGTAGTGGCTTCATTATTAGGTACCACACCCTGAATACCAAATGCCTGTTGAAAAATAGCGGCAAAATCGCTAAGAGAGGAAACAACCAAACTTGCCCCTGCACCTAAAATAACAAAGCCCATAATTGTTTTAACAGTGCCTTGAATACATGTGGTGAGAGAGGATTTTTGAACTATCAATCCAATTAATGCGATCAAGCCGACCAATATGGCAGGCTCAGCAAATACATCATCCATTAGAAACCTAAAAAAATCCATTTCATACCTCCGTTAATAAAAAACTTAAATGCTTACCGATATGGCACTGTTAACAAAGTGTATTCATCTAAATTATTGAAATAATTATAATTTTAATACATTTAAAGTAAACGGTTCCTCTTTAAAAAAACAGATG
>NZ_GL379632.1 GCF_000143625.1 Candidatus Regiella insecticola LSR1 | reverse complement strand
TTTCGAGTTACGGCAAGGCGGCAATCAATCGAATCCCAGGAGTGTGGTACATGACAGAGGATGAACGATCGCTGCCAAACGCCGCCGGTAAGCCGAATCAGTCTAATTTGATTCAAGGCTGAGGCGCACAGACAGTACAAATAGTACGGCAAGCGACGACAACGCAGAATCAAATTAGACTGATTCGGCTATAACTTGAAAGGCGAAGGGTATAACACCGCTACACAATATCCATTCATCATCATGGAAACGAAAAATTTGACCACTAAAGAACTTAATTACACTACAACACGTTTTATCAGTAGCGCACCAGATATTCATCACCTTCCAGCTTATGAGGGAATTGAGATTGCATTTGCTGGCCGTTCTAATGCAGGTAAATCGAGTGCACTGAATGCGTTGACGCATAAAAAAGGTTTAGCACGAACCAGTAAAACACCAGGACGTACTCAGCTAATCAATTTATTTGAAGTTGCCGATGGAAAGCGTTTGGTCGATTTACCCGGTTATGGTTACGCCGCAGTGAAAAAAGAAATAAAAAATCAGTGGCAGCATGCTTTAAATGACTATCTAAATAAACGTGATTGCTTGAAAGGTCTGGTGGTACTGATGGACATTCGCCATCCGTTAAAAGAGTCAGATCAACAGATGATTAGCTTGGCGGTTGCTGTCGACATTCCCATTTTTTTACTGCTGACAAAAGCAGATAAATTAGCTACCAGTGCGGCTAAAACGCAACTTAATAAGGTACGCGAAGCCGTGCTCCCTTTCATGGGTGATATTCAAGTAGAAAAATTTTCATCACTGAAAAAAACAGGAGTCGATAAATTACGTGCAAAATTGAATAACTGGTTTAATGGCGTCGTAACAGCAAATATATAAAATATCAGTGCGCTACGGATTTGCCGCGGTAGGCTGCTGTGATGTCAATCTCTTAGTCACACAGGAGATTTCTTGCAAAACCTACCGGCATTTTTGCAAGAAATTTCATGGTATCCCCTTCGTTTTTAAAATGGGAAGCCTCGCCCCATAGGGCGGGGAGCAGTCACTGAGTGAATTTATATAAGGTAAAGTTATTTCTATCAGCCGGACGTTGTCCAACCCAAATGGGGATCCAGTAATCAGCTTGATTTTTTTAGGATGGTGCACATTATCTTGAACTAGCAACAATAGGCAACGTTGGGCGTTTTTATTGAGTGTCACTCCATCACCGTCACCTGAGTGGCCTTCATAGATTTTTATCCCCACTTTACCTGTCACATAATGCAACATACTCTGTTCGGACTCTCCAAGGCCACTGGTTGCAAGACATTCACTATTCTGAATAAAGGAGCAAGTGTTAGAAAAGTGTCTTGATAGCTGCGTGCGGCGTTGATCCAAGGCATCAATAGTAAAAATGTGATAGACCAGGTTACAGCTAACCCCGAGGCCCATGACAGCAACATCGAATGGTTATCCGATTTTTTGATAATAATTAACCATAAAATGATAATAATCATGGCTAATGTAAATAGATACCATTTCGTTTGTAAGGCAAAGGGCAAGGGTAATGCATTATCAATGTCAGACCACAATACTTGCAGTAACCGTGCCTCACCATCCATAACAAGATTAAACCAAGTCAATACTATTATTAACAGTGTGATACCGAAAAAAATGTTTATTACCTTAGAGCCTGTCTTGTCTAAACCACGTAATAAAGGAATGAATGGCACTGTTAGTAAAGCCAAGGGTGGGTACAATGGCAGCAGATAAATATCTCGCATTGAAGCTGATGAGAAGAGTGAAAAGAAGCCAATGGTAAAAAAGAGCAAAACGATGGCATATGTTGATACTTGTGGCTTGAACATCA
>NZ_GL379631.1 GCF_000143625.1 Candidatus Regiella insecticola LSR1 | reverse complement strand
CATTGTGATTGCACGGTCACACCAGATAATTTCATTCATTACCTGATCGAGCATTATGCTGAAAGCGCTTGCGATAATATTATTGCCAAGCTGGGAAATTAAAATAGAGACTTTATTCTGTCATAACATTGTTCTCATGAACATTTTTTAGATGACGTTTATTATAATATCCACACAATAAATAGTCTTCTCTGATAGAAGGCTATTTATTGAATCCATTTTTTATATTTTTATTATCCCTTCTGTTTATTTTTATCACGTTTAGTCTTTTTTAGTAAAGCGTGCTTTAATAAGAATCAGTGATGATACCGTTTTATGATAACGACATTTTTATCATAAAAAACAAATTTAATAAAACAATCTACCACCACATCAGTGTTATCCGTCTACAAAATACATATTGAATAAGGAAATAATCATGTCAAATCTTGATTGTGTGCCTATCAGCCGGTATTGCGAAATAACCGGTGAAAGCCTAGTCGCGATTAATAAAAGAATACAAAGAGGCATTTGGAAAGAAGGAAACCAAATATTAAAAGTGGATGGAGTAAAAGAAAGATGGGTCGATTTATTAGAGATAGCAAAATGGGCGAGAAAAAATCGGCAGATTTACCCAGGGGGATAACAATAAGAACCCATCGTTCTGGCCAAACAACTAATATCACTTTTACTTATAAAGGGGTGAAATGTCGCGAGCCTCTTTCTAATTTAGACGTCAACAGTAGAAATATAAAATATGCAGAACGCCTTTTAGGCGAAATTCATAATAAAATGGAAAGAGGTACTTTTAATTATGCTGACCAATTTCCTAAATCCGTACGCTTAAAATTATTTGGTAATAAAAAAAATGCGACGCCGATAAAAAAATACTTAGATGAATACCTTGAAATTTGTGCTTCTCGTCAACTATCGCCTTCTACACTAACCGGTTATAAAAAATGTCGAGGTTCACTTTTAGATTTACACAATGTCAACGTAGCTGATCTAACACCTGGAATGATAAAAAATTGGGTGCAACAACAAAATACGGCGCTGAAAACGGTAAGAAACCGTCTTTCATTTTTAAGATCAGCTCTCGATGAAGCGGTGACAGATGGTATACTTACTACTAATCCTGTCTCTTTGATTTCGGCCTCAAGGTACCAAAATAACAGTGATCGCAAGGCAAATGAATATTTTGTTGACCCACTCAGGCCGGATGAAGTTGAGATGATGTTATCTTCGACCACCAATGCACAGTGGGAAAATTTGTTTCGTTTTGCTCTGCATACCGGGATGCGAAGTTCTGAGCTCTGTGCATTACGTTGGGATAGCCTCGATTTAGTCAACAATACCGTTGGTGTATTCACTGCTTGTGTTGAAGGCATAGTTAAAAACCCGAAAACAAAAGCCGGTCGTAGAAAAATTGAATTGAATACACAGGCACTGCTGGCGTTAACAAAACAAAACCGTTTACATCAACCAAAAGTGAATTTGTTTTTCATGATCCTAAAACGAATAAGCCCTGGGCAGGTGCTGACGCCATCAGGAAAAAAGCCTGGATACCTACCTTGAAAAGAGCAGGCATTAGATACCGTAATCCTTATCAGACAAGGCACACCTTTGCCACCATGCATATTAGTCAGGGCGCTAATTTATTTTGGTTAGCGTCACAAATGGGGCATAAGGGTCCAGAAATGCTGTTTCGGCACTACGGTGCTTACTTAAAAGAGTACAGTGAAATGACAGAAGCAGTACATCAAAAGAGCCGTAAAGGATACGCAACCTAATACCGTGAAAATTTATTGTTTAAAATTAGCAGGTTATATCGTAAAGGCTGCGGGTTCAAATCCCCCC
>NZ_GL379630.1 GCF_000143625.1 Candidatus Regiella insecticola LSR1 | reverse complement strand
ACAACAACGCCGGAATGCCAAAAATCGTCAACGGCCTTGACGCATCCCGCCAGGGCGAAATGTCCAAATAAACTCCTTACCTGTTAAACAGAAAAAAGGATGTTCATTGAATATCAATTAAACATCCTTTAAAATAAAAATACGCTTAAATAATTAACGAAAAATGAGATACAGCATGACAAAAGAAGTGCAAATATCCATTAAGATGGAACCAGAATTGCGCGATCAATTCAGGGCAGCAACAGCCCTTCATCATCGCCCTGCGGCTCAAGTTATGCGTGAATTAATGCGGCATTACATCAGTAATACCCAGATACCTAATGCGCTCACTGCCGACACACTGCGAAAAAGTAAAAAGGGCGAAGAGGTATCTAAAGCCGTTGATTCGGATGACTTGTTTAAGCAGTTGGACATTTGATGCGATCAGCAAGCTACACTGCCCAATTCAACCGTGACGTAAAGCTAGCAAAAAAACGGGGTAAGGATATGAGTAAACTCCGTACCGTGATCACACTGCTACTGACAGGGAATCCCCTGCCGCGTGGACTGGGTGACCATCCACTTAAAGGCGAATGGAAACCTTCCCGGGATCTGCATATCGAATCTGATTGGGTTCTAATTTACACGTTGGATAACGACATTGTCCGGTTTGAACGAACCGGAACTCATGCTGATTTATTCAGAAATTAAGTACTACTGAATATTTAGCAATAATCTCTTTCCCGCCGCGCCAACTCCCCGTGGCTAACAACGTTCAGCATTTCATCCCGCGCAATGCGCCCGGTTTGATATAGCTGCCAAGCTTTATCAGCCAAACGGGCTTGCTGCGCTTGCAAACGGCAGTCAATCCAGTGGCTCCACTGGGGATAAG
>NZ_GL379629.1 GCF_000143625.1 Candidatus Regiella insecticola LSR1 | reverse complement strand
TTATCTATCATTTTGAAAAATATCATTATCACTCCTCGGGTTCCGCGCACATTTCCTCCAAAAGCCCCCCTTCACGACATATCATATTGAATTGTGAAGAGAAAGCGGTTAATTCTTAGCATCGTTTTTTATTTTTCTTTTCAATCGAAAGTAGGTTGCTCGTGAGATCCCTGTTTTATCTGTCACACTGTTCACCGCTTCGCCCTGCAAAATCAGGGTTAGAGCTGCCGGTGTCCGTGGATGGATTTTCCTGCCGAATTTTACGCCTGCTGCAAGTGCCGCTATTCTGCCGCCATTAGTCCGTTCCAGAATACGTTCACGCTCGGCTTCTGCCACGGCGGCCAGGATCTGGATCACCATTTTCCCCATAGTACCTTCTGTACTGAGGCCATTCTCCAGAAAGCGGATTGCAATCCCCTTTTTGTAGCAGGTGTCAACAACATGGATCATGTCGGCGGTGTTACGCCCGAGGCGATCCATTTTTGTACAGATAATAACGTCATCTTTTTCTGCCCGGGCCAATAGGCGCTGTAACCCCTCTCGCTCATCCGTTGCTCCCGTCATCATATCTGTAAAAATGCGATCCTCGCGTACACCGGCACTTTTCAGTTCCATAATTTGATGCGTCAGTTTTTGATGGCTGGTTGATACCCGTGCATACCCCAGTAGCGCCATTTTTAGTCTCACTTATCGTTTTTGATACCATCAGGTATCATAATATCCTAAAATCGATTTATGATACCTCTTTCGCGCTGCTTTTGACGGGTATCAAATATCTTAATATTTGATACCCTCTGGCGTTTAGCAAAACATTAATCTGGACAAGTATTCTGGAAGACGTTGACCCGTTGAATGACGAAAAAGAAAACGAGTCCATTTTAAATGTATAATATATTGATAATTAACTATTTTTAGTTAACAGGTGAGACTTTTGGAGGAAATCAGAGCGGAACCCCAATTTAATTGCCGGAATTTATAACTATATGTATATCACATCACGGAGGCAGCTATGTTAGGTCCTGATGCCATTTCTTTAATTGTTTTTGATCAGTTTTATTTATTACGCAAAAGCGGCCACTGGCGAGCTGTATGAACCAAAGCCAATATCCATAGCGTATCGTTGGCAATTTCATACACCAGACGATAGCTCTTATGTGGTATTAATTCGCGAGTACCCGGTATCTTCCCTGGTCGACCTATCATCGGATGCGCGGCCAATTTGGTGACTGCGCAGCTGAACAGTTCATCCATCCTGGCTGCCGCTAGCGGGTTATCAGTCGAGATGTAGTCCCATATATCGGCACGGTCTCTCTGTGCCTCTGGCGTCCAAATGATGAGATTCACACTGTACGGCATTCGTTCGCCGTGTGCAGAATTCAGCTTCAACCTCTTCATTTGACCGACCAATATCGGAACGCATCGACATACGACCAGCTTCAACTTTGCTAAGTAAAAATTGGTCATATTTTCGCGATTCACGTTGTTTTTGGACAAACTCACGCATCAGCTCACGAAGCACTTGCGATGCTGGCCGGTGTGCAGAGTTGGCCTCAGCCATGAACTCAGCACGCAACTCGGGTTCTAGCTTCATTGTGAAAACAGCTTCTTTCGACATGATAAAGATCCCCCTGAATCAATATACTAATAAAATATATACCATTTAATCACCTTGTATATACTTAGTCAAGGAGTAATGGCAGGGTCATCTCATAGGATTTTTTGTTACCATTACTGTGGATCAAATGCTTTTTTTTGTGATATGGCGTTATTTTCTATTTTTTTATTTGATCCATTTTAAATGACTAACAGCGCAATGCAGCTATCTCTGCATTGCCTAGATTGTTTTGTTCCCGTTAAACCGATTTTTTAAAAAATTGAATTAAAACGGATTTTTTAGATCCGCAACGCTCGCCGCAAGAATGGCCTGAGCAGAGCGAATGCCGGAAGCGAAATATCATCTGGTGCTGAAAAGGAACTCGGTCACTCTTTAATAAAAA
>NZ_GL379628.1 GCF_000143625.1 Candidatus Regiella insecticola LSR1 | reverse complement strand
AAGGCGATGACGATCAAGGCAGGCGGCTTCTGTGATGATCTCGACTTGCCTGGGGGTACCGTGCCAATGCGGATCAAATTTGCCAGGCGGCGTTGATAGTCTGCGTGATTGAAGGTTTTCATGCCCTCAGTGTGCCGCCTATCGGGCGCGGGAGCATGTGAGCAGCGTTGTGTGGGGAGTTGGGACAGCTACTTAAGGCGGATTTTACGATTTGGGGGGATGAGCAAAATAATCATTTTCTTTTTCTGAAACGATCCTTTGTAACTCAACAAAAATGTAGTAGCATAAATGTATGAAAATAATATTTGAATGGGATGAGACGAAGGCGGAAAGCAACATCAAGAAGCACCGCCTAAGTTTCGAAACGGCTGTCCGTGCTTTTGCTGACCCGTTCGCGCTGGTTGAGCAAGATCGCATCGAAAACGGGGAACACCGCTGGCAAACTTTGGGACTTGTCGAGGGCTATTTACTGGTTCTGGTGGCGCATACCATCAGAGAAAACGAAGACAACGTCGAAGTAATTCGTATCATTTCGGCTCGTCGTGCCGAATCTAAAGAGAGAAAACGCTATGAGCAAAACCGTTCACTATAAAATCGATCTGAACAAACTACCTACGCTGACAACAAAACAGCAGGCAGAGCTAAAAACACTGAAAACAATGCCGGATGAATCCATTGACTACAGCGATATTCCGCCACTGGACGATGTATTTTGGAAAAATGCTGTGCAAAATCCATTTTACAAGCCCACTAAAACTTCTACGACAGTGCGGGTTGATTCGGATGTAATTGCATGGCTCAGAAGTCAAGGTAAAGGCTATCAGACTCGTATCAACACTATCTTGCGTGAAGCAATGATGCGTTCTCTGCATCACAAATAAGTTAACCCACCAAATACATCAACGCCATATCAGTGATCCTTTCAATATCCTTATCAGTCAACCCCAGTAGCGGACGGCGTG
>NZ_GL379627.1 GCF_000143625.1 Candidatus Regiella insecticola LSR1 | reverse complement strand
AATTTAAAACCACAATAATTATTTCTCAGTCACACTCAGCGCTACCCGTCGGTTTTGAATACCTTCTTCCAGAGTATCATCACTGGTAATAGGTTGGGTTTCATCGTAGCCTTCGGCTGTTAATCTATTTTGTGAAATACCTCTGTTGATCAGGGCGTTAATTACGTCTTGTGCGCTCGTTTTTGACGCTATTTTATTATTTTCAGGATCCGCTGTGTTATCAGAATATTCTCTTATTTTAAGCTTAATATTGGGTTAAGCAGCTAGGATAATGGCGATATTATTGAGTTGAATCTGGCCTGCTATGTTTAATTCGTTATTAGCGGTTAAATGATTTAAATCAAACCAAACAGCTTTATCTGGTGTTTGTGCCGGATCCTTAATAAAAGCCAGCAACTTCGCCTCAGTGCTCGTTTCTGGCAAAGTTAACACATTTCCCCCCGGTAAGGTTTGCCTGATCACCCCTTGTAAAAGTTCTTCTCCCAGTGTTTGCTGTGTTTTATCCGTTGATGTTGTTTTTTGTGCATGTTGACTGCTATCAAACGATAATCGCGCTATACGTTCATCTACAGGAAGCGTAGGGCGTGTTAGATACCAATAGACACTGACCAGCAAAATGCAAAGTGGTAATAACCACCACCAACTGGAATTCATGGATTTTTTTATTAAAATTTTGCGCAGGAGGTGGCTCTATTGAAGTGCTTTCCTGCGTAAAATTGGTCTTTGCTGCTTCTTCAGGAAGATGTGAAAAATAGCTATTATCTTGCTGTGCAATAATACTCGCCAGGGATAAATTGGTTTGCTGACTTTGCTTCTCAAAAGCTGCTAATACACTGCTGGCAGCAAGGCTCATTAAAGGAGCTGCGTTGACCGCTTTCAATCCTGTATTCTTCGTTAATGTAACGTATACATTTTCTAAATTCGTAGAGAATAGTAACGATAATAAATTTTTACCCGTTTGCATCATTCGGCTATTTTTTGCGTATTAGCCGCTAGATCAGTGACATTATCTTCAATATCAGGGGTCTTTTCTAAATGATTTGACAAGGTTTTGATGACTAATGCGGTTGCTTGGCTGAATGCCTTATGGATACAATCACTATTTTCATCCCATTGTTCGGCGAGATGATTAAGATTAAATTTTTTCTGTAGCCTAAGTGCGGTTTGAAAAATGTCTTTTGGCATGAAAAACCTCTGACAATTGTTTATGTAATAACCTATTGACTGTAGTGCAGAATAAAAAATTGGCTATTTAATCCTATAAAAATACAGACATTAGTGTATTTACCATGAATAAAAAAACGATATTGCGATGATTACTGCAAAAAAAATAATCACTAAAGGGTTGCAGATAGCCAGCTCACCTTTTCTCCATCAGCAAAAAAATACCCGTCATATCATGCTAATGGTTGTTTTTGCTTGTATGCCTGGTCTTTTGGCGTTGACTTATTTTTTTGGTTACGGAAGCTTGATTTTAGTGGCCAACGGGTGGAGGGTGAGCAGGGCGGGATACAACTCATTAATTAATCAATTTTAGATTATAAAAAACACAATTTGTGTATATTAATTAAACATATGAGAAAATTTCGCCTGCGAAATGCTTAAATATTGATCTTATTAAAGTGGAATCCCGCCCTGGGAGGGTGAGCAAGACAATCGCTGGTCTGTAAAAAAAGACGGCGGTTTATTCGATCAATTTACCGGTGCAACCATTACGCCGCGAGCCGTAGTACGTGCGATAAAGAATACTGTGCTTTATCTGCAAAATATTCCTGATCAACTGGCTACTTTGCCATCTTGTGGAGATAACGAATGAGTGAAGTAAAAAATCTGTTGATGCAGGGATTGTGGACGAATAATTCGGCATTGACACAGTTGTTGGGATTATGTCCTTTACTCGCGGTATCCTCTACGGCGACCCATGCATTGGGTCTGGGGCTGGCGACAGCCTTAGTCTTATTTTGCACTAATATCGTGGTGTCAGCTTTAAGGCGTTGGATCCCCAGTGAAATCCGTATCCCTATTTATGTGATGATTATTGCGTCGGTGGTCAGTACAGTACAAATGTTAATTAATGCTTATACCTTTAACATGTATCAATCATTGGCGGGTAAATATTTAATTGATAAAAAAAATAAGTAAAGTAAATCGAGGAAGGAGCACTGTAGTATCCGACAAAATCAGCGAGAGACTGTTATGAATAAACAAAAACGTGTGGCGATCCTCACTCGTTTTCAGGAACGCAATCCTCATCCAACAACAGAGCTCATTTATAGCACGCCCTTTGAATTACTAATTGCGGTGCTACTTTCAGCACAAGCCACTGATGTGAGTGTTAATAAAGTAACGGCTAAGCTTTATGCCGTCGCTAATACGCCCGAACGCCTACTCGCAATGGGGGTAGATGCCATAAAAGATCACATCAAAACAATAGGTCTTTTTAATAATAAGGCCGAAAATATTATTAAAACTTGTCGTCTATTGCTGGATAAACATCAGGGCAAGGTACCAGAGGATAGAGAGGCATTGGAGGCGTTAGCAGGGGTAGGGCGAAAAACAGCAAATGTAGTGCTAAATACTGCTTTTGGTTGGCCAACGATTGCCGTTGATACGCATATTTTCCGCGTATGTAATCGTACCGGTTTTGCTCCCGGCAAAAACGTTGATCAGGTGGAACAAAAATTATTAAAAGTTGTACCGACAGAGTTCAAACCAAATTGTCATCATTGGTTAATTTTACATGGGCGTTATAGCTGTATGGCCAGAAAACCGCATTGTGCCAGTTGCCTTATTGAAGATTTGTGTGAATTTAAAGATAAAATTTACTCGTGATTAGTATAGATGTGACTGTATATTGAGCATTATAAAATATTTCTAATAATCTATTACCGTATTTATGAGCATCATCAGTTAATGAGAGATCCCATCACCTCGCAGCACTTTCACCAGTGTTATCCACAAAATTCGGATATCAAACCAAAAACTCTGACGTTGCATATATTCAAAATCTAATGCTGCTTTTTCGGTATCTGTGAGCTCATCACGTCCATTTATTTGTGCCCATCCTGTCAGCCCTGGCATCAATCTATAAATTTTTTTTTCGTTACGTAGATTAATTAAATTCTGTTCATTAGACAAAACAGGGCGAGGGCCAACAAAACTCATGTCTCCTTTTATTATGCTCCAGAGCTGCGGCAATTCATCTAGGCTTGTTTGGCGTAGGAATGATCCAATTGGTGTTAAATGAGTCTGAGGATCAGATAATAGATAGGTTGCAACGTTAGGTGTCCCAGTCTGCATAGTACGGAATTTTGGCATACTAAAAAAGACATTGTTGCGCCCGATACGGGGTGACCAATAAAGAGAAGGGCCTGGAGATGTAATACGGACAAGTACGGCGATAATAATAATGGGTAGAACAAGAAAACAGAGGCAATAATTCCTAGTATAAAATCAAAAATTCTTTTCAACATGATCTCGTCTTGTTTTTTATCAGTATACTAACGTATTCTAGCGGTCGATTCTATTCTAAAGTGAAACGAGATTTTTCAGTAATTGTTTTGAAATCAGCCTGCACTAAGCCAGAACAAAACATGAGAGTCACAAGTGGCTCAGGATAAAAAATATCATCTCAAATCGATATGATACTTGCTCGATGCCATTGTGCCATTGATTCGCGTACAACTATCGGCGGCAGATTCTCTAATTTAATAATATTTAATGGAAATTATGTTTCAAGATAACCCGCTGCTGGCGCAGCTTAAAAAACAGTTACATACTCAAATTCCTCGGATTGAAGGTGTAGTAAAGGCTACGGATAAAGGATTTGGTTTTCTTGAGGTTGATGGACAAAAAAGTTACTTTATTCCCCCCCTACAGATGAAAAAAGTTATGCATGGTGACCGTGTACAGGTTACTTTGCACATGGATAAAAATCGGGAAATTGCTGAACCCGAAAGTTTAGTAGAGCCATTTTTATCGCGTTTTGTTGGTCGAATTCAAAAGAAAGAACGACATATATTTATTGCCCCTGATCATCCGTTGCTTAAAGATGCTATTCCATGCAGCAAAAATCATAAATTAACTCGTGAATTGGAAAACGGTGATTGGGTGGTTGCCGAAATGCGGCAGCATCCATTAAAGGATAATCGTTCTTTTAGTGCTGAGATTACCGCGTTTATTACTGATGGTAATGATAGCTTTGCTCCCTGGTGGGTAACAATTTCTCGACATAATTTAGAACGCGATCCACCTGATATGCCAGAAATCGCGCCGTCCATCGCTGAATTGGAGAGGAAAGATTTAACCGATCTTGATTTCTTTACTATTGATAGTGCCAGCACCGAAGATATGGATGATGCGCTCTACGTAAAAGAAAAAGCTGATGGCACTCTATTGCTGATGGTTGCTATTGCTGATCCCACCACTTATATAGAAGAAAATAGTCCACTGGACGAAATTGCCCGCCAACGTGCATTTACCAATTATTTACCTGGTTTCAATATCCCTATGTTACCTCGGGATTTATCCGATAATTTATGTTCTTTACATCCTGATGAGCGGCGCCCAGTATTAATCTGCAGTATGACTATAGCCGCTGACGGGGCATTGAGTGGTGATACTGAATTTTCACTGGCTTGGGTGAAATCAAAAGCCAAATTAGTTTATGACGAAGTTTCTGACTGGTTAGAAAATAAAGGTAGCTGGCAGCCACAAAATAGTTCGATTGCAGAACAGATACTTTTGTTGCATCGTGTCTGTAATGCTCGTAATAAATGGCGCGAACAAAATGCTTTGGTGTTTAAAGACCGTTCTGATTATCGGTTTTTGCTAAGTGAACAAGGTGAGGTATTGGATATTATTGTAGAACAACGCCGTATTGCTAATCGTATTGTGGAAGAATGTATGATAGCCGCTAATATTTGTGCCGCGATTACCTTACGAGATAAGCTTGGTTTTGGTATCTACAATGTCCATTTAGGTTTTGATCCTGTACTCGTTAAGCAAGCGTCTGATATGCTTAAAACTCATAACATTGACACTAATCCAACAGAATTATTGACTTTAGAAGGATTTTGTCAATTACGGCGTCAGCTAGACGGATTATCGAATCAGTTTCTTGATGGTCGCATCCGGCGTTTTCAAACTTTTGCAGAGATCAGTACTCAACCTGCTCCACATTTTGGGTTAGGTTTGGAGGTTTATGCAACCTGGACTTCACCTATTCGTAAATATGGTGATATGGTTAATCATCGCTTGCTGAAAGCCATTATTAGGGGAGAAGAGCAGTCGGTAGAAAAACCAGCAAATGAAATTACTGTTCAATTGGTAGAACGTCGGCGTTTGAATAGAATGGCTGAACGTGATGTAGGAAATTGGTTATATGCACGTTATCTTCAGCCATTGGCGGGTACTGATAAATGTTATTCAGCAGAAATTATTGATGTAAACCGGGGTGGTTTGCGTGTTCGTCTGTTAGAAAATGGAGCAGTGGCCTTTATTCCAGCGTTATTTCTCCATGCAGTACGTGATGAGCTGGTTTGTAGTCAGGAAATAGGGAGCGTTCAGATCAAAGGAGAAACTGTTTACTGTCAGGGAGATGAAATCGAGATACAACTTGTTGATGTTCGCATAGAAAATCGCAATATAATTGCTCGTCCATCGAAAAAAGAAGGGCACTAAAGTTAAAAATTGACATTGCCTTTAATTTAGGGCTAATAGCAAGCTCTTAGCCTATTCTTTAATTGTGCAATAAATACCGCTCCCTCAAGAGGTAAGTAGGAACTAGAAAGTGTCCAATAGAAAAACACCAAAAATCCCCGAGATCACTCAAAATCAATTTGCAGAAATAATCTCTCTTATAGAGAAAATATGCACCGAGCACCTTAATAATGAATACTATGATTTAGCTCAAGAATTAGCAGCTAAGCTGGCTAGAAAAAGACCCTCACCTTTATTGTCTGGGCGTAATAATACGTGGGCAGCGGGGATCATACACGCTTTGGGAATGGTTAATTTTTTATTTGATAAAAGCCAGACCCCGCATTTCTCATCCAAAGCACTTGCAGAATCGTTTGGGCTATCGCAAGGGATAATAAGCGCAAAAAGCAAATCCATTCGTGACATGTTTAAAATGACGCAATTAGATCTACGATGGATTTTGCCCATCGTATGGATAATCACCCTGTGATTTGGATGATTAGGGTGAACGGTTATATTATGGATGCTCGAAAGGCACCCTATGAAATACAGGAACAGGCGTATTACGCTGGCATTATTCCCTATATCCCTGCAGATAAAGTCATCGCTTAAAAAGTATTATCATGATGATAGCTAACATAATTTTCTCCTACGTATATTACCCAGACAAACAACAGGATAACACCTAATGTATCTGGGTGCGCATAATGTATATTATGTTAAATATTATACTTTTGGTTTAGGTTGCGGCTTCCTTTTCATCTAGTTCGTCTAGTGCAACTATGTGATCGGTAAAACCGTTGGTATCGGTATAGTGCTCCTCAATGCGTAGCTCTGATTCGTGATACAGCAAACCATCAAGCTCATGGGTTGCATCTCGTATCGTCGAGGTGATGGCTTTGATGTGATAGGGGGCGTATTGATCTGAAATATGCGTGTAAAAGTTAATCCCAGGATCAGTCCCGTAACGTAAATTGACTTGGCCAGTTTGTCCGCCACCGCCACGCCCCCACCTTGAAGTTTTGCCCATCGGATGATGAGGTTTTCCCCTCTCCCCAATGGGCGGCGAATGGCAGCCGGTGCTGGAAGTTGACCAGTTCAGCCAATCTGCATCATAGAAATATTTTGGATTCTGGCTCACAGGGTTGGCTTGCTATTGATCCAAAAGGTTTTTTAGGATAACGCGGGTTTGATTTCGCCAATATTTTCTGCAATCCTGACACTAATATTGCAACGTCACCTGGACGACTGATGAAACAAGTGATAGTTATTACAAAAATGGCTCATCTTAACCAACATCGTCTTCTTGCTTGGATTTTATCTTGGGCAGCATTGTCTGCTACTTGGCATATAGAAGACGGAGAAAATCCAGATACTGCACTGGCAATTGCAAAAATTGGACTTGAAGCCTTACGCTTATAAGGGGTCGTTTGACGAAAGGGAAATTAAAGTACGCTAAGCCC
>NZ_GL379626.1 GCF_000143625.1 Candidatus Regiella insecticola LSR1 | reverse complement strand
ACTTTAAATGAGCTTCTGCTTGTTCAACATGTAAATTAGCCACTTTTAGATTGCAACTATGCATTTCTGTTAAAGCTTTCCATACATATCCATTAGCTTTATCTTTAATCTCCCAACCTTCTTCGCTGTTTGGTTGAATACCTTTAATTTTGTTTTCAATTTTCTTCACTTTTCCTACAAACTCAGCGTAGTTTCCCTTTTCATTCTCTTTAGCCTTTTTAGCTTTTTCATAGGAATCTTTTATTGTTTCAAAACGCTTTTCAGCAACTCTTAGGTTTACAGTACCCTCTTGTTTTAAAGCTTCTGCCGCATCAATAAATTCTTCTCCCATATCCATTATACGTTTGTACAGTAATGGATATGTATGCCGTTCTGCTTCCTCTATATCAGGTTTCTGTTTTGAAAAATCGCCTATAATATCTTGTTGAAAAGCATCTACCTCTTGCATAAACGAGTCTATAGCGGGTAATTTCTCCGCTAAAAGTTTTAAATTATCTTCTGCTGTTTTAGCAAGCGCTTGAGCAACTTTTAGATCGCCACTATTCGCTGCTTTTGAAGCTTTCTCTGCCAAAAGAATAACGCGATCAACCTCGCTTTCAACCTCTCTTTGTATAAATGTGCCATAGGACGAGGACGGATCAAGATTTGTCCTGCTTGAAAGAAGCTCTTTAGCCCCGGTTGTAACTTGCTTCATTTTTGTTACCAACCCAGCGCATTCAACCTTTTCGGCCTCTTCAGCCTTTTCAGCTTGTTGCAAGCGATCCGATTTTCGAGCTTTCATAATCGAGTTTCGAACTTCCATCGCCGTAGGCATGTTATTTCCTGTATCTTTTTTATCTGCTTCATAGCCAGAATCTACGCTCGACGTACGACTTAGAGGAGTTTCACCTATACCAGTTCCCTTAACATTCTGTACTGCTAATGCACCATCACCTGATTGACCGTTAGACTCTACAGATTCCCTGACCTGGCTGCTTTGTGGTATAGGCTGAAGCTGAAGACACGGGCTGGATTGCGGTAACAAACTAGAGACTCTTCCATTATTTGGCTGAGTAGAATTTGACTGAGTAGAGTTAGGTTCTGGCAAACGAGATGGATCTACAGGATCCTTGTTTTTTTGAGGAGTGTTATTTATAGAAATTTTATCTGCATACTGTAAGGGTGGGTGTTCTACCTTTACCAGGCGGATTGGAGGATACGGTGATTCGGATCTCATCCCCTCCGAAATAAGCTATCAATTCACGCACTGGTTGCTGCAGCTCTTTAGTTGCTCCTTCAACAAATGCCTTCTTATGCTTGGTGACTTCAGGAATTGAAGGCCAGCGGCCTTCAGAGCCAACTCTAATTAAATCATCAGGCAATGGATTTCCACTCCCGTTATAAGTAGATTTCTGAGCTTTTGCTATATTAGATAGTGGATAAACGTGACCAATAGTCATATATTATTTCCTTTTTAAAATTTTTTAATTCATTCACTTAGATTATTCATATGAATTAATGACAATAATTGATCGGTATCCTACAGCGTTTATTATTTGTCGCTCTCAAAAAACGCTCCTGTTTTTAGATAGATAATATAAAACGAATATAGAAATATTATATTTTCATCTGTTTTTTATATTAACGTTATATTTTTAAAATCTTTGTAAATGAAAATATAAAATTGATGATTTAATTTATTTTATTCCTCAAAAAATTAAAATAACCCATAGATTATATACATCCCTTGAGTTATTTTTCAACTCAATTTATCATGACCAATATAGCCGAAGCAGTTTAATTTGATTCAAGGCGGAGGAGCACAGACAGTACAATAAGGAGTTAAATGATGAAAAAAGTTAAAGGCATTGCCTATTCTGATATTAAGGCTGAACTTCTTGCTGATCCTGAAATTCATGCGCTTTATATGGCAGAGAAAAAAGAAGAAGAGCTGGAAGAGCTTCTTTTTAAGATGCGTAACAACGCTGGGTTAAATAGTACTCAGGTTGCAAAACGTATGGGGATAACACAACCGGCTATAAGTAAAGTAGTATATCCAATGCTATAAAAAATAGTGGTATATTCACTGCTAAACCAAATACTCCAGATCAATCACCATAGCGCCTCAGAATCTCTTGAATCTGAAAACAAACCCGCTCAGACGCCAATTCAACCCGGAGCTACTGACTCTGGAAATCCGCCGGAAAAAATACTGAGAACTAACTCTAATTCCTCTAATTCCTCTGGCTATTTATCAGACAGTGAATCAGGCAATGAAGATGATGGATTTCCACTTTCAACTTCATCAAACAGCCCAACTCCTGATTCAACAATTGCTAAAAAAGACGAGAAAAAAACGCAAGATTTGCTGAACCCACAGCCTGCCCATTCTTTCGAAGAAAAGCTGCCAACAAAGGATATAATTAACTTTTTTGAAGGAGAAGACCAACTAAGAAAATCAGAACTTGCGAGATTCAGAGCACCAATCAATGAACAACAAAGAAATAAACCGACATCAAGCCTAACTCTGCATCCAACTATGATAATCGAAGATGACAGCTTGACGAAGCTAATCGCTACAAAATTAAACACCGTCCAAAAAAATAAAGAAAGAATATTAGACCAGGAAAAAGAACTGAAAGAATATCAGTCCTCAAAAGCATCATGTGGTGAAAAACTAGATGAACACTACAACGGTTTGGCTCCAATGGAAAATGAAAACGTAATTTTTATGCTAGAGATAATTTCGACTTTAGAAGAGGAAATTAAAACATTAGAAGACAAAATTAAATCACTTAAAGATACTAACAAGAATATAAACGCAGAAATTACACAACACAGAAAAGAAAGAAGCGATCTAAAGAAAAAATATGGCCTGAATTCTTAGACCACTTCAGTTGGTATCAATAAAAACACCATAAAAAAGCGCACTGAGTGCGCTATTATTTACCCTATCCAAAATGAGGTTATTTTCTATAAGAATGGACTTTATTATTCAAACGTTGTTTTTGATGTTCAGTGTCTCTTTTCAGGTCTTGTACCTCAGAACGTACTGTACTCACCTCGCCACTGAGTTGATCTACCTTAGAGTTTAACATCTGAACATCAGAGGACAGCCTCTCAATCTCAGCATGGTTGGAACAACCGGCCAATAGAGTAGAAGATAGTATTATTGTGCCAAAAACAAGTTGCGTCATTTTCATGATTAACACCCTCAGATTAAGTTAATCTTTGTCTAGCGTTATTAAGTATTGCACAAAGTT
Organism: Candidatus Regiella insecticola LSR1; assembly: GCF_000143625.1. Classification (GTDB taxonomy): domain Bacteria; phylum Pseudomonadota; class Gammaproteobacteria; order Enterobacterales; family Enterobacteriaceae; genus Regiella; species Regiella insecticola. The sequence goes on along the minus strand of NZ_GL379626.1, from coordinate 9,747 downwards.
TTTTTACTATCGTTTTTTACATAGCATTTTTTTCATCCGATAGACGATGAACGGAAGAAGTATTGGTGGTGCCGCTCTCTACTAATGCGCCTGATACCATAATCACGGTATCCTCTTTATCCAAACCTCTAGCCAAAGCGGCTTGTTTGCCTATGCGATAGAAATCATCAGTAGAAGCAATGCTATCAAGACATTGTGGGATCACACCCTTGGTTAAAATAAGCTGACGTGCAGTACGTTCATTGGTTGTCAGCGCTAAAATACAAGCAGTAGGAAAATATTTACGTACCGCTCTGGCCGATTTTCCGCCTTCAGTAGCAACCACTATCAGCTTCGCCCCGAGTTTTTCCGCCATTTCTACCGCGCCACGACAAACGGCTTCGGTTACCCCCATAACATAATCTTTACTCTTCTCGCTCCCCACCCCATTACATTGGCTATCTAATGTTCCAATCCGACTTTTCATAATACGATCTGTTCTCTCACAAATCGTTGCCATCATCACCGCGGATTCAATCGGGTAGGCGCCTTTAGCACTTTCACCTGACAACATCACCGCATCGGTTCCGTCCAAAATGGCGTTGGCCACATCCCCCGCTTCGGCACGTGTCGGCCGTGGATTTTTAGTCATGGAATCGAGCATCTGAGTGGCGGTGATCACCGCTTTACGCGCACGGTTACATTTTTTAATCATCATTTTCTGCGCAACAATCACTTCTTCAATCGGGATCTCCACCCCTAAATCGCCGCGGGCAACCATGATCCCATCTGCTTCTTCTAAAATCTCATCAAAATTATTCAGACCTTCTTGATTCTCAATTTTAGCAATAATTTGGATATGCTGACCTTGATGCTTGTTCAGATGTTCACGTATTGCCTTTACATCATCACGTTTACGGATAAAAGAAGCGGCGATAAAATCAACCTGCTGCTCACAACCAAATTTTAGATCGCAGACATCCTTTGTCGATAGCGCCGGTAACTTAATCGAAACCCCGGGCAAATTAATGCCTTTATTCTCACCTAAATAACCATTGTTTTTTACTTCACACAGCACGGTTTTTTCTGTAATTTCGATCACTTCCATCCTGATCAAACCATCATCAACCAGTACCATATTGCCCACCTTGAGATCAGCGGCAAATCCTGCATAGGTCACTGCTACCCTTTGAGCATTACCTATCACCGTCTGATCAGTGGTAAAAGTAAACTGCTGACCAGTGACCAAAGGGACTTCACTTCCCCCTTCGAGGGTCATGGTGCGGATTTTCAGGGCCTTTAGTATCAAGTAAAATCGCGGCTTTTTGCCAGTTTCTTTGATTATTTCCCGTAGAGTTTCTATACGTTTTTGATGTTCTTCATGATCACCATGGGAAAAATTTAACCGCATCACATCCATGCCTGTATCCAGCAGCTTGGTGAGCATTTCCTTGGGTTCGGTTTTAGGACCGATAGTACAAACAATTTTAGTTTTTTTCATGACGGCTTTTTCTACCCGTTGTAATAATAGATGAGAAGGCAACAGACAGATCCGTTAGCTTATAACCCTTCGCCTTTCAAGTTACGGCGGCGTTGTCTACGGGTGCTCGCCGAATCACGTAGTTGTCTACGCTTATCGGTCGGTCGCCCTGGCCGCCTTGCCGTAACTCGAAATTCATTGGGTATAGACTTAACAAAACGAACGACAGTTTTGCAAAAAGTCTATTGATGCTAATCAAAAGGATCCTGACTAATATGGCTAAGAATAGGTGACAAAGGAAGAAACTGCGCAGAAGAATTTTGTATCACCAGCCAAATTAATATTAAGCTGATTTACATAAATGAATAAAAAATGGTGCGTCCGAGTGGACTCGAACCACCGACCCCCACCATGTCAAGGTGGTGCTCTAACCAACTGAGCTACGGACGCATCAGACGCTGGCGGCGAACGCATGTGGCCAGCGGGAAAAGATACTAACCAGCTACTCGTCTGTTGGCAAGAAGAAAAAGATCATTTCATCATAAAGACAGTTTGATTGCCGCATTTTCATCCGCCATTTCTTAGAGCCCGTTACAAATCTAATGATGCGCAGCACGTTGCAACGTCACCTCTGGCGGCTGTCTTTGCAACCAACGAATACGTAAAAATATCATCACAGCGGCAAAGGTTAACCCGATAACAAAACCAATCCAAAAACCGGTTGGCCCCATGGCCGAAACAACATAATCCGTCAAACCCAATAGGTAACCACTGGATAAACCTAATAACCAATAGGCAATAAAAGTAATAAAAAAAATCGACCGCGTGTCTTTATATCCCCGTAATACACCACTGCCGATAACCTGTACTGCATCGGACATCTGATAAATGGCGGCAAATATCATCAAATGTGACGCCATAATGACCACCGCTGGATCGTCGTTATAAAGCAAAGCAATAGGCTCACGAAAAAAAACAGTCAATATGGCACTCAATGAAGCCAGTATCAAGCCGACAATAAGGCCGGTATAAGCCGAAACCCTCGCTTGTTCTACCTCACCTGCTCCCAGGCAATGACCTACGCGAATCGTCGCTGCAATACCCAGTGACATCGGTAACATAAACACCAAAGAACTAAAACTATGCGCGATTTGATGCCCCGCCACTGCCACAACCCCCAAGGGAGAAATCAGTAAAGCGACAACAGCAAATAAAGTCGTTTCAAAAAATAGCGCCAAGGCAATGGGTAAGCCAAGAAAAGTTAACGTTTTTATCACTTTCCAATCAGGAGAGCTCAACCCCTTGTTTAATTTTAGATCTTGTTGAGAGCCGGCTTGGCTAACATACCAATACATCATCAAAAACATCACCCAATAAACGCTGGCGGTAGCAACACCACAACCGACTCCCCCCAACGCGGGAGCACCTAATTTACCGTAGATAAAAATGTAGTTAATAGTAATATTGATTAACAAACCCAGAAAACCAATCACCATCCCCGGTTTAGTTTTTAGATAATCCTTCGCATTGATTGCGGAAAATCTGAAAAACAAACAGCCCGGCACCCCCCACATGATAGCGCGAATAAAACCTACCGCTTTTTCAGCCAAAATGGGATCAATATTATGCATCATATAAATAATATGATGACTATTATACAACACCAACATCATCAGAATCGCAATAAAACAGGCGAGCCAAAACCCTTGCCTTACCTGATAGGCAATCTGATTTCGACGACCCGAGCCATTGAGTTGTGCAATGGTGGGAGTCAGCGCTAACAACAACCCATTACCGAAAAAAATCACCGGCTGCCAAATGGAAGTCCCAATCGCTACCGCAGCCAGATCCGTGGCACTAAAAGAGCCCGCCATAATGGTATCGACTACCCCCATCGCCGTTTGAGCAACCTGGGTGATAATGACGGGGACTGCAAGTACCATCAAACTGCGAGCTTCAACTTTATATTTTTGATATTTCTGCACCGATTGTACCTATTCAGGTTTTTTATAATAAAAAACGGTTTTTAATCCTTTAATAAAACTTAATCAATTATTTTTATGAATATATCTGTTGCAAAACCAGTATCAGCGAGCATAAAAGATTTCGGATAAACTCTAAAGGATAGATGAGCTTATCAAATACAGTAAAGGATCTCTTATCAGAATTTAATGACGATACTATTTAAGACAAATTGAAGTTAAGACAAACTGAAGCGCTTCATCATAATGGCATTTTTCAGTAGACTTCTTGCGAATAAAACAATAGACCTCTTTCCAAACCTACTTACAGGTTTGGAAAGAGGTCTAATCAACTCAGAGGCACCCTTATGTTTAATGGTATTGTTCAAGGCACCGCGCCGGTAGTCGCCATTAATGGCAGCACAGATTTCCGTACCCATACACTCAGATTTCCATCCGCCCTGTTGCCAGGATTAACATTAGGCGCTTCGGTAGCACATAATGGCTGCTGCTTATCAGTCACTGCCATCGACCAAGATTTAATCAGTTTTGATGTGATAAAAGAAACCCTGCTTATTACCAATCTCAGAGAAATTAACCTCGGGGATGAAGTCAATTTGGAAAGAGCGGTGAAATTGGGAGATGAAATAGGCGGCCATTTGATGTCTGGGCACATTATCTGTACCGCGGAGATTGCCAAAATTTGTAGCACAGAAAATAATCGCCAACTTTGGCTGCGTATTGCCGACAAAAAAATAATGAAATATATATTACAGAAAGGATTTATCGCCATTGACGGCATTAGCCTGACTATTGGTGAAGTAGAAAATAATCGTTTTTGCGTTAATTTGATCCCAGATACCTTAGCCAGAACAACAATAGGAAAAAAACGACTCGCTGATCGGGTGAATATTGAAATTGACGCACAGACACAAGCCACCGTTGATACCGTTGAGCGGGTGTTAAATAAAACGGTGCTAGTATAATTACTGGTGTTGATAAGAGCCGTTCGAAATCTTCTGTACTCGCTGATACTCCGTCAAAAATGAGTTCAAAATGCTCATTTTCGCTTATTCCTCGTCTGAGCGTCGCTCAAGAAGATTTCACATAGACCCTTCGAGGAAGATTAATGTGCTGACTCGTCTCAATAGAAAATTCTTCTACCGCAATATACTGATCAGTTTATTGTCTATTTATTTACAGATCGCCGTGGCTGACACTGCTAAGCCCACTGAGCAAAAAATATTATTTTTTGGCGCAGATGATCGGGTGGCGATAGAGAACAGTGAAAATTGGCCATGGCATGCTGTTGGGCAGCTAGAAACCGCCAGGGGTCATCTTTGTACCGCGACCTTAATTGCGCCCAATTTAGCATTGACCGCCGGGCATTGTTTATTAAGGCCGCCCGGTAAAATCGATCCAGCGATCAGCCTGCGTTTCATTTCACATCAGCAACAATGGCAATATAAGATTACTCAATTAGAAACCTTAGTCGATATCAATTTGAGTAAAAAATTACGCGCTTCGGGCAACGGCTGGACAGTTCCCCCCGCAGCGGCGAAAGAAGATTTCGCCTTGGTTGTATTACACAATACTGAGCGGTCACCGCTTAAACCACTCCCCCTATGGCAAGGTTCGATAGCAGAGCTGAACTTAGCGCTGGCGCGCGCCAAGCATCGAATAACCCAGGCCGGTTATCCTGCCGATCACATCAATTCGCTTTACAGCCATCCCGCTTGTTTGGTCACCGGCTGGGCGCAACAAGGCATTATCGCCCATCAATGTGACACCCTGCCCGGCGATAGCGGTTCACCGCTACTGCTTAAAGATAACGATAATTGGTGGTTAGTCGCTATTCAAAGTTCCGCACCCGCGGCTAAGGATCGCGCTCTGGCCGATAATCATGCCCTAGCAGTAACGGCCATACGCGATAAGTTAAAGACATTAATCAGTAAAAACGCCCGCGAATATACCCACAGCCCTTGATATAGGGAAAATTAATTAATCAATTGAGTCATCAGTTGATCCATAGTCTGCACAATACGTTGCTCTGAGATCCGATAAGCGGTTCCTAATTGCTGCGCAAATAGACTGACACGTAGCTCTTCAATCATCCAGCGCACTGCTTTTACTTCATTATCCTGTTGATGTTGCAGAGGTAATTTATTCATCCATTGTTGCCAGGTGGTCATGATTTGCTGCACGCGCCGCAGGTTCGCCTGATCACGTTGCGGATCGACACGCAATTTTTCTAAACGCTGTTCGATAGCGCGTAAATAACGCAAAATATCGGTTAAACGTTGCCAACCATGATCGCTGACAAACCGCGGATAAATTAAACCCGCTAGCTGCGCTTTAATATCAGCAAAATTCAACGCCAATTTGATATCAAGCTGTCCTTTCAACGGTTTGTTAATTAAAAATACCTGATTCAAGATCTGCTCAACTTGAGTGGCAATCTTTACCACTGTGTCATTAAGCTCTGCTCGAATTTTTTCCTGCAACTGAATAAAATCAGACTGCTGCCACGCGAGCCCGCCATGTTGCGCAATAAGGTAATCTACCCCACAGGCAATACAATCATCGATCAACTCAACCACTTTGCCGTAAGGGTTAAAATAAAGCCCCAATTTGGTTTTGTTAGGCAATTTTTCATGCAGATATTTAATCGGTGCCGAGATATTTAGCAACAGTAAACGGCGCGTCCCTCGCCACATCGCTTGTTGTTGTTGCGATTCAGTTTCAAATAAGCGGATCGCGACACTCTTTTTTTCATCGACCAAAGCAGGATAGGCCTTTATTTCATATCCACCTTGTCGCTTCGCATAACAAGCCGGAAGCGTGCCAAAATTCCAACAAACTAAATTCTTTTTTTCTAGGTTTTTGTCTCCCCCTGCCGACAGGGTTTTTTGCACCTGTTGCTGTAAGTGTTTTTTTATCTCGGCTAAATTTTTTCCTTCACGCACAATGTGGTTTTTATCATCAAGCACCCGAAAGGTGATTTTAAAATGCGCGGGCACCTGCTCCCATTGCCAATCATCACGTGACAACGTCACTCCTGTCATCTGCCGTAATTCGCGCTCAAGCACTTCTAATAAACTTTGTGGTAATCCATTTTGTGGCGGCAAGATCTTCGCCAAAAAAGCATCGGCATAATTAGGCGCAGGAATAAAATGGCGTCGGAGCGATTTCGGTAAGGATTTTATTAACGCGATAATCAGCTCGCGGCGCAGACCCAGTACCTGCCAATCAAAACCTTGATCTGCTATCTGATTGAGAATAGCCAGCGGCAAATGAACAGTGACACCATCGGCATCACTCCCGGGTTCAAATTGATAAGAAAGCGGTAACGTCAATGCCCCTTGTTGCCAAAAATCAGGGTGATCCGTGAAATCAATATGATTAGCCCCTTCTTTTACCAGCATGGTTTTTTCAAAATTAAGCAATTCAGGTTCAATTTTGCGCGCTTTCTTCCACCAGCTATCAAAATGACGGGCTGAAACAACATCAGCGCCGATCCGCTGTTCATAGAAAGTAAACAAGGTTTCATCCGTCAACCAAATATCGCGGCGACGAGATTTATGCTCCATGGCTTCCACTTCCGCTAACAATTGCAAATTAGCGTGGAAAAAAGCATGGCTGGTTTGCCACTGCCCTTCCACCAAGCCATGACGGATAAATAATTCTCGACATAATGGCGGATCAATAGCGCCATAATTTATTTTGCGTGACGCCACAATAGGCAAACCGAATAAGGTTACCTTCTCATTGGCCATCACCGCCCCTTGGCTTTTCTCCCAATGCGGATCACTATAATGGTATTTCACCAAATGAGGCGCCAAAGGCTCAATCCATTCGGGTTCGATGCGCGCTGCGATCCGCCCCCAGAGGCGACTGGTTTCTAAAAGCTGAGCCACCATGATCCATTTCGGTGGTTTTTTAAAAAGTTGCGACGCGGGGAAAACAGCAAAACGGGCACTATGTGCCCCGGTAAATTCCATTTTTTCACTATCTTTTTGACCAATATGCGATAACAGCCCGGTTAACAAAGCACTGTGCACAGTACGATGATCCGCTGCGACCGTATTAACAGGTAGCCTCAATAGTTTTACCGTTTGGCTCAGTTGACGATGAATATCTTGCCACTCACGTAAGCGCAGATAACTTAAAAAATCACGGCGGCATAATTGACGAAATTGCCCGGAAGACAATGTTTTTTGCTGTTCAAGCAGGTGATCCCACAAATGAACAAAACTTAAAAAATCAGAATTTTTATCGGCAAAACGACGATGCTTTTCATCCGCCGCTTGCTGTTTATCTAATGGCCGTTCACGCGGATCTTGAATAGATAGCGCTGAGGCGATGATCATCACCTCACGCACACAGGCATTTTTTTGCGCCGCTAACACCATCCGCGCTAAACGTGGGTCGATCGGCAACTGGGCTAATTGACGCCCTTGCTTTGTCAATTGCTGATGACCATTATCAGCAGTGCGGATCGCCCCAAGTTCGACCAGTAAACGGACGCCATCTTGAATGTTACGTTTATCGGGAGGATCGATAAAAGGAAACGCCTTGATATCCCCCAAACCAATCGCCGTCATCTGTAAGATCACTGACGCTAAATTGGTACGTAAAATTTCTGGTTCGGTAAACGGCGGGCGTGATAAAAAATCCTGCTCTGAATACAACCGAATACAGATCCCTTCAGAAACACGCCCACAACGGCCTTTACGTTGATTAGCCGAGGCTTGTGATATCGCTTCTATCGGCAGACGTTGAACTTTGGTGCGAAAACTGTAACGACTAATACGTGCATAGCCCGGATCAATCACATATTTTATCCCTGGCACCGTCAGAGAAGTTTCAGCAACGTTAGTCGCCAATACAATGCGTCTCAACATCGCGTCACGGCTCGGATGAAAAACGCGATTTTGTTCGTGATGGGATAAACGCGCATACAACGGCAACACCTCAGTGTGCCGTAGATTTTGTTTTTTCAAGGCTTCCGTGGTTTCATGGATCTCAAGCTCAGCGCTCATAAAAATTAAAATATCACCGGGCTTTTCCCGTTCCAATTCATGCACTGCATCGACAATCGCCTGCAACTGATCTCGATCACGCTCATCGCCCTGATCAACTATTGGACGATAGCTGACATCAACGGGATAAGTGCGGCCAGACACTTCAATGATCGGCGCGGCATAAAAATGGCGTGAAAAGCGTTGAGGATCGATGGTGGCAGACGTAATGATCAGTTTTAAATCGGGACGTTTGGGTAACAATTGGCGTAAATAACCTAAAATAAAATCAATATTCAGGCTGCGTTCATGCGCTTCATCGATAATCAAGGTTGTCATATTGTCGCAACCATCGATCTTGCTGAATTTCGGCGGTAAAATACCGTCCGTCATCAGCTTAACCCGCGTATTTTCCCCAACCTGATCATTAAAACGCACTTTATAGCCAACATACCCCCCGACGCAGGTTTTTAATTCTTCGGCGATACGCTGAGCGACCGTCCGCGCCGCCAAACGCCGTGGCTGAGTATGACCGATCAGCCCTTTGATACCACGCCCCAATTCCAAGCAGATTTTAGGCAATTGTGTGGTTTTACCTGATCCCGTTTCCCCGGCAATCACCAACACTTGATTTTCATCTAACGCACGGCAAATTTCTTGCCTTCTTTGACTAATCGGCAAATCTTCTGGATAAACTATGGCGAAGCCACTCGCCTGCCGCTGGCTAATACGTTGTTTGGCATGAACGATATCACTGGCTATTTCGCTGACGACCTGTTGTTGAATATCGAAATCTTTTATTTTATTGGCGGCTTGCAATCGACACCGTAAGCGATGTTGGTCACACAGCATTAGCTCATTAAGTTGAGCGAATAATACTGCGAAAGAAAATTCCACGTTTTTTACGTCCTTAGGAGCCTTATATTATCTTCGTATGTTAACACGGCCCCCTTGATGTTTCGAAAGCATCGATTCCAGACGGAAGCATTTTTTCATCACAGGTTAGTGACAATTGTTTAATTTCTAATAATATATATAATTAAGTTATCATATTTTATTAATCTAATGAGAATTATTCTATGCTAGAAGCCATAAAATCTTACCTTCCGTCATTTATATCTCATTATTTATCTACTGAATTCGAGCTATTTCTCAGACAAGAACTCGCGGAAAAATTCAAATATAATGATGTACCTGAACAATGGATAACATTTCTGAACCGTATTGATCAAATGCTGGTCTCGCTGGACAGTCCTTTATGTGATTTGGCAGGACAATTGCTGTTATGCGATGAAGCTAAACTTAA
>NZ_GL379625.1 GCF_000143625.1 Candidatus Regiella insecticola LSR1 | reverse complement strand
ATCGTATTCGGAAGCCTAAGTGAAATTGATGTTGCAGACGGTTTAAGGCGAGGCAGTCTAATGGTGACAGCTTTATCCCAATCAATATGTTCTGTTGAATCATGACATTCCCAAAATGCGCGTTCTTCTGCCTCTGTTTGAAATGTGGGTATTGGTTTAAGTTTTTTTCTCATATAACCCCCCGTTCCTTATGATTCATATTTCTGACTGAAATGACTCGTATCAATGTTTCATTGTGGCGAAGCGTGAAGGGGTGACATGGAGAAACCTTTTGTCATCAGTAGTCCCCAGAGCGTGGATCCTTCGTTCTGAAACACTATGTTTGGAATCGAGAACCATCAATAGGGGTTCATTGAAAAAAATTTGTTCAGCTTCAGCCTGACTAACACAGTGTTTATCGGCATTTTTCCGATGGTTTCCTGCATCCCAATCAAACCCAATTATTCGGTTAAAATCTATCATTTTTGTATATTACTATAATATACATAACTGTAATATTAGGCTTGATTGTACAATAGATC
>NZ_GL379624.1 GCF_000143625.1 Candidatus Regiella insecticola LSR1 | reverse complement strand
ATCTTGATATCTAAAGTTACTGATGCGGTAATTGACCGAGTAACCGTTTGAAAATAATATCGTTTGTTTTTTGATCCAATTCTGTTTTTGACAATAAAACTAAATTATTAAAATTTCTATCAATCTAGCGATGAATAGTCACTTACCAATCATTTCTTTTGGATTAACCCATGTATCAAACTGATCTTCTGTCAGATATCCTAATGATATTGCAGATGCTTTCAAGGTTAGGCCTTCTTTATGTGCTTTTTTAGCAATTGTTGCTGCTTTGTCATAACCTATATGATTATTTAATGCAGTCACTAGCATTAAAGATTCATTAAGCAGCTGATCAATACGCTTTTTATTAGCTTTTATCCCCTCAACACAATGCTTATTAAAACTAGTCATGCCATCCGACAATAAGCGGATCGATTGTAAATGGTTATGAATAATCACTGGACGAAAAACATTTAATTGAAAATTACCTGATGCGCCCCCGATACCGATCGCGACATCGTTACCCATCACCTGAGCACAAAGCATTGTCATTGCTTCACATTGTGTTGGATTAACTTTACCCGGCATAATCGAGCTGCCTGGTTCATTTTCCGGAATCGATATTTCTCCAATACCACAACGTGGTCCCGATGAAAGCCAGCGTATATCATTGGCAATTTTCATTAATGATGTGGCTAAACCTTTTAAAGCACCATGACTATGAACTAACGCATCACAAGTGGCTAGCGCCTCAAATTTGTTAGGCGCAGTGACAAAAGGTTGTGCAGTAAGCGTTGCTATTTCTTCAGCGACCTTTACCGCGTATTCAGGAGGTGTGTTTAATCCAGTGCCAACCGCAGTACCACCTAAAGCGAGCTCATAAAGATGTGGTAGTGTTGCGTTAATATGCTTTTCATTATGTGCTAACATTGCCACCCAGCCAGAGATTTCCTGACCCAAGGTCAACGGTGTCGCATCTTGTAAATGCGTTCGACCAATTTTTACTATTTTATTAAATTCTATTGCTTTTGCTTCTAATTTTTCTTTCAACGCTTTTAAAGCGGGCAACAAATATTTATGTAAATTCGCCACCACAGCAATATGCATCCCCG
>NZ_GL379623.1 GCF_000143625.1 Candidatus Regiella insecticola LSR1 | reverse complement strand
CTAAAGAAAATGTCGCAGAGGGCTTTAAAAAATGTTTTCTATTTATTTTATTAGTATAAGCCTGACTAGAAGGGATAGCCAACGCTATTTTTTATTTTTTCATCATCGAATAGCGGATCAAGGGACGCTACTGTAAATAGCGTATTCCATCATTAGACTTCTTCGGAAACCTACTGCGTGACGCGAATCCTGCGTTGCCCGGTGCGCGCAATCCTCATGTACTTTATGTTAACGAAGGTTGCTGCGCGCCGGGCGCCTTGACTCCGCATAACGAACTACGGTTTCCAAAGAGGTCTATTCATTGTGGTGTAAATTTGCGTAAATGCTCAATCGTAGCCAACCATGCTGCCAACCAACCAATCATACTAGCAACAAGCAGAAATAAAAGATTTTCATCCCAACTCAGGCCTTGTAAATTAAAGTTTGTTCCAAAGACACTCGCGGCCTGCATAACTACCCCGCCTAACTGAAAAACGAGAGTTTCAGACAGAATTAATGATAATAAGGCGCCAGCGGATCCTAGTACAACTCCCTCATTGAGAAAAGGGCGCAGGATAAATCCATCAGTAGCCCCCATTAATTTCATGACATTAATTGTGTCTCGACGGCTAAAAACACTTAAGCGAACATTGTTACCAATCACTAAAAATACAGCTACCACCATCAATAAACCAATTATCGTGACTATTTGGCCGATGAGTTTAGTTAGCGCACTGAGACGAGCGAACCAACTGTCATCCATACGAACTTCCGCCACTCCTGCTATTTTATTGATTTTTTCACCTAGGGTATTCAACATTTCTAAATGTTGAAAATTAGATTTTGGTGTAATTATCGCTACAGCAGGCAATGGATTTTCTTCCAACATGTCTAGTGCGCCGCCAAAACCAGACCAATGACGAAACTCATTTACCGCCTCTTCTCGTGATAAATAGTTAACTTTTTCAATTTCAGGGATAGATTTTAATAACCTAACTACTTTTTCAGTCGCATTATCATCTAACGTTTGATCTAAATAGAGAGTAAGTTGCGGTATCGGATACCACTGAGTAGCGGCTTGATTGATATTTTTCCAGACGATATAACACACACTCGGTAACGTAAGTGAAATAGTGATCACCGTCACTGTTAACAGGGTTGCTAGCGGTTGACGCAACATATCCGTTAATATATTTTTCCAAGCATATCGCCACTGTACAGACCAACCGCCTTGTAGGATTTTAGTTTTTTTCGATTTACTTGCCATGATGTACTCCCGACATTCTGCCTTGGCTTAATGTCAGAACCTGATATCGTTGTTTGATGATCAGTGAAGTATCATGAGTAGCTACTAATACAGTGACTCCTACACGGTTAAATTCTTCGAATAGTCGTAAAATCTCTTGCGACAAAGTTTCATCTAAATTACCTGTCGGCTCATCAGCCAATAATACCGCTGGTTTATTAACTACAGCACGAGCAATACCCACTCGCTGTTGTTCACCACCGGAAATCTGGAGAGGAAAATTTTTGGCTTTATCTAGCAAACCTACTTTATCTAAAGCTGCTGACACCCGTCGCCGGATGTCCTCAGTGCTGGCACCAACGATAATGAGAGGCATGGCTACATTGTCATATACTGTTCGATCTAGCAACAAATGGTGATCCTGAAAAATCATGCCAATCTGACGACGAAGAAAAGGGATTTCGCGGTTTTCCAGGCGGCTAATATCATGACCATCAAACCAAATATGACCAGCACTGGGTCTTTCTATCCCGCAAATGAGTTTCAGTAAGGTGCTTTTACCTGCACCAGAATGGCCGGTCAAAAATGCCATTTGTGCTCGAGGTAGATGAAAATCAATCCCTTGCAGTGCTTGTTTTCCGCCAAGGTAAGCTTTACTAACTTGTTCAAAACGAATCATGGCTATTAATCCTCTCGGGCAAAAAGAGCCTCAATAAAATCATCTGCCTTAAATAGCCGTAGATCTTCAATAGCTTCCCCCACACCAATGTAACGAATGGGTATACCGAACTGATCGGCGATAGCAAAAATCACTCCGCCTTTAGCGCTCCCATCAAGTTTAGTCAAGTTAATCCCGGTCAGCCCAACCGCTTCATGAAATAATTTTGCTTGATTAACCGCATTTTGTCCGGTGCTTGCATCCAGTGTTAGCATAATTTCATGGGGCGCTTTCTCATCTATTTTTTTCATTACCCGGACTATCTTTTGTAGCTCAATCATCAGATCAGTTTTATTTTGTAAACGTCCCGCCGTATCAGCCAGCAGCACATCAATGTTACGTGCTTTAGCCGCTTGAAATGCATCGAAAATGACCGAAGCAGAATCGGCGCCAGTGTGTTGAGCAATGACCGGAATATTGTTACGTTCGCCCCATACTTGTAATTGTTCAACGGCAGCGGCACGAAAAGTGTCACCCGCGGCTAGCATGACGGATTTGCCTTGTGCTTGAAACTGATAGGCCAATTTACCGATCGTGGTCGTTTTACCCACCCCGTTAACACCAACCATTAAGATAACACATGGATTTTTGCCATTAGTCTCTAGCGGTTTATCAACTTTAGCTAAAATTTCAGCCATGGTTTCTTTTAACTTTTCGTATAACACTTCAGCATCTTTGAGTTGTTTACGATTGGCATGCTCAGTCAAAGACTTGATAATTTTATGGGTTGTTTCTACGCCAATATCAGCAATGAGCAGCTTTTCTTCCAATTGTTCAAAAAAATCATCATCAATTTTCTTACCACGGAACAAGTTCAGCAGACCGAAACCAATGTTTTGTTTTGTTTTCAATAAACTTTTTTTTAGACGGGTAAAAAAATTCTCTTTATTCGGCTGTTTTTGTACGTTGCTATTTTCAACTATTGGTTTAGCTTTTTGTTCAAGGGTTTCGTTTAACCTTGTTGCTACAGCGGATTCAGTATGAGATTCAGCTAATTTTTCATGATCGGCTACAATGGGGCTGTTAGTTTTTTCATCATCTTGAGTAGATATGGTCGATTTTTTATCACCGACGCCAATCTTTTGAGAGGGTTCTGCCGTTTGCTCTTTGCTCTGATGCTGATTTCCAAAGCTGAACCAAGAAAGAAGCCCCGTTTTTTTCTTTTGCCATTTACAGCTACACTCCCAGCGATCAAATGATAATTTAGCTAAATTAAGGTCATAGCCTAGCAGTCTAACATTTTCCATGTTAAAGCAACTAGAGCCTGGTGACTGTTTTCATTGTTGACATTCCCTCGGTCATATACCCTGCCCTATTCTCCGGATTGAAGACTGAAGTTTTACGGCAATTGGCTTAATTTAAATCTTCCCTCCACACCTTATCCATAGCTAAAATAGATTCTTTGCAAAATCTACTTTGTAATATTAACGCTGGAATGATAAAAAAATCGCAACATCATACGCTCGGGCAAGTTCGTATTATTGGTGGTCAATGGCGGGGCCGTAAACTTCCCGTGCTCACTAGCCCCGGTTTACGCCCCACACCTGATCGAGTACGAGAAACACTCTTTAATTGGTTGGATCCGATGATCCAAAATGCCCGCTGTCTAGACTGTTTTGCCGGCAGTGGAGCCTTAGGGGTAGAAGCTTTGTCACGTTATGCAAAGTCAGCTACTTTGTTAGAATTAGAAAATAATGTTGCACAACAATTAATAAATAATTTGGCTCTATTAAAAGCAGAAGATGGATGTGTGATCAATACCAACACTTTGAACTGGTTAGCACAAACAGGCCAACCTTACGATGTGATATTTTTAGATCCCCCCTTTCAGCAGGAATTGCTAACAAAAACAATTTATTTACTTGAAAAAAGAAACTGGTTAGCCGATGAAGCATGGATTTATGTTGAAACTGCAGTAAAAGACACAAGGGTAGCTTTCCCTAGCCATTGGCAATTACACCGGGAAAAAACAGCCGGTCAGATTATTTACAGATTGTATATTCGTCGTCACTTAAAACAGGAGTAAATAAGATGTGGCTTAATCTTGGTCGATTATTCATGCTAGGCATATGGAGTTTCTTGCTGCTTAACCTTTTTCACCCACTTCCTAAACCTTTACAGTATTTTATCAATGTAGCTATGATATTGATGGTCTTAGTGCATGGATTACAATTGGCACTGCTTAAATCAACACAGCCAAAAGATCAGCCCATTAGCAAATGGCAACAGGCTAAAATTTTTATATTTGGCATTTTTGAATTTTTAATATGGCAAAAAAAACAACCCTCACCAGAGCAAAAATAACGACTTTTTCCATTAGACCTCTTCGGAAACCTACTGCGTGACGCGGATCCTGCGTTGCCCGGTGCGCGCAATCCTCATGTACTTATGGCAATGAAGGTTGCTGTGCGCGGGGCCGCCTTGACTCCGCATCACTTGCTACGGTTTGGAAAGAGGTCTATTCATTATGGCTAGCGTTATTCGGAAGTCTCTTGTGCTTTATTGCTTAACCACGTATTAATCCGTTGTTTTTGCATATCATCAAGATACATCCCCAATTTGGTACGGCGCCAAATCACATCGTCAAGTTTAACCACCCATTCTTTTTCTATTAAATAACATAGCTCGGCTTCATACAGATCATGGCCAAAATGTTCGCCTAAATCAGCAAGGCTATGCGCATTATTTAAGATTAATTCACTATGACTACCATAGGTACTGGTATAGCGATATGCTAGTTTTTCTGGCAACCAATTGAAACGAGAATGTAATTTCATAGCATAACTCTTTCGATCGCCTTCAATATTGCCCCCTGGTAATTCAGCATACTTAGTCCAGGCTGGACCCATTTTAGGGTAATAGCGGCGCAGTTTTTCCAATGAATGTTCTGCCAGTTTACGATAAGTCGTCAGCTTACCACCAAATACTGATAGCAGTGGGAGACTTCCTCCTTCATCAGCAATATCCAGATTATAATCACGTGTAATAGCTTGAGGTGAATCAGATTCATCGTCACATAAGGGGCGAACACCAGAATAAGTCCAGACGATATCAGCACGTCCCAATTGTTTGATAAAATGATGGTTATAGACATTTAATAAATAGTCGATTTCATGATCATCAATCGCGACTTCTTTAGCATCTCCATGATACTCCACATCCGTAGTACCGATGATTGAGTATTTATCCAACCAAGGAATAACAAAGACTATTCTATTGTCTTCGTTTTGCAGAATATAAGCTTCGGATTGCTCATGAACACGTGGCAGAACAATGTGGCTACCTTTAATCAATCGAATACCATAAGGCGATTTTAGCGCTAGAGCATCATCAAAAAATTGTTTTATCCAAGGACCAGTCGTGTTAACAAGGCCTTTAGCATACCAGGTACGACTTTTACCACTTTTTTCGTCCGTGGCTTCGACTTTCCACAGACCTTGTTCACGCCATGCTCGGGTGACTCTCGTCTGAGTACGGACTTCTCCATGATGTTTTACTACTGTTTGAGCATTAAGTACCACTAAGCGCGCATCATCAACCCAACAGTCGGAATATTCGAATCCGCGCACCAGTTCTGGTTTCAGTACTGATTCTGAGCCAAACCGCAAACTCTTACTGGCCGGTAAGCTAGAACGTTTACCTAAATGATCATAGAGAAATAGACCAGCACGTATCATCCAGGCTGGACGTAGATGGGCTTGATGTGGTAAACGAAAACGCATTGGAGAAACGATATGAGATGCTAATTTCAATAATATTTCACGTTCCGCTAGTGCTTCACTGACTAGACGAAATTCATAATGTTCTAAATAACGTAAGCCACCATGAATAAGTTTAGAACTAGCAGAAGAGGTAGCACAAGCTAAGTCTTGCGCTTCAAGTAACAGTACTGACAGACCTCGCCCAGCAGCGTCCGCAGCGATACCTGCTCCGTTGATGCCCCCACCTATCACGATCAAGTCTTTGCTTTCCACGTTATCTTCCTCCAGATGTTCAAAACAGTTCGTTAATGTCAGCTCACTTTCATTTTAGTGTAAACAAAAATCAACAGACAAACCAAAAAATCACCCAGATAAGTGGTTATACACGATATTAATGTTCTTTGTGTTTGACTTCAGAAGATAAGGCGCTAGCCGTTACCGATAGTAATATTCTTTAAATACCTTTTACTCCAAGCATCAAAACCACCTTCAATGCTATAGGTTTCAGTAAAACTTTGCTCCAATAGATATTGAGCTACTCTCTTACTGCTATTGCCATGGTAGCACATCACCATCAACAGCTCGGTAAAGTCTGTCTGTTGGAGAAAACTTGACAAATTGTCATTCGTTAGATGGATTGCCCTAGGTATGTGGTTTGAGATATAACTTCGTGAATCACGGATATCAACGAGTAATCCATCATTTTTTTATCCAATACGAATAGGCTTGTTCAACACTGATTATTTTAAACTTTTTCATATTTTGACTGTTTTTTATGAATGAATTGGCTTGCTTGACATTCTTCTCCACCGAAATTGACTCTTAGTAACACAATCACCTTGTTTACCTTGTATCCTACAGTAAAATAAATTTTTTCATCGTGGATTCTTAATTTTGTTGCTTAGTGGGAGCAATAGCAATTTCACGAAGACAGCTTTTGCTACATCCTGGGCTGAAATTACACCGCCAATACTGGATTTCCACTCAGCATAA
>NZ_GL379622.1 GCF_000143625.1 Candidatus Regiella insecticola LSR1 | reverse complement strand
TCTGGACTTACTTCATCCACTTTCACTTTTTTCGCCGCCAAAGTGAGTTTTTGTGGGGTTACGCCGATAGATTTGCCTGTGATCAGCGGTTCGATAGTAACCTCTTTTGCGGCACTGCCTTTCAAGGTAGCGGTGTAAATGCCGCCGTCTTGCTCTGTCACCTTACTCAGTATGGTGTCAGCGGCGTCGTTTACCTTGAAGCTTACTGTTAGTCCACTGAGGGGCTTGTTATCGGTGTCTTTAGCAGTAAAGGTCAAGACAGTTTCATCATTGCCATCGGCAAGGATCTTCGGTTTGGAAACCACAAACGAAGAGGTGTCTGGATTCACTCCCTCCACTTTTTTCTGTATTAAGGTCACAGCTTTGGGGGGGATAGCGGCTATTGAATTACCATCGATGCGGGGTTCGATAGTCACTTCTTTTGCAATGCTTCCTTTCAAGGTGGCGGTGTAAATGCCGCCGTCTTGCTCCGTCACCTTACTCAGTGTGGTACCAGCGGCATCACTCAGCTCAAAGCTTACCGGTAATCCACTAAGGGGCTTGCTATCGGCATCTTTGGCAGTAAAAATCAAGACAGATTCATCATTGTTGTCGGCAATAATCTTATTTTTGGAAACTATAAAATCAAATTTAGCAATTTTATTAAGCTTATGAACTTTCATTAAATTCACAGTGTACGGTTGCAATATGTTTTTATTCAAACTCGGGGTTAGCTCTATTGTCCCTGGTTGCGTGCCTGCCGTTAAGATGGTGGTATATTTACCCGGTTTCGATTCTTTTATATCACTTAATTTAATCGGTGATCCCGGAAGTGTTTTCCCATTTTCAGGGTTCTCTGTTGCGGTAAAACGCGGTGTTAAAATTAATTGATTCGCCATTCCTTCAATGGGTTGATTATTATCATCGCGTAAATTGATATAAATATGGCTGGTTGACTGACCATCAGCAATTAAAGCACCTGATGACGCCCATGTTTGTGAGTGCTGCCCGTTGACATTTTGAGGTGTTACTATTAATTGCACGATAACAGGGGTAGAAGTATTCCCTTTATTATCATAAGCAACTGAACTTAAAGTATAAATATTATTGCTGCCTGGCTGATAAGGAGGCATTGTGATCTCTAACGCAACAGGAGACACTGATCGCACCGTTCCTCCCGCCGCCTGTAAAGCAGCACTGTTCCATTCAATACGTTCTAGACCATATTTTGTCGTGACCGACGCGGTTAAACTCTGTTTACTTTTCGCCATCCCGGTTATTTTTTTCGGCAAGGTTAAGCTAATCAGCGGCTGTTTTTGATGATCCAACACAATATGATTATTACGCTCCACTAGATCGTAGCGGCTACCAGCCAGGCTCCGTATCGTTGCTACTGTTGTTGGGTTGATCTGTGTTTGCCAGGGTTGGCCTATCCGATAATTTATTTGAAGATTAAAACGTGTATCACTTTTATTTCCTTTTCCTTCTCTATGCTCAGCACCCAAGGTGATTAATGGGATCGGGGTATAATTGATCCCGATGCTGATAGCATAAGGATCACGCTGACGCTGACTTTTACCCCATAAATCGACATCATTACCTTGATATTGTTCAAATAACAGTTTGCCGCCCAGTTGTGGATAAAAGGGTAAGTACATTTCAGCACCTATGTCGTATCCATTCGCTGGCCGTTCGTTATAATCAGCAAAATCCGCTGACGAGTGCCAGTCTGTGATGGCGAGATAATGGTTGGCGGATAATTTTAGGTGATCCGTCCAAATTTCGGCGCCTATCCCAAGACGTCGGTTTTTATTCGTCACGTCTTGATCAAAAAAGGTATTCATCCCAAACAGCCAATGATCTTGCCAGGTGCGTATTCCCATGCCGATATTGACGGTGTTGCGGCTATCTTTATTACGGGCACCGAGCTGAGTAAATAACATCGATTGGGGGCTATCGTATAGAGGAAGCAGAAGATCGAGCGCACTTCCCTTTAAATGAAAATGATCATTAACATTGAATTGTACTCGCGCGGTGCCAAATTGTTTGAGCCATTGCTGAATCGAGGTATTCGCTTGTGTCAACAACGCTGATCGCGCCATATTAATGGCCGCATCAGTGGTATTATTGCTTGATAACAGGGAGCCTGTTTTCATTACGACAGTGGCTAATTGGGTGTCAGCGGTCTTTTTTTCAAAATAATGCGTATTTTTATCTGAAAATGAAGTGGCATCACTATTGGCCATAATCATTAATGGTGAAAAATAAAGACTCAATGGAAATAACAGCTGAAAGACAATATTAACCCAGGTTATACTCCGCAAAAGGCGGGACTGTTTTTTTAAATTGGCATAGATCCTATTAACAGGTTTTTTAGGGTAATTTTTTAGCAATAAAACCGTATTTTTAAAAAAAAGCAGCATAAATATCCTTATCGACTATTTCCCTGTAGTACAAGTAGCCCCATGAGTTACACTCAGAGTCCTTCAAGTTGCCGCTAGGCAGCAAAGGCGAAGGGTATTTACCATAAAGATTACCGACGCTGTTTGATGAAGTGTGGTTGATTAGTTAAATTTTTTCTACTATAAAATAACTATTATTATTTAATTAAATAGGAAAACAATGCCTAATCATTCTGATGGTTTTTCTTATTCTTATTTACCCTTATCTTCTTCTGATTTTTCATCAACACTGAATGAGTGGGATATATTTAGAATAAAAAATAGAGGAACTAAATTCAGTGCAAGGGTATTTAGAAAATGGTTTGAATGGTTGAAAAAATTAGGTATGAAACTCAGTAAAACTGAATATATTATGCTGAGTCAAGCCATTGAGAATAAGGATGGAATGTATAATGCACTAAATGTAATGCATGTTCTCTATGATTTGATGCCAAGATACGAAAAAGAAAATATTGAATTTATCGTTAATTTTGATACTCATTTTCGTGGCAGCAGCCCGCTTAGTGTGCACATGAAGCATAAAGGTGATGTTTTGATTTCAAGTAATTTATCTGATTTTTCAGATTATAAATATTTTAAAGAAAACTTTAAAAACTTTACTATAAACTTCCCCTATATTAATTTGCAGAACATTTTCAAGGAAACTAAAGATGTTGGTTTTAATTTTCCTGATCTTATTAAAAAAATGGATAATATTATTAAATTAGACCAAATGGCTGATCCTACTCCAGATTATAAAATAGTTTCCCCGGAGACTCTCCCTCCTCATTATGAAAATTTAGCTTCTTATGAAGAGAAGGTTAATTATAATGATGAAGTTTATGCCAATCAAAAAAATGTTTTCACAGCCATAGTGATCTCCTGCATATTATTATCATTTGCAACGGAGATCGCGCTCTGTAGCCGCTTGGTTTCTGAGAATTTTCAATATAAATTTAAAGATCATAAAAGATATATTAATTTTATGGTTAATCGTGCCGAAGCAGATATTGATAATATTTTAAATAAAGATGAAGATAATGCATTCAATAAAGAGACTAAAATCAAAGAAATCCTCGAAAATTTTTTGGCTAAAATAAATAAGAAAATAGAAGATCAGACTAAATATGAAGGCGTTGTCATTGAATTATATTTATCCTTAACGGTTGATGAACTCCACCGTTTGGCAATGTTAGGGCACATTTCGGAAGAAAAAATAAAACAAAATCCGTTTTTTTCTGAGGAAGATAAGTCTCAATTTATAGCAAAACTTAGTGCATCTACGCCTCGCGGTATCTAATCGTATATTTTCATCTGTTATACCCTTCGCCTTTGAAGCTGTCGCGCTGTTGGCTGCGGGTGTTCGCCTTGCATCAAATTAAACTGATTCGGCTATAATTATTAACTAATTGCTCTAGCTGACGGCGAGTCGTTTGTTTGGTATCCACTTTTACGTAAATGCTTTTTTCCGTTTTTACTACCATCACTTCTGTTACTCCGGGCTGCTCTTTGATACATCGCTCTAGTGTTATGCTATTTTGTATCGCTGATGAAGGCAGGATAATGCGTAGGCTGCTGACGTGAGGCGGCTCTTGCATAGTACAACTAACAGTAAGCCATAACAGCGCAAGCAATCCTCCGGCTAAAAATACAGTTTCAATCCCTGCCAGACCCAATATCCACCCCCCCATACCACCGCCAATAGCAACGCCAACAAATTGACTGGTGGCGTAAATTCCCATCGCTGTACCTTTATAGCCTACAGGGGCTTCTTTGCTAATCAGTGAAGGTAAAATCGCCTCCATTACGTTAAAAGCAATAAAAAATAATTGCACTGCGGCAATGATGACCCAAAGATGTTGCTCTGCTTTCCACCATATTATTTCTGCGACTAACAATAATGCGACAGCCGTAATGAAGACCTGTTTTATTTTTCGTTGCAGTTCCGCATAGATAATGACAGGCACCACGGCGGCAAAGGAAATTAGCATAGTCACCAGATACACTTGCCAATGTTGAGTTAGTGCTAATCCGGCATTTGCCATCACTTGCGGCACGACAACAAAACTCGACATTAATAGCGCATCCAAGGACATAATACCGAAATTGAGTTTTAATAAACGCCGATTTTTAATCACTTTATTGATACTGCTTTTAACAATATTCGACTCGCGATTTAAAATAGGGGTATTAGGAGAAGGTACCGCGAATAAAGTAATAACGATAGCCAATAAAGCGAGTAAAGCCATGCCGAAAAATAAATTTTGTAGGCCAAAAGCATGGGTAAAAATAGGTCCCAACACCATAGCACCGGCAAAAGTAACGCCAAAACTAACGCCGATAAACGCCATCGCTTTAGTGCGGTTTTGCTCACGAGTGAGATCAGACAACAAAGCCATTACCGCCGCCGAGATGG
>NZ_GL379621.1 GCF_000143625.1 Candidatus Regiella insecticola LSR1 | reverse complement strand
GGCTTGAGCGAGTTGTAAACTATCAAAATAGGGGTAGCTATTGCCATTCACATTATGATAAGCATGTTCTTTATTAAAAATACGTTGAAAACTAAAAATGACGTCGTCGGCATTCATCATGCGACTAGGGGTAAACCAAGAGGTGGTCTGAAAAGAAACGTTTTTACGTAATTGAAAACGGAAAGTAGCGCCATTATCCAATATTTGCCATTTTTCCGCCAATTCAGAGGTAAGCTGATAGTTATAAGAATCGACCCCCAGTAAGCGATCATACAATTGAGCTGATAAAGTATCTACCGTTAATCCGTGGCGTGCCATTTGTGGATTAAAGGCATGGGGAGTGCCGTTAATACAATAAACAAAACCCTGCTGGTGGATGTCTGTTTGTAAATCAGTGGCCAATACAGACGATGTCAGCATTAGAGTGGTTGCAAAAATCGATATCAAAAGCATCAGAGCACGCATAAAAGTTTCGATATAGAGATAAATCCATGGATTTATTGTATCGTAATTTTATTATTCGCCCAATTTATTAACCTGTTTTCGCCATTTATAGCCTTCGCTTTTGAAGTCGCCGTGTTGTTGGCTGCGAGTCCTCGCCATCCGCCTAGAGCGGTAACTTCAAAGACAAAAGGTATATCTGAGAGCCTATTCTAAATCTCTGGTACTCGTGGATACTTTTATTTTTTTGTCATATGGTAGATTTTATCAGCTACTGCTATCGCATCTGGCCTGTGTGCGGCAAATATGCGTGTGATATTCATCGATTTTATAGCTTCATTTATTTTTCTTTCATTTTCAATGTCAAGAGCAGATGTAGCTTCATCAAGAATCAAAATTGCTGGTTTTCTATACAACGCACGCGAGAGAGAAATTCGCTGGCGCTGCCCACCTGAAAGTGAGCTACCTAACTCACCGATCAGCGTTGAATAACCAAGAGGCATAGCCTCTATTTCATCGTGGATAGCTGCTGCACGCGCACAACTTTTCATGTGCTCGATATCAGGATTATTGGCAAATGAGGTTATGTTTTGTAGCAGTGTGCCGGAGAAAAGAAAATCATCCTGCATAACGAATGATATCAGCGAACGATAGCGTTCAGATCCAATACGTTGCAAAGGTATTCCATCAATAAAAATATAGCCGGAACTGCTTTCCCTCAGGGAAGAAATGACGCTAAGCAGCGTGGATTTACCACAACCAGAACGACCGACGATAGCAAGGCTTTCGCCCGGTGACACTGAAAAAGAGACGTTTTCAAAGATAGGTGC
>NZ_GL379620.1 GCF_000143625.1 Candidatus Regiella insecticola LSR1 | reverse complement strand
CCGAGCTATTTTGCTAGCAGCTGTGGAGGGGCACCAATTCCATCATCAGGCAATACATTGAACAACAGAAAACACCAAGTTAGGAGAAAACCGTGCCTTATATCCTCGCCCTGAACGACGAGGCTTTACGGCACATGGGGTAAGCACTGGGATTGTGTTTTTGGCGGGCGGAGGGGATAAGAATATAATAGAAGAAGATTGTTATATTTTTTATTTAAATTCAATTAGTTATGACGATTGTTTATTTTCATATTGAGGATTAGTGTTCCTTAATATGAGGATACGTAACATACGGGTAAATTTTTAAGTATTTTTTATTACAAAGTTAATACCTTAAAAATACAGCATATGTATACTTTTTGATAGGTTGAAAATAGCGCATACTGACACAGATCTTGCAAAACGATTGCATTTATATATATTGATTGCAATGCAAGTGAAATAGTGAGTGAAAGCTATGGCATCAATTACCGTTCGGAACATAAAGGAAGAAATACATCGTGCTTTGCGAGTGAAAGCGGCTACTCATGGGCGTAGCACCGAAGCTGAAATTCGTATTATTCTTGAAAATGCCGTACGATCCCCTGGACGCATCAAGTTGGGTTCCTTGCTGGCCGAGATTGGTAGAGAGGTGGGGGGCGTTGATCTTGAGATAGAACGCGATAAGACACCTGCTGAGCTGATGAGTTTTGAATGATCCTATTAGATACGAATGTAATTTCTGAGCCGATGCGACTTGTTTCTGATCCTGCGGTATTGGCATGGATAGATGAACAGAATGTCGAAACGCTTTACTTAGCGGCGATCAGCTTGGCTGAGCTTCGTTTTGGTGTTGCAGCGTTGCCAGGTGGCAAGAAAAAAGAGATCCTGCACAACAGCTTGGAGCAGCGTGTTGTTCCCCTTTTCATGGGGCGTATTCTGCCTTTCGATACCGCTGTATCTGAAGCTTATGCAATGCTTCGGGTACAAGCGCGGACTGCCGGCAAAGCTATTGGTACAGCAGATGGCTATATTGCGGCTATAGCTGTAGTCCATCACCTGATAGTGGCAACACGAGATACAGCACCCTTTGAAGAGGCGGGGCTTACTGTCATTAATCCCTGGAATGAAACATCATGACTCGAAACTGAACAGCAATTTTTCTTGTACATCTGTTATCTTATTTAGTTACAACATGAAATTTATACCCACAATATCCCTTTCGTCAAACGACCCCATGATGACAAATGCCGATAAAATGGGTGAATATGTTTCCAAACTACAACGTTTTTCCGTGCAATGGTAAAATTATTTTTCAGCTAAATAAAGAGAGCATAAAAAAGGATAGGATTGTACCACACTTTTTTATGCTCTCTAAAATTAAACTCATTGAAATTTTAGTTTGAAACCGTAAATTGATGAGCTGGAACTCCGGAGCTAAAATTGCAAATTGTATAGATACAGGATACAATTAAGTATGATTATCGGATTCCGGCATAAGGGTCTTGAAGCCTTCTATCGTACCGGTTCAACGCGAGGGATTAACGCGTCCCATGCGAAGAAACTGGGTATAATCCTCGTGATGCTCGATGCGGCGAAGGGGCCACAAGAGTTGAACCAACCTGGCCTGCGACTACATTCGCTTAAGGGCTGCATGAAAGAACACTGGTCGGTATGGGTTAACGGCAACTGGCGTGTAACTTTCCGCTTTACGGGGGTCGATACAGAATTGGTTGATTATCAGGACTACCACTGAGGGCACAATCATGATCCATATTCATCCC
>NZ_GL379619.1 GCF_000143625.1 Candidatus Regiella insecticola LSR1 | reverse complement strand
AGGTGTATTAGGTAACACATGGCGCTAATTATCTGTATATATACCCAATGAATTTCAAGTTACGGCGGCGTTGGCTGCGGGTGGTTCGCCTCATCAGGTAGTATGTCTACGCTCATCGGTCGGTCGCCCTGGCCACCTAGCCCCGTAACTCGAAATTCATTGGGTATACAATAGACCTCTTTGGAAACCGTAGCGAGTGATGCGGAGTCAAGGCGCCCGGCGCACAGCAACCTTCGTTAACATAAAGTACATGAGGATTGCGCGCACCGGGCAACGCAGGATTCGCGTCACGCAGTAGGTTTCCGAAGAAGTCTAATATACGAATTGTCAGTTGCAGCCAGCGGGGGGAAGAAAACTGTTGGAGCAGAAAAAAAAACTACCATGAAAAATGTTGCTGAAATAGCAGGTGTTTCAACTGCCACGGTATCCCGTACATTGATGAAACCGGAAAAAGTCTCATCTGATACGAGGAAAAAAGTAGAACAGGCTGTAGTCAAAGCGGGGTATTATCCGAATGCTCTTTGTCGCAATGTTAAACATCGTAAATCACATAATATTTTGGTTATTGTACCGGATATCAGCGATCCATTTTTTTTAGAGATTATTCAGGGGATCAAAGAAACGGCACTCGATCATAGTTACCTTATTATTATTGTTGATTGCGTACAACAAATTTGGTCAAAAAAAACCATTATTGATCTTACTATAAGTAAAAAAATTGCTGGTATGTTGCTTTTGGGTGCCAATCTGCCTTTTGATATTACTAAAGAACAACAACCCAATTTGCCACCGATGGTGATGGCTAACGAGTTTGTGCCTGAATTGGAGCTTTCTACGGTACACATTGATAATCTCAGCGCGGCTTTTCAATCTGTTAATTACCTCTACAAGTTGGGTCATCAACATATTGCTTGTGTCGCCGGATTGGAAACTATGCCACTGAGTTATTATCGTTTACAGGGCTATATTCAAGCATTGCGTCGTAACAACATTGCAATAAAAAATGAATATATTGTTCGTGCACATTGTAGCTATGAGGCTGGCATAAAGGCATTTGCTACTTTAATGGCTCTGCCTTATGCGCCAACCGCCATATTTTTTTACAGTGATATTATGGCGGTTGGGGCAATTTGGCAGGCAAAACAATTGGGATTACGGATCCCACAAGATGTTTCGTTAATCGGTTTTGATAATTTGAAGTGTTCGCAGTATTGTGATCCTCCATTAACTACGGTAGCACAACCTAGCTATCAAATTGGTCAAAAAGTGATGTTATTGTTACTTGACCAATTAGCTGGAAAGCGAGCGAAAACGGGTTCTCATTTACTAGATTACGAATTAATTATTCGAAAAAGTACTGCTAGAGCTGAATCAGTCTAATTTGATTCGGCTATATAATCTTAAAGTGACCAGTTAGCCGGCAGATAAATACGCTAAAGCGTTAATCATGGGTATTTAATTGATAAAAGGATTATGTTTTCTTTCGTAGCCGAAAGTTGAAATTTTTCCATGGCCAGGAATGAAGGTTATATCATCACCGAGAGGTAATAATTTATTTTGGATGGAAGAAATGAGTTGGGCATGATCGCTGAGTGGAAAATCAGTACGCCCAACACTACCACGAAAAATGACATCGCCGACTAAAGCTAAACGGTCTGTTTGATTAATGAATACAATATGCCCAGGTGTATGTCCAGGACAGTGCAAGACCATTAATTTTATATCGCCGATAGTAATTTTATCTCCTTCTTTCAACCAGCACGTTGGTTCGAAGGGTTGGCATTCATCAAGGCCAAACATTTTGCTTTGTATGGGTAATTTTTCTAATAAAAAACGGTCTTCTACTGCTGGACCATGAATGGAAACCTGAAAATGTTTAGCCAATTGAGCAGCGGCACCGACGTGATCCAAATGCCCATGAGTTAATAATATTTTGTTGATGGTCACTTTTTTGTGGTTTATTGCAGCAATTAATTTATCCGCGTCACCGCCGGGATCGATTAACGCCGCCTGATACGTCCTTTCGCACCAAATTAATGAGCAATTTTGATTAAATGCTGTAACCGGAAGAATCTCATATTTCATATCAATCTAGCCCAATGAACAGTAGACCTCTTTCCAAACCGTAGTTCGTTATGCGAAGTCAAGGCGCCCCGGCGCACAGCAACCTTCGTTAACATGCAGTACATGAGGATTGCGCGCACCGGGCAACGCAGGATTCGAGTCACGCAGCAGGTTTGGAAAGAGGTCTAGTACCAAAAAAGAAATAATATAATAGTAATCTATAGCTGAATCATTTTAATTTGATTCAAGGTGGAGAAGCAAGACAGTACAAATAGTACGGGAAGCGATGACAACACTTAAATCAAGTTAAAATGATCTGGCTATATACCCACAGTCCTTCAAGTTGTCGCTAGGCGGGGCCAGGGTGTGAGACCGATGAGCGTATACCTACCATGAAGGCGAGCACCCGCAGCCAACACTTCAAAGGCGAGGGGTATGGTACATGACAGAGGATGAGTAATCGCTGCCAACGCTGCCGTAACTTGAAAGGCGAAGGGTATGTAGCGATTACCAAGTCCTTACTCGTCCAGTATCAATATGCAAAAAATTACTCTTGGGATAATAACCTACACCCCCCGCTCGCATTCTTAATGCTGCTTGACGAATGTGATTTAATGAAATACCTTCGATACGAAGATCTGCAGCTTTACCTACTTTATGCAAGCTATTTTCATTCTGGCGAAAATCACGAAAAAAATAATTTAAACGAGTGAGTTCTTCTTTATTGTATCCGATACCGTTGGAAAACTCGGCTTTAATTGATTCACCGGTATGAATATTATTTAGTTTTAAAGTACGAGGGGTGGGTGTTGAAAGAGTAGCTAATGCTTTATTACTCGATAACAGAGAAAAACCTAAAGCAACTCCACCTAATGTTAGCCATTTACGACGATAATTATCTATTTTTTCCATATGTTCGATTGTACCTAGTAATATCAAAACGACAGGACATATTTAATTATTTATTTAAAAATGACTCTATCTGTTATTAATGTTTAATAAATGAACGCCTCGCGCAATAACCGCTCATGAAAAGCGAGTCAACCCACAGGATTTATAATAAATTGTGATATTTACAATAGATAACACAATAATGCATTCAATATAAAAGTTGTTATCTACTGATTTTTAATATTTTTATTGTATTAACGATGTTGCTTACGTGACAATTTGCGTACCAGATTGTGCTGCTGTATCGTAATTGTAAATGTCTGTGCGGAATTGTACTTTTCCTTCTTTGTCGACCCATGATGTTAAATAGTAGAGTAATACAGGGAGATGCTGACGAATATTAACGTAGGTGGTATTTCCTTGTTTTAGCGTGTTGGATAGTCGCGTATCATCCCAACCGGCATCTTTTAATAACATCTTCGCTAAAATAGCTGCTTTATGAACACGTACACAACCTGAACTTAAAGCTAATGTTTCTTTCTGAAATAAGCGATGATTAGGTGTATCATGCAGGTAAATAGAATCTGAGCTCGGCATATTAAATTTATATCTGCCCAAGGAATTATTTGTACCGGGAGCTTGTCTCAAACGATAAGGAAAATTATTAGCGGAGATTAGATGCCAATTTATTGTCGATGGATCGATAATTTTAGCATTATTATTCCAATTGGTGAGAATGGTATAACCGTGCTGTTTTAAATAAGTAGCATCATATTTTACCTTCGGTAAGATATCATTTTTCACCATTGAAGTAGGAACTTTCCACTGTGGATTAATGACAACATTGCTCAGTGCACTGCTCATGAAGGGTGTTTTACGACTGGGTCGTCCGACAATGACCGCTGAAGAAAGTATTTCATTCCCTTCTTGATAATAATGCAGAGAATAATCCGCAATATTGACCATAATACCTGTTTTCATATCAGCAGGAAGAATACGCAGACGTTGCATGTTGAGTGCTAATAAAGTGGCTCGCTTTTGGGGAGAAAGGTTCAACCATTTACGGGTACCTGTACCTATGATGCCGTCGGGCGTTAATCCTTGTGCTTGTTGAAAACGTTTTACTGCCGCCACTAAAGCAGGGTTATAAAGCGTGTCGACGCTAGGAGGAGGCAAATCAGTGACGGGTGTAGTGGCTGTTAGCCAGGTGTTAGCATGTGAGAGGATTTTATGCAGTATGGGTAGATTAACATCGCGTTTACCCGGGATCAGATTCGAGCCGTTAGGCAATTGTGGCCATGGCTGATGTTGTTCAGACAACAGCTTTTTTAAAACCTGACGCATGTTTTTGTATTGTGGATGCTGTGGAGTTAATGAAGCCATATACTCCGCAATATTACCTTGCTGTAACGTCTGCTGCCATCGATTTAAAAAAACTGTTGGTGGTATCCCCATTTTATAGGGGCTATCATCGTATAGCCAAGTTTCTCCTTGTGCGGCAACGTTCGCAACAAAATGCAGATAACCGAACATAGCGT
>NZ_GL379618.1:2157-4679 GCF_000143625.1 Candidatus Regiella insecticola LSR1 | reverse complement strand
GGGTCTGTAGTTAAGTGCGCTCGCGAAGCGCCGCACATAAAGTTTACAAAGAAGTACATTATGATGGATTAAAAGGTGAAAAATGCTCATTTTCTTTATGTAAACTGCGCTTTTTTTCCCATTTTTTTTCATCTTTGCATTTTTGAACACAAAAAAATTAGAGCGGGCTCTCAGAAATTTTATCCTTCATAGCCATTATAAAAGGCGCTATTGTTTCATTCGTATTATCGCTTTAATATTAGCCGTCTTGAAAAAACATTACTGGATACAGTTATGCTTTCCTCAAAATTTGTTCGCACTTTCGTTTATATTGATAATCAGGCTAAAATTTTTGTTACCGTTATCGCGATGATTTTTATCTTGGTAGGTTGTACTGGCTATGCCCCACAAATGCCGCCCCCATCAACGCTACAGAACAAAATAATTACTGATACCGGACGACAAAAGAAAAACAACCAAGATAATAACAAATCAGACAGAAAATTACGCCTCATTCGTGGTTACATTTCTCAAGAGCCGCTACTTAAAGATAGAACAGATCATCAAGATAATATCGATAGTACCTGGTTGGCTCTGACGAAATTTACTCCCCAATCACTCAACGATTTAATAATTAATCCTGATGAAGTAGTGTTACAGGGCTGGCTTGATTTAACTCGCCTCTATCACGATAGACAACAATATGAAAATCGACTAAAAATAGAGATCGAAAACTGGCAAACCCTTTATCCTCATCATCCAGCGGCTAAAGAACTTCCGACCCCATTAAAAAGGAAGGTTGCTTTTGTTCAGGCTTCAATAACTAAAATTGCGCTATTACTACCACTGAGTGGTTCAACCAAAATCTTTGGTGAGGCGATTAAACAAGGTTTTTTCGCCGCCCAGAGTGAATCATTGTCAATACCGATTCCAGACAGTGATCAGGCGAATCTAGACAATTTAAACACAGAAGAGAAGCCAATAATCGCCTCTGAATTAAGCGTTACACAACCGCTTTCCTCGCTTATAAAAGTGTATGATACTAAAAAACAATCTATTTCATCATTACTGATTCAAGCGCAGCAAGACGGGGCTACATTAGTGATCGGGCCATTACTTAAGCCAGAGGTAGCACAATTATCAAAAATTCCGACAACATTGAATATATTGGCGTTAAATCAAACTGAAAAAAATGAAAGTCATCCCAATATTTGTTATTTTTCTTTATCACCAACAGATGAAGCACGTGATGCGGCACATCATCTATGGCAGCGAAAAATGAGAAAGCCATTACTGATTATTCCACGAGGAAACTTTGGTGATCGTATTACTAAAGCTTTTATTCAGGAATGGCAGAAAATAGGCGGTGGATCTGTTTTACAACAGCGATTTGGGTCGGTTGATGAGCTGAAAAAAGCGATAAACTTTGACCAAACTAAACCTTTTAATAATGCTATGCCGCTTTCAACAGAGTTGCAATTATCTCGTACTGCTGAATCCAGGGGTGCTCAGCGAGGGATCCCTGCTACTATCGCCAGTAATTATGTCGATGCCGTTTATATTGTGGCAAAACCAGAAGAAATAATATTAATTAAATCTATGATTGATATGATAAATGAATCATCTGCTAAACCTGCGTTGTTCGCTAGCTCACGTAGCAATCAGGCTAATATTAATTACGATAATCGTTTAGAAATGGAAGGGGTGCAATTTAGTGAAATTCCACTGATAGCGGGGTCAAATCCTTCATTAATGAAGCAGGCAGAGGCTAAGTATGACAATGATTATTCTTTGATACGTTTGTACGCTATGGGAATGGATGCCTGGGTATTAGCGCAGTATTTTGATGAAATACGCCAAATTCCTAGCTTTCAACTGTCAGGAATGACTGGCCATTTAAGTGTTACAAGTGACTGTGTGATTAACCGCAAATTACCATGGTTACAATACTATCAAGGCGAGTTTATCCCTGTAAAAAACGGAGAGGAACTTTAAAAAATCTTGGGGTGTGAAAGCCGCCTAGAAGCCCAAAGTAGAGTGTGCAGCGTACAAGAGGTGAGAGCCATGAAGATAGTGGGTTCCGTGTAATGTGGAATTTATACCGCCAGCCCTTGAAGTTGCCTTCGGCTGCTAGGGCGACCGACCGATGAGCGTATACCCAATGAATTTCGAGTTACGGCAAGGTGGCAATCAATCGAACTTCAGGAGTGTACAGATAGTACATGACAGAGGATGAGTGATCGCTGCCAACGCCGCCGTAACTTGAAAGGCGAAGGGTATATAATGCAGAAATTCACACCACACAGTAGGTTATTGCAAGAAGCCTAAAGTATCAGCGAGTACAAGAGATTTAGAGTAGGCTCTAAGGTATTTCGGGTGGGTGCTCGTAGCATGAGCCCATAATTAATTTACTAAATGGATGAAATGAATGACTGTGTGGGATAAGAGAATTAAAACTGCCTTTATTGAAAGTATTCAAACTAAAACTCAAGCAGCAGAAACGTTACCTGCTGATATATCCATTGCAGCCAATATATTAGCTG
>NZ_GL379618.1:0-2128 GCF_000143625.1 Candidatus Regiella insecticola LSR1 | reverse complement strand
TCCATTGCAGCCAATATATTAGCTGATGCACTGCTGAATGATAATAAAATTCTCTGTTGCGGTGATAATGCATCGGCAACTCATGCTCAATACTTTGCCAGCAATATGATAAATCGTTTCGAAGCAGAACGACCAAGCTTACCTGTAATAGCCCTAAACGGAAACATGGGCATGCTCACGGAAGAAGTTTACGCTAAACAAATAAAGGCTATTGGACGGGAAGGTGATGTTTTGTTAGCTATTTCTACGCGATGCAACAGCAATGATACAGTGAAAGCAGTGGCAGAGGCAGCCACGCGGAGTATGAAAATTGTCGCGCTTACCGGTTGTGATGGTGGCAAATTATGTGGTTTACTCATTTCACAAGAATGTGTAGAAATTCGTGTGCCTTCCTTCCACAGTGCTCATATACATGAAATACATATGTTGGTGATAAATTGTTTGTCTGATTTAATTGATCACGCTTTATTTTCTTTTCAATTTCCCTCTCAAGATACTTGAAGGAGTAACAATGAAAATTGCGGTCTTTTTGGGTGCATTATGCGGTGTACTACTGTTACAAGGTTGTGTTAGCGCCGTCTTTGTAGGGGGGGTGGCAGTTGCCACAAAATCGGCTAAAGATCCACGCACTCTTGGTACTCAAATTGATGACGGCAAGTTGGAAATTTGTATCACTAAAGCATTAAACAAAGATCCAATGTTGAAAAAGTTGAAAAAAGAGGCGCGTGTGATTGCCACTGTTTATCAAAAAAAAGTTCTACTCACCGGTCAAGTACCTGACCGTGAGTCATCTGATAGTGCTAAAAAAATTGCGATGAGTGTAGAAGGGGCGAGTGAAATATATAATGAAATTCGGCAGGGAAACATAATAGATCTGGCAACAATTACAAATGATACTTGGATCACCACCAAAATACGTTCCTTGCTCTTAGCCAGTGATTCAGTTAAATTCTCTAATGTTAAGGTTATTACCGAGAACAGCGAGGTATTTCTATTAGGCTTAGTAACTCAACAAGAAGAACAGGCCGCAGCAGATATAGCCAGTAAAGTTAATGGCGTGAAGCGTGTAATTACTGTTTTTACTCGCGTAAAATAATCTGCCCATCGTTGGTTTTGTATTTTTTTACTCATTTAGCCTGTACAACTAAAAAATAGCAATCTCCATCACATATTTGAATCATTTTTATAACAATTAGAGTGATGATTTGCTATCTTGTTTATGACGATGGATTTAATGGCCTGTTCAAAATCATTTCTAGCAAGTACAAGAGATTTAGAATAGCCTTCAAGGCCTATCAGAATTTCCCTGGTGATTAGCGCAATCTTCGCGCACCCCGGCCTCGGTCGGGGTTATTTTTTCAGCATTGACAAGCCATTCACGCAAAGCCTGAACATCGTTATGCCATTCCAATTTTAGTTCATCGACCCAATCCTGAACGTTATCTGACCATGCTGGCAATGAGGGTGTCTGTATCTGTTGTGCTAGCTGGTGTAAATGGCGTAAACCGACTGATCCGGCTGCTCCTTTAATTTTATGCGCTTCCTGTGTGATACCATTTTGATCTCGTGCAATCATATTAGAGTCTAATATCTCCAAATATCCGGGCATCATTTGCTCAAAAAGTTCCAGACTCTGCTTGATCAAATCCGGCCCAACTAATTTCATGTATTGTTCTAATATTTCAATATCAAGTAAGGATCCATTATTCTGCATTGATTTATGTTCCTGTTTTATCGCAGGAATAGCGGCGGAGTGAGGCCAAAATCGTCTAATCATTACCGTAAGAGCGACAATAGATAGGGGTTTACTCAGCACATCATCCATTCCTGCATCTAAATATTCTTTTCTGTCTTTTAAGACATTAGCCGTTAATGCTACTAATGGGGGTAACTTGTGTTGTACATACTTCTCTCTGATCCGGCGAGCAATATCCAAGCCGCTCATATCAGGAAGTTGAATGTCCAATAATACTAAATCGAAATCATCTGGACTAAATACCAGCAAGGCATCATGTCCATTCATTGCCACCTCAACACTGCTACCCAATTTTTCTAACGCCGAACGGGCAACGATGACATTGAGTTCAATATCTTCAACCAACAAAATACGTAGGGAAGGCAAAAGCAC
>NZ_GL379617.1 GCF_000143625.1 Candidatus Regiella insecticola LSR1 | reverse complement strand
TATCAAGAAGCAACTAAAGTAGATGTCAATGAACAAAACCCACGAGCAGGGGAATTTTACGAGAAAATAGGTTTTAATGTTGTTAGTCGTTCAGAACTCGATGGGCAAGGAAAGCCATATCCAATCCTACATATGGAAAAGGGGTCCGTTTGAGAAACACAAAATATTGTACGTTTGTCAAAATAAGTTGAGGTCAGCAGGTTAGTCTTTTCCCTTTAGTATCGCTGCGATAATCTTCTCTACACTTTGAGCCACCGATAATGTGGCACTATCCAGTATCAAACGGTTTCTATTCCATGGCTGGTAATCGCGACTTACCACAGCCTTCCAGTCCGGAAGATTTAACCCGTTAATATCTGAATTTCGGTTCTCTACTTGATTACGATGTTGTACCTGATTGGAACAAATAACTTCAATCTCTAAAAAGGATACCCCTACAGAAAGGGCAACATCACGGTAAGCATTTCGCGTCAGCAGCATCGGGTTAACAGAATCAGTTATAACTGTTGACCCTATTTCATAAGCGACAAAATAACCAGCAGATCCCATTTCTTTATCTCCTTCTTCAGCTTCTCGAATAGCCTGTTCTATAGTGTCAACACGTAAGTAAACTGCGTTCAGCCGTTCGGATAATGTATACGCAATAGTACTTTTTCCACTTCCCGGTAAACCACTAAAAATGATTAACATGACTTGATACCTCTGATTACCAATAAGAGCCTAATCTAGGTTTCCTTGACTTTCCTGTCGGTAGAAGCTCTAAATCCGGCATACCTGAGAGCAATTGTACCCGGTAGGGTAATCTTTGCAGTTTCGTGGATACTCCGCTTTTTACTCTGCCGAT
>NZ_GL379616.1 GCF_000143625.1 Candidatus Regiella insecticola LSR1 | reverse complement strand
CTAAATCGATAATGTTGCAATCAGCCATTTTAGAGAGATAAATTTCAATCGACAGCCATGTAGCAACCGAGCTTATTTGTTCAGTCAGTGCCGGTGCTAGCAAATTGTCTTGGTATTCATGCGGTAGTGGCGCTAATAATCGATCGAAAGCAGTGGTAAAAGCTAGCAAGGGATCGGCATCTTTTTTTTCTTCGCCTTGAGCAAAGCCATCGTACAGAGCTTCTGCTGATACTGTGGCAAGCCATTC
Source organism: Candidatus Regiella insecticola LSR1 (assembly GCF_000143625.1). Lineage (GTDB taxonomy): Bacteria > Pseudomonadota > Gammaproteobacteria > Enterobacterales > Enterobacteriaceae > Regiella > Regiella insecticola. The sequence goes on along the minus strand of NZ_GL379616.1, from coordinate 1,105 downwards.
AGCAGCAATATAAAGTCTTTCTCCGCGTTTGAACTGTATCATCCATAAACATAAATCAGCAGGGACATGGGTTAATAGCCCGCTAAGCTCCGAGTAATCACCGGCTCCCAGCTGGATGTCTTGATCCCAAAAAGGATTTATTCCGAATAGATACTTCTCCAGCTGTGCCTGCGGCCCTGGCGCTGGTCAATGTTGATTCGTTTATCCACGCCAGACGCGCGAAAAAATGATGCACTAGTGCCGGTGTGATCTCATTTGCCGGACAACTGAGCACTTTTTCTACCAGGGTTTTACTGCGTGTCGAGCAGTAAAGTGTTAACAGTTTGGCTTCCTGAGCAGCATGTGCGCTAGGCACTGGATCAGCAATAGGAAAAGTGATTTCTGTGCCGAAAAGATGCTTTAGCACCAGCCTGACCACCTTAAAGTGTTTCAATGCCTTCGCTGGAGTTGTCAATGTTGCTTGGGTAGTAATATCAGGTCTGATCTCATTGGACATTTCATTTTCATTGTCTAACTCAGTAATAACTGCTTGTAGTAGTTGTTCATCCGTCATGCGCGTTAGATACGACATATTAGATATATTAAGAACAGAGGGGCTGGTGGTTGATTCTAGGTTATGGTCTGTAAGATCGTTTGTGGTGTTCGTCATGTTGATAATAGACATATTGGTTTTCTCAAATTTGGAAAAAAAAGGACATAGCGTCATTGAACGAAGCTCAAAGAAAATGTCGAATAGGCTTTTAGCTTAATTTCAATTCGGGATAAGAAATTAAGTCACTATTTGCTTTTAAATGAAGTGAATAAAAATATCGGCTTAATGATTATGCAGAAGTTAGCATTTGAAACTCAAAAAGATAATTTTGGTGGGTTTTTTAATTGCAATTTTTATATCATAATAATTTCAATTTTTTATATTCATATTCATCCAGAAATGAAGTTGCCTTACCAATAAGACTAGACTAATGGCATGAATATTGCCATAAAATATCGGCATAATTTTTGCCTTAAAGGTAAAATTCAAAAAATCTACAGACATGCCAATCTTGCTCGCTCTCATGTATTTTTTAAAAAGGATAAATTTAGTCAGCTGTTTTTGAATCACCGC
>NZ_GL379615.1 GCF_000143625.1 Candidatus Regiella insecticola LSR1 | reverse complement strand
AGCGCTAGCCAAATTTAATGATATTGCCATTTTGCCCTCCTACCGTACGCTAACGGTATTGATGTAACAAAAACGCAAAAATTTTAACTAAATAAAATATTCATAATAATAACTAATAGTATTTTTAATTTATTTTTCTTTCAAAAAAATACACTTTCTTTATTATAAAATCTTTACTGCTAAAAACAGTAGACCCAGTACATGTAGGTTTCGAAAGAGGTCTATATACCCTCCGCGTTTCAAGTTACGGCGGCGTTGGCTGCGGGCGCTCGCCGAATTTCATTGGGTCTATTATCCTCTATCCTCCCGCTATTTTCACTTTCATTCCCTTGGCTTCAAGTAATTGTTTTAGTAGATCCCTTTTATCACCTTGTATCTCAATCACCCCATTTTTCACCGCACCGCCACAACCACATTTCCTTTTTAATTCTGCTGCCAGCGTATTGAGTTGCTCATCACTGGCTGCAATCCCTGTAATCAAACTGACGCCCTTCCCTCTACGACCACTGGTTTGGCGTTGAATACGCACGACACCATCAACCCTTTTTACCTGAGGTAAAATATTTACCTCAGGTAAAACAATGCGGCCTTTATCTGTGGAATACACTAATCGACTGTTATTATCCATCTTTCTACCTCTAAGAGCCTCGCTCAAGAAAATTTTGAACAGGTGCTTTTATAACTTATGAAACCAATGAATCACGTATAGCCTTGAGTGCCTTTGCTGGCTCTTTAGATTCGGTGATCGGTCGGCCAATAACTAAAAAATCAGCACCGGCATCCAACGCCTGTTTTGGCGTCATAACACGCTGCTGATCACCAACGACGCTACCGACGGGACGAATACCCGGGGTGACCAATTTAAATGCTTTGCCACAACAATTTTTCAAATGCGCGGCCTCTCGTCCCGAGCAAACCACACCATCTAAGCCACAATTGCGGCTTAATTTAGCTAAACGTTCCACCTGATCATTAACGCAATCATCAATACCCACCGCCGATAAATCATCTTCATCCATACTGGTCAAGACCGTAACAGCAATCAACAGCGGCGCTTTTTTACCAAAATCTGACAACGCTTCTTTCGCCGCCAACAGCATTTTTTCTCCGCCCACCGCATGCACATTGACCATCCATACGCCCAAATCAGCTGCGGCCTTAACCGCTTGTGCGGTGGTGTGAGGAATATCATGAAATTTAACATCAAGAAAAATATCAAAGCCCTTATCCTGTAACTTCATGATCCATTGAGGCCCTTGTGAAGTAAACATCTCTTTACCCACTTTTAGCCGACAATCCTGCGGACTGATACGATCAACAAAAGCTAAGGCGTTATTAATATCAGCATAATCAAGTGCCACAATAATAGGTGATGTGTTGGCATTCATATCACTCTCTGTTTTCATTTGCATTTTTTACCTTTTTTGACGTCCTCCTTGCCCTAGGAAGGCGAGGATTCTTAGCGTTTGGTCGCGGCATTTTAACACAGGCTTTTGTATGTTGTAACTAATAAGAGAAATTAAAAAGAGACTAAACGGCAGTAAAAGAAATTACGAACCATTTTATTGCCCATCCAACCCCCTGATAGGCTTCACCGAAGCCCAACTGCGGCAGGAAGGACAATGCCAGTAAATAGAATGGGTCGCAAGACCACATTTATGGCAACGATAAGTCGGTTTGCTGTCAATTTGCTTGCCTACCATATCCCTTAGCAACAACAAACTTTCACGCGCACTTCCCTCTTCCGCATCCGCCAAATGATAATCCATTAATCGATAAAATAGCCGCATAGTAGGATACTGTTGCAATTGTTTATTAATATAAGCTTGAGCAACATTTCGACCTTCTTTTTGTTCAATTAATTCAGCCATCATTAATTCCGCAGCCGTCCCGGTATTTTTTTTAACGCAACGGTGCAAAAATTTTGTCCAATTGTCAATTTGCTGTAAATGTTGATAACAACCTTGCAGTAAAGGTAATACTTCGCTAACGATGTCTTTATCTTGTTGCAACACCCGTTGTAGTGAATCGACTGCTTTAATCCATTCACCATTAGCAATATAAACTTGCCCTAGCATCATCGAAGCACGGGCACATTTTTTATCTACTAGAGCCGCCTTTTTCAATAAATGTTGGGCTTTATTTACATCATCATCATTCATCGCTTCTAATGCTAACTCACAATAAAAATGAGCAGCCTCTATACGTTGCTCTTCTTTACCCAGTTTGATTAATTTTTCTGCCACTTCAACCGCTTTTAACCACTCTTTCATCGCCTGATAAATAAGCAGTAACTGCTGTAACGCCCCGATACAAAAATCATGCTCATCAGTCAATCGGATAAACATGCTTTCCGCACGATCGTAAAGACCGGCCGTCATATAATCTCGCCCCAGTTGATAGCTCGCCAATAAACGTTGCTCAAACGTTAGCGAAGTATTTTCTATCAGCATTTGATGGATACGGATAGCGCGATCAACTTCACCGCGCGAACGAAATAAGTTTCCTAGTGTCAAATGCGCATCAACGGTAGAAGTTTCTTTTTTCATCATATTTAAAAATAAATCTACCGCTTTGTCCTGTTGATTAGAAAGTAAAAAATCAACACCTTCTACATATTCACGCGACAACCGATCCGCATTTTTTTGCTGAGTCTGCTGAACACTTCTGCGCCCCATATACCAGCCGTAGGCGGCCGCTATCGGCAATAGCAGAAACAGCAGTTCCAACATATCAATTATTTCCGGCGAGTTATATGGGAACGAATGGCATTATCACTCTCTATGCTGTCAGCACTGTTTTTATCCACAACACCTCTATCAGCATGATCAACAGACTTAGAAACACTGCCTTCATTTTTAATGGCAGTCAGCTGAATAGGTTGTTCAAGCTGCACTTCAAGCCGTTTAATTTTACGGTTAGCTCGCGCAAGAGATAAGCGTACTCGTAGGTAAAATAATCCACAAATAATCCATCCCAATGCAAATCCAGCGACAAAAAATAGCACTAATAATGTTGATACCCGATATTCACTCTGCGCCAATAGGTAATTAAAAGTGATGATCTGATCATTATGTGCTCCTAAACTAATTGAGATCACGAAGATTACCAGTGCTAACAAAAAAATTAGTAAATATTTCACATTTACCCCACTGCCGATAGATAAATAGATAGTTATACCCATAGTCCTTCAAGTTGCCGTTAGGCGGCCAGAGCGTGAGACCGATGAGCGCAGATACGTGATTCGGGCGGAACACCCGCAGTCAACAACAGGCTTAAAAGGCTAAGGGTATAACAAGAAGATCACCTGTACCACAGCGTAAAAAATCTGTCCATTACGCCAAAAATACGGCATACAAGATGACACCACAAGCTTATTGTTATTATTTGGCTGCCATTAATAGCCAGAAAGCCATACAATAACCGATTAACCAGATTTATAGTATTTTCTTAAGAGTCTTACCTATTTATATGAAATTAAAACGTATAGCAGAAGAAGCTAAATTACCAACTCCCTGGGGCCAATTTTTGGTAGTCGGCTTTGAAGAAGACGGCGGTCATGAACACCTCGCACTAATTTTGGGAGACATCTCTGATGATAGCCCTATTTTATCAAGGATCCATTCTGAATGTCTGACTGGGGATGCGCTATTTAGCCTACGCTGTGATTGTGGTGCTCAGCTTAAAGCTGCCATGAGCCAAATTGCAGCAGAAGGTCGCGGCGTTCTTATTTATCATCGCCAAGAAGGCCGTAATATCGGATTACTCAACAAGATCCGCGCTTATGCTTTACAAGATAAGGGAGCCGATACCGTTGAAGCAAATCATCAACTCGGTTTTGAAGCTGATGAACGCGATTTCACGCTCTGTGCCGAGATATACAAATCACTGGGTATCACATCAATACGATTATTAACCAACAATCCAGACAAAGTCGACATTCTCACCCAATCAGGGATTAATATCGCCAAACGAGTGCCATTAATAGTCGGTCAAAATCCAAAAAATAAAAATTACCTCGCGACCAAAGGCGCTAAAATGGGTCATTTGTTTGACAATGAATGACAGTGTCACTTAAAGCCTGTTCAAAATCTCTTTTGCTCACTGATACTTCGTCAAAAATTCAGATAGGCTCTGATAACCCACTGCGAATAACATAATGCAAAATACCACCATGTTGAAAGTAGGTCAGCTCAGTAGCGGTATCAATACGGCACAGCGTCTCAATCTTCCGCTGTTGGCCATAATTATCCGTTATGATAACAGATACTTTCTGACCCATACTCAATGCCGCTAGCCCGCTGATACTGATTGATTCATCACCGGTTAATGCTAAAGATTTACGATCTACCCCTGGCATAAATTCCAGAGGAAGAATGCCCATACCAATGAGATTCGAGCGATGAATACGTTCAAAAGACTCCGCTATCACAACCTTCACACCCAACAAACAAGGGCCTTTAGCCGCCCAATCACGACTGGATCCCGAACCATATTCTTTGCCCGCAATCACCACCAGCGGGATCGCTTCTTGCTGGTAGCGCATTGCCGCGTCATAGATTGTCATCGGCGCTTGTGACGGAATATGGCGGGTCATCCCCCCTTCAATACCCGGTACCATTTCGTTGCGGATACGAATGTTGGCAAAGGTTCCCCTCATCATGATTTTATGATTACCCCGTCTGGAGCCATAAGAATTAAAGTCATCAATTTTGACGCCTTGATCACGCAAGTAATGCCCTGCCGGACTATCTGGTTTTATATTTCCTGCCGGAGAAATATGATCAGTGGTCACTGAATCAGCAAAAATAGCCAAAATGCGTGCTTCTTTTATATCCTCTATTTTTTTCTGGTATCAGTTTCATGTCATCAAAAAAAGGAGGCTGACAGATATAAGTCGATTTTTCTTGCCAATGATAAGTGAGGGAACTTTCGATCGGGATTGCTTGCCAACTCTCATCACCGTTAAAAACTTCAGCGTATTCTTTAAGAAACATCTCTGTTTTGACGGCTTCTAGCGCCGTGGCAATTTCCTGCGTACTCGGCCAAATGTCTTTTAGATAAATCCCTTTTCCCTGCTGATCTTGACCTAAAGGATCATCCGTGAGATTGATTTGTATATTCCCCGCCAAAGCATAAGCGACCACCAGCGGTGGGGAAGCTAGCCAGTTAGTTTTGATTAATGGGTGAATACGCCCTTCGAAATTTCGATTACCCGATAACACGGCACTTACGGTCAAATCTCCAGCGGCTATCGCTGTTTCAACTGCCTTAGGTAAGGCGCCTGAATTACCGATACAAGTGGTACAACCATAACCCACTAAGTTAAATCCCAGTTGATCAAGCGATGCTGTCAAACCAGCAGCATTAAGATACTCAGTGACCACTTTAGAGCCAGGGGCTAACGACGTTTTCACCCACGGCTTGGTTTTTAGCCCTTTTTCCACTGCTTTTTTAGCCAATAACCCAGCGGCCATCATGACACTAGGATTTGAGGTATTAGTACAAGAGGTAATCGCCGCTATCACCACAGCGCCGTCAGATAACCCACTGTTTTCATCATCTGGAGCGTTTTTATGGTTATTTTTATTATGGATGTCTAATGCTTTGAAGGCAGTAAAAGCCTGAGGAACTTGGGATAAAACCACCCGATCTTGTGGTCGTTTCGGTCCGGCAAGACTGGTGACCACCGTTGCCAGATCCAATGCTAATTGACAGGTAAAAACCGGTTCATCGCCAGGGTAACGCCATAGGCCTTGTGCTTTAGTATAGGCTTCGACTAAAGCAATTTGCTGATCACTACGCCCGCTTAAACGTAAATAATTTAAGGTCACTTCATCCACAGGAAAGAAGCCACAGGTTGCACCAAATTCTGGCGACATATTGGCAATGGTCGCGCGATCTGCCAGAGGTAAATCAGCCAAACCATCGCCATAAAATTCAACAAATTTACCCACTACCCCCTGTTTTCGTAACATTTCAGTGACTCTCAGCACCAAATCAGTGGCAGTGATCCCCTCATTCAATTTCCCCGTTAACTTAAAACCCACCACATCTGGGATCAACATTGAAATCGGCTGACCCAACATAGCCGCTTCAGCTTCGATACCACCCACCCCCAACCCGTTAATCATAGTGGTATGAGAATCGGTACCCACCAAGGTATCGGGATAAACGAAGCATTGATCTCCCTGTTGCTCATGCCATACGGTCTTACCCAAATATTCGAGATTAACTTGATGACAGATACCGGTTCCTGGTGGCACCACGCGAAAGCGATTAAAGGCTTGTTGACCCCAGCGCAAAAACGCATAACGCTCACAGTTACGCGCCATTTCCATACGAACATTTTCACCAAAGGCGTTTTCATCGCCAAAATTATCCACAGTAACCGAATGATCAATGACCAAATCGACAGCAGAAAGCGGATTGACCCGTTTTACCTCCCCGACCAAACGCTTCACGGCCTCACGCATTGCCGCCAGATCAACTATCGCAGGCACCCCGGTAAAATCCTGCATTAGCACGCGCACCGGTCGGTAGGCGATCTCCCTATCACTATGACCCGTTGAAAGCCAGTCAACCATCGCTTGCAGATCGTTTTCTTTTACACTCTTACCATCAATATGCCTTAATAAATTTTCTAACAAGACTTTCATTGATTTTGGCAGTCGATCAATATCCCCTAGAAAGGATGCCATTTTAGGTAAGCTGTAGTAACAATAGTCTTTTTTTTGCACCACCAGCTTCGCTAAACTGTTTTTGCGAGTTCTAATGACATTATGCCCCCTGCACAAGGTTATAAAATTGATAGACTTAAATAATAGCGCCATATTTTTCCTTGTTGTAGCTGTTGTAAAGCGTGTTGAGCATTGTTTGTGCGAATAGCAACGTAAGTATGCAGCGCAAAGGTGTCGATTTTTCCTATATCAACGGCGGCTAATCCGGCCTCTCCTGTTAAGGCGCCGAGAATATCCCCAGGGCGTATTTTTGCTTTACGTCCCCCGTCGATAGATAAGGTCATCATCTCTGCTGCTAATTTTTCACTATTATTGATACCATCAGTATCGTTTATTTTTTCCGGAGATAGCCAAGTCAGTTTAGTCTGTAAATAATCTTCTATAGCTAGTGCTCTATGCATTTCTTGTGGTGTACAAAGTGTTACAGCACAACCTCCGATCCCTGCTCGTCCGGTACGACCTATACGATGAATATACACTTCTGGATCAAAAGCTACTTCAAAATTAACCACTAATGCTAACTGCTTGATATCCAAACCACGGGCTGCTACGTCGGTTGCGACTAAAATTCGGCAGCTGTGGTTAGCAAATCTCACCCATACTTGATCTCGTTCATGCTGATCCAAATCACCGTGCAAAGCTAACACACTCATCTGGCAAGATTTGAGGGCTTGATAGAGACGCTGGCAATCTAATTTTGTATTACAAAAAACCAGACAGGAGTCGGGCTGATAATGTTTGAGTATCTTAATCAGTAGCGGCAAACGTTTCTCATTAGTACTTTCGTAAAAAAGTTGTTCAATAGCGGTTTCATTTTTTTGCGGTGAAACGACGACACTTAATGGTTGATGTTGTATACGGTTGCTAATTTGCTCAATGCTATCAGGATAAGTTGCTGAGAATAATAAGGTTTGACGTGTTTTGGGCGCGTAATCAATAATATTATCAATAGCGTCGTTAAAGCCCATATCTAGCATACGATCAGCTTCATCCAAAACCAACACCTTCAAATTCGTTAATACTAAGGTATGTTTTCGCAAATGCTCTTGAATACGGCCAGGTGTGCCTACCACAAAATGTGGAGCATGTACCAAAGAATATAATTGGCACCCTATTGACTGGCCTCCACACAAGGTCAAAATTTTAATATTTTGTGTAAAACGCGCTAAACGCCGTAATTCCTTACTGATTTGATCTGCTAATTCACGAGTTGGACAAAGTATTAGTGCTTGTGTGACGAACTGCTCTACAGCGATTTTATCTAGCAAACCAATACCAAAGGCTGCTGTTTTACCACTGCCTGTTTTGGCTTGGGCTCGAACATCTTTCCCTTTAAGGATCGCCGGTAATGTTGCAGCCTGTATCGGTGTCATCGAGCTATAACCCAGCGCGTTAAGATTGGCCAATTGTTTGGGAGGCAGGGTTGTTGGGAAAAAACACGGGTTAATACTCACGTTAATTTCCTAAAACTTGTTGATATACTTTGTCCTTCACGATGGTTTTGATGCTGTTCGCGGATTTTTTGTGCTACCAATGCAATTGCTTCGGTGCTGCGCATCCCTGTTGATATTAATTGGTGAATTTGTTCAGCGGCTTCCTGTTGTTCTTGATGAGGAATCGATGGCATATTTGCTAGCATTAATCTATCTCCTATGTATATGCTGCGAGTATACCTTTTTCTCTACAGTATCCATACACTATCTATGGTCTGGTGCTTTCCCTAGTTTGCGGTGGCGTTTTGGTCTTGAGGCTGAAACGAATGATTATTAACGCTAACTGAAATAGGATGAGAATTTATTTTAAGCAGTCTATCGCTGTGACAGCGAATAAATACATTTTTTGATAAAATGTAAAATAAAGTAATAAAATTAGATGTAATAGCGAAAAATGTGATTTACGTTCCGTATAATCACTTTATTTAGCTTTTGATCTCCTTCTTACACTTACTTTAATAGA
>NZ_GL379614.1 GCF_000143625.1 Candidatus Regiella insecticola LSR1 | reverse complement strand
GCATCAACCACCTTGTTTAACTCAACATGACGGCCTTTGAAAACCCTGTCATTAAGTTCATCATAAGATAATTTTTTATCTCGATTTTGATTTAGATACTGAAACAAAGAACAATTTAAAGATCCTTGACGGAAAGACGTAAGGACAAAACACCCATCAAGGATCACTTGACGGGTGTTTTCATTATATGAAATATCATGTTTTTTTAATTGGTTAACATTATTTTTCGCCTCTATGTGGTAAATAACAACAATCAAAAAAAACAGTGACACCGTCAAAAAAGTTATAAAATAAAACAATTACATTACCTCTATCATTTTTTTCAAGCGAAAATAAAGTCAAATCTATTTTAGTATTGATTGCCTGTTAGCTTATTCATCTCAATCAATAATTTTTGGGTTGTTGCATTTTGATATGTTTCCATTACATCAAAGATATTGCGGATTTTTTCTTCTACGGATAATTTACTATTAAATACTTCATCAAAAACAGCAGCAAGAAAGTTATCAAAATCAAAATTATCCTGATACCAATTACCAATGTTTTTAATTGGTGTGTCTAATAAATTAAAATCACGAATATGTACCGATGTACAATGTTTCAGTATATTCGTTATCCTTGTCTTTACCTGCTCTTTATCCTCTAAATTATCGGTAAGTAGGATAGAACGTAATACTTGTAATTTTCCTATAGAATGATACCTGACCATCGCTGGAATATAGGTTACCGTCATTTCCGGCGAGAATTTATTTACGGTAGCTGCTCCCATCGGACGCGCTGCCAACTCTTCATAATATTTATACCATCCAATCAACCCAATTATACCGTACACCCCAATGACAACTAATTTTAATAAATTCAAGAGAATACCTATTTTTAGCAACAGAATTTAAATTATTTATAATTTTAAATCTTTAAAAACATTCAGTGCAAGCGTGTAAAATACTCCGCAAACAATATTTTTAGGGAAACTAATAATAAACATTTTCATGATAATCTATGAGCTTAATATAATCATAATTGATGTCAGTAAATGTATAATTAATAATTAATGCGTAATCGCGATATTCTTTTTTTTAACCAATATATTAACTTATAAAATATGCTTTTCTTTTCATTTTGTGTGACTACTAATATTTTATTTTTTAACGTGCGTTTTTTAGCTCTACTCTGTCTATTGCTCATCATGACGCTCTCCTATTTTCAATAAACTGGATGCCAAGCGGAATAAATTCTGGTGGAATATAGCAATCAAATCCGACTTTGTAGCAAAAATTTTTAAACTCTTGTAAAGAATTAACTTTCGATTTTCTGTATATCCTGCACAGAGCATTGCCTATCGTTCGAGGGGAGCGATGGAGCTTCTTCGCGACTTCTTTAGCATTCATTGACTGTAATATAAAAAATATGATTCTCAGCTCTAATTTGTTAAATAATTTCATTGGAGGAGCCACCTTTAATCCTGATGGGGTGATTTTGCTCGCATACTGTTGTGGTGAAATAAAATCTAACTTTTTGCCATAAAACACAGTGCCCCAACACTCATTATTTTCATTATAAAACGGAAATTTTTCATACAAATAAGGTTGCAATTTTTGCTCTCGACCAAAAAAGTGGGTTTTAATGAGCGTCACTCTTTGCCCACTGCTAATAGCATCCAGATCTTGTTTTTTCAACTCTGAAGCGAATTTTGCCACCGGAGTGGGAAGTTGTTCATCGCGTTTTCCTTCGATTTTAAACCAGGCAGGGATATTTAAAAACTCACGAAAAGCGCGGTTAGCGTAAACAAACCGCGACTCACAATCTTTTATACCCCAAATATCGTTGCTACTTTTCATTATTGATATTAAGGGGAATGATTTTAATAAATTATTAATATTAGTCATAGCCAGTAATCTCCACTAATCTATTAAAATTTTTTATTGATAACTTATGCCACAAAATAAAAATGCGTTAATTTAATAAAAAAAATAGCTTTAATTGAAATATATAAATAATGTTACAACACCCAATTCCTATTTCGATCCTAATCAGGATAGTCAATATGAACACATAGGGAAGGTATAAAATGGCTAGTCGGAAGCAGTCAGAGTGTGATAGTGATCACACTTTATTTAACTGAACTTAGGAGCCATATTGAAATTTATTCAACTATAGCCAAATCAATTTAACTTGATTTAAGTGTTGTCGTCACTTGTCGTACTATTTGTACTGTCTGTGCTACTCCGCCTTGAATCAAATTAAACTGATTCGGCT
>NZ_GL379613.1 GCF_000143625.1 Candidatus Regiella insecticola LSR1 | reverse complement strand
GCGTATCGTTACCGGCGTCGCCATACAATTTGTCATTGCCTGCACCACCACTGAGTTCATCATTACCCTCTCCGCCGTATAGCCTGTCATCGCCGGTGTCGCCAAACAGTTTGTCAATACCAGCGCCACCAAACAAGTGGTCATTACCCGTCCCGCCCAGCAATATATCATCGCCTTCACCGCCGTCGAGCAAGTCGTTACCGGCTCCACCCCGTAATAGGTCATTACCTCCAAGACCAAATAGATGATCGTCCTTTTCGTTCCCCTCGATCTCATCGTTTTCGTTGGTGCCATAGAGCCAATGAACTTTATTCATGCCCGGCAGCCTGTGATCACCCTGCGTTAACTGCCGTGGTTTTGCTATCAGCACCCCTTTGCTGTCGATCTCCGGCGCGATGAGTTTGCCGTTATCATCCATGATTAACAGATGGTGATAGTGCTCGCTGGTAAAATAATGACTGATGTGCACAGTAGGATACTGATCCGGTAAACGACGGTGACGAAGTACCAGATCGGTGGTTTCCTTTTGCAGATCGATGTCTTCAATTAACCAGCCCACCAGTTTGATCAGATCTTGCTTAGGAACATCGGTGCCATCATGATTATTAATCACCACAGTACGAGCGTGATTTAAGGTGTTTTTAATCAAGTACAGATCTTCACCTTGTTTTCCGCTAAGACTATCGTTGGCATAGCTACTCTCTAGCAGATTATCTTCATTATCCCCTTCCAGTAAGGTATTAAAGCGGGTTCCACGCAGCAGTAAGTGCATAAATGTTGGCAATATAAGGGGGCGTTCACCGATGGTGATCTGCCCCTGCCCGTTGTTTTGTTGTAGATGAATACGGATATTGTTAATTTCATCAGCGGTTTTGCCTGAGGTCTGTTGCTGCCAGTCACGATCGAGATCGGGCAGATATTGAGCGATTAGCCTGGGAGTAAACGGCCAGTGACCGTCACTATTTTGTCTTAGTATTGGCGGTAATCCGCTGAACATCACACCGTCACGGCTGTATAACAGGTAATGATCAGTGAGTGTTTTCTGCCGTCCATCATTGCTAGTGGTATAGATATCTTTCAGCTTGAGTGACATCAGGCTGCCATTATCATTACGCAGATTGATAATCACATCATTGTCTACCAGAGATAAAGAAAGGATTTGTTCCGCCTTATGATCCAGCAAAATATTGCTGAGCTTAGCTTGTTTGTGTTCGGTTTTAATCTCTGCCGAACCGAGGTTTTGCTGAACGCGATGGCTGATGACACCCTGGAATGACTCTGTGACTACCTGATTTTTTTTACTGTCATCAGATTGTGCTAGTTTTTTCAGCTTGGCCATTTGCAGTAGTGTGATGGATTGACCGGCAATGTTAGTCTGTTTGAGCGCGCGCTTGTATTCCAGCTCAGCGTCTATCTGTGTGTCAATTTTACCTTCGGCTTTTTGCTGCCAGAGTCGATCAAGTTCGGCATCGTAATAGAGGGTGAGCTGATCAGCCAGAGAACCCCCTTGCTGAGGCAGCGCGGTGATCGGCAGTTGTATCAGGTAGCCGTCACGGGTATGGAAGATAAACTGATCAAGCAGTTTATTTTGCTGATAAACCGCTTGCAGTGTTAAGAGAGTTTCGCTGTTATTATCATTACGTAACCTGATCACCACATCATTGCCTGTCAGACTTATTGCTAAGATTTTTTCTTTTTGATAATCCAGCAATACAGTGCTGTTTTGCAGGGTGTGGGTTTCGATGATCTTGATCTGGGCATGGATACTTTGCTTGTTTTGCAAAATGCGATAATGGTCTTTCCCCTCCCCTCCGTCGGCGACACCAGCTGCTAAGGTAAGCCAATCATTGCCTGCATTACCGATAAGATAATCGATCCCGCCGGCGCCATTAAGATGGTTATCATGCTGATCCCCTACCAGATAATCATGGGTTTCAGGATGCCCTTGCGCATGCTCGATATTGCTTAATTGGATAATAGCTCCTGTCTCGATCAGGGTATTAGCATCGCCCTTCTTGCTGAACTTGACATAATTTGCAACCCACGTGCTAGATTGATGCTGTAGCCCCAGGCCGCCTTTCGGTTTCGCTGAGCCTATCACTGTGTCGTCACCAGTAGCGCCATTCAATATCCTCAATTTTATCCGCGTTTCCGGCTCCATCAACAAGAAGGTATCGGCGTGAGGGCCTCCTTTAAATTTTTTCATCCCGCGGCTGACTTCAAAAACATTTTTGCGATCGGTATTTCCAGTCGCCTCATCATCCCCAGCCTCTAACCTAAACCAGGCTATGTATGCTTCTAAGGGCGCGACTCTATCTGCCATAATCAGTGAATTGCTCCGCCACTTTAAGGCAACTGTATCCGAGTCTCTGTCGTTTTGATAACCGCGACTGATGGCCTTATCGTTAGTCGCTTGAATCGCTTTTGGGCTGTAGTATTGATAACTGCTGTTTACTAAACGAACCGACAAATAGTCACCAGAATCTACAGCAGATCGGTGTTTTTCTTCCGCTATGGCTTAT
>NZ_GL379612.1 GCF_000143625.1 Candidatus Regiella insecticola LSR1 | reverse complement strand
TGGAATCAAACATCATGACTTGAAACTGAACAGCCATTTTTCTTGTACATCTGTCATTTCATTTAGTTACAACATAATTTTTACATCTACAACCCCTTTTAGTCAGACTTCACCTGGAAAAAATACATATATATCAATCTATTGAAATATAACTTTTACGCTTATTAAAAAATAACAAAAGGGATTAAATCAGATTGAATTTGCAAAAAACTCAGTAAGTTTTAGATTTTTGCGTCAGGGCGCAAGTTCCCTTGCGCGACCCGATAACCCCAGTCTTGCAGCTGCGATCTCTTTCTCTGCCACCTTACTAAACCAGCAGGGTAAGCTCGATACTAAGTGTTTTATTTTATTTGTTTCTCTGGCTAGCAACAACCGCCTCCGCATGTCACTATTATCAATAATCCACACTCGAACAGCATGATTCATCGCAATAGGCAAATTGGCCATGCATCGATCATAACGACGGAAAATATCTTTTGCTGGCACAGCATGACCACCCGTTCTTACTCGTAAAGCAACTCGCGCCGCAGACAACGTCACATCATCCAAACCAATAAATATCAGGTTCACTTTAAACCCTGCTTTCCCTGCTGCCTTCATCAGGCTAATCTCACTTCGGCCAGTTAAGGTCGTTTCTATAGCAAAAGAACGTCTTTCTGCAAGAAAAATAGAACGTTGTTTCACCGCTATCTTACCCGCTTCCAACGTCTTGTTTGAAGAATGATCTGTGCTTAAATCTTTAGCTATATCGTCAGGATTGACTATCGGCAATTTACCGAAAAAATGCTGTCGAACCAATGTCGATTTTCCTGCTCCATTCGGCCCAGCTATCACCCATAGCTGAGGCTTTATCATACCGCAATAATCTCTACAAAACATTCCACGCCAGTAACGAAACTAACTAATTCTTTGCGGCCAGCAGGATACTCTTTGATAATCATCCCTGCCGGGGTGTCTTGCTGACGGTAATAAACAGGTTCACCCGCGCTTAAGTGTTTTCGGGATTCTGCTCCATCATCGCAAGCCAATTCATCACCAAATAGAGTCATAAAGACGTTTTCCTGAGCCGACGTCATGTTGTCTAAATTTTCCAGCTGCAATTTCATCGTGGTAGTTTCTGTATTTAATGAATACCTTAAGGATACTGTAAAAATGGGGCAACAGATATGCCGAACCTACATTACCGCGCCACATCTCGACTCTATCCCTTTCGTCATATCGTCCATTTTAGTCGCGATAAAGCCATTCTTTGAACTAAGATTAATTGAACCTGTTTATCTTACTAAAAACAGGCGTAGATTCTCACCTTTACGGGCTAAAACTCTCTGTGCAGTTAAAACCTCGTTTTTTTGAACCCTAATGGCAATCCTGTAAGGTATCTACCTTCTGAGATCGGCCTGAACCAAACCCAGAACGACCCCTGATAGGCGGGAAAACCCAATGGGAATATTCATTCGGCTTCAATTGTTCATTATTTTGCACACGCTATACCCAGCTCCTGCCACATCCATGTAAAATCATAATGCGCCATATGGGGAGCCCTACCGGTATCCTTTTCTAAGCTCTTGAGCCATTGAATCAAGTTAACCTGTTGGTCACTCTTTTGAGCACATTCCCTTGGCGTCAGGTTATTGAGGGCAGGAATCGGTTCATTCAGTATCTTACGGTAATGTTGATCTAATGACGCGGTTATCAATTCAGTAAAATCGAGGGGCTCAGCAGGCGCTAAACCTTCTATCGAATGATTTTCCATCAGGGATGAAACCTTCTCATGGACAGAAAGGGGGTTCCCAATTAAGTATCCAGCAAATT
>NZ_GL379611.1 GCF_000143625.1 Candidatus Regiella insecticola LSR1 | reverse complement strand
GTGGAAAAGCGCCGAAAAATGGTACGCCGGCTGGCAAAAAGCCCCAGTTTACAAAACGAACTCAATGCATTAATGACAGATGCTTATGGAGACGCCATTCTATCCGCTGCTAGGGAAACCGATCTGAACGAAGAGATTTTTCCTAAACAGTGTCCCTGGAGTTTTGAGCAAACGATAAATAACGAATTTTTTCCAGAATAGTTAGTCACTACAAGTATGCACTCAACAAAAAACGGAGGAAGTTATGACCACGCTTTATGACGATGATTTTTACCGCTGGAGTCAAGAACAGGCAAATTTACTCCGTAGCCGACGTTTCAATGAGTTAGATGCAGAAAATTTGCTGGAGGAAATAGAAGCAATGGGTCGAAGTGAACGCAGAGAGCTTGAATCTAGACTTGAAAAGCTACTTGCTCATCTCCTGGAATGGGAAATATCAGGACAGCCGAAGAGGCAAAAGCTGGCTGCTTACGATTAAAGAACAACGTAAAAAATTTGTCGATTGCTTGAATGAAAATCCAAGTCTGAAAAACAAAAAAGAAAAGCGCCTAGCCACAGTATACGAGTATGCAAGACTTTCTGCCGCAAAAGAAACAGGAATAACCGAAAGTATTTTTCCTGATAAATGCCCTTGGACATTCGAACAAATAATGGATAATACATTCTTTCCAGAATGATCGTACTACCAACGCTAGCTGCCTAGCTTTTTTCTTTAATTTTAACGGGTTTATTTTATCATCATGAAAACTGCAATTATCACCGGGATCACTGGCCAGGATGGGGCTTATCTGGCTGAATTACTGATCCATAAGGGTTATCGGGTATACGGTACCTATCGTCGTACCAGTTCGGTCAATTTTTGGCGAATTGAGGAGCTGGGCATTCGGAATAATGAAAATCTGCATTTGGTCGAATATGATTTGACTGACTTGGGCTGCTCTATCGCCTTACTGCAGAAGGCAAAACCCGATGAAATCTACAATTTAGCGGCGCAAAGTTTTGTCGGCGTGAGCTTTGAGCAACCCAGTACGACGGCACAAATCACTGGAATTGGCGCGCTACATTTATTAGAGACTATCCGCCTTGTCAACCCGAAAATTCGTTTTTACCAGGCCTCTACTTCAGAAATGTTTGGCAAAGCACAGACTATTCCACAGGTAGAAGAGACCCCATTTTATCCGCGTAGCCCTTACGGCGTAGCAAAATTGTATGCGCATTGGATGACGGTAAATTACCGTGAGAGTTACGGTATTTTCGGCGCCAGTGGCATTTTATTTAATCATGAAAGCCCACTACGAGGACGCGAGTTTGTAACCCGTAAGATCACCGATTCGGTGGCTAAGATCGCCTTGGGGCAACTCGATTGCCTGTCACTGGGAAACATCGATGCAAAACGTGATTGGGGTTATGCCAAAGAATATGTAGAAGGCATGTGGTGTATGCTGCAAGTGGATAAGCCAGACACCTTCGTATTAGCGACACATCGTAGTGAAAGCGTCCGTGATTTTGTACGTATGGCTTTTCAAGCAGCAGGCATGACTATTGAATTTACCGGCACAGCAGAAAATGAAACCGCCGTAGTAACGTCTTTGAATTGCGATAAGAGCAAACTACAGGTTGGTCAAACCGTTATGCGTATCGACCTCGCTTTTTATCGACCGGCAGAAGTGGATCTGCTGATAGGAGATGCCACTAAAGCCAAGAGCAACCTCGGATGGGAAGCTAAAACTACGCTGGAGCAATTATGTAAAATGATGGTGGAAGCCGATTTACACCGTCATCGTAACGGAGTGTCTTTCTGATATGGCAACGAATAAACGTGCTTTAGTGACCGGGTTAACGGGATTTACTGGGCGTTATGTTGAAGCAGAATTGGTGGCAGCGGGATTTGAGGTTTATGGCATTGGTGAGAGATTATCCTGTTTGCCGCGCTATACTCAGGTAAATTTAACTGACCGTAGTGCGTTACATAGGGTGGTGGCGGCATGTCAACCTGATGTTGTATTGCATCTCGCAGGGGTAGCCTTTGTCGGAAAGGCTGATGTGGATGCATTTTATCAAGTGAATACATTAGGTACACACAATTTACTCGATGCTATCGCAACCGAAGCGCCAAAAGTCGGCTGTGTATTACTGGCCAGTAGCGCCAATATTTACGGTAATACTAAACAGGGTGTGCTAGATGAATCTACTCTGCCCAATCCTGCCAACGATTATGCGGTCAGCAAATTGGCTATAGAAAATATGGCGCGTTTGTGGTTTGACCGATTACCCATCGTCATTACACGCCCTTTTAATTATACCGGTGTGGGTCAATCGGAAGCTTTTTGTTGCCCAAAATCATCGGTCATTTTCAACGGAAAGCATCAACCATTGAATTAGGTAACTGTGATGTTTTTCGTGATTTCAGTGATGTTAGGGCGGTAGCGAATGCCTATCGGCGACTGGTAGAAGTACGTCCAATAGGAAAGGTGATTAATATTTGTTCTGGCAAAAGTCACTCGTTACAAGAGGTAGTGGAAAGAGTGGGTAAGATGGCGGGTTATGCTATACAGGTGAAAGTCAATCCCACTTTTGTGCGAAAAAATGAAGTGCGCTCATTACTGGGCTCTGCCGAATTACTACGTAGTATTATTGGTTCGTGGAATATGCCTCCTCTTCATGACACGCTGGAATGGATGTATCATTCCCCGTTGCCGTGAAAATATTATTTGGTACCGATGCTATTCGCTATCCATTAACCGGGATCGGGCGCTACGCTTATGAATTAGCACGTCGCTTATCCACAGCGTCTGATATCGAGAGCCTGTTTTATTTTAGCGTCACCGGCGGAGTCAATAGCGCATTACCTTCTCGCCCAAAAACCGGACAGAGAGAACGTACCGCTGTCGGTTTAAGGCGCCTGGCAAGTAACATCCGCCTATTAACCAAGCCATATCACCATGTAACGGCCATCTTACAAGCACGTTCATT
>NZ_GL379610.1:21739-31687 GCF_000143625.1 Candidatus Regiella insecticola LSR1 | reverse complement strand
CGATAATTGGCTTACGACCAATACGATCAGCCAGCAGTCCAAGGGGAATTTGCAACAGCGCCTGCGTTAGCCCATAAATACCAATAGCGATACCAATCAGTGATTCAGTGGCGCCTTCCAACGTCATGCCATAAATGCTAATCACAGGTAATAGCATAAACATACCCAGCATGCGCAGTGAAAAAACCGTCCCTAGCCCCCAAGTGGTACGTAGTTCTAACGAGGTCATTTTATTGTCGTTAATGTCGTTAATATTGGGTATAGATCTCATGTTGCAGCTGCAAACACCGTCAAGCTGTTGGGGTAAGAGGTTTAATAAAAATCAATAGACATCATGATGCTCAATGAGGTGATGGCAATGATGGAAAACACAAAAAGTTTTCTCGCCCAAAGATGATTATCTATTGCTTGATAACCGCGCAATGCCATAACGAACCACCAAAGGTTCACTGCGCCGGTCACGATAAAATAGTGATATCCGGTATAACCACTTAACGTCAGCATTAACGTGGCTACCATAAATGCCAAAATATAAAGTGTGATGTGGTTTTTTGTGACCGATATGCCTTTTATGATAGGTAAGATAGGAATATTGGCGGCGCGATAATCCTTAATGCGGAAGATAGCAATAGCGTAGGAATGTGGCATTTGCCACACACAAAAAATGAAGAATAGGATAAAAGCAGCGGTATCAAATTGCCCTGTAACGGCGCAATAACCAATAACCGGGGGTGTAGCGCCAGATAAACTTCCAACTAAAGTACCGTAGACAGAGTGACGTTTCATGTAAAGACTATAAATGCCAACATAGATAATAAGACCTATTACCGCTAATATCACAGCCAGTACATTAGTCATAAAACAAAGCAACAAAACACCGATAATACCTAATAGGGAAGCATAAACCAGGCTGGTTTTTGGATCGATAAGTCCTTTTACCAGCGCCCGGTTTTTGGTTCTTTCCATCATTTTATCGATATCGCGATCAATATAGTTATTAAATACACAGCCTGAAGCAATAACTAATGAGACACCCAAAAGAGTAGCCAGCAATAAAGCATAATCAACACTACCCTGTGCCGCTAGCAAAAATCCGCCAACGACGGAAATTAAATTACCAAAAATAATACCGGGTTTAGTGATCTGTAGGTATTGCTTCATCATTACAATACAGCTCTTAGAGGCTGTTTGAAATCTCTCGTGTGTACTGATACCTTGTCAAAAAAAGGCTCGAAACGTCCATTGATGTCCTTGTTTTTGTATAAAAAAGGCAACTGCGCTTTTTCGCCCATTTTTTTTTCAACTGAGCGTAGCGGTAGCTCAACGGCGATTTCAAATACGCTTTTATTGATCATCATATTAGTTAGGGCATCATATTGATATTAAGGTTATACATAATCCAAAGTGAGCCAACAACAATAATAGCTATTACCAAGATGGTGAATAAAAAAGCGCCTAAATTCCAACGCTCTTCCGATGAGCCATTCATATGTAAGAAATAGACTAGATGTACGATAATTTGCACGATCGCTAAAGCCACTACCGTAGTAAGAATAAGAGTATGAGAAGCAGTATTGCTCATCACCATGGCAAACGGAATCACGGTCAGAATAATGGACAGCACGAAGCCAATCAAATAGGACTTCAAACTTCCATGACTCGCCCCAGCATGGTCAGTAGTATCAATCATTTACATTGCTCCTAACAAATAAACAATGGTGAATACGCAGATCCAGACCACATCAAGAAAATGCCAAAATAAGCTCAGACACATCAACCGCGTTTGATTTGTGGTGTTTAAACCCCGTCTCATGACTTGAATTATCATAATAATGATCCAGATCAAACCGGCGCTGACATGGATACCGTGAGTGGCCACCAATGCGAAGAAGCTCGATAAAAAAGCGCTGCGATCCGGGCCATAGCCTTCAGCAATGAGTTCATGGAATTCAAAAATTTCCATCGCGACAAAACCCAGCCCCAAAATAAAAGTCAATGCCAACGAAATGTTAACTTGATTTTTACAGCCTTTATTGATGCCGAGCATTGCGATGCCGTAAGTGATGCTACTCAATAACAGCAAGAAGGTTTCTATCAATACGAATCGCAGATCAAAAATATCTTTACCGCTTGGCCCATCTGCTATGCCGTTGACTAACACAGCATAGTTTGCAAACAGCGCTGCAAATAAAATGCAATCGCTCATTAAGTAAATCCAGAAACCGAATACCTTAATGGCGCCCATGTCCTGGTGATGGTGCTCTGAATGAATACTATTATGATGGGTGATATTATTAGGGTGCGCCAGAGTTTCAGTTGACATAATTCACGCCTGCTTTGCTGATTTTTTCATGATGTTGACTCTCTATACGGGCTACTTCGTCAATGGGTACATAGTAATCCACATCTTCATCGAAGCTTTTTATAATCCAAGTAACCATAGCGCCAATCAGACCGACAATAGCTAACCACCAGATATACCAAATCATCGCAAAACCGAAGATCAAGCTAAACCCAGCAATAATCACGCCAGCTCCAGTATTTTTCGGCATATGGATGGGTTCATATTTTGCGGAGTTTGGTTTGATAACATCGGATTTCGTTGTGTCTGGCGAGGCCAAAAACGGGTAAGCCTCAGCATTTTCTTTCATCCGCCAGAATTCATCACGATCATGAATTTTTGGCACTAGCGCGAAGTTATAAAATGGAGGAGGAGAAGAAGTCGCCCATTCTAATGTCCGTGCATTCCAGGGATCACCGGTGAGATCGCGATTTTTTTCACGATCACGAATGCTGACAAAAATTTGGATGAGCTGACATAAAATCCCGCAGGCGATCAGCAAGGCGCCGCCGGTCGCGACCATCAACATCGGATGAAATTCTGGGTTAATATCTTGGCTCAGGCGTCGCGTCATCCCCATAAAGCCTAAAATGTACAGCGGCATAAAGGCGACAAAGAAACCAACGAGCCAGAACCAGAATGCGCGGATCCCCCATTTTTCATCGAGTGTAAAACCAAAAGATTTTGGAAACCAGTAAGTCAAACCGGCGAAACAACCAAACACAACCCCTCCAATAATCACATTATGGAAGTGAGCAATTAGAAATAAGCTGTTATGTAGAACAAAATTGGCACCTGGTACCGCCAGTAGCACGCCAGTCATACCACCCACGGTAAAGGTAACAATAAATCCGATAGTCCACAGCATAGCAGAATTGAATTGGATACGACCTTGGTACATGGTAAACAGCCAATTGAAGATTTTCACCCCAGTGGGTATAGAAATAATCATAGTGGCGATACCAAAGAAAGCGTTAACGTTAGCCCCTGATCCCATAGTGAAAAAATGGTGTAACCAAACGACAAAGGAGAGAATGGTAATAACAATGGTCGCCCAGACTAATGAGGTGTAGCCAAATAAACGTTTCCGGCAAAAAGTGGCGGTTACTTCAGAAAATATACCAAATGCGGGCAGAACGAGAATGTAAACTTCCGGATGACCCCAGGCCCAAATCAGGTTGATATACATCATCATGTTGCCACCCATATCATTAGTAAAGAAATGAGTGCCAAGGTAGCGATCTAACGTCAGTAACGCGATAGTCACTGTCAGGATGGGAAAAGCAACGATGATTAAAATATTCGAACAGAGTGCTGTCCAGGTAAACACTGGCATTTGCATCATCGACATGCCAGGTGCCCGCATTCTAAGAATGGTAGCGAAAAAGTTAACACCTGCCAGCAAGGTACCGAGGCCAGATATTTGCAGACTCCATATCCAATAATCGACCCCAACGCCTGGATTATATTCTTTAGCGGATAACGGTGGATAAGCCAACCATCCCGTTTGTGCAAATTCACCCACGCCAAGCGATATGTTAATCAAGAGTACACCGACGACAAACAACCAAAAGCTCAGTGAATTTAAAAATGGATAGGCAACATCACGTGCTCCGATCTGTAAAGGCACCACAATATTCATCAAACCGACGATAAAAGGCATCGCCATAAAAAAAATCATGATCACGCCATGGGCGGTAAAAATTTGATCGTAGTGATGAGGGGGCAAAAAACCCGCTTCTCCCGCTGAAGAAAGCGCTTGCTGGCTCCGCATCATAATCGCATCAGCAAAACCACGCAGCAGCATGACCATGGCAACGATGATATACATAATACCGATTTTTTTATGGTCAACTGAAGTCAACCATTCGCTCCATAGCCATTTCCACTTGCCAAAGTAGGTTAAGGCCGCTGTCAGCGCCAATCCAGCCAGCATAACGATCGCAAGGGTTACCATAACGATAGGTTCGTGAAACGGCACCGCGTCAAGTGTTAATTTTCCTAACATCTTTTATTCCTCGGCCTCTAGGTGAGCATGTTCACTTTTATGTGTGTCTTTATGCATGTTTTCGTTCATATGACTGCCATTATGCATATGCATATCACCCATAAATTTGTTAATCGTTTCATTAAATAGTTCGGATTTCACACTAGAAAAGTATTGAACGGGATTATTTTCACTGGGCAGCGCTAATGCATCAAAATCAGCTGTATCTTTTAAAGCGTCTGGTGA
The DNA here is from genome assembly GCF_000143625.1 of Candidatus Regiella insecticola LSR1. Taxonomy (GTDB): domain Bacteria; phylum Pseudomonadota; class Gammaproteobacteria; order Enterobacterales; family Enterobacteriaceae; genus Regiella; species Regiella insecticola. The sequence goes on along the minus strand of NZ_GL379610.1, from coordinate 27,113 downwards.
GGCTTTCACTTGAGCGACCCATTGATCAAAATCTGCTTCTGTAGGCGTAGCGATAGCGGTAAATTTCATACCTGAGAAGCCGGCACCACTGTAACTACTGGAGATGCCTTTGTATTGACCCGCTTGATTAGCAATGAGATGCAATTTGGTTTGCATTCCCGCCATCGCGTAAATTTGCCCGCCTAACTGAGGGATAAAAAACGCATTCATTACCGAGTTAGAGGTGATTTTAAAATTCACGGGGACATGAGTTGGAAAGGCTAATTCATTGACGGTGGCAATACCTTGCTCGGGGTAGATAAATAGCCATTTCCAATCAAGTGAAATCACTTCAATAGTGACAGGTTGTTTATCGCTAACAAGGGGTTTGTAAGGATCAAGCTCATGGCTGGTTCGCCAAGTTATTACTGCCAAAATAACAATGATAATGATTGGCACTGTCCAAACAACAAACTCTATCTTGTTAGAGTGGCACCAGTTAGGCTTGTAAGTGGCATTTTTATTGGTAGCACGAAACTTCCATACGAAAAAAAAGGTCATCAAAATAACCGGGATGACCACGATTAACATCAAACCGGTAGCCATCAGTATCAATTTTTTTTGTTCAACTCCGATAGCACCCTTAGGATCCATTAACACAGTATCACAACCACCCAACATGATTGTGGCTACTAATAAAAAAAACATTCCTATGTTTTTAATGTTACTTTTCAGTCCCATCTAACGACCCCAATAACAAAAATAGTGCGATGAAATTTCGCTCGAAACTGATTGTTGCGCGTCTTTGGCGCTTTGAATTTATTGATATCATCTATACTCATCGCCTTTGAAGCCGCCGTGTTGTTGGCTGCCAGCTCTCGCCTCACGGTATGTCTACGCTCATCGGCCTCACCCCCTGGCAGCCGAAGGAAACTTCAAAGGCGATGGGTATATCCTTGTCCTTGAAGGACAGGGTTTCACGGCGCATCGGATAAACGGCCATTCTACGGCAAGGTTATTGGACTGTAAATAAGCTTAATTTAAGATATACCCTTCGTCTTTGCAGACGCCGTGTTGTTGGCTGCGGGTGCTCGCCTCATGGTATATCTACGCTCATCGGTCGGTCGCCCTGGCAGCCGAAGGCAACTTCAAAGACGAAGGTTATAGTATTGAGTGGGAAGGAGAAGGTGGTGCTGAAAAAGAATTCTGTTAAGATGCGGTTGGGTGCTTGAGGCTTTTTGCTTTGAGCAGTCGTGATAGGCAGAAAGACGAAAGCCCCGAGTAATTTTCTTAATTAACCCGAGGCTCCAATATGTCCACAGAACATAAGGATAGCCTCTTAACTGCAGAAATGCAATCGGAGGTCAGAATGCCGCGAAAATTCGCGTTATCCGGTTTAATTGTGATTTGTATCACAATTTTACTTTTCACCTTGCTGATACGCGATTCACTGTGTGAGTTACGTATCAAACAAGGTAACACGGAGGTAGCGGTGTTCCTGAACTACGAATTTAAGAGCTAACCGCGAGGCGGGGTTCGCGCCCCGCCTTTTCGGTGAAAGACATGTGACACTTGAGCACCCAACCTTTTCTGCTTACTTTTAGTTGTGTGCTGCGCCCCAGATCCTCTCCCCTCACAGAAAAAATGAACTCAAAGACAAGCATGCTATTATGTCACGAAGACTTATTTTGTATGGACTTATCGTTATTTGTGTAACGATACTGGTGTTCACCTGTATGGTAAGAGCCTATTCGAAATCTCTTGTGCTCGCTGATACTTCGTCAAAACATTAAGATAAAAAAGAATTGCGCTTTTTTTCATCAATTGAGCACAGCTCAAAGAAGATTTCAAATAGGCTCTATACTCCAGTCCTTCAAGTTTCCGCTAGGCGGCCAGGAAGTGAGACCGATGAGCGTAGACTACTATGTGATTCGGGCGACTCCCGCAGCCAACAACGCGGAGGTTTCAAAGGCGAAAGATGTAAATACTTCCCTTTACCAGAAACGCCTGATAGATAAAACAAATATTCGTGTCTCTCCAGTATTTAAAGTTAATTGTCTACAGAATTTGGTGAGATGTGTCGCAAATGGGCAGGCTAAGCTCAATCTTCCTTATTTATCTTTAATCCCTTTACTATTTCTTCACACGCCAGAAGTAACAGAACTTAAATTAAGCGTATACGGAAACGAAAAAGATAGATGAAAATAATAGTATGTATATTATTATGCTTAATAAAAATTTAATGTTAATTACAGTATTGGGAAAATATTTCAATTATGGAAATGCCAGGTTTTGTAACTAGTGCAGCTAATTATGTTTACTCGTTTTCGTCGCCAGAAGATACCTCTCTGCACAACAGGTATAAAGTGCTAGATGCGTACCAGAATGATCCAAATCAGAAGCCTGGTGAAGATCGTGCTCAGGTTGTCAATATATTGAAAAATCGTGCTAAATATGAATACGGTATATTAGATTTGTCTGATCTACGATTTAGTGCTTTACCAAATGCTAAGTTCTGGGGAAAGGGGATAACAGAGCTATGGATCAAAAATAATACACTTTTAAAGGAACTGCCGGATATTAGTATTTTAGAAGATTTAGTGGTTTTGGATTTGACAGATAGTAATATAGAAATATTACCTGCTTGTGTAGTGGACAGGATAAAGTTTTTAAAAGCAAACATTTTACTTGAGCGGTTAAATATATTATTAGATATTTTTAATAAGAAAAAATTTCTTAATGAAGAAAACCTCCTAGAGCTTAAAAAGGTAAAAATTTATTTAGAAAAATTAGTTAGTGACGGAACCGAGGATCTAAAAAAATCGGAAAAATTTTATTACTTTTATAGTAAAGGCCATGACCATATCATGCTGCAATCTTTATTGCCAGGAGAGGCTTATATATCAATATGGACGTCTCTTATTAATATAATTTTTTGGCCTGATGAAAAATTGAGAGAAATATCAGTACATAATTTTGATGATATGATTATGCCTGTACCTAGTAGAATGCATGATATACAACATTACGGCCCATTTTTTGGAATTCGTCCGCCTGGTTTTATTGAATACGAAAAAATTATTATGGATCATTTAGCAGCGGTTAGGAAGAGAGCTCATTTTGACGTTTCTATGACCGAATATGACACCAATAAATAAGCTAGAGTTATACTTTCGCTTATTTATAGCTTCTGTCTGTATGTACTATCTTCGTGGGGTGTACGACCCCACCTTGAACTATACCCTTCGCCTTTCAAGTTACGGCGGCGTTGGCTGCGGGTGTTCGCCGAATCACGTAGTATGTCTACGCTCATCGGTCTCACCCCCTGGCCGCCTTGCCGTAACTCGAAATTCATTGGGTATATCTATGCTGTATCACTTTTCATGCCCCTCGATACCCTCGGTGTGCTTACTAAAATGACGACGAACCATCACAAAGAATAATGGGATAAAGAAGATAGCCAGTACTGTTGCAGCAATCATTCCTCCCATAACTCCGGTACCTACCGCATTTTGTGCGCCCGAACCCGCTCCGCTGCTAATGACTAACGGTGTAACGCCGAGGATAAAAGCCAAGGAGGTCATTAGAATGGGTCGCAGACGCATGCGAACCGCTTCAAGCGTTGCTTCAATCAACCCTTTGTTTTCTTTTTCCATCAGTTCTTTGGCAAATTCCACGATCAGAATGGCATTTTTAGCGGACAACCCGATAGTGGTTAGCAAACCCACTTGAAAATAAACATCATTATCCAGTCCACGTAAAAAGGTGGCCAATAAGGTTCCGAGGATCCCTACAGGTACTACCAAAATAACCGCGAATGGAATTGACCAACTTTCATATAATGCAGCCAGGCATAGAAAGACGACCATCAGCGAGATAGCGTATAGCATGGTTGCTTGATTGCCAGATTGACGTTCTTGATAAGACATGCCACTCCATTCATAACCTATTCCAGCGGGGAGTTTTGCGGCTAAATATTGCATTAGATCCATGGCTTCACCGGTACTTTTGCCGGGTGCCGCCTGTCCTAAAATCTGCATTGATGGCCGACCGTTATAACGTTCTAACCGTGGTGAACCCTGTTCCCATTTGGCACTGGAAAACGCGGAAAAGGGCACCATTTTATCTGTATTGCTGCGGACGTACCATTTATCGATATCATCTGGCAACATACGAAATGGCGCGGCAGCTTGCACAAAAACTTTCTTTACCCTGCCACGATCAATAAAATCATTGACATAGCTGCCACCTAATGCAGAACTCAGGGTGGTATTAATATCCGAGATGGTCAGTCCTAACGCTTGTGCTTTTTCCATATCGATTGAAAGTTTGAATTGTGGCGTATCTTCTAAGCCATTAGGTCTCACCCCAACTAATACATCGGGATGTTGTGCTGCCATCCCTAATAGCTGATTGCGTGCTTCGGTTAGTTTTCGGTGCCCTAGATTTCCTTGATCAATGAGCTGAAAATCAAAGCCGGTAGCGGTACCTAATTCGGTGATCGCCGGAATATTAAAAACGAAGACTAAGCCGTCTTTAATGCCTGCAAAAGTTCGAGCCGCACGGTTCACTACCGCTTGTACGGTATTTTCTTTCCCGGCTCGTTTGTTCCATTCTTTCAAGCTGATGAATGCTAAACCCATATTTTGCCCCTGCCCGCTGGTGGCAAATCCGTTAATGGTGAGCAATGAGCTAACGGCATCTTGGGACAGGAAATAATCGGTGGCTTGTTCAAGTATTTTTTCCGTACGTTGTTGCGTCGCCCCAGCGGGAAGTTGAGCTAAGGTTAATAGTACCCCTTGATCTTCTTCTGGCAAGAACGAGGTTGGCAAACGTAAAAATAGGATAATGGTACCCAGTATAATCAGAAGATAAAGCACTAAATAGCGCCCGGTAGTCCGTAAAATACGGTTCACGCCATCACTGTACTGTTGGGTGGCTTTGGCGAATAGGCGATTAAACCAACCAAAGAAGCCTTTCACTGAATGGTGACTCCCTTTGGCGATAGGCTTTAACATGGTTGCGCACAAGGCGGGGGTTAAAATTAACGCGACAATAACCGATAGCACCATGGCAGAAACAATAGTAATGGAAAATTGTCGATAAATTACACCGGTAGCCCCCTCAAAAAAAGCCATAGGAATAAATACGGCAGATAAAACTAGCGTGATCCCCACCAAAGCACCTTGAATTTGTCCCATGGCTTTTTTAGTTGCCGCTTTGGGCGATAAGCCTTCTTCCTGCATCACTCGCTCAACATTTTCTACCACCACGATAGCATCATCCACCAACAGGCCAATCGCCAGCACAATGCCAAACATCGTGAGTGTATTGATCGAATAACCAAAGGCGTAGAGGATAGCAAAGGTACCCAGTAAAACGATTGGGACTGCAA
>NZ_GL379610.1:20173-21711 GCF_000143625.1 Candidatus Regiella insecticola LSR1 | reverse complement strand
TAAAACGATTGGGACTGCAATTGTTGGAATCAGGGTTGCGCGGAAATTCTGCAAAAATAGATACATGACGAGAAAAACGAGAATAATTGCTTCAACGAGCGTGGTCACCACGCCTTTAATAGAGGTTTTTACAAAAGGGGTGGTATCGTACGGATGAACCACTTTTAAACCCGGCGGAAAAAATTGCTGCAGTTTATCTAATTCTTCTTTGACTGCCGCTGCCGTTTTTAATGCGTTAGCCCCAGTGGCTAATTTAATCCCTAAACTTGTCGCGGGTTTGCCGTTATAACGGATAATCATGTTATAACTTTCAGCACCAAGCTCAACAGTAGCGATATCTTTTAAACGTACCTGTGAACCATCAGGGTTGATTTTGAGTAAAATTTGGTTGAATTCTTCTGCTGAAGTGAGGCGAGTTTGAGAGATAATCGAAGCGTTAAGTTGTTGGCCTGGTACCGCAGGAGTAGCACCGAGCTGCCCCACTGCCACCTGATCATTTTGCGCGCGAATGGCATGAATGACCTCAACAGGTGTCAACTTAAACCTATTGAGTTTATTCGGATCCATCCAAATACGCATCGCGTTTTGTGCGCCAAAAAGCGGTGCATCACCGACACCCGATATTCGACTAATAGGATCTTTAATATTGGTGGCAATATAATCAGCAATTTCTTCTTGTTGCATGGAGCCATCTTCAGAAACAAAGCTGGGAAACATTAAATAGGCATCACTTGATTTTTCAACTTCAACCCCTTGTTGTTGAACCTGTTGGGGCAGTAGCGGCATTGCCAGCTGTAATTTATTTTGCACCTGTACTTGGGCAACATCCGGATCGGTACCGGGTTTAAATGTTAAAGAAATTTCTACATTACCTGAATAGTCACTACTAGAAGATAAATACAGCAGATTATCGATACCATTCATTTTTTGCTCGATAACTTGCGTCACTGTATTTTGTACGGTCGCCGCATCAGCCCCTTGATAATTGGCGGATATGCTAATGGTGGGGGGGGCTACAGTAGGATATTGTGCAATCGGTAATATCATTATTGCCGCACTTCCCACCAACATAATCATGATGGCAATAACCCAAGCGAAAATAGGGCGATCTATAAAAAAATTAGTCATGAATTATCGGCTCCTATTTAAACTGAGATATCTGAATTTTTTTATACCCTTGCCTTTGAAGCCGCCGCGTTGTTGGCTGTGGGTGCTAGCCGAATCACGTAGTATGTCTACGCTCATCGGTCGGTCGCCCTGGCAGCTGAAGGCAACTTCAAAGACAAAGGGTATATTCATTGTGGAACTGTATCGGATGCCGGATGATCAATCTCCTGTCCCTTAACCTGAATACCTGGTTTTATTTTTTGTAAGCCGGTTAAAATAACGCGATCACCGGGTTGCAATCCTTCGGTAACCAACCATTTATCACCAATCGCTTGCCCTGTTGTCAGTTTACGTAACTCTACTTTGTTATCTTGGCCTATTACCATCGCGATGGCGTCACCACGAGGATCACGGGTAACCCCTTGTTGTGG
>NZ_GL379610.1:1028-20146 GCF_000143625.1 Candidatus Regiella insecticola LSR1 | reverse complement strand
CAAACGAGTCTGAACAAACATCCCCGGTAACAGTGCTCCATTAGGATTTGGAAAAACAGCACGTAAAGTAATGGAATTGGTGCTTTGATCAACAGTGACATCAGAGAATTCTAGCGTGCCGGTAGCCGGATATTCTCTGCCATTTTCTAATAGCAGACGTACTCTGGCTTTGCCTGCTTCTTGTTTTAGTCTACCGGTTGCTAATTCTTCTTTCAGACGCAGAAATTGATCACTCGATTGCGTAACATCCACATACATAGGATCAAGTTGTTGGATGGTTGTCAATGGATTGGTTTGACCGCTGCTGACCAATGCCCCTTCAGTGACCAATGATTTACCACTACGCCCCGAAATGGGTGAATTCACTTTGGTATAGGCTAAATTAATGCGTGCTGTTTCCAACTTTGCTTTTGCACTCATCACTTCTGCATTCGCTTGGGTCAAAGCAGATGAAGCCTCATCGTATTCTTGTTTACTGACATAATGTGTTTTTAACAGTGGTTTATAGCGATTTAATTTCATACCGGCGATTTCGGCTCTCGCCTGTGCTTTTGCTAAATCATCCTTGGCGCTGTTATAAGCAGCATGATAGGGGGCAGGATCAATTTGATACAGTGAGCTGCCAGTAGTGACATTACTGCCTTCTGTGTAATTACGTTTCAGGATAATACCACTTACCTGTGGGCGAACTTCCGCTACCAAGGATGCGGCTGTACGACCTGGAAGCTCAGTGGTGACATTGATGGATTGTGCTGCTAGGGTCACGATTCCCACTTCAACCAAGGGTCGTGAAGCCGCCTTTTGTGAACTATCTTTATCATTACAGCCTACAATGACGACACTGCTTAAAAGTATTAGCATTGGAACCAGAGGTATTAACCCTTTTTTTTTGCTCATAAATAAACCTCAAGCATTCTATTGCCAATAAATTAATGGATGGTAAATGCTTAAAACCTGTTTGATAGCGCTTGTGCTCTTATTAATGGTATCTCAATTAGAATCACATTATAGCTAAAGTTATTATAACTACAGATATATTGTAGCTATAATCCTTTGCCTTTGAAGCTGTCATGTTGTTGGCTGCGGGTGTTCGCCTGACTCACGTATAGCCAAACACCTAGCGGCAACTTGAAGGACTGTGGGTATAAATCAAAACCTAGCTTGTTTTTCTTCTCGCTTGTCACCCCCTGATTTTTTCCTTTTCGCATTTGATGATAAACGTCTATTCAACAAAAAATTAATGTTGATGATGCCCTTGCTCATCAGTATTTTCACTTCTATGCTTCTCTATAGGCTGGGATTTCATTAAGGAATCACTAATGCTACCTATCAGCTCGTCAGAGCCGTCTGCGATCAACCCTTTTGCTCAGTTGCGTTATAGTAAACGTGCGCCAATATTCATAGTAGACAGTGAGCAAGCGATGACTTTCACTGAGAAATTGGATCAAAATATTAATGACTGGTGTCTTTCTCCGGAAGAAAAGGACGCTACTGCCTATCAAGCAGCTTGGAATGAAAGAATAAATACCAGTCATCACCTTCTTAATAATCAAAAAATTTATTTTTTTTCAGGTTTGTATGCCTCTGAACAGATACGCTTTTACGTCTATAAAATTAATGATGAAACCCCGGCTGGCATGATGATCACATCTTGTTTTTATGAGGGGTACCTAACAATCGAACGCTTGGTAACGCATCCAGGTTCAATGGGGTGTGGAGGGGCTTTAATAGAAGAAGCCGTCAGATATTCTGAAATGCAAGGTTATCACGGTGTGGTTAAATTAATCGCGGTTGATGACAAAGCAGCACTTTGTTATCTAGCGTTAGGATTTAAAGAGGAAAAAGAAGAAGAGGAAGATGAGGTACTGCTGCTAAAGCTTGACCCTAATACCAATGAACATTGGGAAAAAAATAAAGAAAAATGATAATAAGTGGTCTTTGAAGAAATATATCACTACATTCTATTTGGAAAATGTGTTTAAAGAAGTTGCTGGCTAATAAAAGGATATTAGTATGAAATGGCATATTTTTATTATGACGGTTTTAATGGTGTGCAGTCATTCCTTGTTGGCACAAAGCGATAAAGTTGATATGCGCGTCATTCTTTTAGGAACCCGCAACATTGATTGAGGTGGGAGGAAAAAAAATTATTGTTTGATGCTGGTCGTGGCGTGTTGCAACGGCTTTATGAATCGGAAGTAGATATTAAAAAAGTGACTACTGTTTTTTTAACCCATCTTCATAATGATCATATCGAAGGATTAGCTAGCCTTTGGATCACGCCTTGGTTTTGTTGGGGCGAACGGAGCAGATGAAAATATGGGGTCCTGTCGGCACATTGAAAATGCGCGATGGTATGCGAACTATGTATGGTCATGATGTACAAAATCGTTCAGATGAACATAATAAAAAAGAATCACTGGATCTCATGGTTACAGAAATTGAAAATCCCAAAGAAAATGTTTGTCCAAAAAAGGGCGACCCGATAAGTCTAGGACAAGAGCTTTACAAAGAAAAAGATAATACGCCAGCAGCGCATGAAATTAAGGTAACCGCATTTCCGGTGTGTCATGCCGATGGTAATCCTGCTTTTGGATATAGTATTACTTACAACAATAGAAAAGTGGTTTTGTCTGGAGATACCACCTATTCGCGTAATGTTGTGCATCACGGCATGAACGCTGATTTAATTGTTCATAATGTGATCGCAACCGGTAAAGATTTTTCCCATACACCAGAAATGCAGATCATTTTGGGAAAATTAACGACCCCGGAACAGGCGGCCGACGTTTTTAAAGAAGCCAAACCGAAAATGGCGGTATTCTCTCATATTGTTAAAAAAGGACTTCCTGGCGCGGAGGGCGATAAAGAAATAATGAAGAGGACACAAGAAACCTATAAAGGTCCTCTTGAAATGGGTGTTGATCGGATGATCATTGACATTGGTAGTCAAGTGAAACTAATCAAACCCAAGGTAATCTCTGATTTAACTGATCTTGATTTTAAGAAGCATCCTGATAAATGAGGGTCATGTTAATTCGAGAGAAAGTCGATGCGACAAAACCGCTAATCCGCTACTGTTTGTAGCAGTGAATCAGTAACAGGGAGCAGAATATTATCAGTTTGGTCGCTGTCAAACATTTCTGCTCCTCCCGTTTTTTCACTGTAATATGCCGCCAATTTTTCGCTGTTGTGTATTGGTTGTGAAAGATAAATTGTACTTTTCTAGCCATCTCGTCATCTTCACTGTCTATAAACACACCAACCACCACCAGTAGTTTATCATCAACAAACATTCTCAAATCATTCTGTTCTCGGGTGATAAGTACCTTGGAAAAATTAGTGCTATCGGGGAACTGGCAATATATTTTCTTCTGGTTGTTAGTGGTAATGTTACAAATATAAATCACTGTGTAATGAAATAAGGTTGGATTAAACGTAAAGCTCATGTGTTGCTGATCGTCGGTCATGATCACTAATAAAGCCGGTACGTCAATTTCTACATGTGCTTGCTCAGTGAGCCTGAGTACATGATCTGCCTTTAATACCAGCAAATTATCCAAGCGTTGGTAATTGGGGCTCTGGTCTGGAAAAGTGATACGGCCACCGTTATCATAAATTTTAAGTAATAGCTGGCTTGAAAATCTGCTAGCAGCACGGATAAACCAGGCCGATCTGTCCCATTTGTTAAAACCAAGATAACGATATAGTCGATCAGCATCATGGATAATAAATAATTTTTGACTAGCGGGGTGATACCAGCCTCGATGCTGATTTCTACAATTCATTGGTATCACTTCGGGAACGCTATAATAATGGCAGAGCGTGCTAAGATCTTGTTTTAATTTTGTGATGTCTAATATTTCGTTTTGATGATAACCATCAATAAAGTTATCGGTGGCGGATAATAATAGCGTATCAAACCCGTTAGCTTGCTTGCGGATATAAAAAAATCAATCCGCCTTCAGTATGAGTGCGTTTCGTTTTATGCGTAAAAAGTGTATTGTCATCGGTTTTGGTATAAATAAAATCGTTCTGTCTTAAAGAATAAAAACAGGCTTGACTTTGCTCTTCTTCAATCGGATGAAAATTATTTATTCGCAGTAGTTTAATAACTTCTTTCAGGCCTTTGGTATATTCAGACAGATATTTTTTTACCGTTCTTTGATTTTTATTAGCAATAATTCTATTATCTAGTAGGGTTTGTACATTAACCTGTAACGGAATTATACTTAGGTTTTGTTTATCTATTTCCAATAGACCGGTGGCAAGTTGAATAATAAGCTGCGTATTCTTGATGTCAGTAATAGTAATTTTAATTGTTTCCGTTTTTTGTCCTGGGAATGGCGGTGAAAATTTAATACTGAATCCGTCAAGGTGACTTGCATACCGGATAAATGGCTGGCAGAAATCACCCACTTTACTTTATTATTACTGCATTTTATCCTGAGGTCTGCTTGTGCTTTATTTAATCCTAACATCACAACCGCATCGCCTGTTTCTGGTGCGAAAAGCGTATAATACAAATACCCTTTGTATAGGCTATGTTCTACTTGCTGATCTTCACTAACACCTGGCGCAATGAGTTTGTAATCACCATTTCCTAATAAAATATCTATTGTTGTCCAGCTATAATTAAATATTATTTTGGTTATTACTCTCCAGACCGATGTTATCGATGCGCTTGTTTTTATCTGTTCTGCAAATATAAATCCGGGATCTTTTTGTGCAAACTGGCGCAGGGTTTTAAATTCAGGCAATGTTTGTAAAACAGGAAATAATACGGAGTCATAAATAGGTTCCATGCTGGCTCTCGGTGTCACAGGTAAGACAAACCGGTTTAAATTGGGATTGTCTTGTAGAACAGTGATGGTTTTTTCTTCTTCTATGCCTGTTAATTTATGTAAATTAATATAGGTATCCAGATCGGTAGGAATACCGGCTTTTTCCATTTTTCGTATTTGTTGACCATGCCTATCGAACAATACGGTAGGATTATTGCGTCTTCGTAGATCTATTCGGCGGATGACAACGCCTTCGACTGGGAGTAAAACCCCTTGTTCAAGGCTAAATCCTCCCTGTTGCCACCCCTCATTCATACGATTGAAATAGTGACCCCAAGTGTGTATGTTTTCTCTATTTTTTAATGAATTCTCTGTCTTATGCGGTATAAATCGACTGAGTGCAGTCAGCATAATGTTAGTTATGGATAGCATTACCGTTGCAATATTGCCGGCGATGCTAAAAGCGGTGTTCATGACATTATCGGTGATCTGTGTCATAGCACTATGATGTTTTTCTTGCTCTTTGGTTGCGATTAACTCATCAGTATTCAGTACAAAATTTTTTCTGGCTAATCCAGAAGCGATGACTTCGGTTTTTTTATTACTGGTTCTATCCATCATGTTAAAAAAACGGTTAACACTTTTCATTCTTGCTGGAATTTGACTGAGTTTACCCTCTCTAAATAATGTTAATTGTATATCAGTTGCGGTATCTTAAGTGTTGGATACATTGTTAATATCTATCGGAACAGATAGCGCGAAATAGATATCGAGCGCTTTTCTTAAATCAATAAATATTGGGCTAATATTATTAATGCCAATATCCATATCAGACCAAAATTTATATACTGATGCAGTAAAATCAGCTTTATTTTCTATATTATTAATATCAATTATTTTACTCAGGTGTTTAATTGGTAATTGCCCATTGCCAAATCGACAAAATTCCCGAATGGTTGCTGTCGATTTATCTAATAACGGGTTGATGTCGGTAAAAATTTATTGGTTGTTTCTAATTTTTTTATTTCAATAAAATCGTTAATATTTAGATAGGGTATTCTGTATTTTTTTTCTTGTGGGTAGTATCGAATATCCGATAGTATCGCTATCCATTCATCGCCAAGTATACCTGCCATTTTTATTTTCTTAGCTGCGAATGATAGGATGTAAGGATAAATATTATTGATAATATAGCCCGATTTTCATTGCTTGATACGTTCTATATATTTAATCTTGCTATAATTGTCTTGTAATCTATTTATTTTAGTAGAAAAATTTTGTGTATTATAATCAATAAGATAAAAGGAATGATAATAAATAGAAATATTTTTAGGTAAAAGTTTAAGAAAGTTATTAATATCATAAATAGTCGAAGAAATTGTTGTGATATTTAATCCCGTGCTATTTTTTGTTATTTCTTGACGATTTAAAAAAATATAGTCATCAATATTTCCTAGATAAACGGCAGCAATAATGTCGCTCTTGCTGTACATCTTTTGCAATATTTTGTTGATGTCCTGCGTGTTTCTATTTTTAGCCAAATCTATATGGTAAAAGGTAAACTGGTTGTGGCGTACCCGACTTTGTAGCCGCTCAAAAGCGATTTGATGCGCATGGAATAGTTTGTTGATCAAAGATTTTAATGCTAATTTTCCGTTGGAAAGATTCAGTGAATCAAACCAGTCGGTATAATTTTTCTTTAATAATGAGCTGGCTAACGCCTCCATCAGGAGCGCTATCTTAGCGAGTTGGCGATCAAAAATAATGATTTCTCCTCCTCCTCCCCCCATAGCAACGAGTAATACCATGCTATCGGCAGACATTAACAGCGCGCCTTGTTGCCCGCTGTGCAACAGCGCCTGGGCGGTGTCTTCATGAATCCAGCAGGCGGATAGCTTTTTCTGATTAATGATCGGTGTCTTAGTGATGTAACCGAGTGTAAAGGGCTCTGGCTGGAAGGCAGTAACGATTTTATTGGGATCAATAAGGTACTTTTCTAAGGGGTGAGAGAGTAACGTTTTTTGATCATCTTCTTGATTATTACTGATGATGATTTTTTTGTCGCCAGGTTGTGTCAAATTCCATGTCATGCCTGATGATGTTGCTGTACCTGTCCATTTCAAGCCAATGGTATCAACAGTAATGAGTTTTTCCTGGATTATTGTGCGTTTTATTTCCACTTCTTTTTCAGTAAGAACAGCACAAAAATCGACAATAAAACGGGGTAGCTGAAAAATTTCGCCGGGCTGCTTAATATCTTCTTCTAAAAATTTAACGGTTTCGGTAAATTCAACGGTTGAAAACCCAGTAGCCATCAGGCTCAATTGTGTAATGATGTCATGGCTTCTTAATAGTGGTTGATTAATGAATAGCGGTTTATGAAGCAGTAAATTAGCGATTATTTCCCCATCGATGCTGGATTCGCCGCTGTTGTTCTCCATTCGATTATCCACCAAAATAATTCTTTTTTTCGGTGGTCGCCAAGATATTCAGTGCCAGCAACTTTGGCTAATTGTTGTTTGAGGGGATCATAGCGATACCAAATACTCAACAGAGGATTTTGCTGATAGAGGAAATTGGCAGCTGCTAGCGCCGCCGGGTTGGCGTAGAGCTGGATAATGTATTGCTGATCGTAGCACGGGCGGTTAATTAGCAGGCTGTAGTCGCGCATTACCCCTGATAAGCGTGATTGATAAATTTCTTCAGTTAAAAAGAACACATTGATAAAAGGCTGCTCGGATGCCATGAGTGTTTTAGTGCGTTCAATCTCGACCTGATTATACAAATCGGCACAAGCATAATCATAAGCACGGATCCCGGTCAATTCATCGCTTGAGCGAGCATGTTGCCCCTTGTGGGCAATATTATCATCGCGATACTGAACCAATACACTCGCATCAAATCGCAACGATAATTCCATTAGCCGTTGCTTGAGTGCGGCTTGAGCGAATTCAGGTTGCCATTCGATCAGGGTTAACCGGTCAATGCTATAAAGGCTATGCTTAATGAGTAAATGACCTTTATTGAGATTGTCTAACATCTTTTTGATGCATAAACTATCCTTTTTCGCGACCACAGCCCGGTTATAGCCAGTGTCATATTGACATTGGAAATAGGGATCCACTTTTAATTCGTTAAGCGATTTGAAGAGAGGAATATTTTGTTCATGCGCTCTGGCCAGCACATCTTTTATCTTATTGACAAAAAGAGGTTCAACAAATTGCTCGCCTTCAACCTCTGAGGCTACCGGCACCCTCCCCGTTTGTTTCTGCTGATCTAAAATAATATTGACAATGCGCCGTTGACTTTCAGCGCCCTCTGGGTCTTCCGCGGTGCTGTCGATAAATTCGCTAAATAACGTTGTATTTATTGCGGGTAACAGGTCGGTATGGAAACAAATACCGCCATATTCTTGCAGTATCAACAGGCGACAAATATCGCTGGCGGCGGCTAGGTTGCCGCGTAACGCCAACTCTTTAATATACCATTCACTTTCTTTTTTATCTGGCGGTATTTGTATGCTATCTGTATCCGGTACAAGATCAAAGACAGTTTCAGGCGAGATATCAGGTAAAAGTTGCGATAAGTTGCGTAGGTTTAATCGATAAATTTTGGCTGTAGGATTGCGGCTTTGTAGCTCACTCAAGGCATCATCAATGCTTTTTTCATTTTTTAGTTTGATTTGTTTCAGTTCATCTTTTGTCGCTAAATTTTTATTTTGTAGAAATTCTGAGATGGCTTGATCAAAACTAAAAAAATCGGTCTCCATAGCGGTTTTAATGGTTTCATAAGCCTGATTTTGCTCTATGATCCTGTTTTCTTTAGACAAGGAATAAAGCTCACCTGTGCCGATAGTGAGCGCAGTAAGTGCTGCTTTACTCGCCTCGTTCTGTAAACGCAGTGCCAGCTCCCAAGCTAAAGTAGCTGTATTATCAACCCATATATTTATTTCATAATCCGGATTATGTTTTATCCACAGATCGATGTATTGTTGTTGTATTTCCGTTATTTTTATCAGGCAGATAAAGTGTATTTTTTTATCTACGGTTTCTTTAATTGCTTCAATCCGTAAATCGAACACATCAATTAATTTTATTTTTTTTTATTATTTTATTTTTTTCATCGATAAATATATCGGAACTTTCTTTCAATGAATCAAGAAGCTGTAGCAATAATAACATCTCTTCTGCGGTGGTTTGCTCAGGTGTCAGATTTTCATAGCAGCTCTTGAGGTTAATAAATTGTTTATAAAATATATTCTGTTGATAATAGTCATTGTTGGCATGAATGTTTCTTAAAAGGCTGATAACGAATGCGCGTTGAGCCGTTTGGTCAAGTGTGCGCTCTACATCAAATTCAAATGTCATAATCAATTTCCCTATTAATTAGCATAAATGTTGGTTTGTAATAGCCAACGCCGCCGTAACTTGAAAGGCGAAGGGTATATAGCCGAATCAGTTTAATTTGATTCAAGGCGGAGGGGATAGTGAGCAAGGAAGAAAGTAAAAGAAGGGTTGGGTGCTTAAAAACTCGAATGCAACAGCAGCAAAACGGCGGGAGTTGCCTCCCGCCAGAATTGCTCTTAACGTTTTGCTTCGTAGGCTAAAACGGCAGAAAACTCTGTATTTCCTTGTTTGATATTCAGCTCACAAAGTGAACCTCTTACCATCCAGGTGAACACCAATATCGTAAAACAAATAACGATAAGTCCATACAGGATAAGTCTTCGTGACATTTTAACCTCCGATTGCATTATTGCTGTTAAGAGGCTATTCTTATGCGGTTGGGTCATATGAGAGCCTCGGGTTAATTGAAAAATAACTCGGGGCTTTTGTCTTTCTGCCTATCGCGCATGCTCAAAGCAGAAAGCTTTAAGCACCCAAACCCATCTTAACAGAATTCTTTTTCAGTACCATCTTCTCCTTCCCAGTGACAACTTCCACCCTATTAGGCGAGGTGCCCCAAAGGCAGCCAATAGACCTCTTCGGAAACCTACTGCGTGACGCGGATCCTGCGTTGCCCGGTGCGCGCAATCCTCATGTACTTATGGCAACGAAGGTTGCTGTGCGCCGGGCGCCTTGACTCCGTATCACTCGCTACGGTTTCCAAAGAGGTCTAATAGATTAAGTCAGACGAATATACCGTTCGCCTTTGAAGCCGCCGCCTTGTTGGCTGCGGGGGTGCTCTCGCCGAATCACGTAGTCTGTCTACGCTCATCGGTCTCACCCCCTGGCAGCCGAAGGCAACTTCAAAGGCAAACGGTATAGACCCTGATCGGGTTCTATCGCATTAATTGAGGTTGCAGAAGGTAAATATAGGATTTATTACGAAGTGAGAGGTATATACGCTGGATGAAGTTACAACAAACCAAATTGTGGCGCAGTCTACGTCAACTGTATGCAAAATACAAGGTCAATCAGGGGCGTATGAAACAGCGAATCGACTTAAGGATCGGGCATTTTTGTACACTCGCAGCCAACAACACGGCAGCTTCAAAGGCGAAGGGGATAAATGGCAAAATAGTTCGTATCTACTAAGCTCATCAATGGAAAAGTAGGCGGAGTGCTATAAATTAAAATTGTCGGTCAGACAAAAGAGGATCATCATGGAACAAACGATTAACCCAATAAATGAATTTAAAAAAGGGATTGATGTTTCACACTTTCAAGGAAATATCGATTGGTCGCGGGTAGCGGCCAGCGGTATTTGTTATGGCATGGCTAAAATGAGCGAAGGCGCAACCTATACAGATGAGCGCTTTGTAACGAATTTTAAAGGGATGAAAAGCCAGGGTATCGCCGCCGGGGGGTATCATTATTTCCGGGCTTTAAGCAGCTCGGCACAACAGCAACGGGACAACATTTGCGCCAGATTGAATGACAGTGGATTTGACCTTACCCAAGATAGGCTGGCAATAGATGTAGAAGCAGGGGGAAATGAAGGCGCGACACCCGATCAAATGGCGGATAATTTATATGAATTGGTCAATTTGCTGAAAGACTCGCTGCTTAATGGTCGTTTTCCTTACATTTATACTTCTCCCAGCGTTTGGACTGAAAAAGTGGCGTGGAAAAAATATGATTTCAGTGGCTGTCCTCTTTGGATTGCTCATTGGAGTGCGACTGAACCGAAGGTTACGGATACCTGGAAAGATAAAAGTTGGTGTTGGTGGCAGCATAGTAGTAAAGGAAAGGTTGAAGGGATAGTTGGTAACGTGGATCTCGATTGGGTTAAATCTTAGAGCTTGTTCGAAATCTCTTGTACTCGCTGATATACCCTTCGCCTTTCAAGTTACGGCTTTGTTGTCTGCGGGTGCTCGCCGAATCACGTAGTATGTCTACGCTCATCGGTCGGTCGCCCTTGCCGCCTTGCCGTAACTCGAAATTCATTGGGTATACTTCGTTAAAAACGAGCTCAAAATGCGCATTACTCTATGTAAACTGCGCTTTTTCGCCCGTTTTTTCCTCGTCTGAGCGTCGCTCAAGAAGATTTTGAATAGTCTCTCAGTTGAGGAATAAGATGAAAGCGTCCCTTTTCACCCCTACCCAAGCCGCTGAGTGGGGTCTGTTGATCGCCGATGTGATGAATGCTTACCAAGCAGGTGATCCTCATATTATGTGCCGTCAACCGTTGCCTGGCAGCCGCCTCGCCGCGAGTTGGCAGATCCACGGTTGTCTGGTAGCCAATGATGCTTTTGGTGTAAGTGATGCTAACAGTTGGCGCTTTTATGGCGTATTAGCACAACAGGTGAAAACGAGCGAGTATGCCGTTGTGCTGCGTGGTACGGCAAATATACAAGAGTGGATCGATAGCCTCAAATGTTGTTTGATTTCCCATCCTGCTCCAGAGGCGGGAAAGTCGAAGAAGGGGTTTTTCGCCTGTACCAAAGCATGAGGTATCTTCCCCTGCGTCAAGACGGAAACGGGTTACTCTCAAATATTCCAGACACTGCGCCCAGTGCTGCCTCTGGGATTTATGATGCGGTGGGTGGGTGCCATCTAGTCATTACTGGCCATAGCTTGGGTGCTGCCTTGGGTACCTATTTAGCCTTTGATCTCGCTGATCGCTATTATAGTGATCAGCCTCAGGCGGTAACATTGAGCATGTGTTTGTTTGCCTCACCGCGTCCAGGTGACAAAGGCTTTGCTGATCGTTTTGAAGCGCTAATGGCTGATTGTTACTTAGTCTACAATTATGTACGTGATATTGTGCCGCATCTGCCCCCTTCCTTATTCGACTATTGTTCTCTCACTGAGGTTGTCAAGCTAACCCCCCAAACGGCTCAAGCCGTTATTGCCGCCGATGTTGCCTGTAACCACCATATTTTGTGCTATTGCGCGATGCTGGACTATAACTGTATTGAAAATTGGCATCTTCTTTTGGCGCGTACCGGAGATAATAATAGCTGTATCTGTGGTGCCAATATGGTCAAAAATCGCTCCTTATTGCCTGCTGTATCTGATAGGGGTTGTCATCCAGGTTAGGTTATGCAAAAGTCTAATGCTATCTAATTTTATTAGCTTACGGACTTACTTAAATGGCAATTTCAATTAAAACACCCGAAGATATTCAAAAAATGTGCATTGCTGGCCGTTTAGCCGCAGAAGTACTCGAGATCATCGAGCCTTATGTTAAGCCTGGTATCAGTAGTGGTGAATTGGATCGCATATGCCATCACCATATTACCTATAGGCAGAAAGCGTTGTCGGCTTGTTTGGGCTATCGAAATTTCCCTAAATCTGTTTGTATTTCGATTAATGATGTTATTTGTCATGGGATCCCGAATGATAACGCCATATTGAAAAACGGCGATATTGTGAACATTGATGTTACTGTGATTAAAGACGGTTTTCATGGCGACACCTCAAAAATGTTTATTGTCGGTGATCCAACAGCGCTAGGACAACGTCTGTGCCGAATTACACAACAAAGTCTTTACTTAGCCATCAATATGGTCAGGCCAGGTATCCGTCTTGGTAGCCTAGGAACAGCCATCCAGGAATTTGTTGAGGCAGAAAATTTTTCGGTGGTACGTGAATACTGTGGACACGGCATTGGCAGAGGTTTTCACGAAGCCCCCCAAGTACTACATTACAAGGCGGATGATCATGGTGTGGTGCTGAAAAGTGGCATGGCTTTCACTATTGAACCCATGGTCAATGCAGGCAAGTGCCACATCCGTATGATGAAAGATGGTTGGACAGTGAAAACTAAAGATCGCAGCTGGTCGGCACAATATGAACATACGCTGGTGGTGACAGATAATGGTTGTGAAGTAATGACCTGGCGCGCGGATGATACTATTCCGAAAGTCATTACACACGAATAATGAATAAGAGAAAATGCGAGCGGGTGTATAGGAAAGGTTTTTGTCGCACAGTGTATTGTTAGAGCTATTTGAAATCTCTTGTGCAAGCCGTCTTTTGTTAAAAATGAGCATCGCTCAAGAAGATTTCGAATAGGCTTTTAGCAAACAACGGTTGCTAATTTTTTCTGCTCTTCTTTTAATCTTTATTTGGGAACCATTAAAAATGAAAAAATCTTTATTATTAGCGTTTTTCCTGAGCAGTTTATCGAGTTTTTCACTTTCTGTTCAAGCCGACGATGCTTGTGAAGCCGTACTCTGTATGTTTAGTAAAATGGAAAAGAGCGCTGTCTCTGAATGTGCATCGGCCGAAAAGGAATTTTTCGGTATCAATGTATTTGAAGATGATGATGATGAAAAATTTGATGCTGAAAAAACCCTTGAGAAACGCCAAGAATTTTTACAGCAGTGCAAAGACGCCGATAAAGACACTATTTCTAAGATTTTAGACAATTTTGGACGTAAGCAGGGAAGTAAAGAGTAGCTATATAGCCGAATCAGTTTAATTTGATTCAAGGCGGAGGCGCACAGACAGTACAAATAGTACGGCAAGCGACGACAACACTTAAATCAAGTTAAAATGATTTGGCTTTATTGGCAAAAAAATGGAATGTCATCAAACATTCCATTTTTAATCATATAAGATCATTTTTAGTTTATTTCATCTTAAGACGAAACGGATTTTTCGGTTTTTACAGCTTCACCAATCTCAGCCAAACTACGGACTGTTGTTACCCCTGCTGCCTCCAACGCGGCAAATTTTCTTCCGCGGTTCCTTTACCGCCGGCAATAATAGCCCCCGCATGACCCATTCGTTTGCCTGCTGGGGCTGTCACGCCTGCGATATAGGCGATAACGGGTTTAGTGACATGTTTTTTAATGTATTCCGCCGCTTCTTCTTCTGCATTACCGCCGATTTCACCAATCATGACAATGATTTCTGTTTGGGGATCTGCTTGAAATAATTTTAAGATATCAACAAAATTAGCGCCGGCAATAGGATCACCGCCAATGCCCACACAACTTGATTGACCCAGGCCAATATCCGTTATTTGTTTTACCGCCTCATAAGTGAGCGTCCCTGAGCGCGAAACAACACCGACTTTGCCGGGAGCATGGATATGGCCAGGCATAATGCCAATTTTACATTCACCGGGGGTGATCACCCCTGGGCAGTTAGGGCCGATCATCCTGACACCACTTTGATCCAGTTTGGCTTTTATCACTAACATATCTAATGTCGGTATGCCTTCGGTAATGCAGATGATGAGCTCGATACCGGCATCAATCGCTTCCAGAATAGAATCTTTACAGAAGGGTGCTGGGACGTAGATAACCGATGCTGTCGCGCCTGTTTCCTTGACGGCGTCACGGACGGTATTAAACACCGGTAAGCCTAAATGCATTGTGCCACCTTTACCAGGAGTCACCCCGCCGACCATTTGTGTACCGTAAGCGATAGCTTGTTCAGAATGGAAAGTCCCTTGGCTACCAGTAAAACCTTGGCAAATCACTTTAGTTTTTTTATTAATTAAAATAGACATTATTGACTCCGCGCGGCAGCTACGACTTTTGTAGCAGCATCGTTCAGGCTGGTGGCAGCGATAATATTTAAACCGCTTTCGGCTAATTTTTGTACACCCAATGGCGCGTTATTTCCTTCAAGACGAACCACGACCGGCACTTTAACACCGACTTCATTTACCGCACCAATAATGCCGTCGGCGATCAGATCACAGCGCACGATCCCACCAAAAATATTCACCAAAACGGCTTTTACATTGTCATCCGATAAAATGATTTTAAAGGCTTCGGTAACACGCTCTTTGGTCGCACCCCCGCCGACATCTAAAAAGTTGGCGGGCTCAGCACCGTGCAGTTTCACGATATCCATAGTTGCCATGGCTAAACCTGCCCCGTTCACCATACAACCGATATGGCCATCGAGCGCGACATAGTTAAGCTCCCATTTAGTAGCATGGTTTTCACGTTCATCTTCTTGGCTTGGATCACGCATTTCAAATAATTTTTTTTGACGAAACGACGCATTGCCATCGACTGATAATTTGCCGTCGAGACAAATTAAATCGCCTTGTTTGGTGATGACCAGCGGATTGATTTCCACTAACGACAGATCGCTTTCTAAGAATAGTTTGGCGAGACCCATGAAAATTTGGCTAAATTGCGTGACTTGCTTAGCATTTAACCCCAATTTGAATGCCAATTCACGCCCTTGATAGGGTTGTGGCCCTGTTAATGGGTCTAATGCGAGTTTATGGATCAATTCAGGCGTTTCTTCTGCTACCTTTTCAATTTCAACGCCGCCTTCGGTTGACGCCATAAACATCACACGGCGTGAAGAGCGATCGACTACCACCCCAAGATACAACTCTTTATCGATCTCAGTCACGGCTTCAACTAAAACTTGTTTGACGGGTTGCCCCTTGGCGTCTGTTTGGTAAGTGACTAAATTTTTACCTAACCACTGGGTTGCAAAAGCCTCGACAGCTTCTTTGCTATCCACCAATTTTACGCCCTCGGCTTTACCCCGCCCACCCGCGTGGACTTGGCATTTTACTACCCATTTATCCCCCGGAATTTTTGCGGCGGCGGCAGAGGCTTCTTGTGCTGTGCTGCAAGCGTAACCTATTGGAACTGGCAAGCCATTTTCAGAAAATAATTTTTTTGCCTGGTACTCGTGTAAATTCATGTTGTTTATCCCTATAAAGACCAAAGAGGCCTAAAATTGTTAACCCCTGTGTTTTGCCTGGGTTGATTTTTTTATACGTCGAGCAGCAGACGGGCTGGATCTTCCAGCATTTCCTTTATTGTCACTAAAAATCCTACCGATTCCCGCCCATCGATTAAACGGTGATCATAAGAAAGCGCCAAATACATCATCGGCAAGATCACCACTTGACCATCAACTGCCATTGGCCGATCTTTAATCGTATGCATGCCGAGGATGGCGCTTTGTGGTGGGTTGATGATAGGGGTTGACATTAAGGAGCCGAAGACACCGCCATTGGTAATGGTAAAATTACCGCCGGTGAGTTCTTCTATTGTCAATTTGCCATCACGCCCTTTTATCGCCAGTGCTTTGATCTGTTTTTCAATTTCTGGCATGGATAGCGTATCTACATCACGTAGCACCGGTGTCACCAAACCACGGGGTGTAGAAATCGCAATACTGATATCAAAATAGTTGTGATACACCACATCAGTACCATCTATGGCCGCATTCACTTCTGGATAGCGTTTTAGCGCTTCAAGTACCGCTTTGATATAAAAAGACATGAAGCCTAAACGGATGCCGTGGCGTTTTTCAAAGGCTTCACTGTATTGTTTTCGTAGATCCATAACCGGTTTCATGTTGATTTCATTAAAAGTAGTCAACATGGCGGTGTTGTTTTTTGCTTCCAATAAACGTTCAGCAATCCGTTTACGTAGGCGCGTCATGGGGACACGTTTTTCACGCAGCTGATTTAACCCCGGGATAGCCGCTGGCGCTTCTTTTTTCGCATTCGAGCCGGTTAAATTTTTTTGCTGGACTAAATACTGATCGATATCTTCACGTGTGATACGACCGCCGACGCCACTGCCTTTGATCATACTGGCATTGATATTATGCTCTGCTATCAAACGACGAATGGCAGGGCTCAGTGCATCGTTAGTCACTTCTGCTGACTTAGGGGATCTATCCTGATTGGTGTTTGCCGTTTTCTTCTCTGGTGGTTTTGTTTCTATGGTTTTATTCGCACTATCGTTGGGATTAATAGAGCCAACCCGCTGTTTTGCCAGCACAGTAGCCCCTTCGTCTTCATAAATCTTTTCCAGAGTACCTGATTGGCTGGCCGGTACTTCTAAAATCACTTTATCAGTTTCAATTTCTAATAGAATTTCATCATGCTGGACAGTATCACCTGGTTTTTTATGCCAGGTGGCCACTGTCGCATCAGTCACCGATTCAGGTAGATCAGGAACCAAAATATCTACGCTCTTCATTATTTTTTATACCTTATCAATTAAATAATCAGCTATTTAACGCGTCATTCACCAAATCTTGTTGCTGTTTTTGATGTACTGACATATACCCCACCGCCGGTGATGCTGAAGAAGGGCGACCGGCATAACGTAACGACGCTCCCTGTGGTATCACTTCATAAAAATTATGTTGGCTACAATACCAAGCGCCTTGATTAAGCGGCTCTTCCTGACACCAAACAAAATCACGTACATGGGCGTAATCTTCCAGCAGCTGTTTGATGACAACATGTGGAAACGGATAGAGTTGCTCGATACGTATAATGGCGATATTGGTTTGCTTATTTTCACGACGCTGTTTTAGTAAGTCATAATAGACTTTGCCTGAACAGATCAGGACGCGGTCAATTTTTTTCGCATTCAGTGGATCAATCTCACCAATGGCGGGTTGGAAAGTGCCATTGGCTAATTCGTCAAGAGAAGAGGTCGCCAAGGGATGACGGAGCAACGATTTGGGTGACATGACAATCAATGGCCGACGCATACCGCGTAACGCTTGACGACGTAACATGTGGTAAACCTGTGCCGGTGTTGATGGAACGCAGACTTGCATATTTTGCTCAGCACAAAGTTGCAGATAACGTTCCAAACGGGCAGAAGAATGTTCAGGGCCCTGGCCTTCGTAACCATGGGGTAATAACATGACTAAACCACACATTCTGCCCCATTTTTGTTCACCCGAGCTGATAAACTGATCGATAACCACTTGCGCGCCATTGGCAAAGTCGCCAAATTGCGCCTCCCAGATGGTTAAGGTGCGTGGTTCAGCGGTCGCATAGCCGTATTCAAATGCCAGTACCGCTTCTTCTGATAGCACTGAATCCCAAACTTGAAATTTGCCTGCTGGCTTCTGGGTATCTTTGATATTGGCTAATGGCAGGTAAACAGAGCCTTCCTCCTGATTATGAATTACGGCATGACGATGAAAGAAAGTCCCACGGGCGGCATCTTCACCCGATAAACGCACAGAAATGCCTTCATCAATCAGAGTGGCGTAAGCCAAATTTTCAGCGGCACCCCAGTCAAATGGCTTATTTTCTTCTATCATTTTGCGCCGATCAGAGTAAATTTTATCCACGCGCGGTTGCATTGTTATCGTGTCTGGTACAGTGCTAATAGATTGGGCTAAGTTTTGTAAATGTTGCTTATCCACTTGGCTGTGATACTCGGCGTCCCATTCATGCTTAAGATAAGGAGACCAAGTATCAGAATTCATTGTCATCGGACGCCATTCTTTAACCACGCAATCGCCGTGCTCCAAAGCATCACGATACAAATTGGCTTTTTCCGTATCCTCTCCCGGATTAATTATTTTTTGTTCAATGAGCTTATCAGCATAGATTTTACGCGGCGTAGGATGTTGGGTGATTTTCTGATACATGAGAGGTTGTGTCGCATTGGGCTCGTCCGCTTCGTTATGGCCGTGGCGCCGATAACAGACTAAATCAATCATCACATCGCGTTTAAATTTGTTCCGAAAATCTAAGGCTACGCGGGTGACAAAGGCCACCGCTTCCGGATCATCGGCATTAACGTGAAAAATCGGCGCTTGCACCATTTTAGCAATGTCAGTGCAATATTCTGTAGAACGCGCATCTTGCGGATTAGAGGTAGTAAAACCAATCTGGTTGTTAATCACAATACGTACGGTACCACCCACTTCATAACCGCGTGCTTGTGACATATTTAGCGTTTCTTGCACCACCCCTTGACCGGTGATGGCGGCATCACCGTGAATAGTAATAGGTAATACCTTATCACTTTGCATTTCAGTTAAACGATCACGGCGGGCACGTACTGAGCCTATGACTACCGGGCTAACAATTTCTAAATGAGAAGGATTGAACGCTAACGCCAGGTGTATCAGATTTTTTTCTATTGCTAGATCAGATGAAAATCCTTGGTGATATTTGACGTCACCGGTG
>NZ_GL379610.1:818-998 GCF_000143625.1 Candidatus Regiella insecticola LSR1 | reverse complement strand
CCTAAATTTTTTTTATGTTTGCCGGCAAATTCGTCAAACAAATCTTGAGGCAGTTTCCCAAGTATATTCACTAATACATTCAGACGTCCGCGATGCGCCATCCCCAACACCACTTCGCTGGTTCCATTTTTACCGGCATGGCGGATCATTTCTTTTAGTAAAACGATCAGAGAATCGCCG
>NZ_GL379610.1:0-788 GCF_000143625.1 Candidatus Regiella insecticola LSR1 | reverse complement strand
CCTTCCAATGAAAAGCGTTTAGCGCCAGGGAACTTGGTACCTAAATAACGTTCCAACCCTTCAGCGGCAGTGAGTTCGTCAAGAAAGCGGCGTTTTTCATCGTCATTAAACAACGGTTTACCCACTACTGATTCAATGTGCTGTTGGATCCAGCGCTTTTCTTCCGTATTGGTAATGTGCATATATTCAATGCCGATCGATCCACAGTAAGTTTGTTCAAGCGCTTGACAGAGATCAGCCAATTTCATGGTGTCTTTGCCAACGACAAAAGAACCGACATTAAAGGTTTCCTGCAAATCGCTTTCAGTCAAATGATGAAAGCCGGGGTCAAGCTCCGGAACAGGCGTCTGCTGCCACAAACCAAGAGGATCAAGATTGGCGTGTTGATGACCACGAAAACGGAATGCATTGATCAATTGCAGTACTTTAACTTGTTTTGCATCTGCTTGTGGATCATGTGAAGAACAAGAAGCCTTAGCCATTTTCGCTAATCGGCGAAGCTCATCACGTATTTTGGAATGGAATTGTTCTGGTTGGTTTTCTATCGTCGCGGGGAGTTGTTGGAAAATGGAACGCCAATGCTGGTCAACAGAAGCGGCGTCGGTTAAATAATCTTCATAGAGCTGTTCTATATAAGACTGGTTTGCACCAGCCAAATAGGAGGAATCCAGCCAAGATCCCATGGTGCTGTTTTGCATTATGATCCCTTAAGGTGTTATACCCTTAGCCTTTTGAAGGACTGTGGGTATAAGGCTTTAATTTTCATTGTGGTTAATATTTATACCGTT
>NZ_GL379609.1 GCF_000143625.1 Candidatus Regiella insecticola LSR1 | reverse complement strand
AAAAAAATGGTAGAGCAAACGGAAATTGATACAAGCTTGAAGCAAAAAAAGCACCAGCACCTGCAACGTAGTCTTACCAATCGCCATGTTCAATTAATTGCTATTGGTGGTGCCATTGGCACCGGATTATTTATGGGATCAGGTAAAAGTATTGCGCTTGCCGGTCCTTCAATTATCTTCGTATATATGATCATCGGATTTATATTATTTTTTGTGATGCGGGCAATGGGAGAACTGTTATTGTCTAATTTGCAATACCGTTCATTTAGCGATTTTGCTGCTGATTTTTTAGGTCCCTGGGCTGGATTTTTTACCGGTTGGACATATTGGTTTTGTTGGATAATTACCGGTATCGCGGACATAGTCGCTATCACGGCATATACGCAGTTTTGGTTTCCAGAATCTTCGCATTGGGTGGCATCTTTATTAGCCGTTTTATTATTATTTTTACTGAATTTAACCGCAGTAAAGTTGTTTGGTGAAATAGAGTTTTGGTTTGCTATGATCAAAATCATCGCTATCGTTGCATTGATTGTGGTTGGTTTCGGGATGATTTTGATAAATTACCTGCCTTTATCATTTTCCTCTGGCGCTTCTGTGCATCATTTATGGCAAGACGGTGGTATGTTTCCGAAAGGTTTAATGGGATTTTTTGCCGGTTTTCAAATAGCCATTTTTGCTTTTGTTGGTATCGAACTGGTAGGCACTACCGCGGCGGAAACCAAAGATCCTGAAATAGTATTACCACGTGCTATCAACTCGATTCCTATTCGTATTATTGTATTTTACGTTTTTTCATTGATCACGATTATGTCAGTCACGCCTTGGCGTTCTGTCACGCTTAACCAAAGCCCTTTTGTCGAATTATTTGTTTTAGTTAGTTTCCCTGCTGTCGCCAGTGTGATCAATTTTGTCGTATTAACCTCAGCGTTATCATCGGCTAACAGCGGTGTTTTTTCTACCAGCAGAATGCTCTTCGGCCTCGCTAAAAAAGGCAATGCGCCTAAACAATTTAGTCATTTATCACGTTATTCGGTACCGGCGCATGGGCTGACGTTTTCTTGTGTTTGCTTGCTAGGAGGGGTGATTTTAATCTATCTGATCCCTGATGTTATGAGGGTATTTACTTTAGTGACGACAGTGTCAGCGGTTTTGTTTATATTCGTTTGGTCAATGATTTTATGCTCTTATCTTATCTACCGAAAAAAACGACCCGAATTGCATAAAAAATCGCGATATAAAATGCCCGCCGGTATTTTTATGTCATCGATTTGTCTGGTTTTTTTTGCTTTTATTATCCTGTTGTTAACATTTGAAACCCATACCCGGCAAGCCTTAATGGTAATACCCTTGTGGTTTATTATTTTATCAATGGTTTATTGGCTATTACAGAAACGCAAACAGCCATGAAAAGAGTAGACTTCTTGCATAATATTTTATTCGATGTGCTTACCTCCACCCTGAAAAATAGGGTGGGGGGTAAGCAGATTGACATCCTCCCCGCCCTGAAAGCCGAGGTTTTACGGCATATACCCTTCGCCTTTCAAGTTACGGCGGCGTTGGCTGCTCACCCTCATCCTCTGTCATGTACTACCTGTACACTCCTGGGATTCGATTGATTGCCGCCTTGCCGTAACTCGAAATTCATTGGGTATACAGGATAAAAAACAGCTTAAAAATTTGCCGATCATCACGCCAATAAACTTAATGGCGCCCAGAATGACCAAACCCACCGGTTCCTCGTTCGCTACTGGTAAACTCTTTAACAATATTAAATTCTGTTTTTACTACAGGTATCAATACCATTTGAGCAATACGATCCCCTGGTACGATATTAAAGGGCTCGTTACTGCGGTTCCATATTGACACCATTAATTGCCCTTGATAATCAGAGTCGATTAATCCGACTAAATTACCTAACACAATCCCATGTTTATGGCCTAATCCAGAGCGGGGCAAAATAACGGCCGCTAAATTGTGGTCGGCAATATGGACAGCTAATCCGGTTGGTAATAAAACGCAATCACCAGGGGCGACATTTAACGGCTCATCTAAACAGGCACGTAAATCCAACCCGGCAGAGCCAGGGGTTGCATAGCAAGGTAAAGGAAATTCTTTGCCGATTCTTGCATCCAATATCTTAACGTCGATTTTTTTCTTCATAAAGGTTCACAATCTCATCGATGAGGCGTTGACTAAGGGAAAATTTATCGCTATGCGCTAAATATTTGTCCCCTGACTGCCAAAAAAGGTGCAAAGCATTAGTATCACTATGAAACCCATGCCCTGTCAGGGATACATCGTTAGCGCAAATAAGATCCAAATTTTTTTGGATCCGTTTTTGGCGTGCATATTTTTCTACATTATCAGTTTCAGCAGCAAATCCAACGACAAAGGGACGATTTTCAACCATCGCGGCAACACCAGCAACAATATCTGGATTTTTTACCATTCTCAGGCTGATTTCCTCTGGTTGCTTTTTAATTTTTTTATCTGAGATTTGAACTGCCCGATAATCTGCTAGGGCGGCACATGAAATAAAAATGTGCTGGGTTGCGACATTTTTTTGCACTACATGTTGCATTTCTAACGCACAGGTTACATCAATACGTTTAACGCCGGGCGGTGTCACTAAATTGACCGACCCGGCGATTAAAATCACTTGTGCTCCGCGATCTACTGCCGCCTGAGCGATAGCAAATCCCATTTTTCCTGAACTATGATTACTAATAAAACGCACTGGATCTAAAGCTTCACGGGTAGGTCCGGCGGTAATCATAATGTGCAGATGTTTTAGATCTTGTCTACTCGCAAAATGGGCTTGTATTAAATCGACAATGTTATCAGGCTCAAGCATTCTACCAGAGCCGACATCACCGCACGCCTGACTACCACTGTCAGGCCCCCATATTATCAGGCTGCGCTTAGCGAGCAATTTAATATTATCCTGAGTAACACTAGCGCGATACATTTGCTGATTCATAGCAGGGACTAGCGCGATAGGGGCGGCACTGGCGAGACAAAGACTGGTTAACAGATCATTGGCCATCCCTGTGGCGATCCGTGCTAATAAATCTGCGCTAGCAGGCGCTATAACGATCAGATCAGCCCATTTAGCTAATTCAATATGCCCCATGGCCGCTTCTGCTCTGGAATCGAGTAAATTATCATGAACTGGATACCCTGAAACTGCCTGTAACGTGAGTGCAGTAATAAAAGAATGCGCAGCTTCTGTCATTACCACCCGGATCTGAACGCCTCTTTCACGTAAACGGCGTATCAATTCGGGGCATTTATAGGCTGCAATACCCCCGCTGATACCAAGCACAATACGTTTTCCTAGCAATTTGCTCATTGTGATGATCTTTAATACAAGCGTTAAGGTGCGCTATTTTAGCATAGTTGTTAAGCCAATTTTGCGGAGTATCCCGCATATTTCTCAAAACGAAATCGCGCAGAAGTTTGTTGGATGGCAT
Organism: Candidatus Regiella insecticola LSR1; assembly: GCF_000143625.1. Classification (GTDB taxonomy): domain Bacteria; phylum Pseudomonadota; class Gammaproteobacteria; order Enterobacterales; family Enterobacteriaceae; genus Regiella; species Regiella insecticola. Next base: position 13,925 of record NZ_GL379609.1, on the reverse strand, counting down.
ACTGATAATGTGGTTGCGGTAAGAAAAATAGGAGCTCAGGGATGAATGCATGGCCTGGATGTATGCCGCCTCGGGAGAAATTACTAAAATTTGGTGCTGCTACACTCACTGACACTGAGCTACTCGCCATTTTTTTGCGTACCGGAGTATAGCGGGGATACATGTAATGGAAATGGCCGGAAATTTAATCGCGGAATTTGGATCGCTTCATAATTTAATGTCTGCTGACTATCCGACACTCTGCGCACAAAAAGGATTGGGAGAATCTAAATATACACAAATTCAAGCGATATCCGAATTAGCCAGCCGTTGTTCTTTTTCTCATCTAGCGAAAGAAGGGGCGCTATGTAATCCTAAAATTACTCGTGAGTTCATATACAACATTCTGTCACACCGTGAACGTGAAGTTTTTTTAGTTTTATTTTTGGATAATCAATATCGTGTTATCAGCCATGATGAATTATTTATCGGTAGCATCAGTAGCGTTGAAATACATCCAAGAGAAATTGTACGTGAAGCATTAAAGGTAAATGCCGCGGCACTGATTCTATCGCATAATCACCCTTCAGGTCAGGCTGAACCGAGTGAGGCCGATAATTTGATTACCGTACGTATTATTAAAGCTTGTGCGTTACTCGATATTCGGTTGCTTGATCATTTAGTTATTGGTCATGGTGAATACGTTTCCTTTGCTGAACGTGGCTGGATTTAATAGGCTTTTTCGAAACTGAAGTCTTAGAGTCTATTAAAAATCTTCTTAATCGACGCTCAGGCGAGGAAAAAATGAGCGAAAAAGCGCAGTTTACATAAGATAAATGAGCATTTTGAGCTCGTTTTTGACGAAGTATATCCAATGAATTTCGAGTTACGGCAAGGCGGCCAGGGGGTGAGACCGATGAGCGTAGACATGCTACCTGATGAGGCGAATACCCGCAGCCAACAACGCAGCGGCTTTAAAGGCGAAGGTTATATCAGCGAGTATAAGAGATTTTGAATAGGCTCTTACGTCCCCCATTAGACCTCTTTGGAAACCGTAGTTCGTTATGCGGCAAGGCATCCGGCGCACAGCAACCTTCGTTAACACAGAGTACATGAGGATTGCGCGCACCGGGCAACGCAGGATCTGCGTCACGCAGTAGGTTTCCGAAGAGGTCTATTGAATCAGCGGGGAGACGTCAATAAAATTTCCTGTATAGCCAAATCAAATTAAACTGATTTGGCTATACAGTGAGATTCATGAGTAAAGCGGCTGTTTTATTCAATAACTCTAACTTTGGATGCTCTGGATGCGTCTGCCATCAACACTATATCAGCCACACGATTGGCAAAGAGGCCCACAGTCACCACGCCAGGGATACTATTTATTTTATTTTCTAAAGCAATAGCATCCATGATCTGCAAATTGTAGACATCTATTATTTGATTACCATTATCGGTGAGCACATTTTGGCGATACTTAGGCATACCCCCCAATTTGATCAATTCCCGCGCTATAAAAGATCGCGCCATTGGAATGACTTCAACCGGTAATGGAAATTTACCCAACACATCAACCTGTTTAGAGGCATCGACAATACAAATAAACTTTTTGGCAACAGCAGCAATGATTTTTTCACGTGTTAACGCGGCTCCGCCACCTTTAATCATTTGTTTATGTAGATTAACTTCATCCGCTCCATCGACGTAGACAGCTAATTCATCTACTGCATTACAGTCAATGGTAGGTATACCGAGCGAGGTCAACTTCTCTGTTGAAGCAACTGAGCTGGAAACAGCGCCTGTAATATCATGTTTTATTGATCCTAAAGCATCAATAAAATGGTTAACCGTGGAGCCGGTACCTACACCAACAATAGAGCCAGGTTCGATATACGCCAATGCTCCCCACCCAACCGCTTTTTTTTGTTCATCCTGAGTCATGGTAAATTAATGGCCTGTTGTATAATAAAACAACATATATTAACCGTTCCTTACATAGCCAAATCAGTTTAATTTGATTCAAGGCGGAGAATCACAGACAGTACAAGTAGTACGGCAAGCGATGACAACACAGAATCAAATTAAACTGATTCGGCTATATCGGAGATAAACCGCCGATCAACGGGAGATAAAATCAGTTATAAAATAAATCGACTTAAATCTTCATCGTCGACCAAATCACCTAGTTTTTCATTTACATATTCTTTATCAATACTAATGGAACGTCCCTTCTGTTCACAGGCACTGTAAGAAATATCTCCTATTAAACGCTCCAACACTGTGTGTAAACGACGTGCGCCAATGTTTTCAGTACGTTCGTTTACTTGCCAAGCAGCTTCAGCAATACGTTTGATACCCTCGGCAGTGAAATCAATGGTTACGTCCTCAGTTGCCATCAGTGCTTTATGTTGCTCGGTGAGTGATGCGTTTGGCTCAGTTAAAATACGTTCAAAATCTTCAGTCGTCAGTGCTTCTAATTCCACTCGAATAGGAAAGCGCCCTTGTAATTCAGGGATCAAGTCAGAAGGTTTTGCTACCTGAAATGCGCCTGAGGCAATGAATAAAATATAATCTGTTTTTATCATTCCATGTTTTGTCGAAACGGTACAGCCTTCGACTAATGGAAGTAGATCACGCTGTACCCCCTGACGGGAGATATCTGGGCCTGAAGTTTGACCACGTTTACAAATCTTATCGATTTCATCGATAAAAACAATACCGTGCTGTTCGACCGCCTCAATAGTCTGTTGTTGTAATTCTTCTGGATTGACTAATTTACTTGCTTCTTCTTCGACCAGTAATCTAAATGCTTCTTTTATTTTAAGTTTTCGGGTTTTATTTTTTTGACTGGCAATATGCTGAAACATGGATTGCAGCTGGTTAGTCATCTCTTCCATGCCAGGAAGTGACATAATTTCAACCCCTAGCGATGTTGCTGCCAAATTTATCTCGATTTCCTTATCATCTAACTTGCCTTCACGCAATTTTTTACGAAATGTTTGACGAGTCGTTGGAGAAGATTTCTTTTTTTCCTCTGATTTATCACTCTCTTTTGCCGGTCCTACCAATACATCTAAAATTCGTTTTTCGGCGGATTTTTCAGCCTGAGCACGTATTTTTTCGATAGATTGATGCCGAATCATCTTCATTGCAGTATCGGTTAGATCACGAATGATGGAATCAACCTCTTTACCGACATAACCTACTTCGGTAAATTTCGTCGCTTCCACTTTGATGAACGGTGCACTAGCCAATTTAGCTAAACGTCGAGCAATTTCTGTTTTACCGACCCCTGTGGGACCTATCATTAAAATATTTTTGGGTGTCACTTCGCAACGTAGTTCTGGAGGAAGTTGCATACGTCGCCAGCGGTTACGTAAAGCGATGGCGACAGCGCGCTTTGCTTTATCTTGACCGATGATATGGCCGTCTAACTCACTAACTATTTCGCGGGGAGTCATTGCAGACATGTTCTTTTATCCTTACGCTTTAAGGGCTAATGTTTTATATTTTAGTTCTTTAATGGTTTGACAGCGGTTAGTATAAATACAAATATCTCCTGCAATATTCAGTGATTTTTCGACAATCTTTTTGGCAGATAACTTCGTGTTTTCTAACAACGCACGAGCCGAAGACTGGGCATAAGGACCACCAGAGCCAATAGCGATCAAATCATCTTCTGGCTGAATGACATCACCATTACCGGTAATAATCAGTGATGCATTTTGGTCTGCAACCGCTAGCAAGGCTTCAAGACGGCGTAACATGCGATCCGTTCTCCAATCTTTTGCTAATTCAACAGCGGCTTTGGTTAAATGTCCTTGGTGTGCTTCTAGCTTTTTTTCAAACAATTCAAACAGAGTAAATGCATCAGCTGTACCCCCAGCAAAACCTGCTATTACTTGATTTTTATAAAGAAAACGAACTTTGCAAGCATTTTTCTTCATCACGGTATTACCCAGAGTGACTTGGCCATCACCCCCCATAACAACTTCATTATCACGACGTACACTTACAATTGTTGTCACGAGTATTCCTCATTGCAGACTAAACAAAACCTATACCCTTCGCCCTTGAAGCCGCCGCGTTGTTGGCTGCGGGTATTCGCCTCATCAGGTAGTATATCTACGCTCATCAGTCTCACGCCCTGGTAGCCGAAGGCAACTTCAAGGGCTGTGGGTATATACACAGCGACACCTTGACTTCGCGCCATAAACTACGGTTTTGCAAGAAGTCTAATAAGCGTAGTAAATGGGGGGAGTGAGTGATATTTTCAACCCCCCAGATGGCGGGGAATACAATTGGATGCTTCAGTGGTTTTAAGACGTTGCAACATATCATCTACTGTAGCACGAGTGCTATAGGGTCCCAGTATTACGCGATTCCAGCCATCTCCAGAAGTAATGCTACTTTCAATGCCGCTAAGTGCCAATTTAGCACGGAGCGATTCAGCCGGCTCTACAGTACGGAAAGAGCCACATTGTAGCACCCAGAGGGATATTTTTTCTTTTGCTGTTTTTGATTTTGTTGATGGTATCTCTGGTAGTTGAATTGATTTCTGACCTGTATCAAGTGCTGCTTTTTCCCTTATTTTGTGTTGTTCATTCATGATCTGAGTTGATAAATGGACGCCTCCTTCAGCAGTAGGTTCAATTGGTTTACTAACGCCAAATTGACGATTTTCTAGCTCTTTAATATAGCGCCAGCGTTCTTCAGGAGGCGGGGGTAACCCCTTAGTCGTATTAGGATAAGGTAATAACGGTAGTTTGTCTGATTTATTACGAGTAATGAAATAAAGACTCCCGAGCAATATTATCAATAATATAACAGCTAGGATCAGCACTGTTTCGAGTTTATTCCCGTTTTTCTTTTTTTGGGGTGCCTTTTTTTACTCTGGGATCCTAAGGATGCTCGGCTTACATAATCTTTCTGTGCCACTCTTTTTTGCCGCGTATTTAAATGAAATCAATCTGCCATATTACTTAACTGTAGAATGTTTTCCTAGAATTAAACAACGCTTCTCGAAATCTCTTGTGCTCTCGCTGATACTTTGTCAAAAATGAGCTTAAAATGCTCATTTACTCTCTTCAATTAAGTATAAAAAGGAACTGCGCTTTTTCGCCCATTTTTTCTCAATTGAGCGTAGTTCAAAGAAGATTTCAAATAGGCTCTTAGTGTCTATGATCAATCTTTTTAGCATCCCTCAAGTATGTTAGGATGCTGGGCTAAATCCTCTGAATTTTTTTGACCTCATGAGCTATCAGGTTCTTGCCCGTAAGTGGCGCCCACAAGTTTTTTCAGCAGTGGTGGGTCAGCAGCATGTGCTGACGGCACTCGCCAATGGTCTTTTATTAGGGCGTCTGCACCATGCTTATCTTTTATCGGGTACCCGAGGGGTAGGAAAAACCTCTATTGCTCGCCTACTGGCGAAAGGGCTTAATTGTGATAAGGAAATTACCGCGACTCCCTGTGGAAAATGTATTAGCTGTCAAGAAATTGAGCAAGGACGTTTTATCGATTTGATCGAAATTGATGCTGCTTCACGTACAAAAGTGGAAGATACGCGTGAATTACTCGATAACGTGCAATACGCGCCAGTGCGCGGGCGTTTTAAAGTCTATTTGATCGACGAAGTTCATATGCTATCTCGGCACAGTTTTAATGCTTTGTTGAAAACGTTAGAAGAGCCTCCAGCACACGTAAAATTTATACTAGCGACGACTGATCCACAAAAATTACCGATCACTGTCCTTTCTCGTTGCCTTCAATTTCATTTACAAGCACTCAATATAGAACAAATTCGTACTCAGCTAGAAAAAGTATTGCAGGCTGAGCAAGTAGCTTACGATTCTAGAGCGCTGCACTTATTAGCTAAAGCTGCAGATGGCAGCCTGCGTGATGCCTTGAGTCTAACTGATCAAGCCATTGCTATGGGACAAGGACAGGTAACAACAGAAACGGTCAGCCAAATGCTCGGCACATTAAATGACGAGCAACCCTTAGCTATTATTGAAGCATTGCTTAATGCAGATGCTGTGCAGCTGATGACTCAAGTTGCGCAAGCGGCGTCACGGGGTGTCGATTGGGAGACTCTCCTTGTTGAAAGTTTACGGCTATTACACCAGATTGCTATGATGCAGCTGCTGCCTGCAAGCCATCATCAGTTCGATGATCAGGATCAAGCCATAGAACTACGTTTACGTACTTTGGCAAAAGTATTACCCCCCGCGGATATTCAACTTTATTACCAAACTTTATTGATCGGACGTAAAGAGTTGCTATATGCCCCTGATCTGCGCATGGGAGTCGAAATGACCTTGTTACGTGCATTAGCCTTTCATCCACAAAGGTTGATTGATGAAAAACAGAGTATGGTAAGCCAGCCACCACAAAATATTTCAACCTTCTCGTCTGTGAACAACACCAATGATGCTAAGTCAATGACGGAATCAGTGAGTACAAACCCTTTGCCTTCTGTTACTGAACAGTTATTACAAGCCCGCACACAATTATCATTGCCGCAAGATACNCGGTTAAAAAACCAAGCTGAGTCAAAAGACATCAAGATTAAAAAAAATCTTCAATTGGCAGCAGACAGCGTACTGACAAAAAATGTAGCGCTGAAAGCAGTGCCTTATGATAATCAACAGCCTCGGATAATTAGCACACCTAACCAATTAGATAAAAATAATACGGCTGTTAAAAAGGAAGCTTACCGCTGGAAGGCACAAAATCAACCTTCGACAGTGGAAGCAGTAGTTACATTAAAAACGTTACGTAACGCATTACAATATGAAAAAAATCCAGAGCTACTGCAAAAATTAGCTCAAGAGGCCATCAATCGTGATCTTTGGGCGGCAGAGATAAATAAGCTATCTCTGCCTAAATTAGTCCAACAGTTAGCGCTAAATACGTTTAAACAAACCATTGAATCGAATAATATTTGTCTTCATTTGCGTTCTTCTCAGCATCATTTAAATTCGTTATCTGCTCGAAAAACCCTCGCCGAGGCGTTGAGCCATCTATACGGTGAAAAAATAGAACTCAATCTGATTGAAGACGATGATCCAGCACAACGCACTCCGCTCGAGTGGCGGCAAACAATTTATGAGGAAAAACTTGCACTGGCGCGTCAGTCAATTAAAGGAGATAATAATATTCAGATGCTGTGTCATTTTTTTGATGCCATCTTGGATGAAGAAAGTATTCAACCGATTTAGCAATAGACGCTTTGCAACCCTAGTCGATTTTGCAAAAACTCTAATGAATTGAAGAAAATTAACGAAGCGATGAGAGATAATTATGGTTGGTCTAGATGATATGGCTAGTGCTATAAAAGGTGCCCAGAAAAATATAGAAAAAATACAGGCAGAAATTCAGCAAGCAGAAGCGATTGGTGAGTCAGGCGCAGGGCTCGTTAAGGTAACAATTAATGGCGCGTATAAATGTTTAAAAATTAGCATTGATCCAAGCCTAATAACAGGTGATGTAGATAAAAAAATGTTAGAAGATCTGATTTGTGTCGCCTATGACAATGCAGTAGAAAAAATTGCCGCCATTCAAAAAGAAAAATTAGGCGTAATATCAAACGTATTCCAGTCAGGTTTCAAGATGCCATTTTAAATGTAGTGATGGCGATCCTTCTTGGGTGCTTAGCAGTGGAGATGCCAAGATTGAATTATTTCCACTTAATTTCAAATTAGGAGCATCTATCATGGAGCAACAATAAATTGCTCAATTTGTCCCTGTAGTTAAACGGATATAACAAGCCCCTCCTAAGGGCTAGTTACTGGTTCGATTCCAGTCGGGGACACCATTTATGGCGGTGCAAATGCCAAAAAAATTTTCTGCCCTCAATAAATAATCCTAAATTTTTCTAACCCTGGGGTATGAATCTGTATCACATTCTGCCCAACAGGATTTGAGAAAACATCGACAACACATCATCTATCTGACTGTTTTTCATCAATTCAGTATCAAAATTTTCGAATGTACCCAATGAATTTCGAGTTATGGCAAGGCTGCAATCAATCGAATCGGTACATGACAGAGGATGAATGTCGCTGCCAACGCCGTCGTAACTTGAAAGGCGAAGGGTATAGAAATTAACAATACAATCTTGGCTTGAATATTGCCTCCTTGATTTTTGATGAGTAAAGTCTTATCTATGCTATGTGCTCATATGAAAAAAAGGGCACTGTTTTTTTTCCAACACACTCGTCAATGAGGGAAACAAGGCATGAAAAGACAGAAGAGAGATCCACTACAAAGAGCATTGTCACGTGGTTATCAAGCAGGGATAACGGGTCGTTCAAAAGAAAAGTGTCCCTATCAGTCGTTAAATGCACGTAGTCATTGGTTAGGAGGTTGGCGACAGGCCATAGCAGAAAGGGTGCTATCGCCTAAGTAGCGTACGCTAAAAATGATAAAACCTCCGCAGAGCGGGGGTTTTTTAATGCTTTTTTAATGCTGTTGTTTAATGGTATTGATTTATTAACAGTTATTAGTCTTATTGAACAGCCCTACTTTTAACTCAGTGGCACTGTAAATTTGTTTGTCATCAACGTAGACTTCTCCATCAGCAATACCCAAAATGCACCTACTCTTCTTAATACGCTTAAAATTAATTTTATAGGTTACTTTTTCTGATGTAGGCAGCACTTCACCGCTAAATTTCACTTCACCTACTCCAAGCGCACGTCCTTTACCTTCATATCCCAGCCAGCCAAGATGGAAACCGACCAGTTGCCACATAGCATCTAAGCCAAGGCATCCTGGCATGACAGGATCATCGATGAAATGACACTGAAAGAACCAGAGTTCAGAGGTAATCTTGAGCTCTGCTTCGATGTAACCTTTATGATATTTACCACCGTCTGCGTTGATGTTAGTAATGCGATCCACCATTAACATATTGTCGGCTGGTAAACGGGGTCCGTTTGTTGCTGTAAAAGCTCGCCACGTCCTGATGCTGTAAGATCTTCTTTTGTATAAGATTTTTCTTTATAAGGTTGAGGTTTATCTTTATCTGCCATATTTTTAGTGAGCCTTCTTTAAGGACTGTGGGTATATACCCTTCGTCTTTGAAGCTGCCGCGTTGTTGGCTGCGGGTGCTCGCCGAATCACGTAGTCTATCTACGCTCATCGGTCAGGCGCCCAGGCCGCCTAGCGGCAACTTCAAAGGCGAACGGTATATATATTCGATCAATGTAACCAGCTTAACCAACGAAGTGGCCAAGGCCGCCGTCGATCATGCATATGTACTTGAGCAATGCGCTCTTGGATGATGCCTAATAAATTAGTTTGATTTTCATGACTGTAGGGCAATCCAGTCAATAATGGCAATGCTTCGGCCACGGTATCTACCGCCCATAAAATGAAAATTGTTCATTTTTCACTGCTTCAACCACGGCTTGATGAAGACAAAGATGACGGATATTGCTGGTGGGCAGGATCACCCCCTGTGAGCCTGTTAAGCCACGCCGTTGACAGACTTCGAAAAAACCTTCGATTTTTTCATTAATTCCTCCAATCGACAGAACATTACCAAACTGATCGACAGAGCCGGTTACGGCTAATTGCTGCTGAATGGGTTGTTGAGAAAGTGCACTGATCAACGCACACAACTCAGCTAAGGATGCGCTGTCACCATCAATATCGCCGTAAGATTGTTCAAAAACAATAGAGGCGGAGAAGGGTTGCGGTTGTTCTAACGCCAACTCTGAAATTAAAAACGCCTGCATAATCATCATGCCTTTGGCGTGAAGATTTCCCCCTAGCTCTGCTTTACGCTCCACATCTACAAATTCACCATCCCCCAGATGTACTACGCAGCTAATGCGCGTTGGCTCCCCCATGGTACTTGGATGCCCTGGGTATTCCAGTACCGATAATCCATTGATTTGGCCAATCACTGTGCCTTCGGTTTGGATGAGAATTTGGCCTAATTCAATTTCATTTTGCAATTGTTCAGCGAGATAACTTTGGCACCAATGTCGATTATTTAACGCTATATTCAGCGTGTTGGCAGTGATAGTCTCTGTTTCTTGATGTAATGCCGCTTCGGTTAACTGATGACTAAGCCATTGTGGGCAAAGTGGCAGATAATGCTGATCACCGCTGTAGCGAATGGCTTGTTGAAATAATACCGGCCATGCGTCATTAGCTAATGGTGGTAATTGATTTTGTTCCTGCAACCCGTTGATATAACTGCACCACAATGACATATCGTCAATATTATTGAGTGGCAATTGTGTTTCAAATTCACCATAGCTTGCTATTTTGCTCAATTCGGGCTCTATATCATGGAAATCTCCTAGCCCATGACGATCCCCCACGATGACTAGACGTAGATTAAGGGGGATGGGAGGAATAACCATCGGCAAGGCGCACTTTTCATCAGGAGATAACCACTCAAAACGCTGTTGTATTATCATTTTTTTGAGTCGTAACCACATCAATGGTTGAGAGAGTAAGGTGTGAATGGCAAGAATCAACACCCCTCCATTCACCTGATGTATTAAACCCGGCTGTAGGCTAATTTGATCTTTATGCCGTCTAACACAACCAAACAGCTGCTCTGGTTCAACCCATTCTTGATAGAGGCAAGTGGTTTTCGTGGCAAAAGGCTCATAACCTTTTTGTGCCGCCAGCCAAGTGATTTGATCATTTTGTATCTGATAGTCACCACCATAAAGAACAGGTGGTTTTGATTGGCTGTTTTTTATTATTTGAGCAATTAGCGTAAGATAATCACTGCTTTCTTGTGCTTTAATCAGCATAAAACGTGATTTAGATTGTGGGTGACAGAATAATTTTATACTGCTTGTTAACCGCAGTTGCACCTCGGAACAAATCACCGGTGCTAACTGAGTGGCTCTAGCAAATAATGCCTGATAAGGCGTCGTGTCGGGCAGAAGAGACTGCCATTTGAGTCGTTTATTGGTCAAAGTGGTTAGATACAATGTAAAAAGAAAAAGCGATTATACAAGAATAAAGCAAGCTGCATAGTATAGCGATCTCAGTTAGCGAGTATTTAATAGCGGAGAATATCAAAAATTCTGTTATTCTGATTAAAATTTACACGGTCACTATAGAGTTTACTATGAAATATCAACAACTAAATAATCTTGAAAGCGGTTGGAAATATGCGTATTTGATTAAAAAACACCGTGAAGGTGAAATGATCACCTGCCATATTGAAAACAGTGCCGCGCAAGAAGCGATTAGGCAATTGTTTGAATTGGAAAAAGAGCCAGAAAAAGTTATCGCATGGATTAATCAGCATATTAACTTAGATCTGCATAATCGCATGAAACAAACTATCCGAGCGCGTCGTAAGCGTTATTTTAACGCTGAACATCAGCATACTCGGAAAAAATCGATCGATTTGGAATTTTCAGTGTGGCAACGTTTGTCCATATTGGCGCATCATTATCAGCGTACCTTGTCAGAAACCCTCATTCAGTTGATTGAAGATGCTGAATACAAAAAAAAATATGTTGAACAAATATCCTCTTTAAAACAGGAGCTAAAAGGGATGTTAGATAAGTGAAATTAATGCGCTATCGGGCAATAGAACTCTTTTCAAAACTACTGCGCAACGCAGAATTCACACCATGCAGTAGGTTATGCAAGACGTTTGTTTTGTCGCCTCCATTCCGCCAATAGGATACCGGCGGCAACCGATACATTGAGGCTTTCTACTAACCCGGTACCCAGTATAGAGACAGCGATATCTCCTTGTTGCCAAATGTCTTTTGTTATCCCGCTTTACGAAAATCAACTAATGCAGATAAAAGATCATCTGTATGGATGGCTTTAATGTGCTCGGCGCCGCCTTCAGCAGTACGCATTGCTGCCCCCGAGATGGCTTGGCGTCGGTCTTCTGGCTCTGCTGTGTTATTTTCCGTCAATTTATCTGATGATGGCGCTATTTCATTGATAGCGATTGAGGGCTGGTTTTTTGTTAATGCGGTTGATGAAGGGGAGCGAGGAGGTGATAACAAATTATGATGTTGTTCGCGAGCCAATTTTTCGCGTTGCTGGCGCATCTTTTTAGCTTCGAACCTTTTTTTAGCCTCGGCTCCACGGAGCGTTTCTTGATCCAGTGCGCGTATTTCGGCTTTTTCCTGGCGGTAATATTGCACCAATGGAATGTGGCTAGGGCATACATAAGCACAAGCACCGCATTCGATACAATCAAATAAATGGTGATTACGGGCTTTTTCATGTTCGCCCGCACGGCTGAACCAATAAAGTTGCTGTGGCAATAATCGCGCTGGACAGGCTTCGACGCAGAGCCCACAGCGGATACAGGGTTGTTCTGGCTCAGGTATTGCTATTCAGTTACTGATTTTTACAATAGGGACATCTTGGCTGGGGAGCGTAAAGCCCATCAGGGGTCCCCCCATGATAAGTATGGGTCGAGGCGGCGGCTGGAAGCCGGCTTGGGTGAGTAAATGACTGACTGGTGTCCCTAATCGTACCCAAAAATTTCCTGGATTGGAGAGGGCATCACCGGTTAAGGTCACGACTCGCTCGATTAATGGTTGATTATCAATAATGGCGCGTTTTATGGCGAAGACAGTAGCGACATTTTGCATCAGCACACCAATAGAAGAAGAATGTTTACCCGGTGGAACTTCCCTTCCCGTTAGAATTTTCGTTAATTGTTTTGCTCCCCCTGATGGGTATTTGGTCGGTACGATCCTTAGCTGAATGATTTCATCATCGTTTAACGCTTTTTTAAGTGCCGTAATCGCTGCGGGTTTATTATCTTCGATACCAATGAGTACTTGTTTGGAGCCTAATATAGACATAAGTATGCGGATACCCATGATGATTTCGTTAGCATGCTCCTGTATCAAGCGGTCATCAGCAGTAATATAAGGCTCACATTCAACTGCATTGATAATTAAAATTTCATTGCTATCGAGACCCGAAGCCAGCTTACTGGCGGTGGGAAAACCGGCACCCCCGAGTCCAGCAATACCCGCTAGATGGATTTTTTCGAGTAATTGTTGAGCCGTCAATTGTCGATAATTTACCGGTGGGTCAGATTCACACCCGATATCTTTTCCATCAGGGATGATATGTATACAGGGTTCAGATAATCCAGAAGGATGGGCGACAATATGAGGTTTAATGGCGCTGATAATGCCTGAGCTGGGGGCATGCACCGGTAGTGCGCGATCATGGCCAGAAGTTAATGGTTGGCCTTTTAGCACAGTGTCACCCATTTTCACTAACAGCTCGGCAGGTGATCCCAAATGTTGTTGTAGGGGGATGATAAAAAATTCAGGTAACGGGCAAGTACGTATTGGTACTTTGCTAGACTGTAATTTCATTTCTGGCAGATGGATCCCGCCATCGAAGTTCCATAGTTTATTTGTTTTACTGTATGAACTGTATGAACGAAGTAGCTTAAACATGTTGATCCACATCGATGACTTTGATTGGAATGATCTGTGAAGGTTTTTTTACCGGGACAGTATTCAGATCCCATTTCCAGTTAGCTAGTGTGGTGGCAACAGGTATCATTTCAATACAATCGGTTGGACAGGGCGCAACACACAAATCACAGCCAGTACAGAGATCGGGTAATACCGCAGGGCGGGATTCCACTTTGTATTTTTTGTCATCAATAAGATCAATATTTAAGCATTTCGCAGACGAAATTTTCTCATATGTTTAATTAATATACACAAATTGTGTGTTTTGTAATCTAAAATTGATTAATTAATGAGTTAGATCCCGCCCTGGGTAATACCGTGTGGGCAGGCTTGAATACATTTTGTGCAACCTATGCAATTACTTTCATCAATAAATGCCACTTTTCTTTGTGGGTTAACACGGCTTTCATCACCGTCGAGAGGTTGTGGCTCGATCCCTAATAGTTCGGCCAGTTTAAGCATAACCTTTTCGCCCCGGGGCGAAAAGGTTAA
>NZ_GL379608.1 GCF_000143625.1 Candidatus Regiella insecticola LSR1 | reverse complement strand
TCGCTCAGTCCAGCGTCAAGTTTAATGCAGCTATTTCGGGCTGTTTAATCTGCTCAACCCCGGTCTTATTAACCCTCACCGGCATGCCGGATCGGCGGGTTATGGCTTGTTTGACTTTGGCTGCATCGGTTTGGGGATCGTCGATAAATTGCTGCACGGCATCGCTGAGTGCAATCGGCATGGTTTGTGGGTTATCACTCTCGTGAACTGATAACGGTTGGTGTACTTCGATATAGCGTTGCCCATTGGGTTCAATGGAAAATTTAATCGGCTGGTTAATGACTTGCACGCGAGTGTCTTTCGCTACGCTGTGAAATAAGGCTTTAATGTCTGCTGGACGTAATCGAATACAACCTGAGCTCACCCGCAGTCCAATGCCAAAATTCGCATTGGTACCGTGGATCAAATATTCCCCTCGTCCAGCGGCGAGGCGCAGAGCAAATCGCCCCATGGGATTTTTTTCCCCGGCTGGCATCACAGCAGGTAAAACTTTGCCTTTTGCTAAATACCCATGATGGGGGTGTTGAGCCCCCGCATACCGATACCGATAGGGTAGACGACCACGGTTCCTGCTCCAGGCGGATAATAATACAGGCGTAATTCAGCAAGATTAATGATGATGCCTTTGCCGTTCTGTGTCTGGCAGTAACATCTGGCTCGGGATGGTTAATCGTGAGCCGGGAGCGGGCAAATAAGGATCCGTGCCAGGGTTGGCTTCGAACATGTTTAATAAACCGATTTTATATTTAGCCGCTGTCGCTTCAAGAGGACGACCATCATTTTGTACGGTAACAATATGATTTTAACCAATTAAACGGCCAGAATCGGAGGGGAGAGGGTATTCAGTTGCTGTAGCGCAAAGACTAAAAGCGAAGGAGATGAATATCAGTATTGTTTTCATATTCAATTCCTCTCTTTATGAAGAGTTTGTTATATGAAATTTTAGCTTAGCATATACCCAATGAATTTCGAGTTACGGCAAGGCGGCCAGGGCGACCGACCGATGAGCGTAGACATACTACGTGATTCGGCGAGCACCCGCAGACAACAAAGCCGTAACTTGAAAGGCGAAGGGTATATACTTCTTCTATTAACCTGCCTCCATGCAAGAGCTTATTTCCAAACCAGTTTAATTTGATTTAAGTGTTGTCGTCGCTTGCCGTACTATTTGTACTGTCTGCGCTCCTCAGCCTTGAATCAAATTAAACTGATTCGGCTATATTGGAAATAGACTCTTAGGCCGTCAAACGTTTGTTTGCATACATAAGCATTCTGCTCTAGCACGAATAGTCCGCACCATCGCTTCTAGCCCTTGTGATCGCCCAGGCGTTAAATGTTGACTGAGCTCCAAATCAGCAAAAAAAGATTTAATATCTAGCTTGATGATTTGTTGTGGTAACAAATGTTGATAAAGACTAAACACCATCACTACCAGCCCTTTTACTATTGCAGCGTCACTGTCGCCAGCAAATAATACCGTGCCATCTTCCGCTAACGTCATCTCAATCCATACTTGGCTCTGACAGCCATTAATCAGGTTATTGGGGTGACGTTGTTGTGCGGTGAGGGCAGGTAATTGCGCTCCCAGTTCGATAATGTAGAGATATTTTTCTTCCCAATCATGGCAGCGGGAAAAATTACGTATTAATTTTTCTTTGTTTGGTAAATTGGACATAGTCACAGCCCCTAAATCTGTAAAAAATTAAAGCCGATGGTGTATGTCGGCTTAATATGTGCTTACTTTTTATTAGACCTCTTCGGAAATCTACTGCGTGACGCGGATCCTGCGTTGCCAGCAATCTTCGCTATGGTTTCCAAAGAGGTCTATTGTTATAAAATGGTGTTGATATATTTTAATTGGCGCACTAATTGATCCACTTCTTCATGGGTATTATACAAAGCGATTGATGCACGACACATCGTCGAGACCTGGTAAAATTCCATCAACGGCATCGCACAGTGTTGACCGGTGCGGATGGCAATGCCATGACAATCGAGAAAACAGCCCACATCAGAAGAGTGATGTGACCCTAAGTTAAAGGCGATAACACCGGCGCGGTTTTTCTCTCGGCCATAGATGATTAAGTTGGGTACTTGCTTTAACTTTTCTAATGCATAGTCCATCAGTGATTGTTCATACCGTTGAATTTCAGTTAATTTTAGAGCACTAACATATTCGATAGCGGCACCCAAGCCGATAATACCCGCGGTATTGGGTGATCCGGCTTCAAAACGCCCTGGAGCACCAGCAAAGGTGGTTTCTTTTGTTAAGCTGACTTTGTCAATCATTGACCCGCCGCCTTCCCAGGGTGGCATTTTTTTTAATAACTCACTTTTTCCATACAAAATCCCAATCCCTGTTGGGGCGTATAATTTATGGCCAGAAAAAACGTAAAAATCACAATCTAAGGCCTGAACATCGACCGGTTGATGCATAATTGCTTGCGCCCCGTCGACTAATACCACCAGCTCTTTTTTTGCCAGAGCGCGCGCTTTAGTGACAATGTCACTTATTGGGTTGATGGTGCCAAGTACGTTAGAGATATGGGTAATCGCCAGTAAGCGCGTTCTTTCATCGATCAAATTGGCTAATTGATTGATATCTAACTCGCCAGAATCTTTTATTAAGTGCCACACTTTGATGTTAATGCCACGTTCCTTTGCCAACAGTTGCCAGGGGACGATATTGGCATGATGTTCCATTTCGGTGATGATAATGTTATCACCGGGCTTTAGAAAATGGCGGCCATAGCTGTTAGCGACAAGATTGATGCCTTCGGTAGTGCCTTTAACAAAGACAATGTTTTCTTTCATAGGGGCGTTGATAAATTCGGCCACTTTCTGACGTACCTTTTCCATCGCTTCAGTGGCTTCTGCACTGAGGGTATGAATACCACGATGCACCGCTGCGCACTGTTGGCGATAAAAATTCATCTCACTGTCGATCACCACTTGGGGTTTTTGTGCGCTGGCAGCGCTGTCCAGATAGACCAGTGGCTTGTTGTTGATTTTTCGGCTGAGTAACGGAAAATCAGCGCGTATTTTTTCCACCGCAAAACTCATGGCTGTTTCTCCGCTAAACGATCAGTGATACGTTTTATCACTTGCTGACGGATCAGGTTATTTTCCAGTGTTTCCGTGAGTTCGGCGGCAAAAGCAAAAATGATCATCTTTTTTGCTTTTGCCTGGTTGATGCCACGAGATTGAAGATAAAACAGTTGTTCAGCACTGATGCGCCCCACGGTGGCACCGTGGCTGCATTTTACATCATCGGCGTAAATTTCTAGCTGCGGTTTGGTGGCAACGAAGGCTTGTTGACTGAGGAGTAGGTTGTTATTGGTCATCTGTCCATCGGTTTTCACTGCATGGGGGGCAACTTTTAATAAACCATTGAACACCGCCGTTCCGCCATGTTGCACGATCATTTTATGTAATTGTCGGCTTTGACAGTGGCCGGTATTGTGTTCTAAATAGCTGCGGCTATCTGCTATTTCTCCGCTCAGTGGTAATAGGAGGCTGTTGATTGAGACATCGCCGTCTTCACCATTGAGCTTGCTACTGGTATGGTGCCTGGTTAACCCGGCACCGAGCAGAAAGCTATCGCTGTGCGCCCGCGCGTGACGCCCAAGTATCACATCGTTATGAGAAAAGTGATAGCTCTGCGCGGTTTCAAATGCCAGTTTACAATGAGTTAATTGGGCATTATCACCTACGGCCATTGTTAGGCGTGCGTTGGTAAAATTTGCGTGATGCTGGTGGCTAACAAAATGTTCGATCACCTGCGCGCTAGCATGGGGTTCAATGACTAAATGATGACGATAATAGCTGCTACTGATCCTCTTTTCATTGTTATCATGGGTTTGACCTGAGTCGATATGCAGAAAATATAATGGTTTCGCCGCTTTTTTCCCTGCGGCTAAACGAATGAGTACTTTTTCTTGCGCCAAACTTTCTGTTAGATGCAAAAATATTTCAGGGTGAATGGCCGCCGGTAGGTTTTCTTTTTCTGTCAAAACACATATTTGGTATGGATCACAATGCGTGTCGCTAAGAGAAGGCGCCCATTTGCCATCGATAAAGACCAGCCGATGTGCTTCTAGTGGTAACGCCAGTTCATCGCATCGTTGCTTATTGATACGGATGGCAGAGGTTGTTGCATAGCTGAAATCATGTTGTAGCAGGCGATCAAGTGGTGTGTATTTCCAATCTTCATGTTTGTTATGGGGAAACCCCAATTCCATTACTTGTTGCCAATGCATCTGAGCATCTGATGCGCTGTTTGATCGCTGCTGAAACAATTGACCAAATTGTTTAAACGGATCACTGTTAGGTAGTAAGCCAGCCATAGCCTTGTTCCTCCAACTTTTTCGCGAGCGTAAAATCACCGGATTCGATAATACGACCGTCATGTAATACATGGACTTTATCGGGCTGTAGGTAATTTAAAATACGCTGATAGTGAGTGACGACAATAAAGGCGCGTTCGCTATCTCGCAGCGAATTGACCCCCTCTGCCACCACTTTTAACGCATCGATATCTAAACCTGAATCAGTTTCATCTAGAATGCCAAGCTTTGGCTCTAATGCCGCCATCTGTAAGATTTCGTTGCGCTTTTTTTCTCCGCCCGAGAAGCCAACATTGACTGAACGTGTTAATAGATCGGCTGGCATTTTTAATAAGGCAATTTTTTCTTCGATAAAATCGGCAAATTGAAAACGATCGAATGCCGATTTTCCACGGTATTTACGCACGGCATTAACGGCCGTTTGTAAGAAAAAACGATTGCTGACACCGGGAATTTCAACGGGATACTGAAAAGCAAGAAAGATGCCTTCGCCTGCCCGTTGTTCAGGCTCTAATGCTAATAAGTCTTCGTCGTTAAATCGTATTTCACCTTCCGTGATCTGGTATTCTTCCCGCCCTGCTAATACAGCAGATAGGGTGCTTTTCCCCGATCCGTTAGGACCCATAATGGCGTGAACTTCTCCTGGATTGACTTCTAAATTGAGTCCTTTGAGGATGTTTTTGCCTTCAACATTCACTTTTAACTGTTTAATGCGTAACATGTTGTTTCCTTTATGTGCCTTCATTGGGTATAACGCTATTCAATTATTAGACCTCTTTCGAAACCGTAGTTCGTTATGCGAAGTCAAGGCACCCGGCGCACAGCAACCTTCGTTGCCATGCGAGTACATGAGGATTGCGCGCACCGGGTAACGCCGGATTCGCATAACGTAGTAGGTTTGGAAAGAGGTCTATTGTCATTGGCGCTTAACCGACACTGTGTTCTAAGCTAATGGCTAACAATTTTTGTGCCTCTACGGCAAATTCCAGCGGTAATTCTGAGAACACATCTTTGCAAAATCCATTGACGATCATTGAGATGGCATCGTCTTCACTGATACCACGCTGGCGGCAGTAAAATAGCTGATCATCCCCAATTTTTGAGGTGGTAGCTTCGTGCTCTAACTGCGCTGAATGATTTTTGACTTCAACGTAAGGAAAGGTGTGGGCGGCTGAGTTAGCGCCAATAAGCATAGAATCACATTGCGTAAAATTACGTGCATTATCGGCACCGGGTAAAATCTTAACTAATCCACGGTAGGTATTTTGGCTTTTTCCTGCTGAGATCCCTTTGGAAATAATGGTTGATTTAGTATTTTTACCAATGTGGATCATTTTGGTACCGGTATCTGCCTGCTGTTTACCATTAGTCAATGCGACTGAGAAAAATTCACCGATAGAATGATCGCCTTGTAAGATCACGCTGGGATACTTCCAGGTAATAGCCGATCCTGTCTCCGATTGAGTCCAAGACATTTTTGAACCAGCGCCCTGACATAGCGCCCGTTTAGTCACAAAATTCAAGATCCCACCTTCGGTTTCAGAGCCAGCAAACCAATTTTGCACGGTGGAATATTTCACTTCGGCGTTTTTATGTAAGATCACTTCGACCACTGCCGCATGGAGTTGGTAGGTGTCGCGTACGGGTGCTGAGCAGCCTTCAATATAACTGACGTAGCTGTCTTCATCGGCGATCAGAATGGTGCGTTCAAATTGCCCTGTTTTAGCAGCATTGATACGGAAATAGGTTGAGAGCTCCATTGGACAGCGCACGCCTTTGGGCACGTAGACAAAGGTTCCATCGGAAGCGACGGCGGCGTTAAGGGCGGCAAAAAAATTATCTTTCGCTGGTACTACTGATCCCAGATATTTTTGCACTAGCTCAGGATGTTCTTGAATGGCTTCACCCAGTGAGCAAAAAATAATGCCTTGGGTGGCTAATTTTTTACGGTAGGTGGTGGCGACAGAAACGGAATCAAAAATGGCATCAACAGCTACTTCAACGCCTTCACGTACCGGTACCCCTAATTGCGCAAAAGCGGATTCGACTTCAGCCGTGAGATAGAGGTTGGTTGTTGTCTCATCTGTGGATGATGATTTTTTTTCGCTCTGGTTATCACCATTTTCATCACAGTGATTACAGGAGGGCGCTGAGTAGTAGCTATAATCCTGGTAATCCAATTTTTTATAATGCGCTTTTAACCAGTGGGGTTCTTCCATTGTCAGCCAGCCACGATAAGCTTCTAAGCGAAATGTCAACATCCATTCAGGTTCGTTACGTTTGGCTGAGATCGCGCGGATCACGTCTTCATTGAGTCCTTTACCCAATTCGTCTGTCGCCAATTGGGTAAAAAAACCTTCTTTATAACGTTCTTCCTTGACCCAAGCTGATATATTTTCGGAGGTTTCAACATTGCTTTGTGTCATTTCTTTTATCACTCAAACGCCAAAGCTTTCGCCACATCCACAAGAATGCTGCGCTTTGGGGTTATTAAATTTAAAGATCTGATTTAGCCCTTCACGCACATAATCCACTTCAGTGCCGTCAACAAAGGGCATCGCTTCCAAGGGGACGTAGAGTTTTGCCCCTTTGTGTTCAAATAGAAGATTTTCAAGCAAATCATTAGCTGATTTAGCTACCTTTAGCTGATAAGCAAATCCAGCACAGCCAGATTGCTTGATGTTAAGCTGCAATCCTTGACTTTGCGG
>NZ_GL379607.1 GCF_000143625.1 Candidatus Regiella insecticola LSR1 | reverse complement strand
CGTTTGCCATTCTATCTTTGACAACACATCGGTGCAGGTAGCCTCAGGACACAACGCTGCCATTTTACTCATATACATCAGTTTGAAGGCGATAATGCTTTTGAGGGTGCTCATTTTCGTTAATTTGGTTGCCGTATTTAAACGACATTGTTCAACACAACATCCTGATTTCAGTGTTTTGAAGAACGCTTCTCTCTTCCATCTCAGCTATACCAATTAACTTTCTCTTCTCCTTCAAAGCCGTCAGTGGCCGTCAAATTGGTCAATAATAGCCATTCTAGAGGGTCTCTATCCACTTAATACTTTCTTTCTCTTTCATTGTCGATTGATAAAGCCGCCGCTGTTTTTCCTGAGGGGTTTCCTCTCGGGAAACACGTGACCAACATTTAAGCGAGGATAACCCAAGTGGCAATCCCTCCTGAGTTACCATCAAACTTGCATGAAGCATCAACCCCATTTTATGTTTGTTATAGGCTTTAGATAGACTTCCCAACCAAATCGATAAGCACCTTTGGCCTGTGAACAGGAGCCATGACAGCTTTGGTGAATTGAACCTGACGCTTTTGATGATAATAAGCCCGCTGTTTCAAAAAACGCTCTTTAAGGCGTTTATCTCCGAAATCAATTTGATGAAATTCTTCCCGAACCCACTCATTCCCATTACCCGTTACTGTTTTCATGTGCCTATTTCCTGATTTACCTCGCTTCTCTTTACTATTGAATCTACCAATAATCCAATTCCAACTGAATCATTTTTCATTCAACGTTGTGGGTAAAAGTGAGCCTTCAATCTATGCGAAATTTTTTTAACGCCGCTAAAATAGAGGAAAAGACGGGCGAAAAAACGCAGCTTTGTATAGAATACATGAATATTTTTAGCTCATTTTGACAAAGTATTAGTGAGCACAAGAGATTTCAAATATACCCTTCGCCCTTGAAGTTGCCGCTAAGCGGCCAGGGCATGATGCGGCGAACATCCACAGCCAACACAACGCGGCACTTCAAAGTGCGAAGGGTATTAGACGAGATAATACAAGTAAGGCATTTATTAGCATGAAGACCAAAACACGTTTTGCCCCCAGTCCTACTGGTTATTTACACGTAGGGGGCGCCCGCACGGCGCTTTACTCTTGGTTATTTACTCGTCACTCAGGTGGCGAATTCGTATTACGGATCGAAGATACTGATCTTGAGCGCTCTACTCAGGAAGCCATTGATGCCATTATGGAAGGCTTAAACTGGCTGAATTTAGATTGGGATGAAGGCCCACATTTTCAGACCAAGCGTTTTGATCGTTATAACTCTGTCATTGATCACATGTTAGAAAATGGCACTGCATATCGATGTTATTGCTCCAAACAACGTCTAGAGAAGTTACGTGAAACCCAAATCGCTAACGGTGAAAAACCCCGTTATGACGGCCATTGCCGAGATCAGGTTGATAAACATGATATCAATAAACCTTCAGTAGTGCGTTTTCGTAATCCACAACAAGGATCCGTTATTTTTGATGACATGATCCGTGGGCCTATTAAATTCAGCAACATGGAATTAGATGATTTAATCATTCGTCGAACAGAGGGTTCACCCACTTATAATTTTTGTGTGGTGATTGACGATTGGGATATGGAAATTACTCATGTGATCCGTGGTGAAGATCATATTAATAATACTCCGCGTCAAATCAACATCTTACAAGCCTTAGGCGCCCCTATACCGCAATATGCTCATGTTTCTATGATATTGGGGGAGGATAATAAAAAATTATCAAAGCGCCATGGGGCTGTGAGTGTGATGCAATATCGTGATAAAGGTTATCTGCCTGAAGCATTGTTAAACTATTTAGTACGCCTGGGATGGTCTCACGGTGATCAAGAGATTTTTTCTCTAGCTCAGATGAAAACACATTTCAGCCTGGGTGCTGTTAGCAAATCTGCCAGTGCGTTTAACACCAAAAAATTACGCTGGTTAAATCATCATTACATTAACCATCTTCCCCCTGAAAAAGTGGCAACTTATCTCTCTTGGCATGTTGAAAAACAAGGTATTGATACCCAAGGTGGCCCGCCATTAGTTGAAATAGTGAAACTACTGGGTGAACGCTGTGAAACGTTAAAAGAAATGGCAGAATCTTGCCGTTATTTTTACCAAGAATTGACTGAATTTGATGTGGATGCGGCAAAAAAACATTTGAAACAAGCCGCCCACCAGCCGTTAACCATAGTCGCTGCCAAATTAGCCGAAATAGATGAATGGAAAGTGGAAAAATATCCACAATGCATTACAAAGCACGGCAACGGAGTTACAAATAAATATGGGAAAAGTAGGAATGCCACTACGTGTCGCGGTCACAGGCGTTAATCAATCTCCAGGAATGGATATTACAGTTTATCTTCTTGGGAAGAAACGAACACTTGATCGTATAGATAAAGCGCTAAAATTTATTGCAGCGCATTGAAAATACCGAGAGAAAAATCAAAAACTGCCATCATAAATCATCATTACAAACTATAATATGCTCGTGTATACCCTTCGCCTTTGAAGTTGCCGCTAGGCGGCAGGGTGTGAGACCGATGAGCGTAGATAGACTACGTGATTCGGCGAAATACCCGCAGCCAATACGCGGCGGGGCTTCAAAGGCTAAGGGTATAAACATATTCGGGAGCATCGGATGGTGACTGGAATGCAGTATTCATTGCGAACCTGGGTACTGGGTAGCGCCTTGATCTGGAGTTGGATGTCAATTTCATCCGTATCAGCAACTACACCGCTTTTCTCTGCTGATTCCGCTTCTCAACCGGTAGAAACAGATGAAGTCTTGGTTGCACAGGCGCATACAAAGCTGTTAAAAGCACTATCCGAAAATGTGACGCCTTATTATGTATCAGAATTGGCTCCACTTTACGCAAAAAATGATCTGCAGCCTATGTGGCGTGATCCGCTGGCAATCCAGCGCTTTCAACAGCAATTAGCTGAATTAGCATTATCGGGCATCCATCCGAGATTTATTCAGTGGATCAAGTGGTTAACTGACCAATCAATTAGTGGAATGGCACGTGATATTGT
>NZ_GL379606.1 GCF_000143625.1 Candidatus Regiella insecticola LSR1 | reverse complement strand
CGCCGTCGGTAAAGTGCTCGCGCTAGAAAAATGGCGGGTAGGATGGAGAGTAACGTTGATAGTAGCGCTTGCCAAAAGGTAAAACGAATCACATGCCATAAATAGCTATCGTGCCATATATTTTGCCAGTTGCTAGTCTGCGCATGTTGCCAGAGAGTAGTAAAAATCAAAATAATTAAGCCGAATAATAGACTGGCAGTGAATAGGCCAGGAAGTAACCAACCTGGAATTAATGACTGACGGCGGTTTGCCATGCTTGGATCCATTGAAGACGGTTTTTTGCTATTTCTTTAGCAGGGTACTGTAATGCCTTCGATGGTACGGCTAAAGAAGTAAAATCTACGGGGAGGGCTATTTTTATTGCTGGATACATCCAATCCTTGAGAAAAAGACCATAGGCTTCGCTCCAGCTTCGAGTGACAGTAACGGTTTTTTTCGCTAATTGTTGCCAAGCTTGAGGTGCCTGTGCTCCGTATACTTTTTGCATCCATAGTAATAAACCAAGGCCGGGATTACTGGTACGTGGATCCTGATAAATGATTCGCCACGGGGTGCTGCTTTCTACCAGTTCTTGTAAACTTTTAGGCGGATTTTTTAATTTATTTTTGTGATAGATGAAAGCAAAATAGCCGTAATTATAAGGAATAAAGATCTTATTGTGCCAGTTTTCTGGTAGTGTTAGTGCTTGAGTATCGATGGGGCTGCTGGTAAACAAACCTGTTTGTTCGGCGATGTGCAATAAATTGTTATCTAGACCGAGAACCACGTCCGCCGGACTATTTTTCCCTTCCATCCGTAAACGGTTAAATAAAGAAATACTGTCATTGAGTGCCACCCATTTAAGTTTACAATGGCATTCAAGCTCAAAGCTCTTTTTTATAGCAGCTCCAGATCCCCCGTCGGCGATAAAAGCACTGTAAGTATAAACTGTTAGCGTGGGTAGTTTTGTTTCGGTAGCAGAGAGCGGGGTAGCAATGAGTAATAGGTGGAAAATAAAAAGCTTAATCACTTGATATTCCTTAAAATATATCTATCCCCTTCGCCTTTGAAGCCGCCGCGTTGTTGGCTGCGGGTGTTTGCCGAATCAACGTACATCGGTCTCACACTCTGGCCGCCTAGCGGCAACTTCAAAGGCGAAGGGGATACACTCCAGGGATTCGATTGATTGCCGCCTTGCCGTAACTCGAAATTCATTGTGTATACTTTTATGAAAAAATGAATAGATTAAATAAATATTGTAGCAACAGGCTTCAATTTATCTTTTTATATACTACGCTCATAATTATTGGTAGGAAAATTATAACAGGAATTTATGAAAGCGTACTTATCGAGACCTTCTATAAAAATTATTTTTATGCTAATCGGCAGGTTGATTGGCTGCCTTGGGTATCAACCGGTTGGCGCTTAAAAACTTTAGCACAACTCATTCAATGGCATGCTCTGCAAAAATAGCCATCATACTCAAGAAGATTTTGAATGGGCTCAAGGAGTTTATTTAAATCAAATAACAGAGATGGATGGTGTTTAGCAATGACGAAGAAGGCACTGTTGAACAGTGCCTTCGGGTTCGTTTTATAGCAATCCAGCTAAAAATAGTGCTCCTTGCTTCGTCCTTGAAAACTTATCCTTTTAATGGTTATCCTAACCCGCAATCCTTTGCATTTTTGTAGCATCCTGCCATTAATCCTTCTCTTCTATTGCTAGTAATCTAAGACAATGAATATCACTATACTTTGCTTATACTACTATCACGGTTACGTCGTTTATACTCCGTACAATACCGTTCTTATTCAGGGATGAATCGAGTATCCATTTATCTCGACAGCGATCAGTGATAACAATAATGATATCGCATAACTCACTGGATCCCATTTACCTGATAGCAAGATAATGGATTAATTAATAGAGGCAATATACTGTAAAGATTCTTATGTATATTTTTTCATTATTATAAAAAATATATTTAATATAATGATTTTATTAGGAATAAATATTAAATACTGAATATGTATTTTATAAAAATAAATGATCTCTTACAGTTGATGTAAGATATATCTTACAAGTACGAATGCTAGAGGGCGGCTAAATTTTATTTTTCAATAAATCACGATTTTCAGTTAACAACTTTTCTTCAGCGGTTGGCACTGCTACTTCTTCGGGTTGTTTTCGGCGCCAGTTATTCATTAATTTCATTGTGGAAAAAATCGCTAATGTAATAATTAAAAAATCAAAAATATTTTGCAAAAACAAACCATAACTCATAATAACTGCTGGGTTTGTACTTTCAGCTGCACGCAGGATAAAAGCAAATTTTTTAAAATCAATTCCGCCGATTAAAAGCCCTAACACAGGCATAATGATATCGAAAACCAATGAGGAAACAATTTTTCCGAACGCCGTACCAATAATAACCCCGACGGCTAAATCAACCACATTGCCGCGCATGGCAAATTCACGAAATTCTTTTATAAAGCTCATTGATCTTCCTTTTTCACAAGTGAGCGTAGTTCAAAGAAGCTTTTGAATAGGCTCTAAAACGTTATTGATTAATATTAGCTTGGGATCTGCCATTGTCGAAAAATTTTTAATTAGGCCAAAGATAACTTCATAATAACGGCATTTTCATTTCCTTTAGTGCAAGGATAATAGTTTTTCCGCATTGAAACTGCTTTAAAATTTAAGCTGTTATAGAGAGCGATAGCGCTTAGGTTTGATTGCCGAACTTCAAGCCAACATGTCGTAACATGACGTATTATTAGCTGTTCAATAAGATACTCAAGCAGTAAGCGCCCGTAACCTTGGCGCTGATATTGTGGAGCAATGGCAATATTAAATAATGTCGCTTCATCAATAATGAGTTGTGTCATGCTAAATCCTGCTAAGCAGTGATTAACACTTAATTTATAGTTGAGATAATGTTCGCCGTGGTTGCTGGCGAAAACATTTTTAGTCCACGGAAAAACATGGCTGGCTTGCTCAATCTGGTAGGCTTCTGCTATATCAGCCGGCGTCAGGATAGAAATCTTTTTCATATTGACAAATTTGTTGCCAGAGTGCTCGTTTGGCGTGCCCATCTTGATAAAGTTCATTCAATACTGGGCTTTGTAAGTGCACTTGAGCATCTGTTAAAGGTTCATGATTCCCTAGATACCAATAGTGGTATTGCCTATCTTTGGGTATCACTGCAAGTTGATTTGGCGTTAAGCTGTAAGTTTGCTCAGGAGTGAG
>NZ_GL379605.1 GCF_000143625.1 Candidatus Regiella insecticola LSR1 | reverse complement strand
GGCGGTGCCGGCAAAAGAAACTTGATCGCCGGCATGACGAGCAGCAACAGAAATTTCTTGACTAGCCATGTCACGCTGCATTAGACCAATTCCGCCATTATGGATTTGAGTGGTCAATATGCTAATACTGCCCGTGTTTGATTTAACTTTATTAGCATTTCCTGCGATACCTTTGCTATTCGCCGTTACCTTTTCATTAGTGGTAAAAAGCTGCTGACCATTGACTGCATCAGTGCTAGCAGCGGTTAAATCACCTTCTCTTACCCCCGTTAACTTTCGATTACCAGTAGTACCGGTAAAAGAAATCTGCTCACCCGCCTCAGCAGCAGCGACGGTGATGGCGCCGTTAGCCTGATCTCTCTGCATCAAGCCAATAGCGCCCTTCTTAATATCTGTCGTCAACCCCTCAACGGCCTCTGCATTTTTTTCAATATCAGTAACAGCGAGTCGAATCTGTTTAGCATTTTCCAGCATCGTTTCACTATTGATCTTACTTCTAGCCATATTTTTAGTGATCTCGACACTATTCGCCTCAATTTTTTTAAGATTGCTATCAATAGCAGCATTAATAGCGGTATTAGCGGAAAAAAGCTGACTACCATTGATAGCATCGGTACTACCGATATTGACTGCCCCTGCTTGGATGCCGGTCAAGGTACGTGCGCCAGCGCTACCAGCCAGGGAAACTTGATTCCCTGCGCTCGCCGCAGCAACCGTAATCGCCTTAGTGCCCGTATCCTGTTGTACCAGGCCAATCCGCCCATCAGTAATTTCAGAACGATGGGTTCTAATATTATTTGCATTCTTATTGACTTCTGCCTGCAAAGTAAAAATTTGGGCGGCGTTGACAGCATCCGTACCGCCATTTTTGATTTCTCCCTTCGCAACATTGACAAGTTTACGTGGCGTCGTCGGGGTACCTATCGACACCGTATTGCTCTGCGTCACTATTGAACCACTTCCAAGGGCGACAGAATCTTTGAAGCCGTCAACTTTTGCATTAAGACCAATAGCAACACTGTTCTCTGCATTATTTACACTGGCTGTATTACCAATACCAATACCTGAAGCGGAGTTTCTTACTGAACTTGCATAGCCAATAGCGATGCTCGCAGCCGCATCCTCTAGTGCCGCTGTATCACCAATAACCACACTTTAAACGGAATTTTTTGTTGAGCTTGAAGACCCCATGGCAATGCTCGCCCTCGCATTTTCTGCTCTGGCCGTACTACCAATACTGACACCTAAAGGAGATTCATTTACCTTCGACCCATGCCCAATGGCAATCCCCCTGAGTGCATTATCCACTGCCGCATTATCACCAATGGCAACACCACGATCCGCCTTATTCACCTTAGTCTCATTACCAAGACTAAGACCTGCGAACGATCCTTTCACTAATGATGAGGTTCCTATTGCAATAGAGCGTACCGATGCCCCCGCTTGTTGTCTATTGCCAAATGTCTTACCAATATCACTATCAAGGTCAGTATCGGATCTACGATCAATAAACGCATCCGAACCTATTCCGATACCATATCTAGAATTAACACTCGGGTTATCACCAATGGCAACACTACCAAAATAAGCCTTGGCTCTTGAACCAACCGCAAGCCCAGAAATAGCAGCCCCATCCCACTGTTGTTGATAAGGCCCCAGATGACCCGTTGCGTCGGTTTGTGTCTCTGTAGTTTCTTTAATCCCCCCCTCTATTACCAATGCTCCATTTGCACCCTCGATCCGCTGCCCACTATTAGCTGCACAAATATCAAATGATGGACTAAAAAGCGCAATACCTATAATCAATGTATAAATGAAGAATTTTTTTGGCTTGTTTTCGAGCCCCTTTTGTCATTCCTGATACAAGGCTCCAATGGCTTAAAAAACCATTCAAAATTATCTTATATATTCTATTCATTGAACGTTATTTCACTCTATAAACATTATTTTTGGTTGAGATAACAATTAATCTTCCATATTCATAACAATAAAATGATATGTAAAGTTCACATCCGTATTGATGTAATATAAATAGATTGAAACGAGACATAATAAATAATTATACTTACTAAATAATTATTCTCTCTATTTATAAATAAGATGAAATCAACATACCCAATGAATTTCGAATTACGGCAATGCTACAATCAATCAAATCCCAGGGATGAGCGATCGCTGCCAACGCCAGCGTAACTTGAAAGGCGAAAGGTATAAACGAAGCTTAAAGATAGCTACGCCACCTCATCAAAATCATAAATATATTTAATTTAAAATACCTCGCGTTTTTATATAAAAAATACAATTACTAAATTTTATATCATGAAAATAAGAGGATAATTTTATTTTATAGTAAATATAGCAATGTCATATTAATAAGATAATCGTAATACAATTTTCACTGTATTACGATTAAATTACATTAATTAAAAGCTTAGCTAGTAATATGTAAAAGGCAAATTTAATAGAAATATTTTTATTCTATTGAGGAGAAAATTTATTATTAAATACAAAAAAATCAGGTTCAAAAAATTTTGAACCTGATTCTCATATATCTATAATATTTTTTCAATAACACTAAACGATCAGTATATTACCTTGATAAACCTGTTACTCGTTTTTGTTATCAAAACCAGCATTAAGTAACTCAGCCATATTTGCTGACGCTTCATCAGGGCTCATTTTCAGCGTAACCGATTCTTCTACCAAACGACTACGCATACGCTTTTGATGATGCGCATAACCAGTACCGGCTGGAATCAAACGACCGACAATAACATTTTCTTTCAAACCACGGAGTTCATCGCGTTTACCCGCCACCGCAGCCTCAGTAAGTACTCTCGTCGTTTCTTGGAACGAAGCCGCAGAAATAAAGGACTCAGTCGCCAAAGAGGCTTTCGTGATCCCCAGTAAATCGCGTGTAAAGGTTGCTTCAGTTTTATCTTCCGCTACTAATTTACGATTGGCGATTTTCACCCGTGATATTTCTGCTTGCTCACCGGCTAAGAAGTCAGCTCCTCCCGCGTTAACAATCGTGCCTTTACGCAACATCTGACGAACGATAACTTCAATATGTTTATCGTTAATCTTTACTCCCTGCAGGCGGTACACTTCTTGTACTTCGTTAGTAATATAACGTGTCACCGCATGAACACCCCGTAGGCGTAAGATATCGTGTGGAGATTCTGGGCCATCAGAAAGCACATCACCACGTTCTACCATTTCACCTTCGAATACGTTGAGCTGACGCCATTTTGGAATCATCTCTTCATAAGCATCACTACCATCTAACGGTGAAATGACCAAACGACGCTTGCCTTTAGTTTCTTTACCAAATGAGATAATTCCACTGTGTTCAGCCAAAATTGCCGGCTCTTTGGGACGACGGGCTTCAAACAGATCAGCCACGCGGGGTAACCCACCGGTGATATCTTTGGTACCACTAGATTCTTGAGGAATACGCGCCAAGGTATCACCGACACCAATTTCAACTTCATCCTTCAATTGCACAATAGCCTTACCTGGCAAGAAGTATTGAGCAGGCATATCGGTACCTGGTATCAATACCTCATTACCTTTAGCATCCACAATTTTTAATGCTGGGCGCAAGTCTTTACCGCTACCGGTACGTTCTGCACTGTCGAGGACGACTAAAGAAGATAAACCGGTTAAATCATCAGTTTGACGGGTAATCGTCTGGCTATCAATCATGTCAGAGAAGCGAATAAAACCGGCCACTTCAGTGATAACGGGCATAATATGTGGATCCCAGTTAGCGACCGTCTCACCGGTATTAACTTCTGCTCCGTCCCCTTTCGCCATTATCGCACCATACGGAATTTTATAGCTTTCCTTAGTACGACCAAATTCATCAATCAATTTCAATTCAGTATTACGTGAAGTGATAACACATTTACCCGCACTGTTGATAACAAATTTAGCGTTGCTCAGTCTCAACTTACCTTTGCTATTTACTGTAATACTAGACTCTGCCGCTGCTCTGGATGCCGCACCACCAATGTGGAAGGTTCTCATCGTGAGCTGTGTACCAGGCTCACCAATAGATTGTGCTGCAATAACGCCGACAGCTTCACCTTTGTTGATGATATGACCTCGTGCCAAATCACGACCATAACAATTCGCACAGATCCCAAAATCGGTTTCACAATTCACTACTGAACGTACTTTTACCGTGTCAACGGAATTCTCTTCTAACAGATCACAACATTTTTCACTCAGTAACGAATTACGAGGCACCAAAATGTCAGCGCTACCTGGTCTAACAATATCTTCCGCTGTTACGCGACCCAAAACACGTTCACGCAATGCTTCTTTTACATTTCCTCCCTCAATAACGGGCGTCATCACGAGACCATCATTGGTACCACAATCATCTTCAGTAACCACTAAATCCTGTGCCACATCAACTAACCGACGTGTTAAATAACCGGAGTTAGCCGTTTTCAATGCGGTATCAGCTAAACCTTTACGTGCACCATGGGTTGAGATGAAATACTGAAGAACATTCAATCCTTCGCGGAAATTAGCGGTAATGGGCGTTTCAATGATCGAACCATCAGGTTTCGCCATCAAGCCACGCATACCCGCCAATTGACGAATTTGCGCAGGGGATCCACGCGCACCAGAGTCCGCCATCATAAAGATGCTATTAAAGGAAACTTGCTGTTCTTCTTTTCCAGTAGAGTTAGTAACATTTTCAACAGACAGATTCTTCATCATCGCTTTAGCAACCCGTTCGTTAGCCGCTGCCCAGATATCGATCACTTTGTTGTAACGTTCCCCAACGGTAACCAGACCCGATTTGAACTGTTCCTGGATCTCAGAAACTTCAGTTACTGCCTCTGTAATAATCTCTATTTTTTCTTTAGGGATCACCATATCATCAATGCCGACTGACATACCCGAACGAGCAGCATAGGTAAAACCGGTATACATAATTTGGTCAGCAAAAATAACCGTCGGTTTAAGCCCTAATATGCGGTAACAGGTATTCAGCATCTTGGAAATGGCTTTTTTACCCAGGGTTTGGTTAACGATAGAGTAAGGCAGCCCTTTCGGCACAATCATCCATAAAATGGCACGACCAATGGTCGTATCGACGATACTGGTTTGACTCGTTTTTTCGCCTTCAATATTACATACCTCTTCAGAGATACGGATTTTCACCCGCGCGTGCAGTGAAGCTAACCCCATACGATAAACACGTTCTGCTTCTTTCGGCCCCGTCAGTACCATGCCTTCGCCTTTGGCGTTAACACAGTCGCGTGTCATGTAATAAAGTCCTAACACCACATCCTGGGAAGGTACGATAATAGGCTCGCCGTTCGCTGGGGAGAGGATATTATTAGTCGACATCATCAACGCACGCGCTTCTAACTGAGCTTCCAGTGTTAAAGGTACGTGCACTGCCATCTGATCACCATCGAAGTCAGCATTATAGGCAGCACAAACCAATGGATGCAGCTGAATCGCTTTACCTTCAATCAACACCGGTTCAAACGCTTGAATACCTAAACGGTGCAAAGTGGGCGCACGGTTCAATAGCACCGGATGTTCACGGATAACCTCATCCAAAATATCCCATACCACAGCCTCTTCACGTTCAACCATCTTTTTAGCCGCTTTGATGGTTGTCGCCAGCCCTTTCAATTCTAACTTGCCATAAATAAAGGGCTTAAACAGCTCCAGTGCCATTTTTTTAGGTAAACCACACTGATGCAGACGCAAAAAGGGGCCGACAGTGATAACCGAACGTCCTGAATAATCGACACGTTTACCCAGTAAGTTTTGCCGGAAACGCCCTTGTTTTCCTTTGATCATATCCGCTAAAGATTTCAACGGACGCTTATTAGAACCGGTAATCGCACGGCCACGACGACCATTATCTAGCAAGGCATCCACCGCTTCTTGTAGCATGCGTTTTTCATTACGTACGATAATATCAGGGGCGGCCAGATCTAACAGACGCTTTAGTCGATTATTACGGTTAATAACACGGCGATATAAATCGTTCAAATCAGAAGTGGCAAAACGCCCACCATCTAAGGGAACCAATGGCCGTAAATCGGGAGGCAAGACCGGTAATACGGTTAAAATCATCCATTCGGGTTTGTTGCCAGATTGAATAAATGCTTCTAATAGCTTGATACGCTTGGTTAATTTTTTACGCTTGGTTTCAGAATTAGTTTCATTTAATTCTTCACGTTGCAATTCACATTCAACGTTGAGATCCATATTTTTTAATAGCGCTTGAATGGCTTCCGCGCCCATTTTCGCATCGAACTCATCACCAAATTCTTCTAACGCATCAAGATACTGTTCTTCAGTCAGGATTTGACGACGTTCTAAGTTAGTCATTCCACCTTCAACCACGACGTAAGATTCGAAGTAAAGTACACGTTCGATATCACGTAATGGCATATCGAGTAATAAACCGATACGCGAGGGAAGCGATTTTAAGAACCAAATATGTGCGGTAGGCGAAGCCAGCTCAATATGCCCCATACGATCACGTCGTACTTTGGTTTGAGTCACTTCAACACCGCATTTCTCACAGATAACACCACGATGTTTTAAACGCTTATATTTGCCACACAGGCATTCGTAATCCTTTACTGGACCAAAGATACGGGCACAAAAGAGACCGTCGCGCTCTGGTTTAAAGGTACGATAATTGATGGTTTCTGGTTTTTTTACTTCACCAAATGACCATGAGCGGATCATATCTGGTGAAGCCAGAGCAATTTTTATTGCATTAAACTCATCGTTGTTCTTTGTTTGTGCTTTTAGGAATTTTAATAAATCTTTCACGGATTGGCTCCTGTCGGAGTTAGAGCTTTTGAGTACCTAAACCTAAGTTTTCTAAGTTTAAATATGCCAGTGAGCAGTGCGAACATGACAGATTTTTGGTTTTATACCGGGTATATAACTCCTCATTTTATAGTAGAGGAGCAGCAAGGTTCCAAAAAACTGTCACCTGGAAAAAACTTATTCTTCTTCAAGCTCAATATTGATACCCAGCGAGCGAATTTCTTTCAATAGTACGTTGAAAGATTCTGGCATGCCTGGCTCCATACGGTGATCGCCATCCACAATGTTTTTGTACATTTTGGTACGACCATTGACATCATCAGACTTGACCGTCAACATTTCCTGCAACGTATAGCCGGCACCATAGGCTTCTAGCGCCCACACTTCCATTTCACCGAAACGCTGCCCACCGAACTGCGCCTTACCCCCCAGAGGTTGCTGAGTGACTAGACTGTAAGAACCGGTAGATCGGGCGTGCATTTTATCATCGACCAGGTGATTCAATTTAAGCATATACATATAACCAACCGTTACCGGACGCTCAAATTGCTCACCGGTTCGACCGTCAAATAAAGTGATTTGGCCTGAAGCTGGTAAGCCTGCTAATTTTAATAGTTCTTTTATTTCTGTCTCTTTTGCACCATCAAAAACCGGTGAAGTGATGGGCATCCCTTTTTTCAAATTTTCAGCTAAATTTAACACCTCATCATCAGAGAAAGTATTCAAATCTACCTTCTGACAAACATGGTCTCCGAGATCATAAGCCTTCTGTATAAACTCACGTAATTTAGCCACTTTTTCGTGCTTTCTCAGCATAGCATTAATCTTTTCACCAATGCCCTTCGCCGCCATCCCTAAGTGAGTTTCCAAAATTTGACCAATGTTCATACGGGAGGGAACACCCAATGGATTGAGTACAATATCTACTGGCGTGCCATATTCATCGTAAGGCATATCCTCAATTGGATTAATTTTCGAAATTACCCCTTTATTACCATGACGACCAGCCATTTTATCGCCTGGCTGGATTTGACGTTTAACCGCCAGATAAACTTTAACGATTTTGAGCACACCAGGCGCAAGATCATCACCTTGAATTATTTTACGCCGCTTACCCTCTAATTTCTTTTCGAATTCTGATTTCAGTTCGTCGCACTGCTCAGCTAACTGCTCCAATTGACATTGTTTTTCTTCATCAGACAAACAAAGCCCTAACCAGCGCTCAGAGGGCAATTTATCTAATTTTTCAGATTCTATACCACCAGCAATCAATACCGCGCGGATACGGGCGAGCAATCCTGCTTCCAAAATCTTCAATTCTTCTTTTAGATCTTGTTTCGCTTGCTCAAGCTGCATCTTTTCAATGTCTAATGCACGTTTATCTTTATCTACACCATCACGAGTAAAAACTTGCACGTCAATAACCGTACCAGAAACACCATTCGGCACTCGCAAAGAAGAATCTTTCACATCAGAGGCTTTCTCACCGAAAATTGCACGCAACAATTTTTCTTCCGGTGTCAGTTGAGTTTCACCTTTTGGTGTTACTTTACCCACCAAAATGTCACCACTGGTCACTTCTGCCCCAATGTAGACAATACCGGATTCGTCTAATTTGGAAAGTGCAGCTTCCCCCACATTGGGTATATCAGCAGTGATTTCCTCAGAGCCTAACTTGGTATCGCGTGATACACAGGCTAATTCTTGGATATGAATAGTAGTAAAACGATCTTCTTGCACTACACGTTCAGAGACCAAAATAGAGTCTTCGAAGTTGTAACCATTCCAGGGCATGAAAGCAACACGCATATTCTGCCCTAATGCCAATTCACCCAAATCAGTAGAAGGGCCATCCGCCAATACATCACCGCGTTCAATGGAATCGTTTAAATTCACACACGGCATTTGATTAATGCAAGTATTTTGGTTAGAGCGGGTATATTTAGTCAGGTTATAAATATCAATACCCGCTTCGTCCGACTTCATTTCTTTTTCATTTACTTTAATCACGATACGTGAGGCATCAACATACTGAATCTTACCGCCACGTCTAGCGACAGAAGTCACCCCTGAATCCACCGCCACCGCACGTTCCATCCCGGTACCGACTAACGGTTTTTCAGCGCGAAGAGTAGGCACCGCTTGACGTTGCATGTTAGCACCCATTAAGGCGCGGTTAGCGTCATCATGTTCTAGGAAGGGGATCAGTGAAGCACCAACAGAAACCACCTGTTGAGTAGAAACGTCCATATAATCAACCTGTTCGCGGCTAAACAAGCTGGATTCATCTTTATTACGACAGGTGATCAAATCATCTATAAAACAATTTTTCTCATCTAAATTAGAATTCGCCTGAGCGATAACGTAGTTACCTTCTTCAATGGCATACAAATAGCGAATTTCATTGGTTACCACACCACCTTGTACACAACGATAAGGTGTTTCCAAAAAACCATATTCGTTAGTGCGTGCATACACCGACAAGGAGTTAATCAAACCAATGTTTGGACCTTCCGGTGTTTCAACAGGGCAGACACGACCATAATGCGTGGGGTGTACATCTCGCACTTCAAAGCCAGCCCGTTCACGTGTCAAACCACCGGGACCTAATGCCGAGATACGACGCTTATGTGTAATCTCAGAAAGTGGGTTGTTTTGATCCATAAATTGGGAAAGCTGGCTGGAGCCGAAAAACTCCTTTACCGCGGCTGAAATCGGCTTAGCGTTGATCATATCCTGTGGCATCAGCGTTTCAAGATCGCCCAGCGAAAGACGTTCTTTTACCGCCCGTTCAACGCGCACCAAACCGACACGAAATTGGTTTTCAGCCATTTCACCTACAGAGCGAATACGACGGTTACCCAAGTGATCGATATCATCCACTTCACCTTTACCGTTACGAATATCAATCAGCTTTTTCATCACATCAATGATGTCTTCTTTGCTCAAGATACCCGACCCTTCAATCTGATCACGCGACAGTGAACGATTGAATTTCATTCTGCCCACAGTCGACAAATCATAACGATCTTCAGAAAAAAACAAATTCTCAAATAAATTTTCTGCCGCATCACGAGTAGGTGGCTCACCAGGGCGCATCATGCGATAAATTTCAACCAAAGCACCCAGGCGATCATTGGTTGGATCAACACGCAGGGTTTCAGAAATATAAGCCCCGTGATCCAGATCATTGGTAAATAACGTTTCGACGCATTTATAACCAGACTTACTTAATTTTGCCAGCAAATCCAGTGACAATTCGGTATTGACAGCACAAATCACTTCACCTGTGCTGGTATCAACATAATCCTTTGCCACTACCTTACCGACAATATATTCGACCGGTACTTCTATACTATTAATGTTATCTTTTTCCAGCTGACGGACATGACGTGCGGCAATACGCTGTCCTTTCTCGACATAAATCTTGCCATTAGCTTTAATATCAAAAGAAGCGGTTTCACCACGTAAACGCTCTGGTATCAGCGCCATTTGTAGTTTGTTATCACAAATTTCAAATCCGACTTTTTCAAAAAACAAATCC
The DNA here is from genome assembly GCF_000143625.1 of Candidatus Regiella insecticola LSR1. GTDB lineage: Bacteria > Pseudomonadota > Gammaproteobacteria > Enterobacterales > Enterobacteriaceae > Regiella > Regiella insecticola. The sequence continues at coordinate 4,254 of NZ_GL379605.1, read as the reverse complement.
AAAATCTGCTCAGGCGTATAACTTAACGCTCGCAACATAATAGTCGCTGGCAATTTACGACGACGATCAATACGAACAAATAAATTATCTTTCGGATCAAACTCGAAATCTAACCATGAACCGCGATAAGGGATAATCCGCGCGTTATACAACACCTTTCCTGATGAATGTGTTTTACCCTTATCACTATCAAAAAATACACCGGGACTGCGGTGCAGCTGAGAAACGATAACCCTTTCAGTACCATTAATAACAAAGGTACCATTCTCAGTCATCAATGGGATTTCACCCATATAGACTTCTTGTTCTTTAATATCTTTAACCGTACCTTCAGGTGCTTCCCGTTCATAAATGACCAAACGCAATTTAACACGTAGTGGTGCAGAATAGGTCACACCGCGAATCTGACATTCTTTAACATCAAAAACCGGTTCACCAAGGCGGTAGCTAACATATTGTAATTCTGAATTGCCATTGTAGCTTTGGATCGGAAAAACAGAACGGAAAGCCGCTTCCAGACCTTGCTGACCTTCTCGATCTTGCTCGATAAATTTTTGAAATGAGTCCAGTTGGATGGAAAGAAGATAAGGTATGTCCAGCACTTGTGGACGTTTACCAAAGTCTTTACGAATACGTTTTTTCTCAGTATAGGAATAAACCATAGGGTTCCTCAGCTAGCTGTCGTAGTGACCCACATGTACTATATACCCTCCGCCTTTAAAGCTGCCGCGTTGTTGGCTGCGGGGTTCGCCGAATCGCGTAGTATATCTACGCTCATCGGTCTCACCCCCTGGCAGCCGAAGGCAACTTCAAAGACAAAGGGTATAAAGAGTACATGTAACGCCATTTATTTCGATCAGTTTTCCACTCTTTTTTTCTATCCGCTATTACGACTGTAGTATGTGACTGCTCCCTGCCCTATAGCCAAACCAGTTTAATTTGATTTAAGTGTTGTCGTCGCTTGCCGTACTATTTGTACTGTTTGCGCTCCTCCGCCTTGAATCAAATTAAACTGATTCGGCTATATTGGGCGAGGCTCCCCACTTCACAGGCCGCCGATTGTGCATGAAAAGTCTTAGAGGCTATTCGAAATTTTCTTTAGCCACTCTCAATCGATGAAAAAAAGTTAAATGGCGCGATTATACATACCATATAAAGTAAAATCGGCAGTTTGACGCATTTTTGATGAAGTACCAGCGAGCACAAAAGATTTCGAATAGGCTCTAAACACCGCTCATTTTATTTTTTCTACCACTCTTAAATCATTTCATTGCGTTCTCTACACCAAGCTACCCGAGTGGGTCGTAGCTGAGAACCCAGTATATTAAGTCGTCGATAAAAAATAGGGATAAAATGTAGAATATAGCCACCAGTTTAAACTGATTCGGCTATAAGCAGTGTGGCATGTTACCAACGTCTTAATAGCGCAAAAAAGCTGATGACCCACGAGTCACCAGCCATCAGCCTATAAAATCAAGCTGCAAGTCGAAAACCTGACTTATTTAAGCTCACAAGAAGCGCCTGTCTCTTCAAGTTTTTTCTTCAGCGCTTCAGCATCATCTTTACTAATGCCTTCTTTCACTGCTTTTGGAGCACCTTCTACTAAATCTTTGGCGTCTTTTAAGCCTAAACCAGTTGCTTCACGTACTGCTTTAATAACCTGGATTTTATTAGCACCAACAGTTGTCAAGATAACATCAAATTCAGTTTTCTCTTCCACAACTGCCGCCGTCATTGCAGGACCCGCTGCAACAGCGGCCGCAGCAGAAACGCCAAATTTTTCTTCCATATCCGCAATCAACTCGACGACTTCCATTACAGTCAGAGCTGCAACGCCTTCCAAAATTTGTTCTTTAGTAATAGACATAACAAGTGTTCCTAAAATCCAGAAATAGTTTATACCCTTTCGCCTTTGAAGCTGCCACGTTGTTGGCTGCGAGCCCTCGCCCTCATGGTAGTACACGCTGATCGGTCTTCACGCCCTGGCAGCCGAAGGCAACTTCAAGGGCTGTGGGTATATACGTTAAATAAGCCGTTAAAGAAAAAACGATTAAGCCGCTTTCTCTTCTCTCTGATCACGCAGCGCAGCAAGAGTACGAACCAATTTGCCAGCAGAAGCTTCTTTCATGGTTGCCATTAGGCGTGCGATCGCTTCATTGTAAGTTGGTAAAGTTGCCAGGCGATCAATTTGTACCCCTGGAATCAATTCACCTTGAAAAGCAGCAACTTTAACCTCAAATTTTGCATTCGCTTGCGCGAATTCTTTAAACAAACGAGCTGCTGCGCCTGGATGTTCAGAAGAAAATGCAATTAAGGTTGGACCAACAAAGCTGTCTTTGAGACATTCAAACTCAGTATCTTCAACAACACGACGCATCAAAGTGTTACGGACAACACGCATATACACGCCCGTTTCACGAGCTGATTTACGTAGCTCAGTCATTTTATCTACAGTAACACCACGCGAATCGGCAACAACGGCAGAAAGTGCATTTTTAGCTACTTCATTGATCTCAGCAACAATCGCTTTTTTGTCTTCAAGATTTAATGCCATTAGCTTTTTGCTCCTAGGATTAGCCAAGGAATATTCCCCGGAACTCACATCACCCAAGAGCCATCGTCAAAATATTTTGCATTACGTGCTCAATTTTCATATGGCTCGCAGACTATTAATTCACACTAAATACAAATTAATAGACGGGCGTTTAAATACGGTGAGCAGAATCTAGCAAAAAGTATTCAGAATCTGTCACCGTCTACGCAGGAAAATTAAGTACTGCCAATACTTTTATCAGTACACCTGCGGTCTTCGACGGAGGCTTGAATTACATCCAAACCCAACCGAAAAATGGTTGTCTTAATTTATCATCTCTTATAGCCTGCCATTTTAAATACTTCAGGCCAATTTTAACTAAGCAAACTTACTTTCGTCGATAGTAACGCCAGCTCCCATCGTGGTGGACAGGATAATTTTTTTGATATAAACCCCCTTCGATGAGGCAGGTTTAGCTTTTTTCAGCGCGACAACCAAAGATTCCAAATTTTCCTTCAATGCATTCGCTTCAAAGTTAACTTTACCAATAGTACTGTGAATAATCCCACCTTTATCGTTACGATAACGCACTTGGCCAGCTTTAGCGTTCTTTACAGCTTCTGCAACATTAACGGTTACTGTACCTACTTTTGGATTAGGCATCAAACCACGCGGGCCTAAAATTTGTCCTAATTGACCGACAACACGCATGGCATCAGGAGAAGCGATAACCACGTCAAAATTCATTTCGCCTTTTTTAATCTGCTCGGCTAAATCTTCCATCCCTACCAGTTCAGCACCCGCTGCTTTTGCTGCTTCTGCATTGCCACCCTGGGCAAACACAGCAACACGCACCGAACGACCCGTACCATGGGGCAAAACAGTAGCACCACGAACATTTTGATCAGATTTACGTGCATCAATACCGAGATTAACCGAAATATCTACGCTTTCTACAAATTTGGCGTTAGCCAATTCTTTCAGGAGGACAATAGCTTCATTGACACCATACTTTTTTTCTTTAACAACACTGCTATGGATCAGTCGCATGCGTTTGGTTAGCTTAGCCATTGATTATTCCTCCACTACCAAGCCCATAGAACGGGCAGTACCTTCAATAGAACGCATCAGGGCATCAATATCAGCCCCTGTCATATCTGGTTTTTTAGTTTCTGCGATCTCGCGGATCTGAGCCTTAGCTACTGTTCCTACTTTTTCTAAATTCGGTTTACCCGAGCCAGATTTAATACCAGCGGCTTTTTTTAACAATACTGAGGCGGGAGGTGTTTTAGTAACAAAGGTGAAAGAGCGATCAGCATAAACAGTGATAACAACCGGGATAGGTAACCCCTTTTCAATGTTATCAGTTTTAGCGTTAAACGCTTTGCAAAACTCCATAATGTTAACACCTTGTTGACCCAAAGCGGGACCAACTGGAGGGCTTGGATTAGCCATACCTGCAGCAACCTGCAGTTTGACATAAGCTTGTACTTTTTTAGCCATTTACTATTCCTCAATTTGGGTAATATCGCCTTAGAGCCTATTCGAAATCTCTATATATCCTTCGCCTTTCAAGTTCTGGCGACGTTGGCAGCGATCATTCATCCTCTGTCATGTACTACCCGTATCCCCTTCGCCTTGAAGCCGCCGCGCTGTTGGCTGCTGCACAGGTGCTCGCCGAATCACGTAGTATGTCTACGCTCATCGGTCTCACACCCCCT
>NZ_GL379604.1 GCF_000143625.1 Candidatus Regiella insecticola LSR1 | reverse complement strand
CCTTTGAATCTGCCGCCTTGTTGGCTGCGGGCGGTCGCCGAATCACCTCGTTGTCTACGTTCATCGGTCTCACGCCCTGGCCGCCTAGCGGCAACTTCAACGGCTGTGGGTATAGCCTCTCCCATACCTATTTTATTATTTTTATTCAGTTCGGCGAAGAGCTGTACTTCAATCTCCCCTCCTTCTGCCAATTCACGCACTCTCGCCATAATTTCTTTACGTACTTGTTCAACTCGGCTGACAGTGACCGGCCCCATACGATCAGTAATATTCTGTAGCTGTTGAATTTGGCGTTTTGGTAACACATCGAAAATGGCTTTACGTAATATCGACTCGGTTCCTTTTAAAGCGATGGCCCAATCACTCATCGGTACATCATCAACGATACGTTGCAACGTCGGTGCTGATTGACGGCTCAGAATAAAAAATTCATACATTTCATCTTTCAATTCGTTAAGCACATTTTCGTCACGCTCCCCTAACTGTTCCAAAAGCTGCTGTTGATTACTCGGAATACGATTAACAATATTGGCTGCCTGTTTTATTCCCAAAACTTTAGATCCATGCTCAGAGAGCAAGGTTACACCGCGCTCAATAAGACGATCTAACTCATTGACCACATCATGATTAACATCATCTAATTTAGCGATACGGTACAAAACATTATCTTGTCGATCTCTATCCAGATAAGAGAGCACTTCAGCAGCAACATCCGCCGGCAAAAACGCAAGGAAGACCGCTTGTAACTGCAAATGTTCTTGCTCAATAAGCGCCGAGAGTTGTACCGGGTCGATCCATTGTAGACGCGCCCTTCGATGACGAATTTCATCGCCATAAATACCATTAATCACACTCTTAGCAATTTCACCCCCTAATGCTTTTTCTAAAATGCTTTGTAAATAGCTGCGGGAAGCGCCGTTAATACCACTTTGTTCACGGTAAGCACGAAAAAAATCATTCAATGCTTCACGCGCCTGGATCAATTTTACGCCTTGCAGCCGTGACATAGTTTCACTGATACAAAGGACTTCTTCACGACTCAATTTTTTCATTACGGCAGCGGCGGCGTCTTCCCCCATGCTTAACAGTAAGATACCGGCCTGATCTAAACGTGTTCGGATTTCTTTCCCCACCGGTGTTTCGGGTTGATTAACTTTCTCTAGTATCGAGTTCTGCTCGGGTTCGTTCATTACTATTAATCCATTGTTTAATAACTTCGGCTACACGGTCGGTTTCAGAATAAGCCAGCATCTGCATATGGCTAATTTTGGTTTCAAGACCCGAAGCCGGTGAGGGCAAATCGTCTTCTTCTTGGAATGAAGATTTTGGTAGCACGTCGGCTAATACTTTTTCATCATTGATTTTCGGAGCAGCATCACCCATGGCTGCTGTTGTTTCGGGCGTCAGATTTTGTGGTTGATCAGGTGATGCAACCGATGTCGACGATGTTTGCTCTTCACGTGTCACACGTTGTATTAAAGGGCGAACCCCAAACCACAAGAAAAAGAATGCGATTAAACCTATTCCGCCCATTTGCGCCCATCGTAAAGCCGCTGGCTCTTGCCACCAGGGTAAAGGTGTTTCTTCGTATTCAGTTTGTGGTGTAAAGGTGATCAGATTCATCGTCAGCGAATCTCCACGATCAAAATTAATCCCGGCCGCATCGATCGCTAAGCGTTTTAGTTCATCGAGTTGTGGGGTTGTCCATTGCTCCAGCGCGGAGGCAGCTTTATTCAATACAATGGCCACCGTCATTTTTTCCAGCTTATAACTGGGATGACGCACATGACGAATATCGCGATCATAGGCAAATTTACGCTGGGATTGGCTACGATTGAGCATCGTGGAGGGTGATTGGGCATTATTTTTTGCCGCCGGCTGATTACTTAATGTAACGGGGATGCCCATAGCACGTTCATCGCTACTGCTTTCCTGATTGACATTTTCATCTAGGGTTCGCGGATCCGCGCCGTAACGCTCTAGTTTCTCCTCGATATTACTGAGGTCCAATTGCGTAGTCACACTGATACGGTAGTTATTGGCGCCAACAATGGGATTGAGTAGATTAGCCACGTTTTTTTCTACTGCCAGTTGCAGCTTACGAGCCAATTCTGGCCCTGATTTGAGCGTTGACAAGCCATTATTACTGTTCTGATAACCTTCAGAAAGCAATTCACCATTTTGATTGATAACCCGAACCTGTGATGCTTTCATCCCCGGAACACTACCGGAAACCAATTGAATAATGGCACCCACTTGTTCAGGAGTCAGTTGATGGCGGGGTTTTAAACGTAAGATAACAGAAGCACTGCTGTCGGGTTTTGTGGTAATGACGAAAGAACTGGCTTCGCTCATCCCCAAACGCACCCGAGCGTATTCAACCGCATCTAGCGCCATCACACTCTGAGCCAACTCACCTTCTAGGCTGCGTTTATAGCGAACGTTCTGCATAAATTGGCTACTGCCTAGCATCGTTTCTTTATCCATTAGCTCATAGCCAACCGGTAAAGCCGCGGTGATACCTTTTGCGGCCAATGCCATGCGCGCCCTGCCTAACTGATTTTCTGCGACTAAAATTTGGCCGTTATCCGGGTTGACCCGATATGGAATCGATTCGCTGCCTAAGACCTCCACCACTTGGGTCGTCGGAATTTGTTCCTGTGAACCAAATAATACGGTGTAGCTTTGCGAACTACGCCAAAGACTAAAAATGATCGCGCCACTGATCATGGCCGCTGCGATCCCCATTAAGACCACATTTTTTATTTTTGCCTAACCGAATCGGTGGCAATTTTTGTTTGAGTTTATCTAACACCGTTTTACCTTAAAGCGACGTGTTCATGGTTTCAGTTATTGCAGTCAGGAGCTTTTCTGACACTTTGTGAGTAGCCGAAAAAGCAATACTGGCTTTTTCATTCGCGATCATGGTGCCTGTTAAATCGTCACTAAGCCCCATGTCTATTGCCTCTTGTTTTTGACTGGCCACGTGTTGCAAAGCATCTACGCTATCAATGGCTTCTTCCAGAACAGACAAGAAAGAACCATGAATTCTGTCCTTTCTGTCTTTTCTATCCTTATCCATTGTTAATCCGTCATTGGCATAGGGTTTAGCTGATTCGATATAGGGCGTGTAATGCGCTATTGCTGCCAGTTTACGCATTTCTTGCAACATGAAGGCTTGCCCCAAATGTCCCTTAATAGGCTCAAGGTGGTTGCATTCATCCGTTATATCCATTTTTTTTTCCTTAATCATTTATACCCTTCGCCTTTCAAGTTACGGCGGCGTTGGCAGCGATCTCTCATCCCAGTCATGTACTATTTGTACACTCCTGGTAATTCGAATGATTGCTGCCTTGCCGTAACTGGAAATTCATTGGGTATATGAGTAACACTCGATATTGATGCCTTCTTCACGCATGGAAGCGAGGCGATAACGCAAAGCCCTTGGGGTGATTCCTAAAAATTCCGCAGTTTTTGCTTTGCTACCTTGGTTACGTTGCAATAAATCAACAATATATTGATATTCAGCTAAACGCCCTCTTAATTTGATATTACTTTTCTTTTCATTATTATTTGCTAGGTGGCTCGCATTTTTTGCTGAATGTTCTATCTGGATAGTGTCTGTTGAGAGAGGCAAGCCTAAATCTGAGAAATCAATTACGCCATCACGACTCATAATAATGCCACGTTGGATAACATTTTCTAATTCCCGCACATTACCCGGCCAACTATATGTTTGTAACCTTTGCTTGGCTTCGAGTGTTAATTGTATTTTTACTTTCAAAAAATCATGGTACTTCTTAATAAATTGCTGCACTAATGGTTGAATATCTTCTGGACGTTCACGTAAAGGTGATATATGGATAGGAACGACTGAAAGACGATAAAAAAGATCTTGCCTAAAACGCCCTTCAGCTATTTCCAGTTCTAAATTTTTATTGGTTGATGCTATTATTCTAATATCAAGTGGAATTGTTTTTTGTCCACCAAGGCGTTCAACTTCTTGCTCTTGTAAAACGCGCAATAATTTCACTTGCAGTGCCAATGGCATATCACCAATTTCATCGAGTAATAATGTTCCTCCATTGGCTTGCTCAAATTTTCCTGGAACACTGGCAATAGCGCCAGTGAAAGCTCCCTTTTCGTAGCCAAATAAAATAGCTTCTAACATACTTTCAGGAATGGCAGCGCAATTAACGGCAACATAAGGTGAATTTTCTCCGATGGCTTTTTGATGAATATATTTTGCTATACATTCTTTACCGGTTCCTGTTTCGCCAGTGATCAGTACCGGAATATTAAAATCAGCCACTCGGCGTGCAAGGGTAAATACATTCACGCTAGACGGAGAATGAGCAAAAAAACCATGATCATTTTTAGATAATAAGTTCATAGTGATATTCATCATAATGTGTTTTCACCCTGAAAAATAAATCCTGTAGACGACAAATCAACAAGGATACAAAATTATTGCCTCAGTAAAATTTTTACCTAAATCTGATTAAGTTAATTGATAAGCAATATTTAATCATTGAAAAAAAGTATACAGATAACAAAGTAAAAAATAACTTTAAAAAAAATTAATTCATTTAAAATCAATAAGTTAATATAAATTAATTAATTTAATTAAGAACTAATAAATAAATAATAAAATATCTATTGTGCAGTTCTGTAATAGCATGTCTAATTAACGCCTGTATAATTTTTAATATCTGTGAATGTCGCTGCATCTTCTGATTATGCGGTAAAAATAAGCAGGGGCTAATATAATATTTTTGGATGAAAAAATGCAGTTAGAAAAAATCAAAGCAAAAATCTATAATGGTGAGCAACTATCTGATATAAAAAACTCGATATCAATAAGCTTGGGCGCCCTTACTATAAATTACCAAAAAATAATTGCGGATTATTTTGATATTCTAGATGCTAAAATTAGCTTTTTTCTTAAAAAATACCGGGTGAACTTATCATTAAAAAATGTTACTACCGAGATGGGTTGTAGTCATAAAAATACCAAAATATTTAGCAGTAAATTAGGGCATGTTGCTTTTGATACAGAACGAAATTTTTTGCTTAATATTTTAAATGATTACTATGGACTAAGTAAAAACAGCGTTACTGAACCCAGTATACATGTTCCTATTACGCAAACAGAAGCCAGATTAAAAAATAAGTTGGGTCTTGAGTTAACTGAATTATTTTTAAATCATGATGATTTTGGTGAGAAGTTAGCATTTAAAACAACCAATGGTGTTTTTATTAAGCAATGGTCTTATCGGCTAATATTTTCATTAGCCGGCGATGAACAACATGTTTTTTATATTCTGCTTGATGCGAATCACGCTGATAGAATTCTGCATTCTCAAGATGCTAATGATGAAGAAAATAAAAAAACCACGGATAATAATTCACCATTACCTTTAGAAAAACTATTTAATAAATTACCGATTAGTTTAAATATTAAGTTAATCAGCGTTAATCTAACACTAGCTGAATTAAAAGCGCTCGAAAAAGGAGAGATTATTAGCATATCAATGCCTGATCATTTCCCGGTTTTTATCGGCACTGAACAGATATTCAGTGCCATCATTACAGAAAATCGTGGAAAGCTCTTCCTTACCGAGTTCAATGAAAAAAATAGACTTATACCCAATGAATTTCGAGTTATGGCCAGGGGGTGAGGCCGATGAGCGTGGACATATAGCTGAAGCAGTTTAATTTGATTCAAGGCGAAGGAGCGAAGACAGTACAAATAGTACGGCAAGCGACGACGACACTTAAATCAAATTAAAATGATTTAGCTATACCATGAGGCGAACACCCGCAGCCAACAACACGGCAGCTTCAAAGGCGAAGGATATAAACAGTCCTGAACGGAGAAATACCATGACTAATGAGCAAAAAGAGTTAAATGA
>NZ_GL379603.1:630-2688 GCF_000143625.1 Candidatus Regiella insecticola LSR1 | reverse complement strand
GTGCCTCAAAATTTTATTTAATATAATGATATCTTTGCTTTTTATTAAAAATAACTACAATAGAAACAGCTGACTTTTTTTAGTTGTCTTGAATAACGTTACCAATCCACAGGAGGCATATGTTCTGAGAATGCATCTTTCTCTTTATTAGAAGATAAATTTTCTGCATGCGTTGTTGTTTGCCGTACTGTCACATCTTTTTCTGATTGAGAAAGTGTATTATCTGTATTGACAACGGTTTTCTTATGTAAGCATATTTTTGATGGGAAGAACTGAATCTTTCCAGACTTCCAAAGTTCTTGGCATATATTTGAAATGGTTCTTTCATGAGAAGCTGAAGCCACCGTTGATAATAATAAGATAGATAACACGCTCAACAGAGTTTTTATTGTTTTCATATACTCATCTCCCATTTTCCAATCAACCCCATTTGATATGCCTTGAGTTGCTGTCGCTTATTAAGCCTAGTCACAATAATCGTTATTTTCCTTCTCAATCTTTTATTACTCATTTATCACTTAAGATCATTGACGGCGTTTTATTTCAAAGGCAACCCGATTCCTATATAGCAGAATCAGTCTAATTTGATTCAAGTCGGAGGAGTACAGACAGTACAAATGCCCTCCCCCTCTCTCCCTAGGGAATAAAGGTGATGTGTTTATAAAAGGAGAGGCTAAAATTTGGCCATTACAGACCAGGATGAATTAATTTTTACCGGGCAGCTGCCTGAGTACTTCATCGCTAAAATAGGGTTCATCTTCAACCCAAAAAATATAATTTAATCCTAAATAATGCTGGGCAAAATCAAGAATATCCGCCACTGTATTTTTTTTACCTGTTTTAGGATTAATTTGGCGAAGATTACCTTCTTGTACCGCCATGCCTTTTACCAACGTAGAGGGAAAGGTTTTGAAAAAGCCATAACTCTGCGCCATGTGACTTTTGCGGTAGGGCATTAAATCGGGGCCACCTATGCCCATTTTGAGTTTTTCAGCTTGCGCAAACAAACTACGCATATAGTTTTTGTCGTCCCATGGCAACCATTCGCCTGGCACAAAATTAAGATAGACCATCGGGATGGATTTTTTGAACGCCCCTGCAAGCACTTGCATATTTTCTCGCACCGCATCGATATAAGCTTTGGGGGTAAAATCGACAGGAAAGGTCGTGCTGCCATCTGCGTTTTCTATTCCGATATCGATCGAGCTTTCACTAAAATTAATCCCGGCAATTTTTCCATCAAATTCACGCCCTAACTGCTGAACCAGTTTTTGATAACGTTTTCGAACAGGTTGTTCCCACATTTTGGCTGACCAGCCATATTCGTCGGCAGCAGGCGGTTTATTAGGATCACGCTCCGGAGCCGTCAACATGCTCTGTTTAAGCACACCGCCTTTATATAATGGATCCTGCAAAATATAGTCAGGTACATTGTAATGAGGAGTGAAAGACTTTTCCTGGAGTTGGATCCAAAGCTGTTTTCCAATCGAATTTAGATAAAGGAGATCTTCTTTTATTGCACTAAAATCATATTGATCTTTGCTTGGCTCAAGATTGCGCCATGTATAGACAATTTGTGCACCACTAAAACGCGCATCGTGCAATGCCTTGTCTGCACGGATGTTAGCCCCACCGGCATCTCGATGATAAAAAATAAAATATAATGCTGCAGTGGATGCTCAGCAGCAACCGAAGCAACATTCCCTGCTATTAGCAACAAAAAAAAGCACAGCCTAATAAAATTTTCCATCGTTCCTCCACTGTTATTGAGCCAAAAAAGTAGCAAGTTGTGAGCATAGTTGTTCAGCAGCTAATAAGCTACGTGGCCCGGCGCGATTAAACCAATCTTCATTGAGTGTGATCACAGGTAACTTCAGTTGTGGTAGCCAAAAATTTTTAACATATGCCGCAGATTGGCCAGTGATAACAATTAACTGAGGTTGACGACGCAACACTTGCTCGCGACTGATTTGCGGCCAAGGTACTCGACTATCGGCAAAAATATTTTCGCCACCACACAAGAAAATGATTTCGTTTTGCAAGGTATCCGCTGAACTG
>NZ_GL379603.1:0-599 GCF_000143625.1 Candidatus Regiella insecticola LSR1 | reverse complement strand
TGGTAAAGAGTGGCTGAGTGCCCAATTGTATTAAAATCCGTAACGGTGAGGAGCGATGCACAGATTGATGGCCATATTGGCGGTATAATTCGGCACTTCGTTGGCGGATATGCGCCGCTGCTTGCCGTGCACGATCGGGATGCGGGCTATATGCAGTCAGTTTTTCCAACTCTTGCGCTATCTGTTCAAAACTACGCGCATCAGAATAAATAGGGATGCCTAACGCCGCCAATTGGTCTAATGGACGCTGTGGATTTCCCCCGCGCCACGCAAGGATCAGATCAGGTTTTAACGCTAAAATACGTTCAACATTGATTCCCTGCCAAGAAGCAACCCGTTCTAATTTATTTGCCGCCGCCGGATAATCAGAAAAATCACTGGCCGCTATCAATTTTTCTCCTAATCCAGCCGCGTAGGCGAGTTCAGTGGTGCTCGGTGCTAAGCTGATCACCCGCTCTACAGCGGCATATACCGGTAATGCGATTAACCAATATCCTAGCAAGCCGATAAAAAAATAATATATACCCTTCGTCTTTGCAGCCGCCGCGTTGTTGGCTGAGGGGGCTCGCCTCATCAGGTAGTAGTCTGCGCTCATCGGT
>NZ_GL379602.1 GCF_000143625.1 Candidatus Regiella insecticola LSR1 | reverse complement strand
GTTAACGGTATCGCCAATTTCATCCCTGTCTTCTGTTGCTGTAACCACCATTTCCCGTCATGAATATCTTTCCACTGCATCTGCCGGATGTCTCCCATTCGCTGACCCGTCAGCAAGGCTAAATCCATACTCAGCGCTACCCACGGCTGCTGTTTGTTTGCCACCCCTCTAATCACCAGAAAATCTTCCAGTGATAAGCGTTCACGCTGTACCTGTACACGAGGGCTTTTTGTCGCTGTAGCCGGATTAGTTGCCAAATGCCCTTCTGCAATAGCCTCATTAAACATATCGATCAACAAACTGCAGATTAATTTAGCGGTGGTGGTTTTACCTTGATTGCTGTAACTGTTTATAAATTCAGCAATCTCTTTGGTAGTAAGGGTATTCAGCGTTTTATTAGCAAAAGCACGGGCGACGGGCTCTAATCTTTTCTGATATTCTTGAATCGTTTTGGACGAAGGCCACGTTGATGCAATTTTTCTTTAAATCTGGCTATCCATTCCGTCACTGACAGCGTGTTAACCTTGTTGATTCTGTCTACCAGGCTATGGCGTTGGTCAAAAATCTGCATATTCATCGCAACGGCTTCGTTGATCGCCATGCGTTTCACGCTACCTACGCCGTATTCTTTACCCGTCCGTGGGTCTCGGTAGCAATAATAGCCGTTATTGCGCACATACAGATTGGGCGGCAAATCTCGGTTATCCGGCTTTCTTTTACGTGCCATGATATAGTTTCTCCATTAAGCGCTTTCTGGCGTAACTTGCGGGGTTGTTAGGTCGATTTTCACGGCATCAGCCTTGACGAGGTATTCTCGGCCATCGAGCCGAGGGGGTGGTTGTATGACACCAGAGCGTACCCATCGGCGTACTTGTTCCATGCAACGCGGGCGGGGTTGG
>NZ_GL379601.1 GCF_000143625.1 Candidatus Regiella insecticola LSR1 | reverse complement strand
CGTTATTTCCGAATATTTTGCAACAAATGCCTGGAGAGCTTGGACTCGCTTTGAATTATTATGCTATGGAATTTAGATATATAGCTGTATGATATCTACTTTAATAGTTAGCTACTAATAAAAAATTTAATAATGTCAATAAATATTCGATGTAAGTTACTTCCTATAAAAATCCTTTCTACTGCTGTGGCATTATCGCCAGATTGTGTTAAATCTTCTGCATTAGATGAAAAACTGAATAAACCTACAGGGTATGTAGAAAAACGTTCAGGCGTTACTCAGCGTTTTCATGCTAGCTATACCGCAAAACTTGCCGAATTAGGCGTAGCAGCAATCAACGATGCGTTGAAAGGTAATGGTATCGCTCCTGAGTCCATTGATCTGCTGATTTCCGCATCAGCAATAGCAATACAGGCACTGCCCTTTAGTGCCGCTCAATTGTTAAAAATCTCACCGCTGCATGATGCTACCGCCAGTTTTGATATTAATACCAGTTGCTTGAGTTTTGTCACCGCGCTACAAGTTGCCGCCTGCTTGCTTAATACCGGTACCTATAAGCGTATTGCTATTGTTTCTAGCGAAATACCTTCGCGGGGGCTTGATTGGTCGGATGAAGAATCATCGCTCATATTCGGTGATGGTGCGGCCTGCGTCATCGTGGAACGCGGTGATGGCAACAGTGGCATCTGCTCTTTCTTACTGGAAACTTATCCAACAGCTAGTCGGATCGGGCTAACGCTGATGCAGAAGAAAATGAATATTGCTCAAGAGAAAGTTATCGATATTTATCGTCACCGTGGAAATTAGGTTGCCGCATCAATTCCCTCTGTGTTGCATGAAGCGTCAATCAAAGGTCGGTTATGTCCTGGAAAACCATTA
>NZ_GL379600.1 GCF_000143625.1 Candidatus Regiella insecticola LSR1 | reverse complement strand
AGACTTGTTGCCTAATAGTAAAATAAGCGTTCTTGTTTTGGTAATAAATTGAATTTCAAGCCCTTCTTAGATGGAAATTCCATAGGCCGGCGCTTAGAAGGATGAAGGTATCGTCAATAAAAGGTCGACGTTACGTAAAGATTGGGTCATACACCCGAGTCGCTTGATGCCCGCGATGGCGTGTTCAACAGTAATACGAATGCCCGAAATCAGCTTATTTTCTTTTTTTTGTTCAGGAGATAAGGGCGTTTTTCGGGTCGCTTTTTTCGGGAGCAATGTATTAGGATGTTGTTTATTGATAACTTGAAATCCCGTATCCGCCCAGACGGTCACCGTTGATGGAATATGACGTACAATATCCGCTTTATCGAGCAGGCGTTTGTCATGACGTCGACCATTTTTACTCCGTGAGAGAAAACCCATTCGCCTTGTTTCGTCAGTCATCATGACCACTTTGCGGGTAGTCTGTCTCTTCTTTCCCGAGTACATTTTGTTACGGCGTCGGGTATTTTTAGGCTTTTGAACAGGACGTTCTGTCCCATCAATAAAAACGTCACGAACACCCGGAAAAGCGTGGCAAAACTCCTCCATGGAACGGATTTGACGTGCCGGTAACACACATTCATGTCCCAACGTCATCTCTAATACTGGCAACAGCAATTTCACCCAGCGACAAGCTCGGGTTCGTTCCAAACCAAAAAGAAAACCTTATAAGTCATAGGTCGGATAACATTTTAAATACAACAGAATAAAAACCAGTTTATCTAATGGGGTCGGTAAAAATCCTTTCTGGCCTGCCCCCATTTTCCGTTGATGTGCTCCACGGTTATTTTTACGATAAGTTAAATAACAGGATGAAAAATGAGCGGATAAAGTCTTTAATTCTTCCAACGATAGCCCCACTAGCGCTTTGCATAAACGGTTATCTTTTAACAGACGGTCTTTATTGAGCATTTTGGGTTCTCTTAGCCTAAAACTCTCATTATTTTCTATAACACGATCGAAAATGCAATAGGCTTATTAAGCAACTCGTTTA
>NZ_GL379599.1 GCF_000143625.1 Candidatus Regiella insecticola LSR1 | reverse complement strand
CCCCTGTCCACCAGCAGTGTATTTGTCATCGTTTTACAATTTGTTAATCAACTAAAAATCCATCATTACAAACAAAGACTGATGTTTGCAGATCTCTATATAATGCTTGATCCATCAAACACTGAAACTTTGCTTCACTACCCATTAACCGGGCTAGCCTTCGTCGGCTTATTATTATTAATGATAATCACAACCATTGTCAGTTGGCGAGCGGTGCCCCGTCGGATGGGCTATTTTCCGCAAATAATCGGATTCTGTATGATGTTGACAAGTGGTTTGGTGTTAACACGCTGTGTCATTCATTATCAGCCTGTCTGGAGGAATACGCTATGGGCTGGTGGAACCGGCGTTGTATCTAATCTGGTGATGTCTAGCAGAGCGGCTCATTACACGGCTCCCTCTTTCTCTGAAGAAACATCACGCTATTTTAAAACGCGCGCTGCAACGCTAAACCGCTCACAACCCAATATCGATAGCAAAAAACCGGATATTGTTTTGCTGCTACAAGAATCAACAACCGATCCTCGTCTTTATCAGCTACCAAACCCTATGTTGCTGCCTCATCTTACGATGTTTGAACAAGACAGTAACGTTAAAGCACATTCATTGATGAGGGTACACACATTCGGTGGCGGAACTTGGTTATCGGAATTTACTGCACTCACCGGGCTACCCAGCGACGATTTCGGTGCAATGAAAAACTCGGTATTCTATTCAGTAGTCGATCACCTCAACGACAGTTTATTCAAGCAGATGAAAGATAATGGCTATTATACCGTGGTGCTCACGCCGTTTAATAAGTCCGCTTACAACGCAAATCATGCTTATAAAATAATGAGGGCGGATAAGATCATCCAACCACAGGAACTCGGTTATCCTGGTAAACTACAAGAGAATCTGTGGCACATCCCCACTGCCGATATACTCAACTATGTCAAACAAATCTTAACAACCCAAACCGACAAACCCTTGTTTGTCTATGCGTTAACCATGTACGAACATGGCCCTTACGACGCTAATCATAAAGACGACTATCAGCTAAAAAATTATGTGAAAAATAAAAATTCTGCGGGCAAATTTAGTCACTATGTAGAGAAGATCAAAACCTCAGACGCATCATTAATTGATTTCTTCCAATTTGTCGATCAGCGCCAAAAACCAACCCTATTTATGTATTTTGGTGATCATCAGCCTGCGCTTGATTGGGAGAATGGTTACACAACGACCTTACCGAACGCGGCGTACCTCACACAGTTCAGTCTGCGGGATAACATAGATACGCCGACAGTGTCTGATTTGGGTCAAATGACCGATATCGCCTTCTTAGGTGGGATTTTACTCGAACATGCCCAACTGCAAGTATCGCCGTTCTATCAGGCCAATATCGACATGCGTCATCTGTGTAAAGGTGAAATGAAAGATTGCGCTGATAAAAAATTATTTGAAAGCTACCGGAACTACATCTATAACGAGCTGAACGCAGCATCTGTGCCTTAATATACCCTTCGTCTTTGAAGTTGAGTTGCGCAGCGCGGCGGCCAGGGTGTGAGTCTGATGAGCATAGACAAACTATGTGTGATTCAGACTCACACTCGCAGCCAACAAAGCTGCCACTTCAAAGGCGAAGGGTATAAATGTAAGGGGTGATGTCACCTGTATAGCCGAATCAGTTTAATTTGATTCAAGGCGGAGGAGCGCAGACAGTACAAATAGTACGGCAAGCGACGACAACACTTAAATCAAATTAAACTGGTTTGGCTATATCACCCCATATAAACTAGCGAATTAGCTGGTTTGCAGATGCCATAAACGGGCGTAATGTCCCTTTTTAGCCACTAATTCATCATGGGTTCCCTCCTCTTGCACCACCCCTTCACGTAGTAACAAAATTCGATCGCAATTTTGTAACGTATTGAGACGATGGGCAATACAGATTACCGTTCGGTTGCGAGTGATCACCGGCAGTTGACGCATAATCGCAGCTTCGGATTCATAATCCAGTGCACTGGTTGCCTCATCTAAAATTAAAATCTGTGGATCCGCCATTAATGCCCGCGCTAACGCAACCCGCTGGCGCTGACCGCCCGAAAGCATGCCCCCTTTTTCGCCAACCTGTGTCTGGTATCCTTGCGGTAACGCACTGATAAAATCATGAGCGCCCGCTTGACGCGCAATTTCTTCCACCAATTCTAAATCGGCATCCGGTCGACATTGGCAAATGTTTTCTTGCACCGTACCAGAAAACAACACACTTTCTTGTAAAACAACGCTCATTTTACGCCTCAAGGAGGTTGGATCTGTAATGGCTAAATCTTGGCCATCGACGAGGATTTGACCATGCTGTGGCGTATACAGTCGTTGTAATAATTTGGTTAGCGTTGATTTCCCACAACCAGAAGGGCCTGTAATACCGATAAACTCAACGCTTTTTACTTCCAAATTAAGATTTTGTAATACTTCTGGAATATCGGCTCGATAACGAAAACGCACCTGTTTAAAGCTAATACTTCCGGCACTTTCGCAATCAGAGACTAAGCCCGCACTGCCGGGTTCACTTGGACTATCAAGAATACTACCAATACGCTTCAAGGCAATTTGAGTATGCTGAAAATCTTGCCAAACCTGAGCCAAGCGCAATATCGGCTGGGTTACATAACCCGAAAACATGTTGAATGCGACTAATTCACCAGGAGAAAGTTTACCTTCCAAGGTGAGTTGAACGCCGTACCACAGTAACATCGCCGAAGTAAGCTTATGGATTAGGTTGATCCCTTGCCCTGCTAAGTTACCTGCTTGTGCGGTATTAAAAGCTGAGCGAACAAAAGTCGCTAAATATTGCCGCCACTGACGATTAAATTGGCTTTCCGTCGCCGTCGTTTTTATCGTTTCCAGGCCGGTAATCGCTTCAGTAAGAAAAGATGTCGCGTTGGCACTCGCCTCATACTCATGTTCAACACGTTTACGCAATATCCCCCCGACAGAAAACCAAATAACACAACAGTGAAATTAATACGATCGCCGTTAATGGAACACTGTAATAAAACATCACCGCAATAAAGGTTCCAACGAAGACTAAATCTAATAACATAGTCAATGCCGAACCGGTTAAAAAGCTACGGATTTGTTCCATTTCGCTTACTCTGGCAATAGTTTGTCCTGTTTGCCTGCTAGTAAAATAATTTAATGGCAAACTCAGTAATCTAGCTCTTTATTTTCCGGCACGATCACCATCAGTTGTTGAGCCGGTGTCACCACCCCCCCTAAAGTGTGTACCGCCAGCTGCTGTACTACACCGTCTACAGGCGCTCGCAATTTTTGTAAATTTTGTCGTTCAACAATTTTAATCTGCTCCTGAGTGAGCTGACTGATAACCTCACTCGCTTTATTTAAACGTTCACGGTAATCGCGCCTTTTTTCCGCTAAAAAACGTTGTTTACCCTGAATATAACTTTGTTGTTGAGAAAGTAATATCGATTGCTGACCATTGAGTGAGCTTAATTCAGCTTTGGCATTTAACCACTCTTTTTCCTGTTCGAGCAGCTCCATCTTAGCAATGGATTGTGTTTTAGCTAATGAACGGCGGGCTTCTAAACGTTTCTCAATATTTTCTAATAACCGCTTTTGACTGGATATTTTTTGCTCCACTGCTTGATAATTAGTTTGGTTAACCGCCAATTCAACGTCTTGGCGCTTTAATTCCGCATTTCTTTCATCAAGTTCCCGCTGTAGCAATGCACGACGTGTTTCAATCAAATGAGGCTCACTCTCCGCTGGCGGTGTAAAATTAGCCAGTGGGTCATCGGTTAACAATGCGGTTAAACGCGCTTTTTCAAGCCGACGATGCATCAATTGTTGATTAATATTACGCACTTCAGCATCAATGCCCACCGGATTTAATTCAATTAAGGATTGTCCGGCTCGCACGTGTTCACCGTCACGCACATTAATAGCCACCACCACGCCTTGTTCTACTAACGGCTGCACTAATTTCGAATGATCTGAAACAATCACCCGTCCCAACGCCGTAGCATGAATATCCAGTTTACCGATGATAGACCAACCCAAAACTAATAATAAAAATAAGGAGATACACCAGGCAGTACGGCGCGCCCAGGAGCAGGCAAAAAAATCATATTCATCACGGCTACGAGCCACTTGCTGTTGTTTAACACGCCATTGCACTATGCGTTGATAAAAACGGGATTTATAAAAAAATTTCATTAAATTTCCTCCTCACTGAAATTAACCTGCTGCGGCCATAAACGAGCATAACTTCCCTTTAATTTCAACAGCTCATCATGGGGGCCTAGCTCAACAATCGTACCCTGTTTAAATACCGCGATACGATGACATTGACGTACAGTAGACAAACGGTGAGCGATAGTAATAACCGTTCGGTTCGCAACAATTTCCACCATATTTTTTTGTATCTGTTCTTGAGATTCATCATCCAACGCACTGGTCGCCTCATCAAAAATCAGAATGCGAGGATCAGCCAACAACGCACGGGCAATAGCAATACGCTGACGCTGTCCCCCCGAAAGTGAAGCCCCTCCTTCAGATAAAACCGTGTCATAACCTAAAGGGAGAGCTAAAATAAATTCATCAGCGCCAGCCAAACGCGCCGCCTTTACGACATCATCTAATGGCGCGGTGGGGCATGAATGGGCGATATTTTCACGTACCGTACGATTGAATAAATGACTTTCTTGCATCACCACACCCACTTGGCGCCGTAAAAAACTGGGTGAAAACGAATTGAGTGGCCGACCATCAATAGTGATGCTCCCTTGTTCAGCGTTATAGAGTCGCTGTAGTAAACGAGCAACGGTACTTTTACCCGAACCTGAAGGGCCTACCAATCCATATTGTTTTTACCGGTAAATTCTTCAGTACCCATCGGGTGTAACCCAGCGAGGCGTAATAGCCTCTCTGCACAGATAAGTGCGGAAAAAGCATGATTTATCATAGCTAATACTACCTATTTTCTATTTATAAATAATCTGCCTACATTTTTTATTTTATTTGCAAACCTTAATTATCAACCGATCAAATGTCGCTATAAAATAAACTTTCTTATACGGCAGGATACATTTTAATTCAACACTATAAGGCACAATTTAAAAAATATTCAACTCTCTAATAAAATTTAATTATTTAAAATAAGCTCAAGCATGAAGAAAGAAAATTTATATTATACATATCGCTTCGATATGTCTCAGAAAATAGGCTTTAAAAAAGGGTTATTGTAGAGATAGCATAATTCAGTCGTTATCCCGTAGTTGTCGTCAGTACACTAATTTTGGATAATGGTGACAGTCTATTCTTTAGTCGCTATTTTTTCAGGTTTTGCATACCATGACTGAATATTTTTTACTCTTCATCAGTACCGTTTTGGTCAATAATTTCGTATTGGTCAAATTTCTTGGCTTGTGTCCATTTATGGGCGTGTCAAAAAAATTAACAACCGCTATCGGTATGGGACTCGCCACGACTTTCGTGCTAACATCGGCCTCAGTTTGTGCGTGGATACTAGAAAGCGTTGTTCTGTCACCTTTAGGGCTAAGTTATTTACGCACGCTATCTTTTATTTTGGTTATCGCAGTGGTGGTACAGTTCACTGAGTTAATGGTAAGAAAAACAAGCCCCGTACTCTATCGTTTACTGGGAATATTTTTGCCCTTGATTACCACAAATTGTGCGTTGCTGGGTGTCGCACTGCTCAATATCAATCAAGCGCGTAATTTTCTACAGTCGGTGGTTTATGGTTTCGGCGCGGCGATCGGATTTTCATTGGTTATGGTTCTTTTTGCCGCCATTCGTGAACGGCTTGAGGGAGCCGACGTTCCAGCGCCTTTCCGTGGTTCTCCCATCGCATTAATCACCGCCGGATTAATGTCGCTGGCATTTATGGGCTTTACTGGCCTGGTAAAATTCTGATGTTGTCATTATGGATTGCTATTAGTGTATTAAGCACGCTAGCACTCGTCTGTGGCATTGTTCTCGGCTTTGCCGCGCGACGCTTTCGCGTAGAACAAGATCCTATCGTCGAGCAAATTGATCAAATCCTACCACAGAGTCAATGCGGTCAATGTGGTTACCCTGGCTGTCGTCCTTACGCCGAGGCGGTCTC
>NZ_GL379598.1 GCF_000143625.1 Candidatus Regiella insecticola LSR1 | reverse complement strand
GAATTCCATTCAACGCTAGATTATATACCCAATGAATTTCGAGTTATGGGAAGGCGGCCAGGGTGACCGACCTATGAGCCTAGACATACCATGAAGGCGAGGGCTTGCAGCCAACGCCGCTGTAACTTGAAAGGCGAAGGGTATAGATCCCTTGGCATTCTTGGCAAAAGATCTCTCCAACCCTACCCTTTTTTAGTGTAGGGTTGGTTTTTTTCTGATATTAGATAACAGCGAATTTTTATACGCAATTTTTATGAATATACCCTTCGTCTTTGAAGTTGCCGCTAGGCGGCCAGGGCGGCCGACCGATGAGCGTAGATTCGGCGAACACCCGCAGCCAACGAAGCGGCGGCTTCAAAGGCGAAGGGTATATAATCAAATTAAAGTATCATATTTATGCATAGTAGGACGGCTGGATATCATTTATGAAGTTGCATCACCTTACTGATTGGTTACTTGCCCCACAATATCTTCTTTGGCTATGGGATGGCTTTCTACTCACATTGTGGCTTTCTTCTTGTACCTCGGTGATTGCAACCTTACTAGGATTTCTACTAGCGACAGCCAGAGACAGTCATTTAAGAGCGTTACAATGGCCAGTGATGCTTTATAGTGCACTATTTCGTAACACTCCATTGCTTATTCAACTTTTTTTTTGGTATTTCGCCGTCAGCAAGATATTGCCTGTATCTTGGATGCAGTGGTTAAATATTTCTCACCAAGCGGTATTTTTGGGGATCACCCTCAGCTGGCCATCTTTTGAATTTTTAAGCGGTTTAACCGGCCTGATTCTATATTCAGCCGCGTTTATTGCTGAAGAGTTGCGCGCGGGTATCAATGGTGTTGCCAGTGGACAAAAATATGCCGCGCATGCATTGGGATTAACGAATTGGCAATCTATGCGTTATGTCATTTTGCCTCAGGCGTTAAAAATCTCCATGCCGCCCTTGCTCGGTCAATACATGAATATTATTAAAAATTCATCACTTACTATGGCTATTGGTGTTGCAGAACTTTCTTATGCTTCTCGTCAGGTAGAAACTGAAACATTGCGTACTTTTCAGGCTTTTGGCGTTGCGACCCTACTGTATATCATGACTATTGCGTTAATTGAAGCTTGGGGTATGTGGCGCCAGCAACGCTTGAAAGCCAGAGGACATTAAGATGGATTTCACTATTATTACCGATAATTGGCGCTATCTGCTATGGGGGGGATTTCCCGAATTGCCTTTGGGGGGAGCAGCATTAACATTATTGATTAGCTTAATGGCGGGTTTGGCCTCTGCTATTTTAGGCACGCTGCTGGGGGTGTTGTTAGCCATGACAACCGGTTTTTGGGGACAAATCTTAGCGGCAGTGTTAGGGTTTTTCCGTGCGATCCCGGTAATTATGCTTATATTTTGGACTTATTTTTTATTACCTATCATTTTTGGTGTTGATATTCCTGAAATCACTACGGTAGTCTGTGCACTGATGCTGATTACTTCATCTTATCTAGCCCATGCGGTGAAAGCGGGAATACTGGCGGTCGGCGCGGGTCAATGGCAAGCGGGTTTGTCATTGGGATTCAATCGCTGGCAAGTTTTACTGTTCATTATATTACCGCAAGCCCTGCGTATGATGGTGCCATCATTTGTTAATCAGTGGATTGCATTAATTAAAGACACATCGCTTGCTTATATCGTTGGTGTTAATGAACTCACATTTTTAGCAACACAGGTTAACAATCGTAGTATGGTCTATCCAATGGAAATATTTTTATTTGTGGGATGCATTTATTTTGTGCTTTGTCTTTTACTGGATTTTTTGGTTAATGCTATAACCAATGAATTTCGAGTTACGGCAAGGCGGCAATCAATCGAGCCTCAGAAGTGTACAGGTAATACATGACAGAGGATGAGTGATCGTTGCCAATGCTGTCGTAATTTGAAAGGCGAACGGTATATTAATCAAGGGATTCGACCTAACCGAAACATATTGATAAAACTTCATCATTAGCACTAGCGAGAAGATGACTATGCTAAAAAAATTAGCTTCTATATTGTTGTTTATTTTTATTTTAGTGGCTTGTACTACTCCCGGTGACAATACTTTAAATCTTGCGCCCAACGTGGTACTACCT
>NZ_GL379597.1 GCF_000143625.1 Candidatus Regiella insecticola LSR1 | reverse complement strand
GGCTACCTAACCGGCTTAGCGTACTTTAATTTCCCTTTCGTCAAACGACCCCTTATAGTACAATATTTTCCGTTTCCCAAACGGAGCCCATTTTCGTCCACTGGACTGTGAACCTCAACAGATATCCATAAAATATTCAATAAATATATTATGGATATTTATTTTGCCAATCCTAAATGTACTTTAATAGCTTCTTCTACCAAAAGTAAATCTGATTTTGACAAGCTACCTATCTGATTTTTTAATCGGACTTTGTCTGCTGCCATAATTTGATCAACCATAACTTTTCCAAGTTTTCCTTTTACTGTCACTAAGGCTTCACCAGGATACTGGCGGTCAATGTTACTGGTCATTGGCACGACGACAACTCTTGTTAAATGCCGGTTGGCAGCATTATTACTGACAACAATCGCAGGGCGAGTTTTACGAATTTCGCTACCCAAAGCTGGATCGAATTCTACCCACCAAACTTCACCTCTTTTCATCGACCATGTCCTTTGCGAGAGCGTTACACCACTCTTGTGCCTCAGCTTCACGGCCTTTATCTGCGGCCATTGCCTTGTAGCCATCATCTAATACCGTATCCAATACGTGAGGCCGGACTAAGCCTTCAATAAATCGACTCATCCGACCTCTCCCAATCGTCCTATACAATCCTTCATATACCTCTTCATCTAAAGTGATCGTCATTTTTTTATGCATGATACCTCCAAACACGTTATACGTATAGCGTATACTAATATACACTACTCTGCTAAGACCATTGAATACAAGATTAAATTTTCATCGCTAACCAAAGCTAAAACCTAAGCCAAATCGCCGTTTTTCTTCATCCTGATTGATCGCATTCTTTAAAATAACAGCCTTATTTTTCGTAAATTCCCTCTTCTTGTTTAGCTGCGTGCTTTGACGGTTAGTATCAAAAAGTATCTCTTCTTTTTCCCGCATAACATTTCTATCAATACCAGTTATCTCTAAATTTTCTAATTTCCATTGATTTTTTTTCGCTTCCTTATAACCTAAAATTGAACCCTCCTCGCTAAAAATAGGGACTTTTACTTTAGTGACCCCTCCCTTTTTTATTTTAATCAAACTTCCTTTCATAATGCGCTCACGAATCATTTCTTGCTGTAGCTCTTTACCCCAAATAGTGACCTCTTTCTGACTTTTCAACGTCCGATACTTGATAAATGGCACTTCTTTATTTTTGATATAAAATTGATAATTGGTTTTCCCAAAATCAACCACCTCATACCGGTTTCTCAGGTTATCAGGTTCACTTTTAATTGAATTTTTCAAAGAAAAATCCTGTTTATGTGTTGCTTTAACGTCATACCCCAATGCTTGTAACTTCGCAGCAAAATGCGTTCTCAGTTCACGCAAATCGTTTTTTCTGATATTAATTCTTTCTCCCTGATTATCAGGGATCCGTAATACGGCATGGACATGGGGATTTTTCGTATCTTGATGATACGCTAAAAAAATCGATTATCCGGGTATTTTTCCTTTAATGTTTTTCTAACAGTATCAAGCATAACATCACTGGAAACACTCGCTATTTTAGGAGACGAGAACATCATGTTATGGGTTAATTTTAACTCAGCACCATCGAGGCGCAGCTTATCTGATTTTGTGGTCATATAGTCGTACAATTCAGCATTATCTTTCTTACTTTGATAGTCTCTACCCAAATCATCTTGCAAGGTCAACTCCGATCCACGACT
>NZ_GL379596.1 GCF_000143625.1 Candidatus Regiella insecticola LSR1 | reverse complement strand
AAACTTCCAGTGCTCTGATCAATCTTTGAGGATCATTAGGATGAATTCGTTCTGCAGCCGTCGGATCAATTATCGCTAATTGTTGGTGTAGCGTTTCCCAGCCCCACTTTTCTGCTTGCTGTCCGATATACGCTCGCACAACAGGATCGGAGGCAGGCAGCGGCGATAACCCTTCCAAAAGGGCTTTAAAATATAACATCGTGCCACCCACTAATAACGGAATACGCCCAGCAGCGTTGATATCAGCCATTGCCTTCAATGCATCTTGACGAAAATTAGCTGCCGAATAAGATTCGCTGGGATCACGAATATCAATCAAACGATGCGGAATTTGTGCAAGTAATTGAGCGTTGGGCTTCGCAGTACCAATATCCATACCACGATAGATCAACGCAGAATCAACGCTGATTAATTCTACCGGTAGATGTTGCCATAACTCTATTGATAATACTGTTTTACCTGACGCTGTTGGCCCCATAATAAAAAATGGCAGGCGGTTGGGTCAGGGACTCAATTTTGTTCATGTATCAATATTGCCAATGGAGCTTGTATATCAATAAACTGTAAAAGCCTTGCCGGTGGCGACTGCACCAAATGTGGGCAAAGGCGTTCAACATCCGTTAATAACTGTATCGCTTGAGAGACGCTCCACTGCTCATGTTCACTGCCGAGATGTTGAGCAATCCATGCAGCCAATTTCTCTGGTGCTATTTTTTCATGTTGAGAAAGATAACTTAACAATTCCGGTATCAATTTTTGTAAATTTTGCTGGCGTAATGGCAAGGATACCGTGCGCAACGTGGCTCGATTTTGCTCGAAAAGCAATTCAATCCCCATCGTAGATAATAAATCTTTATGATATTTACCCGCCGTGATTTCTGCCTTATCCAAATTAAGTTTTAACGGAATAAGCAATGGCTGTGCTCGTAATCCCTCACGCGGGGGAGTGAGCTGCGCCTGTTTTAAGCAACGTTCTGCCACTGATAAAGCCAGTAATGCAATTTTTTCATCACCCCGCTTAATTAACGCATAACAAGGTGGAAAAATACCTAATACTGAACCAAAGCTATTGCTATCATGGCCATTCAATGGAGAGCAAGCCGCCTGAGGTGATTTATCTTTCACCGTAGCGGTATTACTCGGCGTAGTGGATTGCAATAATTGGCCATACAATTCCCCTTGCCGTGACAAATACCCTCGTGGACTATTAGCAGCATTATACTGACGACAGGGCTTAGATGGTGGGGCATATTTGTTAATCCCCGCTGCCACACGTGTTTCAGGCTGCCTGTGAGGCGATTTTGACTCAGTATCACCATTCTCTACAGGGATGGAAGCTGGTTGCAATCCCTTGTCTTGTAAAGCCATCGTCACGGCTTGATAAATAAAATCATGCACTAACCGCGCTTGGTGAAAACGGACTTCATGTTTTGCCGGATGTACATTAATATCTACTTGACTCGGTTCGATAGTGAGGTAAAGAACATAGGCAATCTGCTGACCGTCTTTTGATAATCCTTGATAAGCTTGGCGAATGGCGTGATTTATTAGCCGGTCACGTATTACACGATTATTAACATAACAATACTGTATTTCATTTAAGCTCCGCGCATTGTGCAACATCTGCGGATCCGCTAACCAACCATGAATCGCTAAATCTTCATGCTGCCATGAGATAGCTAACATATGTTGTAAAAACACATTACCGCAAACACTCGCTAAACGCTGTGAATATCGTGTGGGATCAGAAACCGCTCGATACTGACGTATTAATTTTTCATTATGGTGAAGATGGATGGTCACATCGAAACGCGCTAGCGCAATACGTCGTACCACTTCATCAATATGAGCAAATTCTGTTTTCCGTACGCATAAACTTGCGACGCGCGGGCGTATTATAAAAATAAAATCAAATACCTCGAGTGTACTACCAACCGGATGCGCAGCCGGCTTAATCTTGACAAGCATATCGCGGCCTTCAGCATAGGACTGCCAAGCTTCAGTTTGTT
The DNA here is from genome assembly GCF_000143625.1 of Candidatus Regiella insecticola LSR1. GTDB lineage: Bacteria > Pseudomonadota > Gammaproteobacteria > Enterobacterales > Enterobacteriaceae > Regiella > Regiella insecticola. Next base: position 3,039 of record NZ_GL379596.1, on the reverse strand, counting down.
CAACAGTACGGGAAGTTAACAACAAACGAGATACTGAACTGATACTGGCCAGCGCCTCTCCACGGAATCCCATGCTACGTATCGTCATAAGATCGTCTAATGCACTAATTTTACTGGTAGCATGGCGAGCCAACGCCAAAGGCAGATCATCCTTAGCAATACCAGTGCCATTATCCTGTATGCGAATAAGCTTACTACCTCCCCCTTTGATATTAATATCAATCCACTTTGCCCCTGCATCTAAACTATTCTCTAACAACTCTTTAACCACCGAGGCGGGGCGCTCTACCACCTCTCCTGCCGCGATTTGGTTAGTGATTTGTGGCGGTAGCATTTTAATCAGCATCGCCATTTCCTCCTCCCATTTTGGCTAATTCGTGAGAACGCGCAGAGGAATTAATCCTATGATCTTCAGCTTTATTTTTTGGTGAAGCTTGTAATGGATGGGCTAAAAAATAATGTCGAAGACCCTGATAGATAGCCATGGCAATTTTATTTTGGTAGATATCATTACTTAATAGCCGCTCTTCCATACTATTGCTAATGAAACCGGTTTCTACCAATACCGAGGGAATATCAGGTGAACGCAATACCCCAAGGCTAGCGTGTTCAGGTTGTGTTTTATGAATTGATCCGACGTGACCTAATTCCCGTAGCATATCAACCGCAATCGCATAACCCACACGCTGCGAATGACTAAATTGCAGATCTAACACTGTTTTACTAAGATACGGATCTACTGCCGTATTCGCCAGTAAGTCACCCGCCCCTCCTAATAATTCGGATTGTTTTTCATGTTGTTCTAACCAATTACCCATTTCACTGTTAGCTCGGCGATTAGACAATACCCAAACTGACGCGCCTCTAGCAGCGCGATTAGGTGCCGCATCAGCGTGAATAGAGACCAATACGTTAGCACGCTGCTTACGTGCCACATCAGAACGCCCCATTACGGAAAGAAAATAATCACCATTACGGGTCAGTATGGGTTTAAACAATGGGTCTTCTTTGAGTAATTTTTCTAGCTTACGTGCTACACACATCGTTACCCTTTTTTCTTGCAACCCATTTTGACCAATAGCACCTGGATCCTGGCCACCATGTCCAGCATCAATGGCAACAATGACTTGATGATTAGCCGCCTGTTCGGCAACAGATGAAGCCGATTTTTTCACCGCACTGCGCGGTATTTTAGAATGTACAGATTGACTATTAAATGGATTATTCCGTTTACTGGGTAGCTGAGATTGTGTATCCGTTAGCGGTGACAACGTTTCTCCCTCGGTCACAAGGGTAAAAATCACCTGATACAAGTTGCTTATTTTCTGGGTAGTTGTCCCAATTTTTGCTTTTTGTGTCAACTCAAAAACTAAACGCGTACTTCCTTTCTCTTTGGGCTGACTATAACGAATTTTTTTCAGTAGATTTTGTTCATTAAACACCAAAGGCAAATCTAACGAGTGACTACTATCTGGTATATCGAGCACAATACGTTCAGGGTTATGCAATAGAAAAAAATCATAATGAGGAGATTGATCAAAGCTCAATATCACTTTGGTTCCCGGATGCCCAATACTGAGATCGATAGCAGCCAACGTCACGGCCCACGATGAAGTAGATGCGGCTACAATAAAAAAACAGGAGCCAACAGCAGGATGATAAAATGTCGAATACTATAGATTATCGTTTGCATATCTTTGCGCATCCAAACGATCTAATATTTCAGCACCATAATCAGAGCGCACTATTAACTGTGCTTGGCGCCCTTGTTGATTATAAGTCAAATAAAGTTCAATATCCGCTTTAGGCAGAATTCCCGCACCTCTTTGTGGCCATTCAACTAAACAAATCGCCTGTTGGTCGAAATAATCACGAATGCCCATAAACTCTAATTCTTCCGCGTCAGCCAAACGATACAAATCAAAATGATAAACCGTTCTTGGTGTTAAAATATAAGGTTCGACCAAAGTATAAGTAGGGCTTTTGACTTTCCCGTCATAACCTAAAGCACGGAGAAAACCACGACTGAAAGTGGTCTTTCCAGTCCCCAAATCACCTAATAAGTAAACAATGCTGGCACTACTACAAGCGCGTGCCATCGATGCACCCAACGCAGCTGTTGCTGCTTCATCTAATAAAGATATAACACGTTTTTTCATGCGGTAATATCTATATATCACTTAACATGTTGCCAAACTGAAGGTGGAATTTTATCATAAAGTTTATTCATGATAAGTTCCGCTAGCCGGTGATCTGCAGCTGAGTAAAATAATTCTAGTTCATTATCAGAAAGTTCGTATTTATTCTTTTCAATTACCTTTTCTAAAGTAGCAATAGTTCTACACTTCCTTAAACGCATTAAATAGTCTGTTTTTGTCATGATGAATAGTCTTCTCGATATATTAATAATATATAGGATAAATATCTGTTAAATTCTGACCCTGATGAAAATATTCCCTATAGCCTATTTGTGATCTTTTTTAGCAAGACGAGAAATAAGAAAAAATGAGCAAAAAAAAGTAGCTATTCTTTACAACCTTAAGGAAGTAAATGAACATGTTGTACTCCCTTTTAAGCAAAATGGTAGCTAACACAAGAGATTTCGAATAGGCTCTTATACAACATCAAAGCATCAACGAACATGCTAAGCTCTTTTAAAACCAGGTATCAGCAAATACAATCTTTTTTCACAGACCTTAGCAAAAATATACCCTTTTGCTCTTTAGTGCAGTCTTAAATTCGTATTATTGATTTCATAACCGCTGAACAACATTATATGCACAGCTTCCGAACATTCATCGACTGACCGAAAGAGATCCTTTCATTTAAATAGATTTATTTAAAAAAATTTAACAGGAAATAGTGACCTGTCAACAAAATCCAGGTACTTCGCAGAGGAAGGACAATCATTAGTTCAAAACCACTTTGATAGTAAGAATTTTTGCACAAGAGTTTCAATTCAGCAACAGGGTCTCATTTATTATGCAAACAACTAGCAATTTCATCCACTCCATTATGTCTTGCTCCATTCTAATAGAA
>NZ_GL379595.1 GCF_000143625.1 Candidatus Regiella insecticola LSR1 | reverse complement strand
TTATTCAGCGTCAGGGCACGACGGGTAGCGAGGCTTGTCCCGTGTTTAGCAATCTGCAATACACCGCTCCCCAATGCCGCATTATTGCCCAATAGCAATTTTCCACTACTCAGCAGGGTTCCCCCTTCATAGTGGTTAGCGGCATTTAATGTCAGCACACCCGTGCCAGATTTGGTGATCATTCCCGGGCCCAATAGCTCGCTTTCCAACGTTAAATCCTCACTACCGCTTAGGTCGAGCTTTCCTGCCCATAACTTAACCGTATTATTCAGCGTTAATGCAGTGGTCGTCTCTAAGCTGCCCCCTTTTTCCAACAGCATCAAACTACCGCTGCCAAGGGCAGCACTATTACCCAGCAATAGTTTGCCACCACTGAGTATAACCCCACCCTCATGGCGGTTAGCGGCGTTTAATCTTAACGTGGCCTCACCTTGTTTATTTAGGAGTTCTTCGCCAGAAATGATCCCATTTAATGTCAGATCATGATGTCCTGCTATTCTGAGATCCCCTATCAGTTCAATCGGATTATTCAGTGTTAACGCGGTCTTGGTGTCTAAGACATTCCACATCCCTTCGACAGTCAAAGCGCCGCTGCCTAATGCCGCATCGTTACCCAACACCAGTATTCCATGATGAAAAAAAAGTCCCTCCACTGTAGTTATTAGCCGCATTCAACATCAGATGATTCATACCAAACTTCGAAAGGCTTCCAGAGCCTGAAATAACGCCATCGAGTGTTAGATCGTGATCCCCCACCACTTTGAGATCTTCATTTACCCACACAGTATTCATTAACCTTAATGGGATGAGGCTATTTAAAGACATCTTTTTTCTAACTTCACCCCGCCAAGGCCGTATCACCACCGAGTATCAAGTTTCCTTCATTTATGGTGGTACCCCCCTGGTAGCTGTTATCCCTCTTTAACGTCAATGAAGCCTTCCCTTGTTTTTTGATCCCTTTGCTACCTGAAATAATCCCATTGAGCATAAGATCATGGCTACCTTCTAGCTCCAGGTCGGCATTTAAATGGAGATCATTTTTTAATGCTAAGTTTTGCCAATTATCTAAGCGCACCTCCTTATCGACCACTAAAGCACCACTACCTAATGCTAAATTGTCTCCAATGACCAGCTTTCCTCCCCCTTTAATAACAGTGCCACCACTATAACTGTTAGCCGCATTCAAGGTTAGTTGAGCAGAAGACAGCTTATTTATCCCCCCCCCCCGCTCCTGAAATAGTTCCATTTAACGTCAAATAACGCCCCGCTAGCTTAAGATCAGCATCCAGTTCAATCGCGTTATTCAATGTAAAACCGCTACTGTGATCAAGTGTTGCTTCACCTTTCACGTTTAGAGAACCACTGCCCAAGACGTCTTCATTACCGAGGAACAATCTTCCATCATAAAGGACAGTGCCACCGCTATAGTGATTAACGGCATTCAACATCAATTCACTGGTACCGTATTTATGTAACCCTCCTGCTCCTGAAATAATGCCATTAATATCCAGATTCTGATTCCCTTCTATAGAGAGGTCTGCATTGAGTTTTATTGGATTATTTAAGGGGATATGATGAGAATTATCTAATTTCGTGGCGCCTTCAACCGTTAATATACCACTGCCCAATGCGGCAGAGTTACCAAGTGTTAATTGCCCCTCCTTAGTAAGGGTACCACCACGATAAGTGTTAAATGAATTCAATATTAGATTGGAAGAACCCAATTTTATTAATTTCCCTATCCCGCTAATCTGACCCGATAACGTGAATGGATTTGTACCCTGAATGATCAGTCCTTCATCATCTAAAATAATTTTATTATGAAGATCAAGTTTATTATCATTGGCTTCAATCGCTCCTCCATTTGCATGGAGAACGTCGTTGCCAAAATAGTCTGAACGATCAAAGATCACTAAACCGCTATTTAACTGTGTAGAAGAATAAACAATTGATACCGAAGAAATACAAAAAATATGGCTCGCTATGGCTAAAATTCTTAAGAAATATTTCATTTCATCTTGTATCAAATAATATCTTATATTCATATTACCCTTATTCTATAGAATAAATTTTCAGCCCATATAAAATAGGTTTAAAGAATAGAACAGCTGGCAGAAATAACACTGATTCAGGTTAAGTAATATATTATTTTATCTAAGCTAAATTGAATTAAAAATTTAAATTACAAATAAAGTAAAGTTTAATAAAAGCTTTTCGTCAAGGCGACTGACTGCAATCCTATTATAAAAAATATTTAATAGAATGAATTTTATTTATATATTAAAGGCGGGAGTAATATAAATAAGCCGAAGTATAATCCTGGCTTATTTATTGGAATTAATTTTTTATGATCGTACTAGAGGTGTTTTCTAGGCAAAAGTAACGTTCAATGATCGACGACCCTCTAGAATGGTAACTTTACCGGTAAGAACACATCCATCTTCGAATTGCTGCTTTTCTTCCGGACATAAAAGAGTTTCCAATTTTTGAGAAAGTTTGAACTCAATATGCGGCACCTTCTCTTTTAAAACATCAAGAGTTTTTTTGGAAATCTATTTTCTCCGAGCAACAACTTTTCTAGTCCCTCCCACAAGATCCCAACCGGAAAGTCACTAATGTTCCACCAAGTCAAATTTACTTCCTTACTTCCAATTTTAGCGTGATGGTTCAATATATCTAAAACCCACTTACGATCTTCATCTAGCTGCTGCTTCGGATCCTCCAGAAAATTCTTTTCCACCTCTTTTTTAGCAGCTTTTTCAACAGCTGCCATCTCCTTAGCAGCAGCTGCTTCTAACTCTTTCTGTGACGGAGAAGGAGCGCCAATATATTCACATGCAGTCTCTTTCATATATTGCACACTAATCATATTTTCTATACCAAACATATTTCCACCTATAAAAAATCACCTCTAATATATGAGAAATAAATTATATGTATACATATGGTTATTATAAATAATAATTATATTGTTGTTTATATGCTATTTAATTAAAATCGAAGAAGCACGTGCTTCTCTCTTCTCCAACAGGTTACTATTTTCTATGCTCTGTTTTACCTCAGGAGCTATCAGCTGGCTCAACATACGATAGATGGCTAACGCATCGCTCGCCATTTTATTCTTTTTATCACTGATAAAACCCGCTTCTCGTAGCTTAGCGATCAATATCGAGAACCCTGTTTTATCAACAAATTCAAGGGAATTAATACCCGGTAATGCGGATAAACCCTGTGCCAGCAAACGGCTGTTTTTTCTAATTCTGCCCGAATGATCGATGAATGAGTACTGAGCAAGAAAAAAGTGATGGCATAGCGCTGTAACCTGTCACTGGCTCCAGCAGCCAATAATTGTAATGGATAACATCGCATCGGGTTCGCCATCAGCTGGTGATGACTTTCATTGATTAATTGCTGGCGAATCAATTCATCACACAAAGCATTCAATACAGAGGGAAGCTGCTCTTGACTATAATGCAAAAATAACTCCGCTTTCAGCATGGGATAAATCAGCGCCACCTGATGTATAACCTCTTGCCGACTGATTCCATGATGATTGATTACTATGCTAGCAACCAATGAAGGCAATATAAGTAAATGCTGAATATTATTGCGATAATAAGTCACCAATACCGCCTGCTCATGGGATAAAGTAATAATATCTTCCCCATTATCATGCTTTAACTGGAATTTATTCATACTCAGTGCATTATTGAGTAATTCTTCCGGCGCTTTATCCGGCACTGTCACTTCTGTGGTATAAGGCACATGCAGAAGAAGTTGCAAATAACAATCAAGTTGTTCAAGCAATTGTTTTGCTGTTAACGAAAATTGGCGCGCCGCTAACAGCGCCGTTGAACACAAATTCATCGCATTAGCCGCCGCAGCGTTATTAATCCTGATCATTATTGTACTGGCTAAGTCATTCACTGCCGGTGTCAGCCAACTTGGGCGCTGAGCCTCTACAGCATCGATAGATCGACGCCAATCTGGCGCATAATGGTTAAGATAATCGGTCAACGACAAAGGCTCACCAAAATTCACGTAACCTTGACCCAGATTACGCAATTTTCGCAGACCCTGTATCATCTGTAGGAGACTTTCTTTTTTCTTGACCGCGCCACGCAATTCTTTCGTATAGGTCGCCACTTCCATCACATGTTCATAGCCAATATAAACCGGCACTAATGTGATAGGGCGGATCCCTTTCCGTAACATTGATTGAAGTGTAATGGAGAGGATCCCGGTTTTTGGCTCCAAAAGACGCCCAGTCCGAGAGCGCCCCCCCTCGATAAAATATTCAACCGAATAACCACGGCTAAACAGTTCGCCAAGATACTCACAAAATACCGTTGAATAAAGTTTATTGCCGTTGAAAGAACGGCGAATAAAAAACGCGCCTAAGCGGCGAAAGATAGGACCCGCGGGCCAAAAATTTAGATTCACTCCCGCGGCGATATGAGGGGGTACTAAACCTTGATAATAAAGCACATAAGAGAGCAATAAATAATCCATATGGCTACGATGACAAGGTACATAAACAATCTCATGCCCTGCTTGCGCTAATTTGCGTACCCGCTGCGCATTGTGGACACTAATTCCTTGGTAAAGACGATTCCACATCCAACCCAATATACGATCAGAAAAACGCACCGCTTCGTAAGAAATATCAGTGGCAATTTCTTCCATTAATAGCAGCGCAGAACGCGATGCTTTTTTATCAGAGATTTTTTTTACCCGCGCTTCATCCAAAATCGCTTTTTCAATCACCTTAGAAGAGAGCAGTTTTTTAAACAAATCTTGCCGAATCGGCAGGGGTGGCCCAATAATCATTAAACGTTGCCGTAAAAAATGAATAGCCGCTACCCGCGCTAATTTATTAGCGATGGCTTTATCTTGACCCTGTTCATTTGCCAAGGCACGCAATGACACTTTGGCAGAAAAGTGCACAAAAGTATCACGCCCTAGCCATAACAAAGTGAAAATTTTCCGCAATCCCTTTAATAGACGGAAATAAGGAGGATTATTATTTTCACGACCAGGAGAACGACCAAACATCACCGTAACAGGTAATATTTGTACGTCCAATTTAGGATTAACTTGATATAGATCCAAATAATGGTGAAATAACGTTTTGAACTGACCATCAGGCGCCGTTTTAGCGCCATTGGCAAGGCAAATATAACGGGGAAGTTGCCTGCCGGCTATTTCTAATGGCGTTAAGGGATCAGGTAAATCTCGCGCTAAACACTGCGTTCGTAACGTCAGCAAATCCGCTTTAGCATAATAGGGTAAAACATACAGAATGGGACATAAGGGATCTAAACCTAATACGGTTAGCATATCTGCCGGAATCGGCTTGCTTTTTACCAAAACATTAAGTGGTAAATTCAGTAACTTGTAGTATATTTTACGCCAACCCGACATAACAAGGTCAAGCCTCTCTTCTATAAATTAGCATTAGCAATTCAGCGCAAGGATACCAGAAACCCTCGATTAAAGTTGTGAATTAACAAAGATAAAGGCATATCCATTGATAAAAAATAAAAAACGGGATTAACCCGCCTCTACCACGCTAGCCAATATTCGCTAAAAGGATTGCTAGCGGTGTGGAAAAATGAAGCCGCTTTTCGCCAAGAAACAATAGTGGCTATTATCGCCATTATATTAGCTTATTGCCTAGATTTTACGACAATAGAACGTATTTTATTAATAGGGTCGATTGTACTGGTTATCATTGTTGAAATAATAAATAGTGCGATTGAAACCGCTATCGATCGGATTGGCAGTGAACAGCATCCGCTCTCTGGCCAAGCAAAAGATATCGCCTCAGCAGCGGTTTTTATAACTATTTTAATGGCTTTTTTTGTCTGGATGAGTATTTTGATTTAATGAGGTTTTATTAGATCTCTTTCGAAACCGTAGCGAGTGATACGAAGCCAAGGCGCCCGGCGCACAGCAACCTTCGTTGCCATCAGTACATGAGGATTGCGCGCACCGGGCAACGCAGGATCCGTGTCACGCAGTAGGTTCGAAATCTTCTTGAGCGACACGCTCAGACAAGGAAAAAACGAGCGAAAAAGCGCAGTTTACATACAGTAAATGAGCATTTTGAGCTCGTTTTTGACGAAGTATCAGCGAGTACAAGAGATTTCGAAAGAGGTTTATTGAATTAGGCGACTACCAAAATAAGCACAAGTCAAAAAAAATGCGCCCACCAGGCTAAACCCCACCACAGGGCGACCCCGCCAGCCTTTGTAATAATGCCCCCACAATAAAACAATATAAATCCACCAAGCTGTAGCAGATAATAATATTTTATAACGATTTTCTTCACTAAACAAATTATCTTTAAAAAAGAGTCCAGTAAACAAAGTTAAACTCAATAACACCACCCCAATTTGCGTGATATAAAACATTTGACGCTCAATACTCATGAGCGGAGGCATATCGGCAGGAGAAACCAGCTTTTTATGTTTCAACAAATAATCAAGCCAAGCCAATTGTAAAGCATACAGTGCAGCAATAATTAAAGTAGCATAACCCAATAAAGCCAAACCAATATGGACAAATAATGTAGGCGTCCCTTCTAAATGAGTCATAAACTCACCAGGGCACAAACTAGCAAAAGCCAAATTAATCATGGCAAAGCTGTAAACAATCGGCAACATAAACCACACACGCCCACGTGATGCCACTATGGTCATGATTGAGCACACAACAAGCCCTACGGTAGAACCAATATTAAGTAAAGTAAGATTTTGACTACCGTCCACCACATCAAAAATCTGTTGTTTTAATGCCGCAGCATGACAAATTAACGCTAAGACAGCAAAAAACAGTGCCAAACGTCGGTAGGCACTATTTTTCCGTAATAAACTGGGGATAATTAATCCCAAACTGAA
>NZ_GL379594.1 GCF_000143625.1 Candidatus Regiella insecticola LSR1 | reverse complement strand
GTCGTTAACTAATCCGTCAGGACTGGCAGCAAACCCTTTGATGCGGAGATGATCAATCAGTCCCACCTCCGTGACATTGGACGTAAATTCATTAAACACATACACCTGACTGGCTACCGCTTCCAGTTCGGTACCTCGCCTCATGTCGGCCGTAATAAAGAGGTCTTCCCGTTGCCCGGTGAGCCGCTGGCAAATCAGCTCTGCCAGGTATTTTTGTCGGTTCGCGCTATAGCCCGTTTTGGTTCTCGTCGTGGCATCCACCTTGGCAAGGTCGTTGTCAATTTCATGGCTATCGAACATGTTTATAGGGGATTTAACCGTGTCTGCCCCGCTATTTTGTGTCGTAAACCAATAAGTTCCGTCCTGAACCACGGTACGTAGCACCAGGGTAAACAAGCCTTCCAAGGTGATTTTTTCATCCAACATTTTCCCGATGGTTTTAATCTTGGTTTTTCCTAAGGCAGTTTCTTCGGTGTGGGATAAAAAATAAATACGCAGGTCAGTCGGGGTTTCTCTAATGGCGTTATCGATAATTGACCAAGCGTGATGACCAATTTCAGTAAACTTATCGAAGGATTTTTCATGCGAACGGCGCATAAATTCATTGGCCATCACGTATTGAAAATCATCAATAATCACGATTTTCTTGCCGTATAAATACGCATTTTTAATCGCAATAATAATCGCTTGCCACTGGTCGGTGACATAAAGCGCGGTTTCAGGTACGTTTTTATCCCACCGTTGCCACCCTGTCGAGCGAAAGGGCAGCGGTTTGTTAATGGTTTGGATTAATAAGCATTC
>NZ_GL379593.1 GCF_000143625.1 Candidatus Regiella insecticola LSR1 | reverse complement strand
GACCCTCGCGATTAACCAACGTTGGCATCGGCTTTGTCAAGGCTAAATAAGTTTTACACGTCCAGAAGGAAAAGAGTAATTCCGAGAGCCGTTCGCTTTTCTCAACCGCAGCCATATGATTAATCTCTTCGTCTGACCATAAGCAGTGTTTATCATCAGCCCGAATTGCTTTCAGTGCTGCAATCACATGACACTGTGAATACGCCAGAAAAGACGGAATTTTTCTGCTTCTTCTGGTGAAAAAGGCAGCATACCCTCGCCGAAAATAGCTTTCTCATCCCATGGAATGACCCTGGCTGCGATACAATCCTTCTCCTGTAAACATTGAGACGCCGCACGCTCATACACACGGATCACTTTAGATGTTAGGCCAAAAGGGCGTACTTCAACCCACCGCCCTACATTAACCGTCACCACTTCCCACAGTCTAACCTCGCTTTTTGCTAACGCAGTGAGATAACGCTTGGCGTGAGGGGGCTCTCGCCAGCCACGGCGTTTGACATAGTCTTCTATCATGCAAACATCTTCATTATCCCAATGACTCGTTGCAAACAACTCGAAGAGATAGCCAAAAGCCTCTCCCATATAGTAATAATTGTCTAATGTTTGACCCAATTCACTGACAGGAACACCAGCAAGAGCAGCTGTATCCCTCAATATTTCACTAAAAAATTGGGCTTCTCTCTCTGCCCAAGGGGCTTTTTTAGCGTATTTCATCAGGTTAGAAATGGCTTTATCAACGCTTTTTTGGTGTTTAAGTTCGTTCATACGAAAATGGAATGACCTGTATTGAAAGAGGGGGGAATATTTTTGTTTGAGGGATCTTTGGGGACCTCAATCACACCATCGGCAAGGCATTGAGCCACCCTCTCCATCAATTTGGCGAATCGATAAAATCCCTCATATTGTTGGCAAATATAATCCATTTGTAGCTTTGACGTACTCTCTATAATCCGCTTGAAGGCTGGCATACAGTCATAACCGCTACTCAGTAGTTGCTCATCACCCACGTCCGATAGAGGAAATTTGGCCGCATGATCATCGATAAGCTTAATCATGTGTCGTTGTTCTGAACTCAAATGAATCATTGACATTTTTTCACTATTATTTCGTTATTGAGTACGTTCAGAGGGAGCCTAGTTGAGTAGTAAACCCCTTTAAGGCGCTAATTTCAACATTGCCACTCCCCCCACTATCAAATATAGGATGGAACTCAACTCAGATCCCCACCGGCTAACTGCTGCTGAGGGGAATCAGTCAGCGGCCAAGGTTTATCACCCACGACCCCCTATAACCCCTAACCAGGAGAATGCGTTTTAAGCCAATCCCTCAAGGCGGCATCAATACGTGTTTGCCATCCCTCCCCGGTGGCGCGAAATTTTTCTACTACATCATGAGAGAGACGAATCGTGATGCGCTCCTTCGTCACAACAGCCTGCGGACGCCCGCGCTTAAACTTTGGCTTGACTGCTTCCCATTCCTCATCTGTTAATAAAGGAATCGCATCATCTGACATGGCTGCCTCCGTGAGGTACACATCCTCTTCAGCTGTGGGACGAATTAATGTACTCAACATAATGATCAAACTCCCCTTGGTTGGCCTTACGCAAACTCATAATGCGTCGACTATCAAGGCGATATACGAAGGCAACAAAATCTACCCTGTCTAGAAGAACGGCTAATGCAGCCTGGCGTGATTCACCCTATTCCTTGCGCAGATCAGGCCAAACCAACGCAGAATCCCAACCCAAGAGGCAAGCCTTAGCCAATGATACCCCGTGTTTTGCAATATTTATGGCATCCTTTGAGGAATTAAAGGTGATCTTCATTTTAATTATTGTATGTACATAAAATAATAAATCAAGCTTATTGGGTTTTCCCGCCACCTAGCCAGCCAAAAATGGCAATGAGACAACCTTTTAAAAGAAAACGGTTGGCAAGACATTAAATCGCTCAGACAACGCTTTAATTTGACGAATATTTAGATCACGTTTACCACTCAGTATTTCAGACACCACGCCTTGTCTCCCTATTTCTGGCAGTTTCGATTGCGTTAGCTTATGTTGCTCCATCAAAAAACGTAACATACCTCCTGGCGGAACATCTTTCGCTGGATAATGAACGCTATCATATTCACTAATAAGTACGCCAAGGGTGTTAACGAGGTCAGCCAACGGGTGTTTCTCGTCTGCTGCCCCAGCGTCAAGCAATTTATTCTGCGCCGAAACAGCCCTATCATAATCATCCTCGGAATGAATGCTATGTAAAGGAATAACTGATGATAGCGCTTGAAAGTGGGAAGTAATCTCTGCTACCACTGTGCGATCCATTAGGGCTTCCATTTATCGTACTCCTTATGAGTTAATACATGACGAATATAAAGCTTCTGGTGATCAAAATGGATAGCAGTAATGATCCGATATTTATTACCACCAATGTTGAATACACAGTAACACCCCACTTTATCCGTAGTGTTAAACACCCTCTTGATGTCCGCAAAGTTCACAAAAGAATGAGACTCTATGAGTTTACGCCACGCTTGCATAGGCTCAGTAGCCGCGGGGTGCACAGCTGAAAAATGCGTCAGAGCTTTGTTAGATATGATCCGCATGATAATATTATATCTCATAATGAGATAATTGATACCTATTTATGCTACCACATGAACGTTTTGACAAGTGTACATTGGTAAGCAAGGTGATATAGCTAACGACGGAAAATACCGAATTTTAGGTTAGAACACCTCACAACTTTATTATTCAGGATGGCAAATAAGGAGCATCATTTTCTACTCCTCATCTGTCTATTGCCGTGGATTCAGTTCCAACCGATATTTTGTTAAATCAAGATAATCCCAATCATTCCGACAAACCCATTTCATGACAAGACCCGGGGGATCCGGTTTTTTAGTAAAAATTTTCACTGCCTTTTCATATTGCTCAGGTGTACAACTCATATTTTCAAATTGTTTCTGATTGGTTTTTAACCCGGCAAGATTGGCTGATTCTAATTGAGAACGGAAGGCAATGACGGTCTGATCGGGGTTAATGGCAAAGAAAAAATAATCTTTTGTTTCCAGCATCCGATTAATTACCGCTTGAATAATCGGATTACCCGGCACAACAAGTCCACGATAGATGACGTGACCATAAAACTCGAAAGCAAAATGAAGCACCGGCTTTCCATCAAAGCCAAGCACGGAATGCCCAAAGCGGAATCCTTGCGCACTGGACGCAGAGGGGATCGGCGTTGCTGGTCGCAGCGCGATAACACCACAGTGAGATCCCCGCTCTTCCACATAACCCAACGCAAAACAGGGGGATCCCGCCGCCATCAAATCGCGAATAAACAGTTTGTTAACTGTTAGCCGGGGTAAAAAAATAGAGATATCCCCCATTATTATTTATTTTCCTCATCTTCGATAAAATACGGGAGCCGTTAGGCAAGAAGCCTAACCCTCGCAGAGGAGTGACAGAATCGTTTTTGCATTAGCATTGATATCGTATATCAACTGAAAACCCAGCGCGATACCTTGAGATTCCAGTGGATTGGAAATGGTGTCACGCCAGTGGCTGAACCTGCGATGATAACCCATCATATCGGCCCGTTGCACACGGTAAGTGGCAATCAGAGTCATCACCTCCTCTTCAATAACAGAATCAAAGCAAGACATCCGCTTTTTAAGCTCATTAACTTGAGCGGCGGTATCACTTTGCATTGTCATTAACTCCTGAAGCACCAGGGGCATCCCTTCTATGCCAGGAAAAATAGGAAATTCATGTTTTTCTTCTTTGTCATTAATCGTTACCGTCAATACATCATATCGCCCCTGATTAACCAGCACCGGCGAGGGAATTCTACACAGTAATTGCGGAAATAAATCCTTTTTTTGCTCAATGAGCCTACGGATTTAAACAACTGTTCAAACCCCTCAGAGGGAGGACCAATACCCTCTGCCTT
>NZ_GL379592.1 GCF_000143625.1 Candidatus Regiella insecticola LSR1 | reverse complement strand
AGCTTTACGAATGGGAGGCGCCATGATTTTAGGTTGTTTAAGGAGTCTGGTGTGCGAATACATCCTGACATCAAAACAGTTACCGATACAGGTTACCAAGGGCTTGGCAAGATTCATTCAAACTCGGCGTTGCCTAAGAAAAAGACAAAGAAAAATCCCTTAACAAAAGAAGATAAACGCAACAATCGTGCGTTATCAAGCCAGCGTGTATTAAACGAACATGTCATTGGTATGATTAAAAGATTTAAAATTGTATCAGACCGTTATCGAAACAGGCGAAAACGTTTTGGATTAAGATTTAATCTGATTGCTGCAATTTATAATATGGAAATTAGATAAATGATAGTTTCCGAAGAGGTCTATTGAATTGAGCACCATGAAGGTTGTCAGTGCCCGTCCTGAGCAGGTGAATTCAGAAACCCCCGTCGCTTTTTTTGAGCAGCTCAAAACTGCTTATCCTGATGCACAAAAGATACACATTATTTTAGATAATTCTGGCTATCATTGCAGTCAGCGAGTCAAAGACGCCGCATTAGAGAAGGCTATCGTACTCCATTATTTACCCCCTTATAGCCCTAATCTTAATCCCATCGAGCGATTATGGAAGGTCATGAACGAGCGTGTCAGAAACAACCGATTTTTCTCTTCAGCCAAAGAGTTTCGTGGGGCTATAGCCGAATTTTTTGATAGTACATTGGTAAAAATTGCTCCCTTTCTCAGGGGCAGAATTAACGATAATTTCCAAACCATCTAATCCAGACCTTCAAGTTGAATGAGTATATGCTGAAGAAAGTGTCCAGCATGCCAGTGATATGATCAAAGATATTTGTCAGCGATAGTGAAAGTGCAGTGGCAACGACTCGTATCACGCCATAAAGGGGAGAAAGTCGGCGTCTGTGCGGTAATACGAAAATTACTACAACTGGCGTATGGTGTGTTGAAATCAGGCATTCCTTTTGATCCAAAAATAGTCCTTGCCAAGACGTAATCAAGACGGTATCCATCTATCAAATTGGACTGATTCGGCTATAAATCACAAAACCAGCGGCTCAAATTGACATTTTGCTTTTGTGGCGTGGTAACCCTAACATTTAGTTTTATACAATCTTCATCGAGCGGCTCTCTACTCTGAGTGTATTGCCAATTTTTGGCAGGCTCTGGTAGCTGAGCTCCAGACAGAAATGTATCTTTATTGGTTAAAATTTCAATGTTTTGTTGGGCGAGTGACCACGCTTGTCTTAGTTGCCATTGCTGCTGAAAACGTTGTAGTAATGTTTGTTGGTATTGCAGTAGTCCAAGTAAAGATACTGAGAGTAATAAAGCTGCAATAACGACTTCTGGTAGACTGAAACCTTGCTGGTATGTCAATCGCCTATTTTTTTTCGGTATTACCCGTTTTTGATTATAAAAATCCTGACTATCCCCTTCGTCTTTGAAGCCGCCGCGTTGTTGGCGGCGGCGGCTCGCCGAATCACGTAGTCTATCTACGCTCACCGGTCGGTCGCCCTGGCAGCCGAAGGCAATTTCAAAGACGAAGGGGATACACTCCTGGGATTCGATTGATTGCCGCCTTGCCGTAACGCGAAATTCATTGGGTATATAAAATATTTTAATTAGTCGGCACAAAATTTTTCATCTCTCTCTGGACAAAAATCAAGCCACCGTTGTGCAATACCCACTACTTTTTGAAGATCTATAGTAGAAGGATCTATTACCGGAGCAACCTGTTGGTATAAAACAATCTTTTGAGTTTGGTTGGGCACGGCGCCCTCTCCTCTCCTTTTAGCCATAGCAGGTTGGAAGCTGCCTCTGCTTTAATGCAGGCTTTGAGACCATGGAATGCTTGTTTTTCACACGTCCATTTTCCGTAATATCGTGACTTGTTATATTGCAAGGATTTAAGTGGCCAACGGCGAGTTATTCCCCAGCTTAGTGACGAAGCTGCTTGGTTATAAGCTTGTAGGTAAGATTGTTCGTAATGAGTAATGCGAATAGCATATTCTAATTGACGGTGTAGCCCCGTTAATAGCAGTAGGCTCAACGTAAAAAATATCATTACAGTCATTAGAATGCAGCTACCTTGCTGATATACTCTTCGCCTTTGAAGCCGCCACATTGTTGGCTGCAGGTGTTCGCCCGAATCACCTAATTGTCTACACTCATCGGTCTCACGCCCTAGCCGCCTAGCGACAACTTGAAAGACTGTGGATATATAATACCCTTCGCTTTTCAAGTTACAGCGGCGTTGGCTGCTCGCTCTCATCCCAGTCATGTACTCCCTTCACCTTTGAAGCCGTCGTGTTGTTGGCGGTGGGTGTTCGCCCGAATTACCTAGTTGTCTACGCTCATCGGTCGGTCGCCCTGGCAGCCGAAGGCAACTTCAAAGACGAAGGGTATACACTTCAGGGATGCGATTGATTGCCGCCTTGCCGTAACGCGAAATTCATTGGGTATGTACAGTGATTTCATAAATTTTTACCATTAATTACACTGTTTATCTGCAACTGAATCCTGGGGTTGCGTACTGAATGACCGGAAAGTTGCAATTTGAATAAATTCCCTGGTGTTAAATCGTTTAAATCTGTGATTGTAAAATGGGTTATTTGGATATCTCGTGGATCAAATAGTTTTTCCCAACCGTTACTAAAACAAGTTTTGCCGCCTCGCTGTGCCTCTAAGGATCCATTGTGTAGCCGATAACCAAAATATTCAGAATTTTCATGCCCTTCTTCTTCCCAGTGGCCATTACGATTAAGATCATAAGCAATAATTATGCAAGAATTTTCAATTTCACCTCGATATTGACTGAGGGTTATTGCCGATCCGAAACATTTTTTTTACAAAATCCTGCCCGCCGTAAATCTTTTTCAATAGTAAAGATGCCTTGTCTCATTATCTGTTCAAGTCGGTAATGCTGATACAGGATTGAAACTTGTTGGCGAAATTGTGGATAAATTTTTACCGCGCTCAATAAAATCAAACTACCAAAACTCAACGCTATCATTATCTCTGGTAATGTGAATCCTTTATTACGTTGATATATTTTTTGCCTTTGAAGCCGTTGCGTTATTGGCTGCGGGTATAGATTAAATTTATACACAATTTTATTTTCTCTAATTGCGACCCGTCGTATGCTCTGCTGGTTTTGGTTAACGACAGGCGGTAATCCCTGCTATCGATTTATTTTCACTACATAGTCTCATTCTGCCCCGATTTGATATAACTAGCCGAATACGTCCTGCTGAATTAGAGAGAATAAAGTGTCCGGGCTGGGCTGTATTACGCCGTCCATAAAATCCCATTTCATTTTGTGCAAAGGTATTTAATAAAATATCGTTATAAGCTGGGGTATATACCTTATTATCTTTTTCCTCACAGGATATTTTCTTCATGCTGCCACTGCCAACACAGGATCCATTAGCCTGGTGTATCCACAACGAAATATTACGGTTACTCCAGTCAGCATCAGCTTTAATCTGAGTGAGAAAAGATAGCAGCTGTTGTGCACTCATCACCAAGCGTTCCCGTTGTTGATAAAGATACCAATTTTTTCCACCCCAAATCGCCATTAGGCTAGCCAAAAAAATAACAAGCATTAATTCAATTAGGCTAATACCCTTTTGTCTTACAATAAGATGGTTGATTTTTATTGCAACATGGGTTTTCATGTGGCCATTGTAGATCAGGTAAATGATAAATTCAGAGTGGAAGATAAAAACGTGAAAACAGTTCGCAAAATATTAACCAAATTTTCAACAATACATTTATATGTTGTGAATAGGTTCACAGTTTCAGTTTATTGGCTTTGAGACATGATAAAGAGGATTACAGAGGAAAGCGGATCAACTCAATGGTTTCTGGAGAGACTTTAATCATCGAGCCTTCATTATGCCATGCCCCTAATACGGCTCGATGAACGGTTTTTATCGGTGATGTTGTTATTGGCAGTTCAATAGAATGAACAGCAGGACGATGGGTATGTCCGTGAATCATCCAGTCAACATGGTAACGTTGTAATGCATCAATAACAGCTTGTTGATTCACGTCCATAATGGTTTCCGATTTATCGCTATTACTTTGTTGGCTACGATGACGTAACTGCATTGCAATACGGTAACGGAGATGAAAAGGTAACCACAGAAAAAAACGCTGAATTACTGGATTATGTACTACATGGCGAAAGCGTTGGTAGGCAATATCGTCAATACATAAAGTGTCACCATGCAATAGTAAGATTTTACGACCATACAAGGTCACGATTTTTTCTTGCGCGAGCAACGTCATTTTACTTTCGGCGGCAAAATTTTTACCGATCAAAAAATCCCGATTACCGTGAATAAAATAGCAAGGAACACCTTGTTGGTGTAGCGATTTTAATGCCCCGGCCACTTGTCGATGTAGTGGCTCGGGGTCATCATCACCAATCCAGGTATCAAAAAGATCACCCAAAATATATAAACTATCAGCATGAAGCACTTCACGTTGCAAAAAACGCATAAAACTAGCGTTAATCTCAGGGCGCTGAACGCTAAGATGTAAATCTGCAATAAAAATCGTGCTCATGCTGTAAAGTTATTCACTGCAAGTGACATGTGTAATGATGATATCGTCTATCGGCACATCTTGATGGATACCATGAGAAACTGTCACCATTTCTTCTATTTGATCAATCAAATCCAAACCAGCGGTCACTTCTGCAAAAACACAGTAGCCCCACTCATCAGTTTTTTCTGACCGAAAATTTAGCAAATCATTATCAACAACATTAATAAAAAATTGCGTGCTGGCCGAGTGTGGATCGTGGGTTCGCGCCATTGCCAGCGTGCCCCGAGTATTTTTTAGGCCGTTATTCGCTTCATTTTTGATTGAAGGCTGTGCTTTTTTTCTTGCATATTTGGCTCGAAGCCACCACCTTGGACTATAAATCCATGGATGGCACGATGAAAAATAGTGCCATTATAAAATCCTTGGCGGCAATGTTGTAAAAAATTCCTCACGGTAATGGGAGCCTTACTATCAAAAGTATTAATAACAATATCACCGTGATTGGTATGAAGAGTAACCATATTATCCCTATTAAATATAATTAAAGTGCCATTTAAGCAGCTCTTATAGCATATCGATATGACTGAGTCAGTTAGGATTTAATTCAAAACATATTTTTTAATTGCGTGCGCAACACCGTCCTCTGCATTGCTGTGGGTGGTATATTGGGCTATTTTTTTCAGTTCGGGAATGGCATTTCCCATGGCGACACCGATACCTGCATAATGGATCATTTCGCTATCATTAGCTTGATCGCCCAATGCCATAACATTTTCTTGAGCAATGCCAAGGTGCTCTGCCAGTATTTTCACCCCAGCGCCTTTATTGGCTTGTTTATTCAAAATTTCTAGAAAATGCGCTGCGCTTTTTACAAAAGTAAAGCGTTTATGTACATCTGCCGGAATGCGGGCAATGGCGTTATCTAATATTTCAGGTTCATCAACCATCATGAGTTTAGGAAAACGTGATGTGGTATTCATTTCACTGACAGCGCGACGTTTTATTGGAATACCGGTCAGTGCAACCTCATGCAACGTATATTTGCTAACATTTTGATTGGCGGTGTATAAACAATCAAAATCAATAGCATGGAAATGTACCCCTAAGTCTCGCGCTAATGCTTCTAATTCGAGATAATCGGCAAAACTCAGTGTCTCCTGTGATATACATTCCCCAGTCATGGCTTTTTGTACCAGTGCGCCATTACTGGTGATACAAAAATTATGCTCATTATGTAAATTCAATTTATGTAGATGTTTTTGTACTCCGATATAAGACCGTCAGGTCGTCAGTACGACATACACTCCTTTTTGTTGAGCGTCATGTATGGCCTGTTTTACCGCTGGAGTAATAGTATGATTTGGATCGAGTAGGGTTCCATCCATATCAATTGCAATTAATTTAATAGCCATAATGCTCTCCTTGATTCAGCTACTGTCACCATACTACAAAATAGAGTATGAGTGAAATCTACTTATATACCCTTCGCCTTTGAAGCCGCCGCGTTGTTGGCTGCGGGTATAAGGCGTCCATAATTGTTTACTGATAGAGCGGTAATAAATTTAATAACGTAGCAATAGGTATGCACGCATTAAGCAGGCCAAAAATCACAATAAAAATGATCATCGCCTGGCCTCCCGGGACTTGATAACTCGCCTGTGGAAAACGATCGCGACTAGCACGTGCCATTAGCGCCGGAACAATAACCGCCCAGATGGTCGCGGCTAAACCCGCAAAACCGATGGCATACAAGAAACCATTAGGGAAACACAGTGCACCTAATGTGGGGGGCAAAAAAGTCAAAAGCGCGGTTTTAGCACGGCCACTTTTTTCATCGGAAAATTTAAAAAAATCGGCTATATAATCAAATAGGCCAAGTGATACGCCTAAAAATGAACTGGTTAGCGCCATATAAGAGAAAGCATTAAGCAACTGATTGGTGAGACGACTATCGCAGATGGTATCCATGTTTTTGAGTAGACTGCCAATGTTACCTCCCTCGGCAATAATTTGTTTAAAAACATCACGGGTTATATTTCCTTGAATAACAAATTGCCACAGAAAATAAATGATTAACGCAATTAAGGTGCCATACAATAGGCAACTTACTACGGCGCGACTGTCTTTTTGATAATATTTCACTAATCCAGGGACGTTACCGTGATAACCAAAGGACGTTAAGAGATAAGGTAATGCTGCTAATGCATAGGGTAAATAACGAGCATTATTATCATCTTGATCAAATAACACTTTGATTTGAACATGTGTAAACATGTCGCTGACTGAAAAAACAAAACTGACTATCATACCAATAATTAAAATCGTGCTTAAACGGTCAACCGCACGAGTAGATAACCAAACGATAAAGGTGACGATCAAGGCAAAAATCAAAGTCGCTTCGGTTTGATTCACATCCATTATTTTTTCCAACGTGTGAGAGGTTATCGACCCCCCAGCGGAAATATAGGCATAAGTTAAAATATATAATACAAAGATAATCGACAGGCCGTTGATAGCACTCCATACCTTGCCCAACAGATCACCGACCATGGTGTGAAAGC
Organism: Candidatus Regiella insecticola LSR1; assembly: GCF_000143625.1. Taxonomy (GTDB): domain Bacteria; phylum Pseudomonadota; class Gammaproteobacteria; order Enterobacterales; family Enterobacteriaceae; genus Regiella; species Regiella insecticola. The sequence goes on along the minus strand of NZ_GL379592.1, from coordinate 343,765 downwards.
TGGCACCGGTTGGATAGTTAAGATTGACTTCTAAAATCATTAAGCCAGAAATAAACATGCAAACCCAGGTATAGGTCAGTAGCAGCACAGCGCCACTAAACCATACTCCCGCCGTTACAATGGGAATTGAAAACATACCAGCACCCACAGCAGTACCGGCAACAATCATGGTTCCCCCAAGAATTGACGGCCTGCAGCCGGCCTGTTGAGATGAAATTATCGACATAGAGGGTTCCTGGAATATTTAAACAACATTTCTTGCTGATTGAACGAGGCTTTCCAATTTAAAGGTAATTTAATAGACTTCTTGCAAAACCGTAGCGAGGGGTGTGAAGTCAAGGCGCCCGGAGCGCAGCAACCTTCGTTACCACGCGAGTACATGAGGATTGCGAGCACCGCGTAACGCCGAATTCACCCACGCAGTAGGTTATGCAAGAAGTCTAATGGGGACGCATGGCTGGGAACAGTATGACATCACGAATGCTATGGCTATTGGTAAACAGCATCACCATACGATCAATACCAATACCGAGACCCGCGGTGGGTGGCATGCCATGTTCTAATGCTGTCACGTAATCTTTATCATAGAACATCGCCTCGCTATCCCCTCCTGTCCGCGCCTTCACTTGTGCATCGAAACGTTCGGCCTGATCTTCCGCATCGTTCAATTCAGAGAAGCCATTGCCTATTTCACGCCCGCCGATAAAAAATTCAAAACGATCAGTGATAAGAGGATTATCGTCGTTACGGCGTGCCAATGGGGAGACTTCTGCCGGATATTCAGTAATAAAGGTGGGTTGTACTAGATGCTCTTCAGCTGTTGCTTCAAAAATTTCACACTGAATGCGACCTAATCCCCAATTTTTGTCTATTTTAATGCCGAGAGATTGGGCAATTTTTACCGCTTTATCCATTTTATCAAGATCGGGTGCATCAATTTGTGAGCAATATTGGCAAATCGCCTCTTTCATTGTCAATCTGGCAAAGGGCTTAGCGAAATCAAAAGTATTATCGCCATAAGTGATGATATTACTACCTAACACGGTTTGAGTCAGTGTACGAAAAAGTTCTTCGGTTAGTTTCATCAAATCACGGTAATCGGCATAGGCCATGTAGAGTTCCATCATGGTGAACTCTGGATTGTGGCGGGATGAAAGGCCTTCATTACGGAAATTACGGTTAATTTCGAATACACGTTCAAAACCGCCAACCACTAAGCGTTTCAAATACAGTTCAGGGGCAATACGCAGGTACATATCGATATCGAGCGCATTATGATGAGTGATAAAAGGCCGCGCCACCGCGCCACCGGGGATCACCTGCATCATGGGGGTTTCCACTTCCATAAAGCCTTTATCCACCATAAATTGGCGCATACCGGCAATCAGCTGTGATCGTATTTTAAATGTACGGCGGGCTTCTTCATTAACGATTAAATCAAGATAACGCTGACGATAACACATTTCTTTATCCGCAAGACCGTGAAATTTATCCGGCAGTGGACGCAATGCTTTTGTTAACAGGCGTAGCTCTGTGCAACGAATGGAAAGTTCGCCGGTTTTGGTTTTGAACAAGGTACCCTGAGCGCCTAAGATATCGCCTAAATCCCATTTTTTAAATTTTTCGTTATAAAATTCTTTTGGCAAATGATCACGCTCGACATATAACTGAATACACCCACCGGCATCTTGCAGCGTAACAAATGAGGCTTTGCCCATAATACGGCGGGTCATCATACGACCCGCAACCTTAACTTTGATATCAAGCTTGCTAAGATCATCATTATCTTTATTATCATATTGTTCATGCAACTCATGAGATAAAGTATCACGCCGGAAATCATTGGGGAAAGCGATGCCGTTTTCACGCACTGCCGCCAATTTTGTTTTGCGCACTTGTTGTTCGTTAAGCTCTGTTTCTGCTTGCTCAATGATTGATGGTTTTTGCTCTGACATTGATGTTCCTTATAACCCGGCTTTTAAACTTGCTTCGATAAATTTATCTAGATCGCCATCGAGGACAGCCTGTGTATTACGTGTTTCCACATTGGTGCGTAAATCTTTAATCCGTGCATCATCTAACACATAAGAGCGAATTTGACTGCCCCAGCCGATGTCTGATTTATTGTCCTCTTGCAGCTGCTTGTCCGCATTTTTTTTCTGCATTTCAAATTCGTATAGCTTTGCTTTCAGTTGCTGCATTGCCTGATCTTTATTTTTATGCTGTGAGCGATCATTTTGGCATTGAGTGACGATATTGGTAGGAATATGAGTAATACGGACGGCGGATTCAGTTTTATTGACATGTTGCCCACCAGCACCGGATGCACGATAAACGTCAATACGTAAATCTGCTGGGTTAATTTCAATATTAACCTTATCATCTATTTCAGGATAAACAAAAGCTGAACTGAAAGATGTGTGACGACGACCGCCAGAGTCAAACGGGCTTTTTCGCACTAAACGATGAACCCCGGTTTCTGTCCGTAACCAGCCAAAAGCATAATCGCCGATAATTTTAATCGTTGCCGATTTTAGCCCCGCCACGTCGCCGTCAGAGGAATCAATAATTTCTGTTTGAAAGCCTTTCGCGTCAGCCCAACGCAAATACATGCGTAGCAACATATTGGCCCAGTCTTGTGCTTCGGTTCCTCCCGAGCCGGCTTGCAAATCTAAATAACAGTTGGCGCTATCGTATTCCCCTGAAAACATACGCCGAAATTCTAATTGAATGAGGTTATTTTCAACTGCTTTTAATTCAGCGAGAACTTCGTTAAAAGTTGCTTCATCATTTTCTTCAACGGCTAAATCCAGCAAGCCATTTACATCAGCCAATTGTCGCTCAAGTTGCTGAATGGTTAACACTATTGCTTCAAGCGTTGAGCGCTCTTTACCTAATTGCTGCGCATACTCTGGTTTATTCCAAACATCAGGTTGTTCCAGCTCAGCACTAACTTCTTCTAGTCTTTCTTGTTTGACATCATAGTCAAAGATACCCCCGAAGGATCTTTGTTCGTTCAGTAAAATCTTGAATACTTTTTTTTATCGGACTGATTTCAAACATAATAGTCATATCTTACGTTGGATCGTGGATGGGTAAAAATCATGGAAAGCCTCGATTTTAACGGATCTACGAAAGGGTTAGTAGAAAAAATTATCGGTGACCTATGAGCTGAAATCCCTTTAGGCTTTCCTTTATAGCCGAATCAGTTTAATTTGATTTAAGTGTTGTCGTCGCTTGCCGTACTATTTGTACTGTCTGCGCGCCTCAGCCTTGAATCAAATTAAACTGATTCGGCTATTACCCTTCGCTTTATCTTCTTGAGTGAGCATAAGAGATTTCCAACAGACCCTAAGAAGTCTAATAAATTTTAATGGAATAATAGCATGCATAGAAATGAAAAATTAGACGCACACACCCCGATGATGCAGCAGTATCTTCGTCTAAAGGGTGAACATCCTGAAATATTATTATTTTACCGCATGGGTGATTTTTATGAGCTTTTTTATGACGATGCTAAACGAGCCGCAAAGTTATTGGATATTTCTTTAACTAAACGTGGCCAATCTGCTGGAAAAGCGATTCCTATGGCAGGGATCCCCTATCATGCTATCGAAAATTATTTGGCTAAACTGGTTCAATTGGGTGAGTCGGCGGCGATTTGTGAACAAATAGGCGATCCCAGCAGCTGCAAAGGTCCGGTAGAAAGAAAAGTCGTCCGCATTGTGACCCCTGGTACGGTCAGTGATGAAGCCCTGTTGCGAGAACGACAAGATAATTTATTGGCCGCAATTTGGCGTCAGGGCACGCAGGGTTTTGGTTATGCAACATTAGATATTAGTTCGGGTCGTTTTTTAATCACCGAACCCGCCGATAGGGAAGCCATGATGGCAGAATTAGAGCGTACTAATCCTGTCGAGTTATTATATTCAGAAACATTTGAAGACATGGCGCTGATCGAACAACGTCATGGACTGCGACGCCGTCCTGTGTGGGAATTTTCACTTGAAACCGCGCGACAACAACTCAACCGGCAGTTTGGCACACAAGATTTAAGCGGATTTGGCGTCGAACAAGCTGATTTGGCACTCCGGGCAGCTGGCTGCTTGTTGCAATATGTTAAAGATACTCAACGTACTGCGCTACCGCATATTCGAGAACTGATTATGGCACGTCAGCAGGACAGCATTATGATGGATGCCGCTACTCGTCGTAATTTAGAACTGACACAAAATTTATCAGGAGGCAGTGAGAATACCCTGGCCGCAATTTTAGATCACAGCGTGACGCCAATGGGCAGCCGGATGTTGAAACGTTGGTTACACATGCCAACGCGAGACAACAGCGTACTTCTTCATCGGCAGCAAGCGATTCAAGAATTACAGCCGATAGCGACTAATTTACAACCGCCCCTGCGTCAGGTGGGTGATTTAGAACGCATATTGGCGCGATTAGCATTGCGTACAGCCAGGCCGAGGGACTTAGCAAGAATACGTCATGCTTTTCAACAACTGCCTGAAATTCATGATTTACTCAAATCAAATAAAACGACTCACATACAAAATTTGCTATCACACATAGGGCAATTTGATGAATTGCTGGATCTGTTAACGCGAGCGATTGTTGATTCTCCTCCGGTATTAGTACGTGATGGCGGTGTTATCGCGCCAGGTTATAACGCTAAATTGGATGAATGGCGCGCCTTGGCGAATGGCGCTACTGACTATTTGGATCAACTGGAGATCCGTGAACGGGAAAAATTAAAGATAGATAGCTTGAAAGTCGGTTTTAACGGCGTGCACGGTTACTACCTTCAAGTGAATCGGACACAGAGCCATCTTGTTCCGATACATTATGTACGCAGACAAACGCTCAAAAATGCGGAACGTTATATCATTCCGGAACTGAAAGAGTATGAAGATAAAGTACTCACTTCCAAAGGAAGAGCACTCGCCATTGAAAAAATATTGTATGAAGAAATTTTTGATTTGTTACTGCCCCACCTTCCGGCTTTACAATCTAGCGCTAGTGCTTTAGCTGAACTCGATGTGTTGACCAATCTGGCTGAAAGGGCAAACGTACTAAATTATGTTTGCCCGCGTTTACATGACAAATCTGAAATTACTATTACCAAGGGACGTCATCCCGTTATTGAAACCGTGTCAAAACAGCCGTTTATTAGCAACTCATTATTGCTTTCTTCACAACGTCGAATGCTACTGCTAACCGGGCCTAATATGGGCGGTAAAAGTACTTATATGCGTCAAACAGCACTGATTGTGTTACTGGCTTACATAGGCAGTTTTGTCCCTGCAGAACAGGCAGAGATTGGGCCAATTGATCGTATTTTTACTCGGATTGGCGCAGCAGATGATCTTGCCTCTGGCCGATCAACTTTTATGGTAGAGATGACTGAAACGGCAAATATTTTACATAATGCTACAGAAAATAGCCTGGTTTTGATGGATGAAATTGGCCGTGGAACCTCTACTTACGATGGCCTCTCCCTCGCCTGGGCTTGTGCCGAAGATCTCGCCCAGCGCATTAAAGCAATGACGTTATTTGCTACACATTATTTTGAGCTGACAAGGTTAGCAGACAATTTATGCGGGGTGGTGAATGTCCATCTTGACGCAATGGAGCATGATGACACCATTGCTTTTATGTACAGCATACAAGAAGGGGCGGCGAGTAAAAGTTATGGTCTGGCAGTGGCGACATTAGCGGGTGTCCCACGCCATCTGATACAGCGAGCGCAGCAAAAATTAAAAGAATTGGAATCTGTTACGCACCATACTCCCGCAAGCAACGATGGTGATCCACAATATAATCATGCGCCATTTAAAAAATATCAAAATAAGGCGTTACCAGCAGAGATCCCACCAGTAAAAGTAGCCCCGGCAATAGAGGCATTAGCCGGTCTAGATGCCAATGCACTCACACCTCGACAGGCTTTGGAATGGATATATCAGCTGAAGAATATGATTTGATCAATATACCCTTCGCCTTGCAAGTTACGGCGGCGTTGGCAGCTCGCACTCATCCCAGTCATGTACTATCTGTACACTCCTGGGATTCGATTGATTGCCGCCTTGCCGTAACTCGAAATTCATTGGGTATAAAACGAACTAATTAGCGATACTTTCACTCTCCGCCGACTGGATTCGCCGCGATCAATTTGGCGACTTGATCTGCTTGTTCGTTTAATTGCAACCGTTCATAGGCATTTTTCATCAAGGGTAAAGCATCGCGGGTTGCTTGGGTATCAGGGTAGTTCTGCATCATCTGTTCTATACGGTTAACAACGGCGACATGAGCACCCCGTTTAGTGTAGTATCGTGCGATATCCAGTTCATGTTTAGCGAGTCGATTCTTTAAATATAACAGCCGTTTTTGGCTGTCCGTAGCGTATTGGCTGTCTGGATAATTTTCAATCAACTGAGTGAAATCACGGAAAGCAGCAAGTACATATATTGGATCACGATCTGAACGGTCAATACCAAAAAGGCCTTGTAGTGCACTGTCATCTAATGCCATATCGGTCAAACCACGCAGGTATAGCATATAGTCAATATTAGGATGTGTGGGGTTGAGACGCATAAAGCGGTCGATCGATACCAGAGCCATCGACAAATTTGCCGACTTGTAATAAGCGTAAATCAAATCAAACTGAACTTGTGATGAATACGCACTGAAAGGATAACGGCTATCTAAGGCTTCCAGTTGCGTAATGGCGCCCTGAAAGTTGCCACTCTGTAATTTTTGCTGAGCATCAGTGTAAAGCTCAGTAGGTGGACTGTCGGGAACAACGTCGTTACTGTTGGAGCAGCCCATCAACAATAAGCTCCAAATGGCGGTCGCGACCAGATATTTTATGCGTTTCATGACGTTTTATTATCCTCGGAGTGTTATTTTATTAAACTTTTTAGAGCCTGTTCCAAATCTTCTTGAGCGACGCTCTACCCTTCGCCTTTGAAGTAGAAGCCTCGCCCAATAGGGCAGGGAGCAGTCTCTGCAATAACTTATTATATTAAACGGCTTTGCCGTCAAAACCCAACGTTAACAAAAGAAGCCGCATATTATGGTACAAAAATTACAACTCAGCGCAACAGTCGCTGAATCACAAATTGGACAACGTTTAGATCAAGCTTTGGCTGAATTGTTTCCTGATTATTCACGCTCTCGTATCAAAGAATGGATCTTGGCAGATTGCGTCCTCGTCAATGGTAAAAAAATTAACACACCCAAAGGAAGAGTGCTTGGTAGCGAATCGGTCACCATTAATGCTGAAATCAAAGAAAATGTTCGTTCGATACCTCAACAGATCCCTTTAAATATTGTTTACGAAGATAACGATATTTTAGTCATTAATAAGCCCCGTGGTTTGGTTGTTCATCCCGGTGCGGGCAACGCTGATGGTACAATATTGAACGCACTACTGCACTATTATCCTGCCATCAGCAATGTTCCACGGGCAGGTATCATTCATCGTTTGGATAAAGATACGACTGGCTTAATGGTGGTCGCTAAAACCGTCCCCGCACAAACCCATTTGGTGGAGGCGTTACAAGCACGCAAAATCACGCGCGAATATGAGGCGATTGCTATCGGTAACATGATAGCCGGCGGAGCCGTTGAAGAGCCAATCGCTCGCCATGCCAGCAAACGAACACATATGGCGGTACATCCTATGGGCAAACCCGCAGTCACTCATTACCGCATTATGGAACATTTCAGAGCGCATACCCATCTTCGTTTACGTTTGGAAACAGGCCGTACTCATCAAATCCGCGTTCATATGTCTTTTATTAGACATCCGCTGGTGGGGGATCCACTCTATGGTAGCCGCGCATGTCATCCTAAGGGGGCATCTGATGCTTTTATCAAAATACTGCGGGGTTTTGATCGTCAAGCACTGCATGCCAGTATGCTCCGTTTAAAACATCCTATCAGTGGTATTGAAATGGAATGGCGAGCTGCTTTACCACAAGATATCGTTGATTTGATCTCGGCATTACAAGCAGATAAAAAAATAGTCGACGAGCAAAAATATGGATGAAAATGGCTTAATCATTCCTGCTTGGCCTGCCCCTGCCCCTGCCCCTGCCCCTGCCAATGTCAATGTCAAGGCTTTTAGCACTACCCGCCATGGCGGGATAAGCTTATCTCCCTATGATTCGCTTAATCTTGGTCTTGACGTAGGTGATGTTGCCGCTAACGTCATTGCTAACCGCCTGCGCTTAATGAAGCAAGCCAATTTACCTCATATGCCAATTTGGCTAGATCAGGTGCATGGCATCAAAGTACTCAATGTGGGTAAAGAATGTGGCCCAGATCGGCGAGCAGACGCCGCTTACAGCCAGATCCCTAAACAGGTTTGTGCGGTGATGACCGCTGACTGCTTACCGGTACTTTTTTGTTCATTCGATGGCAGCGAAGTTGCAGCAGCGCATGCTGGATGGCGGGGGCTGTGCGCAGGGGTGCTTGAGAGCACGTTGAGGCAATTTCGTGCTAAACCTTCTACTATTCTTGCGTGGTTAGGACCCGCTATCGGGTCACAACAATTTATTGTCGGGGCTGAAGTCAAGCAAGCATTTACCCGTATCGATGAGCAATCTAGCCTCGCCTTTACCCCTCATGACAACGACCCTGAGTATTCAGCAAATATCTATTTATTGGCAAAATTACGGTTACAAAAAGCAGGTATTGAAGCGATTTACGGAGGAGGGCGTTGTACTGTGACGGAATCCAGCCAATTTTTTTCTTATCGGCGTGAAGGTATCACCGGGCGGATGGCGAGCTTAATTTATATCTGTTGATTTAGCTAAGAGCCTATTCTGTTGGTTTATATACCCTTCGCCTTTCGAGTTACGGCGGCGTTGGCAGCTCGCACTCATCACAGTCATGTACTACCTGTACACTCCTGAGATTCGCTTGATTGCCGCCTTGCCGTAACTCGAAATTCATTGGGTATAGCCCCAACTTTAGTCGCGGTTTTTACTGTTTGGCAAGTTTTCCAAAAAAGTGCACTTTTAGCATCATGTTATCGCTTTTATCGGCGTAAAAGTTTAGCTTGATTGAGAGGTATTTATCTCCTCTGCGAATGCATGGTAATCCTCGTCTTTAACGTATTTCTTACTGCGGATATTTCTATAAAACATATTAATCTGAAAGAAACTTAATTTTTTAAATTAATAGATATAACCAGATGCTCTCGAATATTACAAATTGTCTCCCCATTGGGGTAACGCCGCTAGAGCGAAACTCAATACAACTATCAGAGCTGATAAAACGACTTGATTCTGTAAGAGCATCACCCATTCAATTAAAACAAGTACCAACCCCACTAGAAAAACCACTGACCCGATTGGAACAATCACTAATTTCAGAAATACTTGAGCTATGTCGAAAAGCATTTGAATTCATTGCTGAGAATAAAGTACATAAAAGAATTGAAAAGAGTATGGCAGGAGTGAAAATAGCTACGCTTGTTGCTACAGATCTAGGGGGTGAGATATCCACTCTAGGCCCAGCAGCTATGGGATTTGTTGCAGGATGGTTCAGCCTCGACTACATACCGGAGATAATAAAGCAAATAGAAAAAACAGCCTGTAGTTTGAATCAACAACATTTACATGACCCATCATTACAGCTTTTTTTGGCATCAATATCAGGAATGGCAGTCGGTAACCTAATCGCTTCTCTAAGTGGCGCTAAAAAGCATAGTATTGAGATTGCATCGGTTTTAGGCAGCCTATGCGGTGGTTTAGGAGCAATAACAGGGGATCCGGCAAAATATATGGAAATCATTACTTCTGTTAGTATCGCTCTTGGTCTTATAACAGGTTATTCCACATTAAAACCCTTTGGTCTTACTGGTCATTTCAAAATAAATACGCTAAAACTTGATCCCAGTTCGTGGATTAGGCTAGCAGCGACCATAATCGGTTCGGTTGTTGGAACACTACTCATTCGAAAAAAATTCATAAATGAAATAATATATTCAGCATATGATGTATTACCCATTGCTTTTTCTGCTACTACTGCTGGGTATAAAGGATGCTCTTTGACTTTTTTATTTTCAATATTTAACGCGGTAGATAAAGCAACCGAGGGACAGTTACAGCAAAAAATAGATTATTTGACTTGGCCACTTTGGGATAAATGATGGGATCTCAAGAATGGTCAATGGCCTGCATCAAATACCGAATGATATAGCTGAATCAGGATCCGCGTCACTCAGTAGGTTTCGCAAGAGGTCTAATAAATGGGTTTTTAAATTGCCAAACTTGGGCAGGGGTGATGACTTCAGGCAGTGGAATATCCCAATCTTCAGCCACCAGCTCATCGACTAACTGACAGTCATGCGCCAAGCCAATAGGATAAAAACCGCTTTGTTGCCAATATTGCAAGGTGCGATCATAAAAACCGCCGCCTCGTCCCAAACGCCTCCCTTGACGATCAAATGCCACCAAAGGGGTGAGAATAATATCTAATTCTGCTAACGGGAGCACAGTGCGTACGTCTAATTGAGGCTCAGGGATCTTGAAACGATTAACAATCAGTGGTGTGTTGGCATGGTAATGCAAAAATAAAAGATGACCCTTGCTGAAAGGATGTAAAACAGGGAGATAAACCTGTTTTTGTAGAAACCAAAGTTGTTTAATCAGAGGTTGAGTCTCTATCTCGCCATCACAAGAAAGAAAAACAGCAATATTCTTGGCGTGCTGGATTTTTTCATGATTAATCACTCGTCGAGTGACCATTTTTGCTGCAAATTCTTGCTGTTCTGGCAAAAGCGAAGCGCGCCGCTGGCGCATCTCAGACCTGATCTGCTGGCGTAATAAAATCTGCTGCGCGTTTAGCGTCATAAACGAATTGTTTACAAATAGATGAAATGAAGGGGTCTCCGCGAGATGCCGCTGTAGGCGGTAACCCTTGAACCAAGGGTTCAAGGCGAACGTAACGCCATAACCTTCAGGCTTCTCATTAGTACCGAGCATGCGCACAGGTAACGAGTCATCACATTCTTATTAGCATAAATATCGGCTCAGGGGATTGGCCCACTGGCAAACATCTCAGAGAATTTTTTTATGTACCACCGAAATCTATCACTCGACAGTAGACCTCTTTCGAAACTTACTGCGTGACAAAGGGTCTAGTATTTTATTCAAGTTGCCTGTTCCAGCGATTCAGAGATACAATTTTGATTCGGTAAAGCTTGTTCAATAACCTGTTGGAGCAATCTGATACGTTGTTCCATTTTATTTAAAAACTCAGCCTTTTTTATGTTTTCTTCACGCATTTTCTTTGTTTGCTGAGCAAGTTCATGACAGAGATTTAAAGCCGCGGTCAGCGCTAAACATTCCGTTTTATTGACCTTAGTACGATTTTTGAGATCATGCAATCGTTGTTCAAGATCTGCCGCCGCTGTATTTAACGCATCTTGTTGTTCTGGAGGACAATTAACCCTGAGTGAACGTCCAAAAATTTGAATATCTACCGGTTGTGCAGACATGTCACCTTCCTGCCTATATCTTTGTGCCAAATATCCAACACTAGAAAAAAAAGTATATCACAACATCATGTATCGCTTTATTCAACATAATCTCATTAATTAAAAAATTTCAAGGCAACGTAATGACGCAACAAGAATACCAAGAACGTCGCAAAAAACTGTTGGCTAAAATGGCAGACGGCAGTATCGCCATTATTTTTTCCGCCCCGATCCTATTCCGCAACAATGACTGTGAATATCCTTACCGTCAGAACAGTGATTTTAGTTATCTAACTGGTTTTCATGAGCCAGAAGCTGTATTGATATTAGTCAAAAATAGCGCAATTAACAATCAATGCGAATGCATGCTGTTTAATAGAGCGCGTGATCCTGCCGCTGAAATCTGGTCTGGGCGCCGTTTAGGGCAAGATCGTGCTCGTGATGAATTAGGCATTGAAAAAGTTTACCGTTTCGATGAATTTGATCAGCAATTACATTTGCTGCTGAGTCAGCATGCGATCCTTTATCATGCATTGGGACAATATGTGTATGCTGATCAAATCCTATTGACCACATTAGAACGCTTACGCCGTGGTTCACATGCACCATCAACATTAATTGATTGGCGTCCGCTATTGCATGAAATACGTTTATTTAAATCACCAGAAGAAATTGTTCTCATACGTCGTGCCGGAGAAATCAGTGCGAAAGCGCATCTACGTGCAATGAAAAAATGTCGTCCAGGGATGTTTGAATATCAACTCGAAGGTGAAATACAGCACGAATTTATCCAAAATGGCGCCCGTTTTCCGGCCTACAATACGATTGTTGGCAGTGGCGCTAATGGTTGTATTTTACATTACACTGAAAATGAATCTAAGCTGAGTGACGGCGATTTAGTGCTAATTGATGCGGGATGTGAATATCAAGGCTATGCTGCTGATATCACTCGTACCTTTCCGATTAATGGTAAATTTAGCCCGGAACAACGGGCACTTTATAATATTGTGTTGGCATCAATGAATACGGCATTGGCGTGGTATAAACCCGGTATCAGTATTGGTGAGGTCAACGAACAGGTAACCAGGATCATGATCACAGGTCTCGTTGAATTGGGGATCTTACAGGGTGACGTTGAATCATTGTTAGAAAATAAAGCGCATCGCCCTTTCTTTATGCATGGTTTAAGCCATTGGTTAGGAATGGATGTTCATGATGTTGGCGATTACGGCGAAAATAAGAATCGAAAATTGCAAAGCGGCATGGTGTTAACCGTCGAGCCCGGTCTGTATATCGCCGCCGATGCGTCTGATGTTCCAGAAGAATATAGAGGCATCGGTATTCGTATTGAAGACAATATTCTGATCACTGAAGAGGGTAATGAAAATTTAACGGCAGGCGTTGTAAAAGAGGTGGAGGACATTGAAATGTTAATGGCATCCGCAGCGAACTGATGACGATTATTATTGTTGGGGCGGGGATGGCAGGCGCCACCTTAGCATTAGCTATTTCATCTTTAAGTCATGGCAAAATTCCGATTGCTTTAGTGGAAACGCTTTCGCCCGATAACACAAGTCATCCTGGCTTTGACGCTCGGACGATTGCTTTGACACAAGGAGCCTGTCAACAATTAACCGATTTAGGCATTTGGCCGACGCTGGTGGATTGTGCGACCGCGATAACGCACATTCAGGTGAGTGATCGGGGTCACGCTGGTTTGGTTAATTTGTCGGCTGAAGATTATGGTATAGCGGCACTGGGGCAGGTTGTTGAATTGCCTGAAATGGGTAAACGGTTATTTTCGCTATTGGCGCAAGCGCCCTGCGTTAGCTTATTTTGCCCGGCCAAAGTGGTCGAAGTGACAAGAACAGAGAAAACAGCCAGGGTCACTTTAGATAATGGGCAGCAATTAACGGGTAAATTACTGGTTGCTGCCGATGGCTCTGGTTCATTATTGGGTCGTGCATGTCACATTCAGTGGCAACAGCAAGACTATCAACAGATAGCCGTTGTCGCCAATATTATGACGGAAAAAAAACCGGTAGGATGGGCTTTTGAACGCTTTACTTGTTCTGGCCCCTTGGCGTTATTACCAATGTCACAACAGCGCTGTTCACTGGTTTGGTGTCATAATGAACGGGATCGTGAACAGGTGGGTAATTGGTCTGATTCTCGTTTTTTATCGGAATTACAACAAGCTTTCGGTTGGCGCTTAGGAAAAATATTACAAGTGGGCAAGCGGTATAGCCATCCTCTGCATTTATTGACTGCATCGCGTCATATTAGCCATCGCGTCGCATTAGTGGGGAATGCGGCGCAAACATTACATCCGATTGCTGCTCAAGGGTTTAATCTCGCCTTGCGGGATGTGATCGCTTTATCTAACAGCATTGTGCAAGCCGTTCAGGCGGGTGTCGATCCGGGAGAATATCGGGTTTTGAGTGAATATGAATCAGGGCGGCGTCACGATCAGCAGGCAACCATCAAGGCGACGGATGGTTTAATTCGTTTATTTGCTAATAATGACTTCCCTTTGGTTATCGGGCGTAATCTGAGTTTACTCGCTATGGCACAGATACCCTGCATGCGGCATGCCTTTATTCGGCAGACGTTTAAAAATGCGATAAGGCGTTAGCGCATTTATGCGTTGTAGCCTGTATAGAAACCCTGAAGAACCGATAAAAGTAGTCTATTCTGTCATTAATAATTTTTTTAGGTTAATAGTGAAATGAAAACGAAATCGACGAGACGAGCCGACTTTTTAGCGCAAATGAATAAGATAGTTCCCTGGGAAAAAAATTCTAGCCAAACTCAGTCGTCATTACCCGAAGGCAAGCCCTAAAGGCGGGATGGGTGTGAGTGCCAGGGGTATCTGTGATGCCTTAAAGCGGGCGGGTTTTAGCTATAAAAAAAACATTTTATCCCCCCAAAGCCGACGTCCAAGCTCGAAAAGATTTTCAGACTAAGCTCCAGGGCTAACGTGGATGAAAGCGGTTTTGCTCATGATATGCCGCGTCTTTATGGTTATTCAGTGAAAGGGAAGCGCTGTTACGGCCAACACGATTGCCATGCCAAAGCACGTACTAATGTCATTGGTGCACAGCTTAACGGAAAATTAACTACGGTTTGTACCTTCGACTGCCATATCAACAGCGATATTTTTTATGCCTGGGTCACCCAAGATTTACTGCCAAAATCCCCTCCAGGGGCAGTCCTTGTGATGGATAATGTGCGCTTCCATAAACGCCAAGACATCCAGACTGCTATACAGAAAGCTGGCTTTATTCTCGAATATCTCCCCACGTATTCTCCTGACATGAATCCCATTGAGCACAAATGGGCTCAAGCTAAAGCCCTTCGCAGAAAGTGACTATGTGATATCGATACCTTGTTTTCTGACCCTTTATTTTAAATCAATTTATACCGCATAAGCCATAATGCCTATTTCAGACTAGCACCGTCTACTCACCCAGCGCTAAGCTGACTGGCTAAATAGCCTTTGCATCACATTTTTCGTCCGTGCAAATTCATAGGGGGTGATGGCGCAGTCTCTATTCGCATCCAGATAATCTGCCCACCATTGCACCATTAAACGTCTTTCTTCTAGGTGTTCAGATGTGTGGATGTACGCCGCACGAACCCCATTGCGCTCTGTATGGCTCATTTGGCGCTCTATAGCATCTTCAGCCCATAGACCTGATTCCCCCCCATAGCACCCCGAGCCATCGTCCTGAATCCATGCCCACACACTTCCGTTTGTGTGTTATAGCCCATCACTCGCAATGCATTATTCACCGTGTTCTCACTCATTACCCTGCTTGGATCATGGTCGCCCGGGAAAAGTCGTTGATTATCTCTGCTCAGTTCTTTGAGTTGCTGTAAAACATCCATCGCTTGCCTACTCAACGGGACAAGGTGAGCCGTTTTCATTTTCATACCACGGTAAGAATACCGTACCCCTTTGATTGGCTCACGCTCACCGGGGATTTCCCAGACAGAGCGATCAAAGTCAATCTCATGCCAGCATGCAAAACGTAGCTCACTAGAACGAACAAAAGTGAATAAAGTCAATTCCACTGCCAAACGTGTCATTTTTCTGCCACGATAACCGCTTATGCGGGCTAATAATTCAGGAAATCGACCAGGTGGCAATGCGGGGTAATGCTTAACTTTAGTTGTCGATAACGCTCCCGCCATATCTGTAGCGGGATTGCTATCGATAATGGTTTTGTACAGCATAACGCATAATAGCCGTCACTCGCTGCTGAAGTCGTTGTGCTACATCGTGTTTTCCTGACTCATCCACCACCCGAATAGGTGCTAATAGATGACTAGTCTTTAACTGACGGATATCCGTTTTACCGAGATGAGGAAAAATATATTGTTCAAGACTACGCAGTACTAGTGCCCTATTATATTCACCCCATCGTTTATTACTGGCGTGCCATCTTCGTGCTATTTTTTCAAAAGTGAATTCACCTGTTACTGCTGCTTGTGTTTCCCTCTTTACTGCTTTGGGATCGACACCGTTGGCAATGAGTTTTTTCGCTTCATCACGTTTAGCCCGAGCATCAGCAAGTGAAACCAGCGGATAAACACCAAAGGCTAATCTATCTTCTTTTTTATCGGTAGGTCGGCGGTATTTCATGCGCCAATATTTTGAGCCGCGAGGAGTGACCTCTAGATACAATCCTCCACCGTCAGTGATTTTATAGGGTTTATCCTGGGGTTTTGCTGTCTCTATCTGTCGGGCATTGAGTTTCATTGGGGGCACATTATTTATCGAATCGGCTGATGCCCCCAATTATGCCCCCACTTGAAGGTAGAATGCAATGGACGACGGTTGACCTTGGTAGACTGGTTTTGTTGGATATATTAATGAGTTACGGGGAAAAATAGACTTGAGTAGACCGCTGTAAAATTGTTAATGGTGCCGAAGGCCGGAATCGAACCGGCATGCCCAGAAGGCGGTTGATTTTGAGTCAACTGCGTCTACCGATTTCGCCACTTCGGCACTGAAATACTATACTGCTTGAAGCGGGATGGATTATACCGTTCATTGTCGTGTATGCAACTATTATTCTATTCATGGCCATCTAACTGTTGAAAAAATGGCACTACGACATACGGATATCGAATTTTATTTATGTTATGGAGTACTGTTAAGGAGATAAAACATCGGCCACATTTGCTGAGATTCCCAGCAGGGAATGCCCAGACCAGTTTGCGTATCCACACCAATATGCACTTTCATACCAAAGTAACACTGATTGCCTTTACCGGCGGCTTTCATGTCAGAATCGCGGCCATTTTGCCGGTTTTTAGTTGAGCCAGGTACATGAATACGCGTGGCACCAACAATGCCGCCCCGTTTGATAAAAAGCTTGCGTGAAGATAAATACGCATTGATCTCCTCACACAACGATTCGCTTAAAGCGTATTTTTCCAGCCAGTGTCAAAAATACAGGATCGTAATTTTCTCAGGAATAGCATCAATGGAAATACCGGTAAATTGACATAATAAAGGGATGTCGTATAACGCTTCTTAGCGCCTATTCGAAATCTCTTGTACTCACTGATACTTTGTCAAAAAAGGCGCCTTTACACACGCCCCTGTAAATAAAAAAGCGACCGGGTTTTTACATCCTTTTTCATTCAGGAATGATTTCAAATAGCGCTAGGGTCATCTCTCTTCTGATCCTTAATTAATAAGCAATAATAGGTGACGGAGTTTCGAAAAAGGGTGCTTATCGCTTAATGTATAATTTTCGCCAAAAAATCTTTAGCACGATCAGATTTGGGGTAATTGAAAAAATCATTTTTATTACTATCTTCAACAATTCTACCTTCATCCATAAAAATAACTCGGTCAGCAACTTTACGAGCAAAATCCATTTCGTGGGTTACCACCATCATGGTCATACCTTCATCCGCTAATTCGACCATGACATTCAATACTTCATTAATCATTTCCGGATCGAGTGCAGAGGTAGGTTCATCAAATAATATTGCAATAGGATCCATACATAAGGCTCTTGCAATAGCGACACGTTGTTGCTGACCACCAGACAATTGGGCTGAAAATTTTTCTGCATGAGAAGCAAGCCCTACACGGTCTAGTAATTGCGTACCTTTCTCATAGGAAATAGTTTTATTGCGTTTGAGTACTTTCATCTGTGCTAGAGTCAGATTTTGAATAATAGAGAGGTGTGGAAATAGTTCAAAGTGCTGAAATACCATGCCAATTTTAGATCGTAATTGTGCTAAATTGATATTTTTATCGTTAATGGAAATGCCATTAACAGTAATATTTCCTTTTTGAATAGGTTCTAGGGCATTAACCGTCTTAATTAAAGTAGATTTTCCTGAACCTGAAGGGCCACACACTACTACTACTTCACCTTTTTTTACCTCAGTAGAGCAGTTTATTAAAACTTGAAAATTGTCATACCACTTAGATACATTTTCTAGGGAAATCATAAACAATCCTTCTAGGTGACTTCTCCCCGCCCTATTGGGAGAGGTTTCTCACTTTAAAAGCCGCCACTTGTGCATGACAAGTCTAGAGCCTATTCAAAATCTCTTATACTCGCTGATACTTCGCAAAAACGAGCTCAAAATGCTCATTTACTCTCTTGTTTTGTACAAAAAAGACAACTGCGCTTTTTCGCTCGTTTTTTCCTTGTCTGAGCGCAGCTCAAAGAAGATTTCGAATAGGCTCTTACGCAGGCCTCCATGGGCAGAAACGACGAGACCCGCGGCGCCTGTAATTCAAATATGCTTTGCTGCTTGATATTCAGCGCGGCGTTAATGTAGCCATCCTTAAGCCCTCGAGCTTTTTACCTTATATCCCCGCCCGTATTCAGCGAGGGTTTACGGCGAATTTTGCTAAATAATAAATTATGAATATGGGGATGTATAGGAAATCATCACTACTAATCTAAAATCTTCTACTCAAGATCTCTGATTAATGAGTGCTAACTATCGACCCCTTTATCCCCTCAAACCACTCAAGTAATTCATGGCGAAGAATTTTGGGTAATACCGCATATTAATAGCTCCAGCCAGTGCTAACAGTATATTCACACCCAACGAACTTTTGAGTGCACGGAGTTGTAAATAACTTGATTTTGCACCTTTAAGCCGCAATTCACTAACATTTTTAATTCCTACTTTCCACAATAATCGCTCAATACCAATACTTAAATTAGGTAAATCCTTTAGCCTAAGTGCTCTATATTTTTTATTTAGCGCTTCAGTTACAGCACCCTGATAGGCAAGTTGAACAAAATTAATCAAGGTATCGTTATCCATCTATAATGCTGGGTCAACCCAATAGTAACGCAACAAAACGGGTATTCCACGCTTAGCATAAACTAAATTGGGCATGTTACGCTCAATAAATAGGTGTTCAACATTATCGTTGGCTCTTAAATAAAGCTCACCTTCGGAGACAAGTGCAAACATGACATTATTAGATAGCAAACCATATCCCCCAAACTGGGAACGAGAAGTGATAGGCTCAAGAAAGGTAAAATCTGTCTTAATCCGAGCGATTACTTTTTCTGATAAGTGCTTCATTTAACTGCTCCTTTCGTAGAATTAAAATCACTATTCCGTTGTAATAAGTGTTACAGGAACAACTAATATAAAAAATACGCAATATGCACCAGGTATCCAAATACAAAGTGCGTTTTCATCCACTTACATCACAATTCTGCGAAGCGCTTTGAAAAATTGACTATATCTTCAACACGACATTGAAAAATATGTTTAAATACGGGTTAAGTAATATGAAGCTGACTAACATATATCCACAGTCCTTCAAATTACCTCTTGAGCAGCCAGGAAGTGAGACCGATGAGCATAGACATACTAGCTGATTCGGGCAAATCCCCGCCGCCAACAACACGGCAGCTTCAAGGGCGAAGGGGATACACAAGTACATGAGGATTGCGAGCACCGCGCAACACCCGAATTCACACCACGCAATATGGCCGAATCAGTTTAATTTGATTCAAGGCAAGGAGTGCAGACAGTACAAATAGCACGGCAAGCGACGACAACACAGAATCAAATTAAAATGATTTGGCTATAGGTTTTGCAAGAAGTCTAAAGTATCAGCGAGCACAAGAAATTTCGAACAGACCCTAACAGGAATCCTTCCATGAATTTCAGCTAAGGAGAGTGTCAAGGTTCTTTATGTGAATCAAGGTGTCCAAGGCGCGCAGCGACCACGCTGTCAACAGCGGTATATGAAGATTACGAACGCTGCGTAGCATAAAATTTTCGGCCGTCAATATGGTTTTGCACAAAAAGTCTATTTCACCGTGGCATTTTAGTACGCCTCAGCTTGATGCGAAAAAATTTAACAATTTATTATGTTAAACATAAAAAATATCTATAAAACTAAGTAAAGCGGGCTTTACTGGTTGAATTTATGCTGTAAATATCGTTAATTTATGACAATAATCATTAAACTTTAGATATAATTTCATGTTTTTTTAGGGCGCTTCACCACATCATACTTGTAAGTTTTCTACTACGTTGTAGACTTTACATCGCCGGGGTTGCTTTATAATGCCAAATTACACTGGCAACGTCATAAACGGGAGCATAAAAATCTTGGCGAAAATTTTAATCAAGAGCTTAAATAATGTTTCAGGCTCATTGCCTATTTGGATGATAACGAGGCGTAAAATGAAAAATACAGCTATAGCATTAGCAGTGGCACTGGCTGGTTTCGCTACTTTAGCGCAAGCCGCCCCTCGCGATAACACTTGGTACGCTGGCGCTAAAGTAGGTTGGTCTGGGTACCATGATACACTTATGAACCATACTTACAAAGGTGTGGGTGATGGTTCAACTCGAAAAGATCAATTGGGTGCCGGTGCGTTTTTAGGCTATCAGATAAACCAATATCTTGGCTTAGAAATGGGATACGATTGGTTTGGTCGCATGCATTACAGCGGCGATGTCAAGAATGGCGCTTTTAAAGCACATGGGGTTCAACTTGCAGCTAAACTGAGCTACCCGGTCTTAGAAGATCTGGATGTTTATACTCGTCTGGGGGGTATGCTTTGGCGTGCTGATTCTACAGGTAACCTCGGCGACCCTAGAAAAAAAATTAGAGATTATGATATAGGTGTTTCTCCAGTAGCTGCCGTGGGTCTTGAATACGCCCTTACCCAAAATTGGGTAACACGTTTGGACTACCAGTTCGTTAATAATATGGGTGATGAAGCCACTCTTGGTACTCGTCCAGATAACACTAATCTAAGTTTGGGTGTGGCGTATCGTTTTCAAGATGCACCGATAGTACCGGTAATTCCGCCTACACCAGCAGAGCCTGAGAGATTCACTTTGAACGCGGATGTTTTATTTGATTTTAACAAGTCTGCGCTAAAACCAGAAGGTCTGACACAGCTGGATGATCTGTATAGCCAGTTAAGCAGCATCAATCCTAAAAATGGTAGTGTGCTGGTGTTAGGTTATACTGATCGTATGGGTAAAGAGGCATATAATCAAGCACTGTCTCAAAGACGCGCACAAAGTGTTATGGATTATCTGATTACTAAAGGCATCCCAGCTGATAAAATATCAGCGCGGGGTATGGGTGAAGCAAACCCAGTAACAGGCTCTACTTGTGGTGACGATATGAAAAGAGCAGCGAAGATTGAGTGCTTGGCTCCAGATCGGCGCGTAGTAATCGAAGTAAAAGGTGAAAAAGAAGCGGTTGTTCAGCCATAAGCTGAATCAATTTCTTATGTATAAAACCCTGCAATGCGGGGTTTTTTTATTTAAAAAAGCGGTGGGAAAAAATAATGCCGTTGCTAAGTGAAGAAATGAGCCAAATAAATAAAAAAGCAGAAAAAATGAATAAAGAAGCAGAAAAAGTCCGTGATGCGCTGAAAAAAGAAGGCCTTGAAACACCATTATCAGGTGAAGTGTTAGATGCTAAAACGCGTAAAAAATGTATTGAAGAGAATATGAAAGAAATTATGGAGTTACTTAACCTTAATTTAAACGATGATAGCTTGGCTGAAACACCGAATCGAATAGCTAAAATGTACGTTGATGAGATTTTTTCCGGGTTAGATTATGCTAATTTTCCTAAAATTACTCTCATTGAAAATAAAATGAAAATCAATGAAATGATTACAGTCCGCAATATTACCTTGACGAGTACCTGTGAACATCATTTTGTTGCCATTGACGGTAAAGCAACCGTTTCTTACATTCCAGAAAATTGTATTATTGGTTTATCAAAGATTAACCGTATCGTCCGTTTCTTTGCTCAACGGCCACAAGTGCAGGAGCGGCTAACACAACAGATTTTTCTGGCGTTAAAGACTTTACTTAATACGGAAAATATAGCGGTATCGATTGATGCGGTTCATTTTTGTGTCAAAGCCAGAGGGATCTGTGATGCGACCAGTGCAACCACCACCACTTCTCTCGGTGGATTATTTAAATCTAATCAAAGTACGCGGCAAGAATTTTTACGGGCAGTTAATAATAACGATTAATTCAACTTAATGATTTTTTCTTTTCTCTATGCTTCTTTCCCGCCCTAATTCACTCAGTTCAGGATATCCTGTATCACTGGGAATAATTACCGCGGGAATTTGGATCTTTGGGCCAAGAAAGCGCGGTTCACGTTTAAAAATGTAGAGATCAGCAAAGGTGCTAAAGCGTGCAAAAACTTCACGTATGCGAACTAAAAACATATTTTTAGGCGATGGGATAGCATAACATTGCGCTTGTAAACCCATATAAAACGCAATAAATAATGCCCGTTCACAATGAAAGCGTTGAGTAATAATAGTAAAATCATTGGTAGCGAAGACTTTATGTGTCCGCACGATAGAGTCTAGGGTACGAAATCCGGCGTAGTCCAATACGATGTCAGCTGGAGCAACACCGGCGGTGATCAAGTCACGGCGCATCGTTTTCGGTTCGTTGTAATTGTGCTGCGCGTTATCACCACTCAGTAATAAATAGCTTATTTTTCCGCTGTTATAGGCATTAAGTGCGCCCTGCATACGGTAGCGATAAAATTGATTAATCACCCCCCTACGATAATATTTTGCGGTGCCTAAAACCACACCAACCTCTCGATGTGGTAATAATTGAACTTCTTCATAGATATAAAGCGTCGTTTTCCAACTCACCCAACGATCAATGGCTATCGCCATTATTATAAAAATCCCGAAAATGACTAATAAGCTAATTATTATACGCTTTAACATTATGTCACCTTCGCACATTGCTTTAATTAATCTGTCACTAGGCTACTGCAGCTAACAGGATGAAGCAAGGCTCACTACAGCACTGAACAAATGATCTCCATTAAAGAGTGATACTGATCACAGTGTCGGGCTTCTATTTCAGTGGACAGCCTAAGAGCCTATTCCAAATCTTCTTGAGCGACGCTAAGACAAGGAAAAAATGGGCGAAAAAGCGTAGTTCCTTTTTGTACTTAATGAAGAGCGTAAATGAGCATTTTTAGCTCGTTTTTGACGAAGTATCAGCGAGCGCAAAAGATTTCGAACAGGCGCTAAGATCAAAAGGAGGTTCTTTTATACATACGATATTGTGGCCGCCAATAATTACTTTTGATAGATTCAGCTAAAGCTTGCTCGGATACCATTATTGCCACCCCTTCTGCTTGTGCTTTTTTACCTACCTGCATAGCAATCTCTTTTGATACTTTTTGGATATCATTTATATCAGGCAATAAGGCACCTTTCCCATCAATGGCCAATGGCGAAAGATCCGCCAGGGCAAGACTTGCCGCCATCAACATACCATCAGTGATTTTACGGGCGTTTGATGCTAATACACCTAAACCAATTCCGGGGAAAATATAAGAATTATTACATTGGGCAATAGGGTAAAGTTGTCCTTTATAACTTACTGGTGGAAATGGACTCCCAGTCGCGACAATTGCTCTGCCTTCTGTCCAAGTAATAATATTCTCTGGCAGCGCTTCAACTTTTGACGTCGGGTTGGATAATGGCATGATAATAGGACGTTTACAATCATGGCACATGGCGCGGATAAGTTCTTCATCAAACAGCCCTGGCTGACCAGAGACACCAATTAAAACGGTAGGTTTAGCATTACGTATCACATCTAATAAGGAAATCTTATCAACCGGTAAGCCCCAGCTTTGTAACTTATCACTGCTTTGTTGCAATTTACTTTGAAAATCGAGTAAGTGAGATGATTTATCAGTCATTAAACCAGAGCGGTCTACCATAAAGATCCGATTACGGGCTTCTACTTCACTCAATCCTTCTGACCGCATCTGCGCGATAATTTGTTCCGCGATCCCACAACCCGCCGAACCGGCACCAAGGATAGCCACGGTTTGATCACGTAGCTGACAGCCCGCCGCCCGACTAGCGGCAATTAAACTACCGAGTGTCACTGCCGCTGTTCCTTGAATATCATCATTGAAACAACATAGTTCATCACGGTAGCGATTTAACAATCGGGTGGCATTTTTTTGAGCAAAATCTTCAAATTGCAAGAGTACATTCGGCCAACGACGTTTTATCGCTTGAATAAATAGATCAACAAAAGCATCATATTTATCATCCTCAATACGCCGATGTTTCCAGCCCATATACAGAGGATCGCTTTGTAATTTTTCATTATTGGTGCCAACATCAAGTACCACCGGCAATGTATAGGCGGGACTAATACCGGCACAAGCCGTATAAAGTGAAAGCTTACCAATAGGGATCCCCATACCACCAATGCCTTGATCACCTAAGCCAAGAATACGTTCACCATCCGTAACCACTATCACTTTTACATTTTGTTTAGTGGCATTTTGTAACATGTCATCAATATGAACACGGTTAGGATAAGAGATAAATAACCCTCGTGCGCGCCGATAGATAGCCGAAAAATTTTTACAAGCTTCACCAACAGTAGGAGTATAAATAATAGGCATCATTTCACTAAGATGCGTGTCGAGTAGGCGGTAGAATAGTGTTTCGTTAGTGTCTTGGATACTACGTAGATAGATATGTTTATCATTGTCATTATTAAGCGCTTGATATTGTTGATAGGCGCGCTGAGTTTGAGCCTCTATTGTTTCTACTTCTTTGGGCAGTAAACCATGCAGATTAAAATGGTTACGTTCATCTTCTGTAAAGGCGCTTCCCTTATTGAGTAATGAAAACTCCAGCAGTATCGAGCCGGTGTAAGGAATATAAAGTGGGCGTTTACTTTCGCATTCAAGTTCCATCGGTTTTACTCTCAAGATTTTCTTTCGATGAATTGACCATTTGGTTAACTTTATCTAAATCAATACGGTTAAACAGGGCGTTAAATTTATTTATTTGATGGTTCAACAAGGGGAAAGCAAGCTTATCCCAATCCAATTCACTGTTTAGAAAAGCTTGGCTGCGAGTACTTAAGCTTGGCATAACAGGTTTGAGGTAGATCATCAGTACTCGAAATAAGTTGATTCCCATAGAACAAATCATTTGCAAATCTGTGGTGCGACTCGCGTCTTTTGCCACCACCCAGGGGGCCTGTTCGTCTACATAACGATTAGCTAAATCAGCCAACGCCATAATTTCGCGGATAGCTTTACCGCTTTCACGGTTATCATAGGCTTGTGCAATAGTAACAGCTGCATCAGTAAAGGTTTTATACAGCGCCGCATCAGCAAGCTGATGCGCTAACTTGCCAGCAAATTTTTTATTAATAAAACTCGCATTGCGGGCAGCTAAATTGACCAATTTATTAACGACATCGGTATTAACCCGTTGCACAAAGTCTGCTAAATTTAAATCTATATCATCAATACGAGAAGATAACTTAGCCGCATAATAATAACGTAGACAATCAGGATCAAAATAGTTCAGATAAGTGCTCGCTTTAATAAAAGTGCCTCGTGATTTAGACATTTTAGCGCCATTAACCGTGACATAACCGTGAACAAATAAGTTAGTTGGTTTACGAAAACCACTTCCGTCTAACATCGCTGGCCAAAATAAACTGTGAAAATACACAATATCTTTACCGGTAAAATGATATAAATCAGTAGTCGCACCTTCACACCAAAATGCATTAAAATCCAGATCGCTGCGTTTGCTACAGAGATTTTTAAATGCACTCATATAACCGATAGGAGCATCTAACCAAACGTAAAAATATTTACCAGGCGCATCGGGTATTTCAAAACCAAAATAGGGTGCATCGCGCGTTATATCCCACTGCTGTAGACCTGATGTAAACCATTCCTGCATTTTATTGGCAACTTGTTCTTGCAAGGTTCCTGAATGGATCCAACTTTGCAGCATGTCACTAAAAGCAGGTAGATCGAAAAAAAAATGTTCAGATTCACGTATCAGGGGGACAGCGCCAGAAAGTGTAGATTTTGGATCCATCAACTCTATCGGGCTGTATGTTGCACCACAGGCTTCACAATTATCACCATATTGGTCTGGGGATTGACACTTTGGGCAACTGCCTTTCACAAAGCGATCCGATAAGAACATTTCTTTTTCAGGATCATACAATTGAGAAATAATACGCTTTTTGATATAGCCTTTTTCTTTCAAACGACAATAAATTAACTTTGATAGTTCCAGATTTTCTTCGCTATGGCTGGAGTGATAATTATCATAGCTGATGGAGAAACCAGCAAAATCCTGTTGGTGCTCCTGGTTCATTTCCGCAATCATTTGCTCTGGCTTTAGCCCTAGCTGCTGTGCTTTTAACATAATAGGTGTGCCATGTGCATCATCCGCACAGATAAAATAAACCTCGTTGCCACGCATTCGTTGATAGCGAACCCATATATCAGCCTGAATGTGTTCAAGCATGTGGCCAAGATGAATAGAGCCGTTAGCGTAGGGTAATGCGCACGTTACCAATATTTTTTTTGCCATTTTATCCATAAGAGAATATTTTTAACCGTGATTTGCATTAAACGATGCCAAATGTTAACCGATCATACCCTTGGTCGCTAGCTGTGTTGATGTTTGATTATTATTTGCATGATAATTAAGTGAAAGAAAGCCTTGTCTGTCATTTACACGAAAATGTTTTATTTGTTTTTAATAGACCTCTTTGGAAACCGTAGTTCGTTATGTGGAGTCAAGGCGCCCGGTGCACAGCAACCTTCGTTAACATAAAGTACATGAGGATTGCGCGCACCGGACAACGCAGGATCCGTATCACGCAGTAGGTTTCCGAAGAGGTCTAATGAATGATTTTACATTAGGGGCACTAAGAGCCTGTTCCAAATCTTCTTGAATGATACTCAGACGAACACAAAAGATTTCAAATGGCTCTTAGTAATTCATGTGTATAATTTTCCTCAACGATCAATTCAAGAGATACTGATTTATGCACGCCAAACTCACCAATAATCCACCTAACATTGATCAACAAGAAATAGCTAAATTTGCGGCAATCGCGTCTCACTGGTGGGATTTACAAGGTGATTTAAAATCGCTTCACCGCATTAATCCATTGCGCCTTAACTATATTTTACAACGCGCAGAAGGTATTTTTGCGAAGAAAGTATTAGATGTTGGTTGTGGTGGCGGTATTCTCGCAGAAAGTATGGCCAGAGAAGGTGCAGAGGTGACTGGACTGGACATGGGTAGCGAACCGTTACAAGTAGCACGATTGCACGCCTTAGAAAATAAAGTACAACTCAATTACATTCAGCAAACAGTCGAAGAGCATACAAAAACCCACAGGGAACAATACGATTTAGTCACTTGCATGGAGATGCTAGAACATGTTCCTGATCCCGCATCGGTGGTGCATGCTTGCGCGCAATTAGTTAAACCCGGGGGACATGTTTTTTTCTCTACCATCAATCGCAATATTAAATCCTGGTTAATGGCAAAAGTTGCAGCGGAATATATTTTACGCCTGGTTCCGAAAGGGACACATGATGCGAAAAAGTTTATCCGACCGGCGGAACTAATAGGATGGCTAGAGTCAACATCATTAATTGAACGTCACATCATTGGACTACATTACAATCCATTCAATGATAATTTTAATCTGGGTTACAAGGTAGACGTTAATTATATGTTGCATACACAACGACACCATCATTAAACCTCTTTCCAAACCTACTGCGTGACGCGGATCCTGCGGTGCCCGCTGCGCGCAATCCTCATGTTTATGGCAACGAAGGTTGCTGTGCGCCAAGCGCCTTGCATTAGCCTCACTCGCTACGGTTTGGAAAGAAGTCTATTAAAAAAAAACCTTTCTGCAGCCTGAGCTGAAGAAAGGTTGCCAATTCCGGCCTAATACCAGGGAAGAGGCTAATATACGCCATTTATAAGTAAAATCTACCTTTTTATTTGCCAGCCAGGGCAATAACATTTTTACATCCTCCCCACTATAACGTTCTATGCGATCCTCGTGGCTTCTAAAACTATTTTGATTTATTCGATAACGCCATTTTTTTCTGCGTCAAAGAACAATATTCATCATTTTTGTTGCAGTTGATCTTCACATCATTAAAAAGAATCAGTGGTTTATTAGTTTTGCCGTGTCCAAAGAGCGGGTAATAGTAAACAGGATAAGGTGCTTTAGCTGCAAAATCTTTAATCACTGTTTTAAATATTAACCGCTCTTCATCTGTAGCAGAAAGAGAATAAAACTGCCCAAAGATGATGCCTTTAGGTTTGAATTGATTTTTATAAAGCAATTGATGTAAGGAGCGGTCAAGTTGACGATAGGTCACACCAACATCTTCAACAATGAAAATATCGTCAGCGCTTACCGTTTCGTATTTTGTTGAGAAGAGAGATTGTAATAAAGTCAGGTTGCCGCCAAAAAGTTTACCCGCAATATTTTTTCTAGCCTGATTATTCAGTGGTATCACATCACGATATTTAATCTCCTTTTCCGCTAAAGAAAAAATATCCTCTACATCACTATTCCTACTGATTTCTGATTTTGTTTCATTGGGAACATACAGGTTTTTATTGAAAGAAGCCAAAACCCCATGAACAGAAGGCCACTTTATCTGTCTATTGATAAAATAATGGATGGCAGTAACATCACTAAACCCGACGATAATTTTTGGCGTGGATTTTTTTATCTTATCTTCAGCAGCATAAAGATAGGGTAATAAATTTAATGCCCCTGCCCCACCGCGTACAAACCATAAATATTTAACATTATCGTCGGTCAGAGCGTTAATAAGGGTCTTTGCTCTGCTTTTATCCGTATTAACATAACCGAAATCAGAAACCTGTTGATCGAGGTATCGGGTATCTACAGGATGTCCTTTTTCCTTGAACATGGTAATTATGCTAGGGATCACTTCCTCGTTATATTCACTAGAACTTGATATAAGATAAATCGTTGATTTTTCTTGTGCAGTTAGCTCAAATGATAAAATAAAACCTAATAAAAAAATAAAAATATAGGACACTTTCATATCAAAGCTCCGCTGTAATTTTCGTTTTATCAATCGTTCCCTAGACCCTTTTTCGAAACCTATTGCGTGATGCGAATTCTGCGTTGCCCGGTGCGTACAATCCTCATGTACTTGCATGTTAACGAAGGTTGCTGTGCGCCGAGCGCCTTTGACTTCGCATAACGAACTACGGTTTCGAAAGAGGTCTACTGAACTTTTTTTCACAAAACAGGTTATCAGTGATCAAATGGCTTCTTTTCATCAAGTCATTTTTTTTCGCGTTGATGTAAGCCGCGTTTCTCTAAACCATGATAAATCAAATATTGCTGCAAGATAGTCACCAAATTACTGACGATGTAGTACAGCACCAAACCAGCGGGAAACCATAAGAAAAATACCGTAAAAATAACAGGCATAAACGTCATGATTTTTTGCTGCATAGGATCGGTGATAGTGGTTGGTGACATCTTCTGAATAAAATACATGGTGATACCCATCAAAATCGGCAAGATATAGTAAGGATCTTGCGCTGATAAGTCATGGATCCACAATATAAAGGAGGCGTGGCGCAGTTCAACCGAACTCATCAACATATAATACAATGCTAGAAAAATCGGCATCTGAATCAGTAACGGTAAACAACCGCCCAACGGATTAACCTGTTCAGTTTTATACAACGCCATCATTTCTTGGCTCATGCGTTGCTTATCGTCGCCAATACGCTCGCGCATTTCGGTGAGCTTGGGTTGAATCATCCGCATTTTTGCCATCGAAGTATATTGAGCCTTTGTCAGTGGATACATAATGCCACGGACAATAAAGGTAATAACAATAATGGAAAAACCCCAATTACCGATAAAACCTTGAATAAAATGCAATAACTTAAACAATGGCTGAGAAATAAACCATAACCAACCATAATCTACTGTCAAATCAAGATGAGTGGCAATTGCTGCCATCTTGTCCTGGATCTCTGGACCGATCCATAACGTCGCTGCTAAATCTTTTTGTTCCCCCGGAGGGATAACCACTGGCATACTCTTAAAACCAATAGCAGCCAGGCCATTGCTGAGCTTATTGGAGTAAAAAGTGTGAGTCTCTTGAGCGGCTGGGATCCAAGCAGTGGCAAAATATTGCTGTAACATCGCAACCCAGCCACCTTGGGTTACCGTATTTAAGTTAGTCTCTTCAATATCACTAAAACTGTATTTTTTATATTTCGTTTCATCAGAAGAGTATGCCGCTCCACGATAAGTCTGTAACGCAAAATTACTACTGCCGGTATCGCGGTATTGAGGCAAATTAATACTTTGTTTCAATTGACCAAATAAACTGAATTCCAAGGGCGTAGCAAAGGTATTTTTAACCTGATAATGCACTCCAATCGCATAATCGTTACGCTTCAGCACAAAGGTTTTAGTAAATATTACGCCTTCTTGGCTAGTGAAAGTTAATGGGATACGTAGTTCATCTTGGTTTTCAGCCAGTACAAAGTGATCCTGAGTGGCCGTAAATAACGGGCGAGCCCCGTTAGCAGGATTATCCGGCCCATTTTTGCCGGTTAAACCGCTTTGTGCTTGATAAATAAAAGCCGGGGTGGTTTCTAATAGTTCAAAAGGCTTATCTGAACCTAATACATTTGGATAGGCGAGTAAATTGGCCTGTTCAATATCCCCTCCACGTGTATTAATGGTCAAAGACAATACATCAGTCTGTACTTTAATCAATTGCTTTTGAGTATCAGCTGCCGTTTGGTTTGCCATACTGACCGTATCCGTACTCTGTTGCGCAGTCTGGGAAGAGGAGGGTGGGTTATTGTCCACTTGCCACGTTTGCCAGATCATGAAAGAGACGAACAACAAAGCGATGAGGAGGAGATTACGTTGCGGAGCCATCGTGAGTGTTCTCTAAATTATCTTCGGGTTTTGGCGGCACAAGATCAGTGCCACCTGGGTTCAAAGGGTGGCATTTTAATACACGCTTCAGTGTTAACCCACTGCCTTTTAGCAGGCCAAACTTAATCAAGGCTTCAATTGCGTAATCGGAACAGGTCGGATAAAAACGGCAGCGAGGCCCCAAAAATGGGCTAATAATGCGCTGATATCCCTTAATCAGTCCGATCAGAACATGGCAAATTAGCGGTATTAACGACAATAGCGATGCCATAATTTTTCTAACATTTTCGCCAGTACCAAATTATCAAGCTCAACGGCACCTTTTTTAGCCAACACCACAAAATCCATAGATGGCAACTGATGCTGACGCAAACGAAAACTTTCGCGGATTAGACGTCTAATCCGGTTACGCTCATGTGCTCGTTTAATCTGCTTTTTTGCAATGGCAAAACCTATTCGAGGGTGGCCTAATTCGTTCATACGGCCAAGGAACGTAATTTGCGGTGTACCAGCCTGTTTTGGCTGTTGAAAAACAAAAGCAAAACTAGCAGGAGTTAACAAACGTAAC
This sequence comes from Candidatus Regiella insecticola LSR1, assembly GCF_000143625.1. Lineage (GTDB taxonomy): Bacteria > Pseudomonadota > Gammaproteobacteria > Enterobacterales > Enterobacteriaceae > Regiella > Regiella insecticola. The sequence goes on along the minus strand of NZ_GL379592.1, from coordinate 312,383 downwards.
TCCCTAGGAAATGCTAACTTAACCACTTAAACGGTGAGCTTAATTACTTAGACACAGTCAGGCGAGCACGGCTTTTTGCTCTACGGCGCGCCAACACTTGACGGCCATTTTTTGTCGCCATACGAGCACGGAAACCGTGACTGCGATTACGTTTCAATACGGATGGTTGAAAGGTACGTTTCATAACAATTTTACCTAATATAACAGGGCGAAGACGGCGATTATACTGACTCCCGTTCAAATCGCAAGAACATATCCGGAGAATTTTTTTAGCCTGTAATTGACATCTTCCTCGCCTTGAAGGCCGAGGTTTTACGGCATATCCCCTTCGCCTTTCAAGCTGCCGCGTTGTTGGCGGAGGGTGTTCGCCTGAATCAAATTAAAATGATTCAGCTAGAGTATGTCTACGCTCATCGGCTTCACACTCTGGCCACCTAGCAGCAACTTGAAAGCCTTTGGGTATAAAACTGTGATGAATTAGCCGCTTCGGTATAATGATCGCCTGTCAGCAAATCGTCTGTCGACAAAAAGGCTTGAATCTGCAAGTTAAGGGGAAGATATATTGCTGCGTTTGCGCTATGATCTTCTGCCCTGTTGGTGATCTCGATACTCCAAATTGGACAGCACGTAGCAGGTCGTTGTCGTATGATGAATTCATAGCCTTTTCTTTTTATTTCTTTTTATTGGTCTTGTTAGAGTGGAGTTTACCGTGTCACTTTCGCTTTGGCAGCAATGTCTTGCCCGATTGCAGGAAGAATTACCTGCCACAGAATTTAGTATGTGGATCCGCCCATTACAGGCGGAACTGAGTGATAACACACTAGCTCTTTACGCCCCTAATCGTTTTGTTTTAGACTGGGTTCGCGATAAATATTTAAACAATATCAATGGATTACTTAATGATTTTTGCGGGGAAAATATTCCTTTGCTGCGTTTTGAAGTCGGGAACAAACCTGTAATACAAACGACTAACCCGTCGGCGATAAGCAGTGTTGGTGTACCAATCGTGCCTATCACTCACAATGTCACTGGGCGACTTGGTTGGGATAGTGCGCTTACGCAACCTCAGCGTGATTACCGTTCAAATATCAACACGAAGCATTCATTTGATAATTTTGTAGAAGGAAAATCTAATCAGTTGGCTCGAGCAGCCGCACGTCAGGTTGCTGATAACCCTGGTAAAGCATATAACCCCTTATTTCTGTATGGTTGTACCGGTTTAGGTAAAACGCATCTTTTGCATGCAGTGGGTAACGGTATTATTGCTAATAAATCTAAAGCGAAAGTAGTGTATATGCACTCTGAACGCTTTGTGCAGGATATGGTTAAAGCACTACAAAACAATGCGATTGAAGAATTTAAACGTTATTACCGTTCACTTGATGCTTTACTCATTGATGATATTCAATTTTTTTCCAACAAAGAACGTTCTCAGGAAGAATTTTTTCATACTTTTAATACGTTATTGGAAGGCAATCAGCAAATTATTTTGACATCAGATCGTTATCCAAAAGAAATCAATGGCGTGGCAGATCGGCTAAAATCTCGCTTTGGTTGGGGTCTGACAGTCGCCATTGATCCACCAGAGCTTGAAACCCGTGTCGCTATTTTGATGAAAAAAGCAGATGAGAATGATATTGTTTTGCCGAATGAAGTCGCTTTTTTTATCGCAAAACGTTTACGTTCTAACGTACGTGAATTAGAAGGGGCCTTAAACCGCGTGATTGCTAATGCCAATTTTACCGGCCGAGCAATCACCATTGATTTTGTGCGCGAAGCACTGTGTGATTTACTTGCATTGCAAGAAAAGCTTGTTACCATTGATAATATTCAAAGAACGGTCGCTGAATATTATAAAGTTAAAGTCACCGATCTGCTTTCCAAACGGCGTTCTCGTTCAGTAGCACGACCGCGTCAAATGGCCATGGCCATGGCCAAAGAATTAACCAACCATAGTCTGCCTGAAATTGGTAATGCATTTGGAGGTCGTGACCATACCACGGTGTTGCATGCCTGTCGAAAAATTGAACAATTGCGTGAAGAAAATCACCATTTTAAAGAAGATTTCTTAAATCTAATTAGAACCTTATCCGCCTAAGCGCCATGAAATTTACTATTAAACGTGAACATTTGCTCAAACCCTTACAACAGGTCAGTGGTCCGCTCAGTGCACGTACAGCCTTGCCGATTCTGGCTAATTTACTGCTACAAGTTAGCGACAACACACTGACCTTGACCGGTACTGACCTAGAAATTGAGATGGTGGCAACAATTGCTTTGTCTCAGTCTCATAAAACTGAAACTGGATCCACTACGGTACCCGCCCGCAAGTTTTTCGATATTTGTCGAGGTTTGCCGGAAGACGCTGAAATCACCGTGACACTAGAAACTAAACGTTTATCAATACGTTCAGGTCATAGCCGTTTTTCGCTTTCCATACTGTCCGCTAGGGATTTTCCTAATCTGGCCGATTTGAAAAAAGAAAAAGAAGTCGAATTAACTGTTTCACCGGCAGCCTTAAAGTGTTTGATTGATTCAACTCAATTTGCTATGGCGCATCAAGATGTACGCTACTATCTCAATGGAATGTTATTCGAAGTTGAAGGTGAAAAATTATGTGCGATCACCACTGATGGTCATCGTTTGGCAGTCTGTTCAACCTCTATAATTCAAAAAGACACCGCGCAAGAGTTGAAAAAATATTCGGTGATAGTACCACGTAAAGCTGTCATCGAATTAGCGCGCTTACTCAGTGGTGGCGAGGATAGGTTGTGTCTACAAATTGGCAGCAATAATATCCGTGTTCATCTCAATGGCTTTATTTTTACCTCAAAATTAGTTGATGGCCGTTTCCCTGACTATAAACGTGTCTTTCCTAAAAATCCGTCAAAAATAGTTATTGCAAACTGTGAGCAACTTAAACAAGCCTTTTCACGGGCGGCGATTTTATCCAATGCAAAATTCCGGGGTGTCCGGCTGCATATTAGCGCGGGTAAACTTAAAATTACCGCAAATAATCCAGAGCAAGAAGAGGCAGAAGAAACCCTCGATGTCGACTATCAGGGCGAGGATATTGAAATCAGTTTCAATGTAGGTTATCTGCTGGATGTCCTTAATGCGCTTAAATGCGACAAAGTCAAGCTGCTACTGATTGACTCGGTTTCTAGTGTGCAAATTGAAAATATTGAAAATCAAATCACCACCTATATTGTGATGCCAATGCGTCTTTAAATATACCCACAGTACTTCAAGTTACCGCTAGGCGGCAGGGGGTGAGAGCGATGAGCATAGACATACCATGAGGGCGAGCACCCGCAGCCAACAACACAGCGGCTTCAAAGGCGAAGGGTATAGGCTCTAATAAAGGCAAGATGTTCCGTATCGAACATGGCAAAATAGAGTTTCAATCACAGGATTACAAATAAGCGAGAAACGTTGATGTCAAATATTTATGACTCTTCAAGTATCAAGGTATTAAAAGGACTCGATGCGGTTCGTAAGCGTCCAGGCATGTATATCGGCGATACTGATGATGGTACTGGTCTACATCACATGGTATTCGAGGTGGTAGATAACGCTATCGATGAAGCGCTTGCCGGCCATTGTAAAGAGATCATCGTTAAGATCCATATGGATAACTCAGTATCTGTACAAGATGATGGGCGAGGGATCCCTACTGGTTTACATGAAGAAGAAGGGGTTTCCGCAGCGCAGGTTATCATGACAGTGTTACACGCTGGCGGTAAATTCGATGATAATTCCTATAAAGTCTCCGGCGGGTTGCATGGTGTCGGTATATCGGTAGTGAATGCTTTATCTGAAAAACTAGAATTGGTCATTCATCGTGAAGGGAAAATTCACGAACAAACTTATATGATGGGAGAGCCCCAGACGCCCCTTCGAATCGTTGGTGAAACAGCACAAACCGGAACCCGTGTGCGATTCTGGCCGAGTTTGCAGACATTTACCAATAACACCGAATTTCAATATGATCCCCTGGCAAAACGACTGCGAGAGCTGTCTTTTCTTAACTCGGGTATTTCCATTAAATTGCATGATGAACGTGATAATAAAGAAGATCATTTTCATTATGAAGGGGGGATCAGGGCTTTTGTTGAATACTTAAATAAAAATAAAAATCCAATCCATCCTAAAATCTTTTACTTTTCCACTATAAAAGATGACATCGGTGTAGAAGTAGCATTGCAGTGGAATGATGGTTTTCAAGAAAATATTTACTGTTTTACTAATAATATTCCACAACGTGATGGTGGCACCCATTTGGTGGGATTTCGTACGGCAATGACACGTACTTTGAACAGTTATATGGATAAAGAAGGTTACAACAAAAAAACAAAAATCAGCGCAACAGGGGATGATGCTCGTGAAGGTTTGATCGCGGTGGTTTCGGTTAAAGTGCCTGATCCTAAATTCTCTTCACAAACAAAAGACAAATTGGTCTCATCAGAAGTGAAAACCGCCGTTGAAACTTTGATGAATGAAAAATTAATAGAGTATTTATTAGAAAATCCGACTGACGCTAAAATTGTCGTTAATAAGATTATCGATGCGGCTCGCGCACGTGAAGCGGCGCGTAGAGCACGTGAAATGACAAGGCGTAAAGGCGCTTTAGATTTAGGCGGATTGCCGGGTAAACTGGCGGACTGCCAAGAACGTGATCCGGCGCTATCGGAGCTCTATTTAGTCGAAGGTGATTCGGCAGGTGGCTCGGCAAAACAAGGTCGTAATCGTAAAAATCAAGCGATTTTGCCGCTAAAGGGTAAGATCCTCAATGTAGAAAAAGCCCGCTTCGATAAAATGCTATCTTCACAAGAAGTGGCAACACTTATCACCGCCCTGGGATGTGGCATCGGACGAGATGAATATGATCCTGATAAACTACGCTATCACAGCATTATTATCATGACCGATGCCGATGTTGATGGTTCACACATCCGAACGTTGTTATTGACCTTTTTCTACCGCCAAATGCCCGAAATTATTGAACGTGGCCATGTCTTCATCGCGCAGCCCCCACTGTATAAAGTTAAAAAAGGTAAACAAGAGCAGTACATCAAAGATGATGAGGCGATGGAACAATATCAGATATCATTAGCCCTTGATGGCGCTGCATTACATACTAATGCTTATGCTCCTGCGTTAGCGGGTCAAGCACTGGAGAAATTGATTACAGAGCACTATGCGGTGCAAAAAATCATAGCCCGTATGGAGCGTCGCTATCCCCGCGCTTTGTTGAATCATCTCATTTATCAACCCAATTTACTGCAAGAAACATTGGCTAATAAAGAAACTGTTCAGCAATGGATCGACTCGCTAGTGATTTTATTAAACCAAAATGAACAACAGGGTAGCCACTATAGCGCTATCGTACGTGAAAACACCGAGCGCCAATTATTTGAACCCCTATTACGAACCCGTACTCATGGTGTTGATACTGACTACCCTCTAGATTTTGATTTCATCCACAGTGGTGAATATCGAAAACTTTGTCAATTGGGTGAAAAATTACGTGGCCTACTGGAACAAGATGCCTTCGTCGAGCGTGGGGGACGTCGCTTAGCTGTTGACAGTTTTGAAGCGGCACTCGATTGGCTAGTAAAAGAGTCTCGGCGCGGTTTGACTATTCAACGTTATAAAGGATTAGGTGAAATGAATCCTGACCAATTATGGGAAACCACGATGGATCCAGCGAATCGCCGTATGTTACGTGTTATGGTCAAGGATGCCATTGCTGCAGACCAGTTATTTACTACATTAATGGGTGATGCCGTAGAGCCTCGGCGCGCATTTATCGAAGAAAATGCATTGAAAGCGGCCAATATCGACATTTAATGAAATTTGTTGAATGCGCCTGAAAAGGAAAAAGATCTGGATTATACCCAATGAATTTCGAGTTACGGCAAGGCGGCAAGGGCGACCGACCGATGAGCATAGACAGGCTACCTGATGAGGCGAACACACGCAGCTAACGCCGCCGTAACTTGAAAGGCGAGGGGTATAGGCTCTTAGAGGAAAATTATGGTTGCTATCAGAAGGACACATTTGAATTCAACAGGTGAATTTTCTCTCGACCCTTGGATCGCTAATTTAGGACTAAGCAATTTACATTCATCTAAAAAACTCGCTGAAACCTGGCATTACTGTGAACAAAAGACGAAAAATCATCCAGAGGCTTCATTGCTACTGTGGCGTGGCCTGGAAATGGTTGAAATTCTTGCCACACTGGGTATGGATAATGACAGTCTGTGCGCCGCACTGTTATTTCCTTTGGTAAATGCCAATTTGCTGGAGGGAAAAACACTCAGCGAAAAGCATGGCAAAGATATTGCCGCATTGATTCGAGGTGTGCGCGACATGGATGCTATTCGCCAATTGAGGGCGGTTCATCATGATGCAACAAACGCCAATCAAGTAGATAATGTCCGACGTATGTTGCTAGCGATGGTCGAAGATTTTCGCTGTGTCGTTATCAAGTTGGCAGAAAGGATCACGCAGCTACGAGAAGTGAAAAATGCGCCAGAAGAAGAGCGGCTATTGGTAGCGAAAGAATGTTCAAATATCTACGCTCCCCTGGCCAATCGACTGGGTATTGGTCAGATGAAATGGGAGCTAGAAGATCTTTCTTTCCGCTATTTGCATCCCACTGAATATCAAAAAATCGCCAAATTATTGCATGAACGCCGCATTGATCGCGAACAATTTATCACCAATTTTGCCACGACATTACGTAAAGCAATGGCAGATGAGGACATTAAAGCTGAAATTTGCGGTCGACCAAAACATCTCTACAGCATCTGGCGTAAAATGCAGAAGAAATCATTAACCTTTGACGAATTGTTTGATGTACGTGCGGTTCGTATTGTCGTGGAACGTTTACAGGACTGTTATGCGGCGCTAGGTGTTGTCCACACGCATTTCCGCCACTTACCTGATGAATTTGAAGATTATGTCGCTAATCCTAAACCGAATGGTTACCAATCCATTCATTCTGTCGTTTTGGGGCCAGGAGGAAAAACATTAGAAGTTCAAATTCGCACTAACCAAATGCATGAAAATGCCGAACTGGGTATTGCCGCTCATTGGAAATATAAGGAGGGTACTACGGTAGGGCGAGCAGGCTATGAAAGTCGGATTGCTTGGTTACGAAAATTGATTTCCTGGCAAGAAGAGATGGCAGATTCGGGCGCCATACTGGATGAAGTACGCAGCCAAGTATTTGATGATCGCGTATACGTTTTTACCCCTAAAGGCGATGTTATTGATTTACCGGTTTATTCTACCCCGCTGGATTTTGCTTATTACATTCATAGTGATGTTGGCCACCGTTGTATTGGCGCTAAAGTTGGCGAACGCATCGTGCCTTTTACCTATCAATTAAAAATGGGTGACCGAATTGAAATCATCACGCAAAAGCACCCCAATCCAAGCCGTGATTGGCTAAATCCTAATCTGGGTTATATCACCAGCCCTCGGGCGCGCGCGAAAATTCACAATTGGTTCCGTAAACAAGATCGCGAAAAAAATATTTTGGCCGGGCGTCAAATAATAGATAACGAATTAGCACAGCTCGATATTAGTTTAAAAGAAGCCGAAAAATGGTTGGTCCCACGTTACAACGTTAATTCACTCGATGAAGTCCTAATGGCGATTGGTGCAGGTGATATCCGCATCAACCAGATGGCTAACTTCTTACGCGGTAAATGCAATAAACCCAGCCCAGAAGAAGCCGATAAGCAGGCAATGCAGTATTTGGCCGACAGAACACAACAAGGAGCGGTCAATAGTAAAGAGCCTGGGCGCATTATTGTCGGAGGGGTGGGTAATCTGATGTACTCTATCGCCCACTGTTGCTATCCGATACCAGGCGATAACATTGTAGGTTTTATCACTAAAGGGCGAGGGATCTCCATTCATCAGGCGCATTGTGAACAATTAACCGAGCTTCGACTGCATGTACCTGAACGTATTGTCGATGTGGCATGGAGTGAAAATTATTCTAGTGAGTATTCACTGTTAGTGCGTGTTACCGCTCATGATCGCAGCGGATTACTGCGTGATATCACCACGGTTTTAGCTAACGAAAAAGTGAAAGTGTTAAAACTGGCTAGCCATAGTGATGCTAAGAAAAAATTAGCTACCATTGATATCGATATTGTTATTGCAAGTGCAACGGCGCAGCAGCGGGTGCTCGCCAAACTAAAGGCGTTAGCAGAGGTGATTGATGCGGGGCGTTTTCCTTTGCACTGATATACCCTTCGCCTTGAATCAAATTAAACTGATTCAGCGATAGCATATTGAATGACATAACTTGAAATTCATTGGGTATATTAATAAATGGAAAACCCTTAAATAATCTTAAAATTATTTCGTTTCTTTATTTTTAACCAATAAAGTCAAAGTATACTCGTGATTATAAAAAATAATAAATATAGAATTCCCCCACGTTAAATCATTTTAAATAGCTACATTTATACCTTGATTTATTAAACGGATTTAATTAAATGAAAAAATTATTCCCCTTTTATTTCTTCTTACTAGTTATTTTTTTCTTCTCTAGTGACAGCGTCTCCTGCTATTAATATTGGCAGTATGTATGACATGTTAATGCCGGGAGAAAGCACATTAACCAAACGAATTTATAATTCTGGTAGTAGCACCGCTTTTGTGCTCGTGGATATTTTAGAAATAACGCTTGGTGAAAAGAAGAATACAGAAACACCGATTATTCAAGTAAAAAATAATAAAGTAAATAAAGAAACATTAATAGTCACGCCACAACGCTTGATTATTCCTCCTTCCGGTTTTCAATATGTACGGCTTATTTTTCCTGGTAAAAGAGATAAAGAGCGTTATTACCGTGTGCGTTTTACACCCGTATTACCCAAAAATAATGACGGCTTTAATCTCACTGAAAAAGAATTAAAAGATTATAAATCGACACAAGAAATTAAAGCCGGTGTCAATGTTATGACAGGTTATGGTAGCGCGCTTTTTGTCTTGCCAGAAAATCCACACTTTGATACGCAATTCATTAAAGATAAACAGCTTATTACAGTAAAAAATAACGGCAATGCTACGGTGCTATTAGATAAAATAAAAATCTGTTTATAATAAAAAGATAAAAAAAGATGCGAAGAAGAAAGACGTACTTTTATTCTACCGGGCAAGAGTTATCAGTTGGATAAAAAAACGGCTGAAGGGGAAATAAATTATACGCTTATTGAAGGCAAGAGTACGTAAGCTACTCTGTATTAGACAAAGCAGTAAAACCCTATTTTAAATATTAACCATTAGGTTAAATTTAAAGAAAACATCCTAATCAGGATAACATTATGAAAGTAATCATTAAGGGAAAATATGAAAAATACAATGGTAAAAAATAAAACACTTTTAGCTTCAGCTATTTTGGCATTAACGGCTTTTTCTTCTGGGGCTTATGCTCAGACATTTTCACAAGATCATACTATTAATCTGTTGGCGCGTATTACTCCGGTTGTCTTTGAAGTCAAACCTACCAGTGATCTTGAAAGCCAGTATGAATTAACCTTCAATCCTGCTGCAAGAACATTAGGAACAGTGGATGTGCCCTTTACTCATGTTAATACTACCGGAAAGGCTATCAATGCTAGACTAACTGGTGAGGCAGTATTAACTGATGGTAAGAACAATACAATACCATTGTCGATATATTATAATGGTGTTGAAATTAGTCATGACTCTTCATCTGCTGTCGTTGATGAAACAACCAGCGCCACTCGTGGCAACGCTAATTTAAAAATACAGCCTGTCTCTTTAAATCAGGATACGACACCAAGCGGAAACTATACAGGAGAAGTTACCGTTACGTTTGAATCTGACGTGTAATTAATCTCTGTAATAATATAAACATACCAATCCGTCATTCTTATTAGTTTTATTAAGTTACCATGCTAAAAGATTGACGGACTGATCCTTTTTTTAATAGTCATTGGAAATTAATATCAAATAAATTTAATTAAAAATATTATGTTTTTATCTTTGTTTTTTCTTTTTCTTATTATAGCTATCTGTTCTACTTTCAATTACGCAGTGGCTAATCCTATTTTATTTTCGCCAGATCAACAGGCGATGCCTGACGATTTCAAAGATTATTTTTATCACTCAGAAATTCCGGTTCAGGTTTATTTAAACGATAAAATATTATTTGATGCTGATATGACCTTAACTGAAGCAGGCACTATTACTTTAGTGAGACTAACCAGCAAGAATGAAAGTGTTTATGACTCAGCTGATATTCATCGTTGGGAAGATTCTTTACTGCAAGGCATTCAGCTTGGAAAATGTGAAGACCACTGTCCATCAGGCTTGATGGCGGCAGAATATAGCCTAAGTGCCTCTTCATTAAAGCTGTATTCGAAAGAATATGAAAAAGAAAAAACACAGAGTCGTTATCTTGCGATGCCTACCGGAACCCCTGCGGGACTGATTATCAGTAATGATTTTAATTATTCTGGCGGGCAGAATGCCTCTCATCGTTCGCGGCTTAATTCATCCTGGATCTCGTCGCTAATGGGCTGGAGCCAAAAGCTGTCTTTTCAATCGGCAGCCTATAACACACAGGGTTCAGCAGAGAATACGATCAATTTATATGAATTTTATACGCAAAAAGAATGGCAGGGACATTTTCTTCGTTTTGGCTATTTTACGCCCAGCTCTGCGGCAGGCAATGTGCAAACGGGCGGTTTTGGTAATGAAAGAACCTTGGGCATGATGTGGACCAGCTCAGATAATTTATTGGCTGACTATGATAACGTCAGTCTCTATCCCATCTATGTCACCGGTCGCAACGCGGCTATTGCGGAAGTTTACCGTGATAATCGCTTAATTTACAGCCAACAATTGCAAGCGGGTATACAGCCTCTCAATACGCTGCGTTTGCCCGCCGGTATTTATGATATCAGGATTGATATTATTGAAAATGGTAAAAAAACAGATAGCCAGCGTGCTCAGGTGTATAAACCAATACGCTGGAAAGATAATAGTAAGCGTTGGCGCTATAACCAGTGGTCCGGTCAGCTTCAACCTCTGTCATCATCTCGGGGCTCGCAAGATAAGGAAGGGATTGCCTTAGGCGGCAGCGCTGATTTTTTACTCCATCCCCGCGTGATTTTAGGCGCGGCACTGGCGCAAAAAGGCCAGCGGCAAGATATCAGTGCACGCACTGAAATTATGTTAAATAACCAAAACGCGCTCTATGCCCAAATCAGTGCTAACAGTGAGCGAAGGATCTCAACGGATCTTCGTTATTACCAACGTTATTCACAAGGGAGTATTGGCCTGCATTGGCGCCGTATCAATACACCAGATGGTAAGCAAGGTAACAATAAAAACGCTAATAAAGAAAGTTGGGCGATCACACTCAATCAGAATTTAACGCGCCACAGCAGCATGATGCTTCGCGGGCAATATATCAGTGCGGGCTCGCAACCTGGGCTGGCGGCGGATATCGGCATCAATACCTCAGTGAGGATCGCCGGGCGTGATGTTAGCCTTAGGTTCGTGGGCTATGATCGGCCTCGCTATTACTCCTATCAAGGGCGTGATAGAGGAATCGAATTAGGCCTTTCTTTTAGTTTAGATAAGACGCTAAAAACACACAGTATTGCGGCACAGCTCGGCTTAAAAAATGACAATCCCTACACCAATCTGCATTATCAGTGGCGACCAGAGCACCCTGCCCCCTTCAGTTATGCCAATACCACTGTCTCAGCAGATCCTGATGGCCTGTCGCTAAGTGGTAACCTAGGCGTTGATACCCCTCTGATTAACGGTGATGTTTATTTGCAGCGAGGAGCGAAGACAACCGGATCTCTACGGCGGTGCTAATTTGAGTAATATTTTAGTTTTCGGCGGTAACAGTATTGCCGCTGGACGACAATTGGATGCGCAAGCCGCGTTGATCTTAGAGGTAGAAAGTGATCAAAAGGATCTCAAGCTTGAGATATCCGGCGCGGAGGCTAGCTCCTCCTTTTTACAAACCGGTAAAAATATTGTCAGTGTGATGCCTTGGCAAGAGAAATTGTTGCAATTTAGCGCGCCTTCTGGCGAGGGGATAAAAATTTATCCGGAAAATTACACTTTACGCATGAACCGCGGCAGTGTTAATTACCTTAAGCTGCGGGCAGTAAAAACAGAAACCGTGGTCGGCATGCTAACCGATGAAAACGGCGAATTATTGTATAACCAAGAAATTTCCAGTGATGTGGGCAAAGCACGTATTAATAGTGATGGCGTGTTTACGCTTGAGGTGAATGCGGCTAACCCGAAAATTACCTTGACTGGCCAAGGAGAGCAACCTGGGCTGATCTGCCCATTAGCTCCTGCCCCTTTTGCAGAAAAAGGTAAAGTCCGTTTTGTTGATACCTTAGCCTGCCATCGGAGTCGATAACTATGTCAATAACTATGTCGATAAAAATAATGAGCAGTAAAAATCGCTTTCATAACCCTCTTATGGGGCTGTTGTTATTATTGATGATGACCAGTGGGGTAATGGCAGAAACCGTGGTGATAACGGCAGATTTTCAGCCGCATGTTAATGATAAGACCTTTCACCATCTCAGCCAAAAAGGGGGCGATTGCTTAAATAAAAGTCGAATCTCTGACGATGGAAAAAAGCTCATTTTACGCCTTTGTTTACCTGTCAACACCGGTTGGGTTGATATACAGGCAAATTATGATCAAAAACATGGACTTTATTTTGCCGGGTTTTCTTCAACATTAGCGCTCGAAAATATCAACGATGGCGATAGTCTCAATACCCCCTATGCGTACCAGCAGCTCGCATTTAAAGTGACAGAATTGGAATTTCAATATAATAAAAAAGAAGCGAATACGAATACTAGCGAAGCGGGTGTCTTTTCTTGTAACAGGCGGCTCTGGTGATACGCCTTGTTATGAAATCCTGCCGGTCAATAGTGCTGTTGCTCTAAAAAATATTAGCATCACCGCTGAATTAACCCTGCCAAATCCATTAACCATGGAAAGCGGTATTTATATTACGAATGACGATTTGAATCTTGATTTGGGCGAAACCTTTTCACCCTGGTTACCTGATGTGCTCTTCGGTCTTAATTTCTACTTTAGAATTAATCACGAACTCAGAATAACGCCTCAGGCCGGTGCTAATTCGTCAGTATTACTGGCACCTAAACAGGGCTGGGAGAATATTAGCTATAACGAAAAAAAACCGATTAGCCTCATTGCTCGCAGTAATTTTGGTATTTCGTCTTCAGGTCCTTTCACTGTTTATCTTAAATGTGATCAGACAGAAGAGGAGCATTGTGCGATACGAAGCGATCGCGATCCCAGTATTACCGTGCCTGTTGAGAGCTATCTGACGTTACCGGTGAATATCAATCAAGAAAAGGTGAGCAAGCAGCTACTCAAGGTCGGTAAGGATTTGGAGAATAATATTTTTAATACCATTAATAGGGTACAAAATGGCTCCGGTCATATCGATTTTAAAGTGAAGCCATTTCATGTTGATAATATGATCAAGCGTGGAGCGGATACCTATAGAGGGACGGTCACTGTGATATTTGATTCAGACCTGTGTTCAGCACCGCTGGAAAATCATATTAAAAACGAGCTGTTTGAACGCCGAGTGACCGACGCCGCTATGGCCCTAGCTTTTTTCATCATCATCATCATCGGTTTGATAAGCCAATACCATCCGTAATAATGTTGCTACCGGTTCAAACAATTTTTCAGGGATGGTGTTGCCACAATCAACATCTCGATAGAGTGCTCGTGCCAAGGCGACATTCTCGATCACTGGCACACCGGCTCGCTCGGCCATTTTGATAATGGTCTTGGCCATTTCATGGTGGCCTTTTTCAAGCACTATAGGTAGCGGTGCCTCTTCAGGATGATAAAACAAACAGACAGCAAAATGAGTCGGATTACGTACCACTGCCGTTGAGCGATTCACATTGGTGGATAAACTTCCGCTTTGTATTTGTTGCTGTAGCTCTCGCCGTTTTTGTTTGATATGGGGGTCACCTTCACTGTCTTTATATTCCCTCTTGATTTCTTCAGGCGACATTTTTAGTTGTTTCATAACGCTATGACGTTGAAAAGAATAATCAAGCAAAGCAAAGAGTAGGTAACAGGCAATTAACGATCCCAGTAACCAACTCATTAGGGTGCCAAATACCGGCATAGCACAGACACTGCCGCAATAGGATAAATAGCCAAAGGTGGGAGCATAACGACTGAGTAAATAGCCAAAAATTAACGACAATGAAACAATTTTAATCAGTGATTTTCCTAATTCAAATAGACTGCGAAACGAAATTAAATTACGTAAATTATTAATAGGATTAATACGCTCTCCTTTAATAGAGAGCGCTTTCGGTGCCCATAATGGTCCAATTTGGCTGATTCCCATTAATAACGTTATTATGATTAAAGCGCCGCCTAATATTCCGGTTATATGCATCAGCAAAGCCGTGGCTTCCGCGCCGATGCGTAATGCAGCAATATTCATTGGTTGGCTTAATTGCTCAATACTACTACGTATTAAAGCGGCGGCTTGATCGATTAAGTCATTGCCGGTCAATGTAAAATAAATTAATACCACCACCAGTTGCGCACCCGAGGTAATTTCAACACTTTTGATCACCTGTCCTTTTTCACGAGCGTCTTTAATTTTTTTAGGCGTGGGTTTTTCATTTTTTTCAGCCACTTTCTTCCCCTTTTTTTTCTTCTTTTTTTAGTGACTGAATCAAAACACTCATCTCTTTCTCAATATGACTCACCTGAGATAAATAATGATGGAATGCTAAAGGTAAGCCGATAAGTAATAAAAATAATGCCATGGCGCTTTTTATTGGCATAGCGAGAAAAAAAACATTGAGTTGTTGCGCCGAACGGTTAATTAATCCCAGTGCCAGATCGGTTAATAACATCACCAATAATGCAGGCAGAGCAAAAGTTAAACACAATTCAAACATTAATTTCCACTGTACTCTGATAAAGGTAAAAAAGGCGTCAGACAGCGTGATGCCTTGCCCAGTGGGGAGTATTTTATAAGAGCCATACAGCACTAAGAGTAATTGGTTAAAACCACCGGATATTAAAAACAATACCGATAAAATTTGCGTAAACAAAATACCAAAAATAGAAGACTGCATACCCATGGTAGGGTTAAGTAATGTCGCCATGGTGGCACCACGTAACGTATCAATCAAAAATCCTGCCATATCTATCGCCCAAAATGGCAACGCAGCAAAAAAACCAATAATGATACCAATCAGTAATTCGATCATGATGATCGAGCACCACAGCATGATGGAACTCGAATGGATAAGTGGCGATGAAAAAAACATTGGGGTCATAGGCAAGGCAATGGCAACCACTAAACCATTGCGCAGTAAACTGCTCCCCAGGCTCTGCGCGGTGAACAGCGGTAAAATCAATAGGATCCCCAAGGGTCTCATCATCGCTAGCGCCAGGGCGACCACCCAAAACAAGTATTCTTCCATGCTAGTTGCGCATGCTGCCAATTTGTAAAAAAACTTGCTGGGTATAATTGAGCAAGGTGCTACCCATCCAATGGTAACTGACCAATAATGTGATAGATACCGCCAATAGCTTGATTAAAAACTGTAATGTTTGATCCTGTATTTGCGTTAATGCTTGAAATAAGCTGATGATTAACCCCACTGCTGAAGCGACCACCACCACAGGCATTGAAAGCATTAGTACAATCCAGAGTACTTGAGTGGCAAGTTGAACAACAATAGCCTCACTCATGCGTATGATCCTACTAATTGCCCCAGCAACAAATGCCATCCCCCTACCATAATAAAGATCAGCAGTTTAAAGGGGAGCGAGATAGTCATCGGTGATACCATCATCATTCCCATCGCTAACAATATATTAGAAACAATTAAATCGATGGCGACAAAGGGCAGGTAAAGCAATAACCCTATTTTAAATGCCTCGGTCAATTGACTGACCGTAAAGGCAGGCATCATGATGAGTAATGAATCTGGCTTAATTTTATCGCGATATTTTTCTGGCCAATCCTTTTTAATAATTTCAGCAAAGAAATTCGTTTGCTCAACTGAGGTATTCCGCACTAAAAAGGCGCGATAAGGCACCAAGGCTTTTTCATCGATATGCTGCATAAAAGCCCCGATGTCATCCGGAAGTGCCTCGCCTTGCAAGCGGTCATACACATCGAATCCGACCGGCGCCATAATAAATAACGTTAATACCAGTGCAAAACCATAAATAGCGATATTGGGCGGAACTTGTTGCACACCCAGTGCATTACGTAGCAAAGAAAAAACCACTGATAATTTTAAAAAGGCGGTTCCCATTACCATTAATAAAGGCAAAATAGATAATAACGACAGCAAAAAAATCAATTTATAGGAGGTGTTGAGTAGTTCCATGCTAATTCCACTAGGGTGTTAATTTTATGTTCGAAATCTCTTGAGCGTCGCTCAAGAGATTTCGAGTCTATTTCAGCGCCCACCGATCAATTCTCACCACCAATTCTTCTCCACAACGTACTAGATTGCCAGAGCCAACCTGTTGTCCATCTAATCGGATGCCGACTTCGCCATAGCAGCTACTTTCACAGGCTAATGTCTGCCCCACGCTAAGCGCTTTAATATCTTCTATTTTCATGTCGAGGCGACCGATTTCCATTACCAAGGTTTTTTCCAACGCATCCAAGGAAACCGAATGTAAATTTTCCATCGCGGATCCGGCAGTAGTATCCGTATCCAAGTGCAGTAATTCATCAATATCCTGATTAATATTTTGTATTGTCATTTGGTTTTCCTCGCTTAACCTGATGTAAAACTGTGGCCCACCCAGCTGCCACAACCAACAGCAGTTATTTTCTAGATCGGCGGCGGCACACACACGTAGCCCATCACCCACCTTTAGCGTGCGTAATTGCGTCAAAGACAAACGACACCAACCGGCGACTAATCCACATTGATAGCCTAATGATTGTGATTTAGATCCTAATGAAGATGGCTGGTCGCTAGGCCAATCGGCGAGAATTTTATGTAATTTCATCAGCGGCCAGTCAAACAATACTGCATTAAATTGCTGGTTTTCTAAGGTAAATGTGCATACCACTGCCCATTGTTTCAAGAGGTCGTATGGGCGGGATAGCTGGTTACTGACGACAAGTAACGGCAATACGTGCTGGAGAGAAGAAAGCAGCCAATGAGACATGCCAACCAATAAATCGTTGTTTAAACAGTTGGGATCGGAAACAGCAAGTACAGATTCAAGCCAACTCGCCCATTCTTGTTCAGATAACCAAATGCCACAGTTAACGCCCTCGATGCTGACTGGCAAACAAACACCCTTCCCTTCCATCATCTTAAAGGTTGTAGTGACTGCCCCTTGCGTGCGTCCATTGCCTATTAATGCACTTAATTCCTTCAATTCAGGGGACAGTGTCAACTGCATCAATGACCTCCAATTCACAAGGAAGACCGAGCTGTATCAAGCTACGCTGCCAACGTTTTTTAACACTTAAGACACGTTTTTTTGTTTCATTATTAGGGCAAAAAAGCTGTAACAGGACGCCATTGCCCCTCAAGTGAACACGAATAAGGGTGCCCTTAAGTGCCCCTGAAGTAATGCGGTAATTCGCCCATTGCTCCGCTGGTAACAATTCGCTCTGAGTCGCATTTTTCTTCACCAATTTAGGACATGAATCTAAGCGTAAATGACGCAAAAAACGTTCTCGCTTTCGAGAGCCATCCTCTGTTTGATTATCACCGATGCTTTGCCATAAGGGTATGGCGCCTTCAATATCGATTCGTCTCATCTTTGATCAGTATCCGTAGTTTTTCCTGTTCCAGCAGATTACGCTGTAATAATGTTCGAAGCGCTTCTATCTTGATTGTAAGCTGCTTATTTTCTTCAAGATATTGAGTAATTTGCACCTGTTGGCTACGCTCTTGTTGATAAATTAAATGCAGCTGATTTTTTTGTTCACTGAATTCCCTCGGGGCTAACAAACCACACCATTGGGTCAGCTCTCGCAGTTGCTGACATAACTTTTGACGTTCCGTCCGCGATCCTTCTATTCGCGCCTCCAGTTCAAGCTGCTCATTACCATGCTCGGCAATGCTACGACGTAAACTTTGCTCCCTTCGTGCGCGTATCGTTAACAAACGGTTTAAAGTTAGGATCCCAGCACTTTTGCTAGCTGACTTAGTGTTTTTTCCAGATCGCAACGCTCATGTCTCCCCTGTTGCAAAAATGCACAAACGGCAGGGTAACGTTTTAATGCTTCATCGGCCTCCGGATCTTGACCGGTTTTATATTCCCCTACTCTGACCAATAATTCGATTTCTTGATAACGCGCTTGTATTAAACGTAATTTTTGCGCCAACGCCATATGTTTGGCTGAAACCACCTGCGGCATAATTCGGCTAACACTGGCGGCAATATCAATCGCAGGATAATGTCCAGCGCCGGCAAGTTGTCGCGATAAAACGATATGACCGTCCAATAGTGAGCGTACTTCGTCGGCCACGGGTTCGTTCATATCATCGCCTTCAACCAGTACCGTGTAAAATGCCGTAATGCTCCCGCGAGCACTGTTGCCTGTTCTTTCTAATAAACGCGGCATCGCCGCAAATACGCTAGGGGGAAAACTGCCCGCCGCCGGGGCTTCACCGGCCGCCAAACCGATTTCACGTGCCGCTCTAGCATAACGTGTTAGTGAATCGACCATCAGCAACACTTTCAGCCCTCGCTCGCGAAAATATTCAGCAATGGTGGTACCGGTGTAAACCCCTTTTAGTCTTTCTAACGCCGGGCGATCAGAAGTGGCAACCACAACGATCGTACGAGCACGTGCCTCAGGGGTCAAAACTTGTTCGAGAAATTCTCGCACTTCCCGTCCTCGCTCGCCGATCAGCGCTAACACCATGACATCGGCGTCACTGTTTTCACACAACATACTCAGCAAAGTACTTTTTCCAACTCCTGCGGCGGCAAAAATACCAATGCGCTGCCCTTCGCCACAGCACAACATGGCATCTATTGAGCGAATACCAGTAATAAACGGTTTTTCTATCGGCTTACGGGTCAATGGATCAGGAGGAGAATTATCTAGCTCACGCCAATGACCCTTTAATGCGGATCCCTCATCTATCGGTTGTCCTAGACCATCGAGAATGCGGCCTTTTAGCCTTGATCCGACGGCCACTCGATGCGCATGTTTTAAAGGTGACACACTTTGGCCACTACTTAATCCATCGGAGGAAGAAAAAGGTGATAGTAATGCCACTTGCTGTTCAATAGCGACCACTTCAACCAATGTGCCAATAGGCTCTATGCGACAAAGCTCCCCCATGCTGACACCAGGTAAACTCGCGCGCAGCAACGTGGGGCCAACATCCAGTATTGAGCCGCTGTAATTAAGGCCGGTGGGCGGTGCGGTTGTAAAGCACAATCGCTGCTGTAAACTGGCGCTCAGTTGCTTAATATCAGGTAACTCCATCCAGCTCTTCTCCAATCAGCTCAACCGTACCGACGACTTTAATATTAATTTCATCCCCCAGTTCTTGCCAGGACAGCACAGGCTGAGCAAACATCTCATGTTCGACAATTTTGCGTAAAAAGCGACGCACATCAACAGAAGTTAACAGCACTGCGCCATGATGCTCTGCAATAGCCGTTTTTATTTTCGCTAAAATTAAACGTGATTGTGGAGGGTCAAGTGATGAATAAGTTCCGGCAGAGGTCTGGCGAATAGATTCGCGGACAAGGTTTTCTACCCCTTCACCAATGCGTAACGCGGGCAACCAGTCGTTGCCCTTACCAAAGCGAAAGCATAAATGACGGCGCAGCGCAATGCGCACATATTCGGTTAACATGATGACGTCTTTTTCTTTTGGTGCCCATTCCACCAGCGCGCCAAAAATAGTACGTAAATCGCGGATGGAGATACCTTCTTCTACTAAGCGTCTTAAAATTTCAGTTATTTTGCCCACCGGCATCTGGCGTTGCAATTCTTTCACTAATTCGGCGTAACGTCCTTCCATCGCGTCCATTAAGTAACGTGTTTCTTGTACGCCAATAAATTCTGAAGTATGTCGTTCCAATACCCGTTTTAAACAGGAAATAATACGCTGACGTCCCTCGGCATAAGGGAGACCCAAGGTGATAGCACGTTCTTTTTGCGCTACTGGGATGAAATACAATTCACCCATATTATGCGGCAATATTTCAGTCCGTGATTCCAATTGAGCACTGGACTCCTGTAGCAGTAAATCATCATGTGGTAACACTAATGTCATTACCGGCTCTTGATAAAGACGAATCGATATGCTGTTATTTTCCAAAGCAGGATCGCAACGAACAATCACTTCAGGCAGTGGAACGCCGAGGTATTCAAAACGTTGCCAACGTAGTCCATCCACTTCCCGTTTTAGATCATCGTGATAGAGATTAGTGGCGCAATACAACATCAGGGGTACCGCACCGGGTGTCATCTCTGCGCCCTCTTTATAATCTGACGCTGCACCGTCCACACCCAGTGTATTGCCTGGCCGACGTTTTTTGCGATAAATCAAAAATGCTGGCATGGCAATAAGCGCTGCCAGCCCGGCAAAATCAATAAAAGGAAAGCCTGGTAATAACGCAAACATCAGCAGCAAACCCGCCGCCATCCACAAGGCTTCAGGCTGTCGAACCACTTGACTGGCTAAATCTCTCGCTAAACTCTGTTTTTCTTCCGCCGGGACCCGCGTCACAATAATCCCTGCCGTAATGGAAATCAGTAATGAAGGGATTTGCGCCGCTAGCCCATCACCGACAGACAGCACCGCATAAATTTTTACCGCTTCCCCTGCTGACATTTCATGCTGAAACACACCAATGGCAATACCACCAATAATATTGACCAGGATCACGATGATCCCGGCGATGGCGTCACCTTTAACAAATTTCATCGCCCCGTCCATGGCACCAAACAGACGGCTTTCTTTTTGCACACGAGCACGTTGACGGCCGGCTTCAGCCGCATCGATAACACCGGCGCGTAAATCACCGTCAATACTCATTTGTTTACCCGGCATGCCATCAAGCGAGAAGCGTGCACTGACTTCTGCTACTCGTTCAGAGCCTTTGGTGATCACAATAAATTGCACGACAGTGATAATGGTGAAAATGATCAAACCGACGGCAAGATTTCCGCCTACAACGAATTGACCAAACGCCTCAACGATTTCTCCGGCATCATGTTGTAGTAATACTAACCGACTGGTACTAATGGTTAATGCTAGTCGATATAAAGTCGTGATCAGCAGTAATGAGGGAAAAACGGAAAAATCCAAAGGATCACGTAAATAAATAGCGATCATCAGTAAGGTGACAGAAAGCGCCAAGTTAATCACAATCAACACATCAACCAGGGCAGTCGGTAACGGCAGGATCATCATGAAAATGGCGACTAATAACATAATGGCCAAAAATATATCTTGCCGATCTGCTAGTAGCATTAGCGCACGTTTAACGGGCTCGAACATCATGACCATTCGCCTTCGAGAGTTTTAAGTAATGCATATTGTTGCTTATAAATTTGATACCAAAATTCAGCGCCTGACGCGGTATGAGGACAGCAACTTACCATGATGCCAATACTGAGCAGATAGATGCGCTGCGGAATACCGTAAAACCGTTCAAGGCGCCAACGTTGTTGCAGGGTGCGTAATTCTTCTAGGTTTGCCTGCGGATTTAAACGCCCGGTGGTGAGCAATATTCTCTGTTGATGAACCTCAATAAACACCGCTCTTTGACCAATGCGCCATTCCATAGAGGGTTTAACTTCGGTATAGGGCAATTCTGCTAAACGAAAAAATAACTGCAAATTACGAACCACCACTAGATCCATGTCCATATCGTTGATGCTCCGTTTTAAAAGCCTGTAAATCTCTTGTCACTGATATACTTCATCAAAACGCACTCAAAATCGCATTAAGAGTAAAAATTCTGCAAGATTTCTAATATCTGCTCACGCTGTTCATCGTCATTAAAATGAGCAGCAGGCATCAATTTAAACAACTCATTCAAACGCAGGAGAAAAATAGGTTGTTGCTGTGGAGATAAATGTTGCAAGTTAGCTAACCGACGTTGTAAGCATTCTTTAAATAGCCAAGGTTGTCCGACAATGGCCAACACTTCTTGCAACACGATGTCGCCTTCCAGCCCGCAGGCGTCACCGACATGCTTACAATGATCTTCCAATCCAAGAAACAGCAGTAATCGACGTAGTTGACCCAATATCGCCGCCAATCGATGACCCCGTTTGGTGGTAGGCTGAGTACTCATATCGAATGCTAATGCACGCAACAAGACCAAAACCTTAGGTTTACGATTTTTCCAATGGCTAACACGTTTAAACCATTTATCGAGCGATTGCTTTTCTTCCTCATCAATACTTTGTTGAAACAAGTGTTTCACTGCACGCAATGAATCGCCATTAAGAGAGCCAAACTCTAATAGCCCAAACAGTTCAACTTCCCAACCGGCTTCTTCCATCAACTCAGATAATTCTTGCGATGCAGTTTTACGTCGCGCGGGATTATTCCAATGTTGCCGTAAAAAACCACCGATCTGTAACATTTTTGCCGCGCGCGCAAATTCGCTATCTTGATTAGGAAGCGGAGATGACAGTAAGTTTTTCCCCTCACTATGCCCCGCCATATGCTCAATAATTTTGAGGAATTCTCGCTGTCTACAGGCATCACGACGTATCTTTTTGGCCTGTTGATCGTCTTGCACTTTTGCGCTAAAGAGGAATGCTATGTCTTCTTGAGTATCCTGCAACGATAAGGCTGCCTCCGCTGCTTCTTTCATTGCTGAAGTTGGGGGTTGAACTACCGTCCCTAATGCACCGCCAGAGTACGACGACCCGATAGAATGAGGAGGATTATGAGCAGGATTGATCGGTTGAGTCGTCATTTAATGTTCATCCGATAATATTGCAGAAGATTCATGCAACCATGTAACCAATTGGGATAAATGATCACTCAGTGATAGGTTTAGTGAAAGCAACGGAGAGGCTAAAATAGCCTGTTCAACCTCCAAACTGGCATCCGCTTGTAGCGTCAGTCGATCCCCCAGTGCTTGCGTCAACGAGTCAATTTGCTGAGGATGTACCCTCAGTGTGATCAAACCCTGCTGTGCCATTTCTTCTACTTGGTCAGTTAAGCGCGCGAGCAAAATTTTGTCGACGGACTGCTGACCCGCCCAAGATTTTATCACCGAGGTGAGCGCTTGCATGATACGACTACGCGCTTGCTCTACCAACCGGATATCGAGCTGTTCAGCTTCTACCAACCAATTAACATGTTGTTGTAAAAATTTTTTTTCCATTTCAGCCCGCGCCAACTGCATCGTCTCTGTTGCCTGTTGTTGCGCAGCCGCCAATAAGGCGGTTTTTTCTTGTTCTGCTTGTTGCAAAATTAATTGCGCGCGCGCGTGTGCTTGTGCTTCTATTTCCACGCCACTGTCTATTTTTTTTACTATCTCGGCAGGAATATAAAGCCCAAGCGGTAAAACATAATCTCGCTTTGCTATCTCAATATGAAAAACATTCACAATAAACGCTCCAGCCTAGCTAACCAGAGATCGGCCGAGGGTAACCATATTGCTCGTGGTAAAGGCGGTAATAAAATGGATAACGCTTGCCAGGTAACTGCTGCTGAACTGGTTGCATGCAAAATACCTCGACCTAGCTGTAATGCGATAGAGGGTAATATTTCTGGGCTCAATATCGCCGCGCGTTCGCCTGGACAACCAATACCAAGAAGTTGGCACACATCCTCATCATTGAGTATAGGATACAGCGCTTGTCGATAGTGACGGATGCGTAAGTAATCACTACATCTTAGGCTCACCAGCCCCAATGCCATACAAACCGTATCTAACCTGGGCTCTAACGCCATTTGTGCTTTTTGTTTATTCGTCAACACCGCCGGAAGCGGTTGTTTTGGAAATCCGCGCCAGTCAATTAGCTGAAGATTTAAAATATTATCCAGTGTCTGGCAATCACCATAATGATATTTTTCGCTACGCAATCCCATTTTCATCAGCCATGAAGGGTGAGCAAAACGGGCAGGCTGCCACGCGAGCTGATGTAGTCGCACTATTTTTTCATCAATAGGGCTAGCAGGAGCTTGGTATTTAGCCAGCATGATAAAATACCATCATTTACGTAAATATTTAGTCAAACCGAAAAACATCAAAGCAATAATCAACACGCCAAGCACGGCGAATATGCTTTGAACCATTGTCGCGTTGGCTAATAACCATTGTAGATTCCATGAATGTGTTGATTTAGCGGGTGTAGTCTGTGCACTAAAACGAAAACTCGCCGGTTGGATCAACACACTGATTTTTTCATAGGCAACACCAGGAACCGCATCCTGCACCAGGCTTTTTATTTGTGGGCTATAGCTGGCTAAATTAACCTCAGGAGAAAATTTGATAAATACCGAGGCGGAACTGGGTACGCTGACTTTTCCATCGACTGGCGCCATCATCGCAATAGTAACATCAGCATGGATCACGCCATCCATATGGCTCAACATACTCTCTAATTGCTGCTCTTTCAGGTAGACCATTTTGGCCTGCTCTTGAACCGGAGAAGTGACTAGCTGATTAGAAGGAAACAGCTGATCCACCGTGGCGTAACTTTTACGTGGATAACCATTTTGGCGCAGTAATTCAACCGCAGTGATAAAGTGGTCACGTTCCACTTTTAGCCCCACTTTTCCACCTTTTTCTGACTCTTTATTGGCACTGATATTATGCAACATCAGCAAAGCCAGCATCTCATTCGCTTCACCTTCGGCTAAACCGTTGTACAAATCAACCTTGCAGCCGGTCAGTGATAACAAGATCAATAACACCATAAAACCACGTTGCATTATTTTCATTGCAGGGAAGTAACTTTGTTAACAGCACTGACTAATTTATTGGCAGCCGCAGCTGCCCAGTCTACTTTGTTATTGAGCTGCGCCACGTTAGCTGAGATTGTTAACGCTTCTTTAAGGGCTAGCGGCGGCATCGGGCTAGCGGAGGCTTCTGACGCTTTCTCAGCGTGCAGCAATGCATTGAACTTGCTTATCTGTGTTGTATTATTAACGTCTGCCTGGGGCATAAATCTACCTATCAGTCCAACGATGCCAGGAACAGCAGCAAAACTACTTATAGGATCAATAGTCATTATCATCACTCCACATAGATACTGCTTTTTTTAGGATTCACGCAACCTAAGCTTTGGCTTGACATGATTTAAGGCGGTGATGCGGATTCGAACAACTGGCGCAGTGCCAAAGCATCAGGCTCCTGACTCTTTTCTAACAGCTGTAAAGCTTGCTCGGATTCACCCAAACCAAACAGCAGTATCGCCTGGCATGACAAACGCACCTCAGCATCTGGCACCAAGAAAGGCAGCACCTCTAAGATCGCCCTCACTTCTTTGTGTAAACCATGATTAACCCCAGCCATTGCGGCTTCAACAATCAATTGTCGACAGGATTGGGTCAATAGTGTCATTACTTACTCTTCCTAGGCTGAAATCTTGCTAATGATCGATCTCACCAAATCACGTAACATTTTGATAATCGAACTGGTAAATTCTGTTTTTGCTACCATTAGCCGTGAAAGATTCTGTATTTCTAATTGAGCTTTTGGATCTGAAGCATCAACATTCGCTATTCGCTTTCCAAATTGCTCCATACTGACATTGGTGTTATTCAGTAAACCCTTAACAGCGTGATCTAAATTCATCTGTTTTCTCCTAATTTACCGTTGTACTTATTTGCGACCGATACTATTTGTTGTGAATAATCCTGCTCCTTTATTTGAGCTTGTGGATCTGAAGGGTTAGTCTCCGCTATTTTTCGCTGCCGTTGCTCTATACTTGTATCGATTTTATTCAGTAAACCAGCAACAACATTTAAATCCGCCATCATGTTTTCTCCTAATTCATCGCTGAACGTATTTGTGAAGGACATTGCTGATAACGACGGCGAAAACTATCAGAAAAGTGGGCATGATTACTAAAACCACACTCCATCGCAATATCCGCTACCCGCAAATGGGTTGAAAGTAATAACTCACACCCTTTTTTTAAACGCTGTTCGAGTAACCATTGCTTCACCGACATGCCAAATTTTTGATAAAACAGAAAATTAAGCTTACGTGTTGAAATGCCTAGTTCATCAGCGTAGCGCGAAACACTCCACGGATTAAGACTGTTCTGCTCAAAGAATTCTAGCAGCTCATTGTTAGTTCCGACGATTAAATTGAGTAAATTTGCAAAATAAATATTTTCCAGCCCTAGGCAATACAGATAAAGAAAGCGTAGCGCTACACCGCGTTTCATCTGCGTTAATTGCTCAGCCGCCTGTATAATATCTTCAGAAGCAGGCAGTATTTTACAAAAATCAGCTATCATCTGTTGTTGCTGCTGACTTGGTTGCATTGATTGTTCTGCTACCGATTGGTAAAGCGACAGTAAATCAATCGGATAACAAAATACCGTGGTTAATGTACTACGGCAAAAAGTGGATGCAACGGCATTCTCTTCTGCTACCACTAAATGACCTGCAGGTATCGTATTGCACTTATCACCACACCGTAAGGTACCGTCTTGCCGGAATAAAATAAATTGAATTGATTTCATGTTACCCTCCGGAAAAACTACATTTGCTTACAGTGTCGTGCTGTTTTAAGCATTAATCTATCAGGTCTATGCCCCATATTTTTCAATTATTAGGAATATCATCAATAATTATTAGTTATTGGTGATAAGAATTTTTATTTATTTTAGAAATGAGTAAAACAAATAAAGTATTATTTACTTTAAATAAATATAATTTATTAATTTTTGTATATACTCAATGAATTTCGAGTTACGGCAAGGCGGCAATCAAGCGAATCCTAGGAGTGTACAAGTAGTACATGACTGGGATGAGTGCGAGCTGCCAACGCCGCCGTAACTTGAAAGGCGACCGACCGATAAGCGTCAATAGACTACCTGATGAGGCGAGCACCCGCAGTCAACAACGCGGCGGCTTCAAGGGCGAAGGATATAGAGTAAAAACCAGCCAGTCATCCCCATTATCGTCGGTAGACAATACTGCCCCTTTTTTCAAAAGTATATTCATCAAGCGAACCCTTGTTTCATGTAGCTGCTGATTGAATACCTCTTTTATTATCATGCCTTTTATTTCCGTTATTTCATTCACTTCTCTGCTCATGATACGAAGAAAAGCAAATAAACTCAGTAGCCCTGTCGCAGAAGGTGCTGCATTTTCTAAACGCGTTAATTCACAGATAATCAAACTATTTTTTTCAGTACGAAAAATAATCTTATATTGTTTCAATACAAATTCGTAGCCCAATAATAGTTTACTCCCAAGAAAATAGGCAGGCTGTAAGGATATTCTTTTCTGTTTCAAGAAATTGGCGATGGGATCAGTCATTATCTTCTCCTAAGAGGCTATTCGAAATCTTCTTGATCGACACGCAGACGAAGAAAAAAATGGACGAGAGAGAGCGAGAAAGCGCAGTTTACAGAACGTAAAAGCGTATATTTGAATCTATTTTTGACAAAAAATTGCTTGCAAAACGGTAGCCAGGGAGTGAAGTCAAGGCGCACGGCACACAGCAACCTACGCTAACATGCTAATGAGGATTGTGAGAGCACCGTGCAACGCAGAAATTCACACCACCTAGTCGGTTATGCAAGCAGTCTAAAGTATCAGTGAGCACAAGATATACCCTTCGCCTTTGCAGCCGCCGCCAACAACGCGGCGGCTGCAAAGGCGAAGGGTATAATTTCGACTAAGAAAGACGCATCGACGCAAGTATCTTTCCCATAACATCCACGAGACTTCTTGTATTGTTGAGCATTGCACTGACCACCTCAGTCGCATTATCTAGCAGCTTCCTGGCAGAATCAGCATATGACTGCGCATTTTTCATTTGTAACTCCCCTGCAAGCTGTGAAAGATTGGCTGAGCGTGTGTCATTTGATGCAAAATATTTACCGCTACCTTCTGTGCTTTTCGCCCCCCCCATTCCTACTGCCATTCCAGCGGGGATTGATGAAAAAGGAAGCGTAAATAACGATAATGCCCCCCCACCAATCATTGTATAAGCTTCAATGTTGGCCGCTGTCTTGTTCTCTTCGATAGCTTCGGCTTTATTTTTATATTCAGCCTGTACGATTTCCCAGCCTTGGCTTTGCTGTACTGCTCCGTAGACACGCATGATGTCACGCAGCTTCAGCATAAGGTCATTGAGCATGAGGATAAAACTAGACACACTGGCCATCACATCTTGACTGTCCATCACATCCAGACCAGTGCCTATTTCATTGCTCTTGATACCATTATTATCTTTTGGCAAGCCAACGGATCCCACTGGATTTTGTATAACCTGTGACATAATCCCCCCTCATGCTATTGAATTAGCAATTTTTGTCTGTAGTAAGGCATATTGATTGTTATTGCTAAATGTTCTTTCGGTCAAATCAGCATAACTTTCAACGATTTTTTTTAGCATTTTCTGATCTTGTTGTTTACTTCTTTCCGCTATGTCTAATTTATTTTGATCGAATTCTTGATTTAAAATCAGTTTTTGTATTTTTTCGGTAATATCTGCTGACTCGCTTTTCAGTAAGCCGTTATGAATGGTCACAATGCTGCCACTGAAAAATCGTAAGTATGTTAACCATGTAAACACAATATTTTTCATGATTTTACCGCTCACCTTGGTCATTACTTTTTGCAATATCTTTTTTTCTATTTGCCCGGCGATTTCTTCTGCCGCTTCTTTGACTGCTTTTTTTGCGGTTCCCTTTATCACTTCTTCCATCGTTTTTTTTGTCGCACTGGCAAGTGCTTCCTTGAAAGCCTCTTGAGTGAAATATTTAGTGACATCAACGATGACCAATTCCGCCGTTTCCTGAGCAACAAAACGAGCGGTGGTATTGATAATTTGTTTCACTTCTTCTGTCGTGATGGTGTCACCTGCTTCTCTAGCCAGATTACCAAGCATTTCACTGGTTCCTGCTTTTAATGTTTCTTCTAGCGCCGGCTTGATCATATTACGAGCGACGCCAATAAGCGCGCAGCCTTTAATCAGATCGAACAGCATCGCAGTAATTTCAAGTCCTAGCTGTATCTCTCCTTCTTTTTCGATGAATTTTTTTAATTGCTCTTTATCGCCATAACCTAAGGCGAGACACATTTCTGCAGTACCTTTACTGATGCCCGCGCACCCGGCACCAATATAAGCAAGCCCTGCCGTTATCGCTGCAATCCCTGCCCCGGCAGAAAGCCCCCCCGTTAATACAGTGCCAGCAAGTTCAACCATTCCTTCAACCATCTTGCAAACACCCCACACGACTTCTGCCGCTCCGATGATCCAATCAAAAACAGCGGCACATACCCCCGCTTTTTTAGCCTTTTCACCTTGTTCAACAGCCTTAGCAATTTGCTTTTGAAAATCTTCAACCTGTTGGTCGCGTAAAAAAACTTGTAAATCGCTCGAGCGGGTGATCACTTTACTCAATACGGCATTTGAGTCCTTGGTGAATTTCGCAATAAGCATCATAACTAAGATGTTGATCCGCATGGGGTTTAAATCATTTAAAGAAACCGTTTCTTCATGATGACTAAAAAGATGATTTAACGCTTGTTGAGCGGCGTGCGCGGAAATTTTATCCGCTCGAGGATAGTCTAAGGGATTGTATGTCTCACTCTCACTGGGTAGATAATGGTGGCCATCCAGGGCACTGAATTCTGCCCAGTGAGCTGAATGCAATTGATTGCTACGGCTGGTTGGAGCCGAGGATTTGTCCTGATCGTTGATTTTTGCCCATTCAACGGAGGGTAACCTGGTATCTATCTGTCTCATAATAAGACCTCCAATGCAGGGCGCTTTGACTTCGCACCACGAATGCCCTGGCAGCCGAAGGCAACTTCAAGGGCATTGTGGGTACAGCAGTCTTGCAAGCGTCTAATTCATCAACCCCCGTTCTGCTCTCTCACGAATGTCTTTCATTTCTGGATGAACATGGCACCAGTTTAAGGCAGCCAGAAAGGCTTTTTTGGCATAACTTTGATTACCACAAGCGCTATAACACTCACCAGCACAGCAGGCGGGCAAAGGGTTATCAACACAAATCTGCCCTGCCCGACTGAAACAATAAATTGCCTGATGATACTCAGCAACCTGCTGATAACATTGCCCCAATGTTTGCCAATAGGAAAAATTCCAGTGGTCGAGGCGTATTAACAAATTAAGTAATGATTTAGCACCTTCATACTCCCCTCCTTCATACGACTGAAGACTGTATGCATATAATAAAGCTAAACCTTTAGGATCCATCTTCGCTAACATATGAAGAGAACCCCCATGACGCATAAAATTAACTAACACATTATTCAGTTGAGCGCTCATCGTTATTTCCTTATTTTAAGCGCTAGTTAAGATTACGAATAATAGTACTAATCATGTCTCCACGCTGTTTTATATAGGAGCTCTCGTTACTGATGGTATTATTTAAATTTTGCAAAAGATTTTGCAGTTTTAGCTGATTTTGACTGGAGAGATCAGTAGAACGATTGGCCGCATTATCTAATGCATTTTTCACTGCCGTAAGTTCACCTTTATCAAGTTCACCAACGTGTTTATCTTTATGTGTACAACCCTTGATGTAGTCAGTAATACTTTTATCACCTACTGTAATCCCATGTTCAGTCATAAAAAGGATGATTTGTTTATCGAGAGCGAGGGTGGCGTCAGGGCTTGGATTTTTAGAAATCTTTGCAATCTCCGCGTCTACATCATTACTCTCTTTTTGCTCGTCACGCGCCGTCGCCGTGTCATTCCGTATCTGGGCGTATAAATTGGTACTTAATGAGGCAAGAAAATTATAAATATCATTTAATGTATCAAGTGCATAATTATATACATCTTTATCATTCGAACTGGCGCTATCGGCAGCCATAGAGACATTTGGGTTAACAGAAGGGGCTTCTACATTGTTTTCACCCACATGCATATCAATGTTCATATATACCTCTCTTAATAATTATTAAGTTAATAATTATTTGTAAATTTTCTTACTGTGTTGAAATATGAAGATTATTTATATAAGTCTTGAGCTGTTTAAATTGAACTTTAAGATCATTAACACAGGATTCTATCTGGGCTTTTTCTTTTTTTAAGCGACCTGGATAGACCATTTTTAATTCTTCTATTCTTTTTTTTGCTTTTAGATCACCTTCCCCCGCTTGATTTAAAAAATGGATTTCTTGTTCTAATTTTTTGAATTTTTCGAGATCTTTTTTTAATTTCTCACATTGAGCATACATTTTGCCGACCATGATATTAGACTGTTCTTGCTTTTCCATTTTGACCTCGAAAAGTTTGCTTAATTATTGTCCGTCCACTTAAAATCCTAGTCCACTATCTTCATTTGGTCTTTTAATTTTATGTCATTTCTACCGAAATTGAGGAAAAGAATCAATTTATCACCTGATGGTATTTTATCGGGTATAACGGTTAATAAAAACAATGCTAGTATATGCCCTTCGCCTTTGAGGTTACGGCGGCGATAGAGCGAAAACAGCCGATCAGTCACAGGTTATGTCAATGATAGATCGAACAATAATATAATTGTAATTTAATATCTAACGATAGCAAATTTTATATTAATCAATTGAATTATAAAGAATAAATACAATGATAACCATCGGTTTAATGGGGAATCCCAATACAGGAAAAAGTACATTATTCAACCAACTCACCGGTTCCCGTCAGCGCGTAGGAAACTGGGCAGGGGTAACTGTTGAGAAAAAAGAAGGGCATTTTTCCACCACACAACATAAAAAAATAACCTTGGTCGATTTGCCCGGCACCTACTCTCTTACCACGCTTTCCGAACAGACTTCAGTGGATGAACAAATCGCTTGCCGTTATATATTAAGTGCTCAGGCTGATCTCGTGGTGAACGTGATCGATGCCGTTAATCTGGAACGTAATCTTTATCTGACGCTGCAATTAGTCGAATTAGGTATCCCTTGTATTGTTGCACTCAATATGCTGGATATCGCTCAGTGTCAACATATTAAAATTGATATTAATCAATTATCTAAACAATTAGGTTGCCCCGTCATTCCATTGGTTTCCTGCCGAGCGAGCGGTATCAAAGAATTAAAAAACAAGATTGATGAATGTTTAGTCGATAAAACAAAAAAAACTAAAAGTAAAATGCCGGTTGATTATCCACCAGCATTGTTAGAAGAACTGGATAAATTGGCACAAGCCATGCCAGTATCAATCTCTATGCAACAGCGCACAGGGCTGGCGTTGCAAATACTCGAAGGGGATGTCCATGCTTTAGCGCATGCCGATATTCCTGCTAGCCTGTTGCTGAATGTGCATCAACGGTTGACGCAATATGAAGATCTAGGATTACTGATTGCCGATGCTCGCTATCAAAGTATTGCAAAAATCTGTCGCGAGGTGGGTAATTCACAGCAAGCTGAGCCGCATCGCCTGACACAAAAACTAGATAGCATTATCCTGAATCGCTGGTTAAGTGTCCCTATTTTCTTATTTATTATGTATTTAATGTTTGTTTTAGCCATTAATATTGGCGGGGCGTTCCAACCCATATTTGATATAGGGTCGTCAGCGATTTTTATCCAGGGATTGCAATGGCTAGGTTATACACTTCATTTTCCTTCCTGGTTGACTGTTTTTCTCGCGCAGGGGGTGGGCGGAGGCATTAATACCATGCTACCTCTAGTGCCACAGATTGGTATGATGTATTTATTCCTTTCTTTTCTTGAAGATTCAGGTTACATGGCTCGAGCCGCATTTGTGATGGATCGACTGATGCAAGCACTCGGGTTACCAGGTAAATCTTTTGTTCCTTTAATCGTTGGTTTTGGTTGTAATGTGCCGGCTATTATGGGCGCTCGTACTCTGGATGCGGCGCGAGAGCGTTTTATTACCATTATGATGGCACCCTTTATGTCATGTGGCGCACGATTAGCCATTTTTGCAGTATTTACTACGGCATTTTTTAACCAAGGCGGCGCCAGTATTGTTTTCTCCCTTTACCTGTTAGGTATTGTCGTCGCCATTGCTACGGGATTAGCGCTGAAATATACCATTATGCGCGGAGAGGTCACGCCCTTTGTTATGGAGTTACCTGTTTATCATGTGCCCCATATAAAAAGTTTATTATTGCAAACCTGGCAGCGATTAAAAGGCTTTGTGGTGAGAGCCGGTAAAGTGATTATTGCGGCTTGTATTGTAATTGGCGGATTGAACAGCTTCTCTTTTAACGGTCAACCCGTTGACAACATTAATGACTCAGCACTGGCGTCAGTCAGTAAAACCCTAACCCCGCTTTTAATACCCATCGGCGTTCATCCTGATAATTGGCAAGCGACAGTAGGTTTAATCAGTGGAGCGATCGCTAAAGAAGTGGTGGTCGGTACACTGAATACACTGTATACGGCCGAAAAAATTAACAATGAATCCTTTGATGCCGAAAATTTTAACCTATTAGCACAATTGCAAGAGGGATTAGATGAAACGGCACAGGGGTTGAAAGATACCTTCAGTTTAAATGTATTATTGCACCCACTAGAAGCGAGTAAAGGAGAGGGTGAAATGGCCGCCGGGGCGATGGGGATCATGAGCAGTAAATTTGGCTCTAGTATTTCTGCTTATAGCTATCTTATTTTTGTTTTACTTTACGTCCCCTGTGTTTCTGTTATGGGCGCTATTGCTCGAGAAACCAGCCGTGGTTGGATGATATTTTCTATTTTATGGGGATTAAATCTTGCGTATTCACTGGCAACCCTGTTTTATCAAATTGCCACCTTTAGCCATCATCCGCAACAAAGTCTTATTATTATCGGTGTGGTTATGATTATTAATGCATTAATTTTTTGGGGTTTGCGCCGTCGATCAATGAACCTCTTTCCAAACCGTAGTTCGTTATGCTAAGTCAAGGCGCCCGGCGCACAGCAACCGGAGTGTACCTAAGTACATGAGGATTGCGAGCACCGAGCAACGCAGAATGAGCGTCACGCAGTAGGTTTGGAAGGAGGTCTAATGTCGGATCACGCTGAAATTAGGGGATAAAGTTTATGGCCAGTCTACTACAGGTACGTGATGCCATAGCGCTTAATGGCATAGCAGAAGCACGTCAACTCAGCTTACAGTTGACGATACCTCTACGGTTGGTGGAGGCTATGCTGGAACAATTAATGATGATGGGTAAAATCGAGCGCATTAAAAAAAATACCCCCTGTCTCACCGGCAGCTGCAAAAGCTGTCCGGAAAGTTCAAAATGTGATCGGGTTATCTATCGGTTAAGAGCCTATTCGACATCTTCTTAAGCGACAGCGACGCTCAATTAGACCTCTTTCGAAACCGCAGTTACGCTTCTTCAATAATTGTTTTAGACATGTTGGCCGATATGCTTTTTACTATTTTCTATCCGTTGAATGGTAATACCGTTCCATTTTTCCCCGCTAAATTCTTTACCGTCGACAAGAAATTTCGTGTTGCCATTGTAAATGATCGTCACATGTTCAGGCATGAAGGTTAATTCTATTTCCTCAATCTCGCAGCCGCTTACATTAAGTGTCATTAAATTTTTAAATTCAGATAATATTGGCAAATATCTTAGATTGGTGTTATTGACATCGAGCTTTGTTAAGGAACGGGGAATTTCTTTAGGATCCAAGGTTCCTAGTTCACGATTATTACTGAGATTTAGCTCTTTTAACTTCTCGAGTGAAGAAAGTGTATGCTGTATCATCCCTGGAGTGTTACTGGGTAGCTGCTCTAAATCCCAGTTACTTGCTATATCGCGTTCTTCGCCTGTATTGATCTTTTTTTCTGCTTCTTTAGACGGTCGTACCGTGGGAAGAATATACAGTGTACCTAGATCATTGTTACTGAGATCGAGAGATGTAAGATTCGTTAGTACGGCAATAACTGGCGGGATTGTACGGAACTGGTTATCACTGAGGTCAAGTTCGTTTAGCGATAGCAGTACACTTGGATGATCAGGCAGAGATGTTAAACCCAACGCGGAGGCATTCAGATTAGAGACATTATTATTATCAAGTTGATTTTTAATCTGATTGATTATTTTGTCATGCCTAGACCACGGGAGTAGCTCACCTAACCAATTAAAATGAGTAACAATATCTTCTTTCTTTTCCTCTAACCCCTGCTCTGATGCCTCTTTTTTCATTTCCTTCATCTTGTTTATAAGATTAGGATCTATAAGAAGATTAGCAAGAACATGATCTTTCGATCTATCTTCTTCTGACATCAGACCAAGTTCTACCAAATAGCCCGACATTTTTTGGGTTATTTTGTCTCTCAGAGATAAATCCGTAGACGTGTCCTTATTTTGTGAAGCCGATGCAGAAGACACTGGAAGAGCTGAAGTAGCAGTGGGCATAGTAGTGTTCATATTGATATTTTTCCTAATTACGGTTAAAGAAAGATCACTATTTAAGTTAAGTTATAATAAGCAACCCATTCTCAACCCAACCTCACTAGGCGCTAAGAAATATCATTTTGATGAAAGGCGAGGCTATAAGTGGACAAATAGACTACTCGCCATTAAAATGCGCACAATTTGTCAAAAATTAGCAAAATTCGCGGTAAACCCTCACTCAATGCGGGCGGGGAGCAGTCACCTTGCAGGCAGTTTTCTATTCTTCGGAGGATGTTTTGATTAAGTCAGCGTTATTGGTTCTCGAAGACGGAACCCAATTCCACGGTCGCGCCATTGGCGCAGAGGGAGCGGCAGTGGGGGAAGTGGTCTTCAATACCTCAATGACCGGTTATCAAGAAATCCTTACTGATCCTTCTTACTCCCGCCAAATCGTCACCCTTACTTATCCCCACATCGGCAATACCGGCACCAACAGCATCGATGAAGAATCGGGCGCAGTACAGGTGCAAGGGCTGATTATCCGCGATTTGCCATTAATGACCAGTAGCTATCGTAGTGAAGAAAGCTTATCGCAGTATCTTAAACGTCATCATGTTGTTGCCATTGCCGATATTGATACACGTCAACTGACACGACTATTACGTGATAAAGGAGCCCAAAACGGTTGTATTATCACGGGTCAACCCTCGCCGGCCTTACTCGCCTCGGCATTAGAAAAAGCACAACAATTTCCCGGTTTAGTCGGGATGGATTTAGCAAAAGAAGTCAGTACCAAAGCAGCCTATCCTTGGTTACAAGGCAAATGGACGTTAGACAATGAACGCCCGCACGCTTGCAACACCGCTGATTTACCGTTCCACGTCGTGGTTTACGATTACGGTGTGAAGCATAATATTCTACGTTTGCTGGTCGAGCAGGGTTGTCGATTAACGGTAGTACCAGCACAAACACCGGCGGAAGACGTCTTAAAATTAAACCCAGACGGTGTTTTCTTATCCAATGGCCCGGGTGATCCCGCGCCCTGTGATTACGCGATCAGGGCGATTCAACGTCTGCTCGAAACAAAAATCCCCCTCTTTGGTATCTGCTTAGGCCATCAACTACTGGCATTAGCCAGCGGCGCTAAAACAGTAAAAATGAAATTCGGCCACCATGGTGCTAACCATCCGGTAAAAGATCTCGATACCCAATCAGTGATGATTAGCGCACAAAATCATGGTTTTTCCGTGGACGAAGCGAGTTTACCGCCCAATCTGCGTGCGACCCATCGTTCTTTATTCGATGGCTCATTACAAGGGATCCACCGTACGGACAGAGCGGCGTTTAGTTTTCAAGGCCACCCCGAAGCGAGTCCTGGCCCCCATGATGTCGCTCCACTGTTTAATCATTTTATTGCGTTGATCAAAGCGTATCGGATACAACCAAAAAGTCATATACCCACAGCCTAACTGTTAATAATCGAAAGTGAAAAAGCGAACATCATGCCAAAACGTACAGATATAAAAAGTATCCTGATTTTAGGTGCCGGTCCTATCGTTATCGGTCAAGCTTGTGAATTTGATTATTCAGGCGTCCAGGCTTGTAAAGCGCTGCGTGAAGAAGGTTATCGGGTGATCCTGGTTAATTCCAATCCCGCAACGATTATGACAGATCCCGACATGGCGGATGCCACCTATATTGAGCCGATTCATTGGGAAGTGGTGCGCAAAATTATTGAAAAAGAACGCCCAGACGCGGTATTGCCAACCATGGGGGGGCAAACCGCTTTGAACTGCGCTTTAGAACTAGAACGTAAAGGCGTGTTAGCGGAATTTGGTGTTGCCATGATAGGGGCAACGGCAGCGGCGATTGATAAAGCAGAAGATCGCCGTTTGTTTGATATCGCCATGAAAAAAATCGGCTTAGCAACCGCCCGTTCGGGTATTGCGCATAATATGGAAGAAGCGTTAGCGGTGGTGGCCGAAGTCGGTTTCCCTTGTATCATTCGCCCCTCTTTTACTATGGGTGGCACAGGGGGCGGGATTGCTTATAACCATGAAGAGTTTCAAGAAATTTGCCAGCGTGGATTGGATTTATCACCCACCAAAGAATTGTTGATTGATGAATCACTGATCGGATGGAAAGAATATGAAATGGAAGTCGTTCGCGATAAAAACGACAACTGTATTATTGTCTGTTCGATTGAAAATTTTGATGCGATGGGGATCCACACCGGGGATTCTATTACGGTGGCACCCGCACAAACCTTGACCGATAAAGAATATCAAATTATGCGTAATGCTTCGATGGCGGTATTACGTGAAATTGGCGTCGAAACCGGGGGATCTAATGTCCAATTTGCGGTGAATCCTAAAAATGGCCGCTTGATTGTGATCGAGATGAACCCACGGGTATCGCGTTCTTCCGCATTAGCATCCAAAGCCACCGGTTTCCCGATTGCTAAAGTGGCTGCCAAGTTGGCAGTGGGTTATACGCTCGATGAATTAAGTAATGATATTACCGGAGGGCAGACCTCGATAAGTATCCCTGCTTCTTTTGAACCTGCTATTGATTACGTGGTGACTAAAATTCCGCGCTTTAATTTTGAAAAGTTCGCCGGGGCGAATGATCGCTTAACCACTCAGATGAAATCAGTCGGTGAAGTGATGGCTATTGGCCGTACACAGCAAGAATCATTACAAAAAGCGTTGCGCGGCTTAGAAGTGGGCGCAACTGGCTTGGATCCGAAAGTTAATTTGGATGATCCACAAGCGTTAAGCAAAATTCGGCGCGAGTTGAAAGAGGCCGGCGCGGAACGTATTTGGTATATCGCTGATGCTTTTCGAGCTGGCATGTCGGTGGACGGGATTTTTAATCTGACCAATATTGACCGTTGGTTTTTAGTACAAATTGAAGAATTAGTGCGTTTGGAAGAAAAAGTTGCCGAATCGGGTATCAAGAGTCTCAACGCCAATTTTTTGCGACAACTTAAACGTAAAGGCTTTGCCGATGCACGTTTGGCGGCATTGGCCTCTGTAACCGAGAGCGAAATACGCCAATTACGCCATGATTTTAACTTACACCCGGTTTATAAGCGGGTAGACACCTGTGCGGCAGAATTTGCCACTGATACCGCTTATCTGTACTCAACCTACGAAGCAGAATGCGAATCCTATCCCAATCATGATCGTCGAAAAATTATGGTGCTAGGAGGCGGGCCAAATCGCATTGGGCAAGGAATTGAATTCGATTATTGCTGCGTTCATGCCGCACTGGCGCTGCGTGAAGATGGCTACGAAACCATTATGGTTAACTGTAATCCAGAAACCGTTTCAACCGATTACGACACCTCTGATCGCCTTTATTTTGAATCCGTCACCTTAGAAGACGTCTTAGAAATTGTACGTATCGAACAGCCCGAGGGGGTGATCGTGCAATACGGTGGTCAAACACCGCTGAAATTGGCGCGTGAATTAGAAGCGGCGGGTGTGCCCATTATTGGCACCCGTCCTGATGCGATTGATAGCGCAGAAGATCGTGGGCTTTTTCAGCAAGCGGTTAATGATTTGGGTTTAAAACAACCGGCTAATGCCACCGTTACTGCACTGGAAGACGCGGTTGCAAAAGCGAACATATTAGGCTACCCACTGGTGGTGCGTCCTTCCTATGTATTGGGAGGGAGAGCAATGGAAATCGTCTACGATGAAGTGGATTTGCGCTGTTATTTCCAATCGGCCGTGAATGTCTCTAACGATGCGCCGGTATTACTTGATCGCTTTCTCGACGATGCCGTTGAAGTGGATGTTGATGCCATTTGTGACGGTGAGAAAGTGCTGATTGGCGGCATTATGGAGCATATCGAGCAAGCCGGCGTTCACTCCGGTGATTCCGCCTGCTCACTGCCTGCTTATACGTTAAGTGAAAACATTCAAAATACCCTACGTCAGCAAGTAGAAAAATTGGCTTTTAAACTTAATGTCCGTGGTTTAATGAATGTACAATTTGCGGTAAAAGACCAAGATGTTTATTTGATTGAAGTTAACCCGCGTGCTGCTCGTACTGTTCCCTTCGTCTCTAAGGCCACCGGTGTGCCGCTGGCAAAAATTGCCGCCAGAGTGATGGTAGGTCAATCATTGACACAGCAAGAGGCATTAAC
This sequence comes from Candidatus Regiella insecticola LSR1, assembly GCF_000143625.1. Classification (GTDB taxonomy): domain Bacteria; phylum Pseudomonadota; class Gammaproteobacteria; order Enterobacterales; family Enterobacteriaceae; genus Regiella; species Regiella insecticola. Next base: position 272,667 of record NZ_GL379592.1, on the reverse strand, counting down.
CGAAGTGATCCCGCCTTATTATTCGGTAAAAAAAGTCGTGTTGCCCTTTAACAAATTCCCTGGCGTTGATCCTATTTTAGGTCCAGAAATGCGATCAACCGGTGAAGTCATGGGTGTAGGTCAAACTTTTGCCGAAGCTTTTTCTAAAGCCATGTTGGCCAGTCAATCAGGGATAGAAAAACGGGGGCGTGTGTTGTTATCTGTGCGAGAAGGGGATAAAGCACGGGTCGCCGATTTAGCAGCCCAATTGTTGCAACAGGGTTTTGAACTCGATGCAACGCATGGCACAGCCGTGGTCTTGGGCGAGGCGGGGATCAATCCACGTTTAGTCAATAAAGTGTATGAGGGGCGCCCTCATATTCAAGACAGAATTAAAAATGGCGAATATACTTATATCGTCAATACCACTGCCGGGCGTCAGGCCATTGAAGATTCTAAATTACTGCGCCGTAGTGCTTTACAATATAAAGTGCATTATGACACGACCTTAAATGGAGGCTTTGCCACTTCGATGGCATTAAATGCTGATCCCACCACCAGCGTCATTTCAGTACAGGAAATGCATGCTAAAATAAAACAAGCACAGGCTATAAAGTGATAATTAGCTTAATTGCTGCCCTGGCGCATAACCGGGTGATAGGCATGCAAAACCTGATGCCGTGGCATTTACCGGCTGATTTAGCCTGGTTTAAACGTAACACACTGGGTAAACCTGTCATCATGGGACGTAAAACATTTGAATCGATAGGGCGCCCCCTGCCTGGTCGGTTAAATATCGTTCTTAGCCATCAACCGGAGGCGGCTCAAGGTGTGATCTGGGTCAGTTCCATTGATCAGGCGTTAGCAACAGCAGTAAATGTGCCAGAAGTGATGATCATCGGCGGAGGAAATCTCTACACCCAGTTTTTGCCGTATGCTAACCGGCTGTATTTAACGCATATTTCGGCCATAGTTGAAGGTGATACCTACTTTCCAAATTATGCAAATGATGAATGGGATGAGTCATTTAAAGAATGCCATGAAGCCGACAATAACAACAGTTACCGCTATTGTTTTCAAATTCTTGAGCGGCGCTAAGAAAATCCTTAGCCAATTGTTTTTGTAACCGCCTGTAATCACATCGCTTACAGCAATTTATCCACATCATGCCCCTGTTTTCGCACTTGTAAAAAGGGTCAATACACATTATCTTGTTATCATATCAACTCATAACCACTATATGTTGTGTTTATATCCTACTCGCCTCTGCCTGGATTATCTGGGCAAAATGACAGGGTGTATACCCAATGAATTTCGCGTTTCGGCAAGGCGGCCAGGGGGTGAGACCGATGAGCGTAGACATACCATGAGGCGAGCACCCGCAGACAACAAAGCCGTAACTTGAAAGGCGAAGGGTATCAGCATATTTAAAGGCACCAAAACACATGAATCAAAGCTTACTTGTTACCAAACGTGATGGCCGTAAAGAACGCATTAATCTTGATAAGATCCATCGAGTAGTTGATTGGGCAGCAGAAGGCTTACACAATGTCTCTGTCTCTCAAGTAGAACTACGTTCCCATATTCAATTTTATGATGGCATCAAGACCGCTGATATTCATGAAACCATCATTAAAGCAGCAGCCGATCTGATCTCCACTGATGCACCAGATTATCAATATTTGGCCGCCCGTTTGGCGGTTTTTCATTTGCGTAAAAAGGCCTATGGCCAATTTGAGCCCCCGCCACTGTTTGAACATGTGTCAAAAATGGTGGCGATGAAAAAGTACGATCAACATTTGTTGGCAGACTACAGCGCCGCTGAGTTCGCCGAGATGGAGAGTTTTATCGATCATTGGCGTGATCTCAATTTTTCCTACGCCGCGGTGAAACAGTTAGAAGGAAAATATTTGGTACAAAATCGAGTGACCGGTGAAATCTACGAAAGCGCCCAGTTTCTGTATATCCTTGTCGCTGCTTGTTTATTTTCTAGCTACCCACGTGAAAGCCGTCTCGATTACGTAAAACGTTTTTATAATGCGATATCAACGTTCAAGATCTCGTTGCCAACCCCCATTATGGCAGGCGTAAGAACACCAACACGTCAATTTAGCTCATGCGTATTGATTGAATGCGGTGACAGTCTGGATTCGATTAACGCCGCCTCCAGCGCCATCGTAAAATATGTTTCTCAACGGGCTGGGATTGGTATTAACGCCGGTCGTCTTCGGGCACTGGGTAGCCCTATTCGCGGCGGTGAAGCTTTCCATACCGGTTGCATTCCATTTTATAAATATTTTCAAACCGCGGTGAAATCTTGTTCTCAAGGGGGTGTTCGCGGTGGAGCTGCCACCTTATTTTATCCGCTATGGCATTTAGAAGTAGAAAGTTTGTTGGTACTAAAAAATAACCGAGGGGTTGAGGATAACCGCGTACGCCATATGGATTATGGCGTGCAAATTAATAAATTAATGTATCAACGCCTGCTAAAAGGCGAAGATATCACGCTATTTAGCCCATCGGATGTGCCGGGGCTTTACGACGCTTTCTTTGCAGATCAGACGGAATTCGAGCGACTGTACATGAAATATGAGCAAGATCAAACGATTCGTCAGCAACGGATAAAAGCGGTTGATTTATTTTCGCTGATGATGCAAGAACGCGCGTCTACCGGGCGGATTTATATTCAAAATGTAGATCATTGTAATACCCATAGCCCATTTGATGCCAAGGTGGCACCCGTCCGTCAATCTAACCTGTGTTTAGAAATCGCGCTGCCCACCCAGCCGTTAAATGATATCAATGATGAAACCGGTGAAATCGCACTCTGTACCTTATCTGCTTTTAATTTGGGCGCGATTGATCGTCTTGAGGAATTAGAAGAGTTAGCCACACTAGCCGTGCGCGCGCTCGATGCGCTACTCGATTATCAAGATTATCCCATTGCTGCCGCCCGTAATGGCTCGCTGGGACGGCGTACTTTAGGTATTGGCGTGATCAACTTAGCTTATTATTTAGCAAAAAACGGGGTCGGCTATTCCAACGCCGATCTCAAGAAGAATGCTAACTCTTTAACACACCGCACCTTTGAAGCGATTCAGTACTATCTGTTAAAAGCATCGAACGATTTAGCACGTGAAAAAGGGGCTTGCCCATGGTTTGATCAAACCACTTATGCGCAAGGGCTGTTACCGATCGATACTTATAAAAAATATCTAGATGAAATTTGTAATGAACCCTTGCATCTTGATTGGGAAGGTTTGCGCCAGAATATTAAGCAATGGGGGCTACGTAATTCAACGCTTTCCGCCCTGATGCCTTCAGAAACATCATCACAGATCTCTAATGCCACTAACGGTATTGAGCCACCGCGCGGTTACGTCAGTATCAAGGCGTCGAAAGACGGTATTTTGCGTCAGGTGGTGCCAGAATATGAACGACTAAAAGAGCATTATCAGCTGTTATGGGATATACCGAATAATGACGGTTATCTGCAATTGGTTGGCATCATGCAAAAATTTGTTGATCAGGCGATTTCGGCCAATACCAATTACGATCCCACACGTTTTTCCGACAATAAAGTGCCGATGAAACAATTATTAAAAGATCTGTTAACCGCTTATAAACTGGGGATAAAAACGCTTTATTATCACAACACTCGCGATGGTGCTGATGACGTACAGGGTGATATAACAACCCATGATGACTGCGAAAGCGGTGCCTGTAAGATTTAATTGCCAGAGGACATTATGGCCTACAGTACATTTTCACAAAATAAGAATGATCAATTAAAAGAGCCGATGTTTTTTGGTCAGTCGGTTAACGTGGCACGTTTCGATCAACAAAAATACGCCATTTTTGAGAAACTAATTGAACAACAACTTTCTTTTTTTTGGCGACCAGAAGAAATTGATGTCAGTCAGGATAGAACGGATTATCAAAAGCTACCACCTCACGAAAAACACATTTTTATTAGCAATTTAAAATATCAAACTTTGCTCGATTCGATTCAGGGGCGTAGCCCTAATGTGGCTTTATTACCATTGGTTTCAATTCCTGAATTAGAAACTTGGATAGAAACTTGGTCATTTTCAGAAACCATTCACTCACGATCTTACACCCATATCATCCGCAATATCGTTAACGATCCCTCGCTGATATTCGATGACATCGTTACCAATGAGGAGATCCTAAAGCGCGCAGAAGATATCTCTGCCTATTATGATGATTTAATCAAAATGACCAGTTATTACCATCTATTAGGTGAGGGGACGCATCATATTAATAGTGAAACAATAACAGTAAATTTACGTGCGCTGAAAAAACAGCTTTATCTGTGCTTGATGAGTGTCAATGCTTTAGAAGCGATACGTTTTTATGTCAGTTTTGCCTGCTCTTTTGCTTTTGCAGAACGAAAACTAATGGAAGGCAATGCCAAAATTATTAAATTGATTGCGCGTGATGAAGCGCTTCATCTCACTGGCACCCAACATATTATCAATTTGATGCGTGAAGGGACGGATGATCCCGAAATGGCAGAAATTGCTAAAGAATGCCAAAACAATTGCTTTGAATTATTTAAAAAGGCCGCTGAGCAAGAGAAAGAATGGGCAACCTATTTGTTCCGTGATGGCTCGATGATTGGCCTTAATAAAGATATTCTTTGCCAATATATCGAATATATTACCAATATTCGTATGCAGGCTGTGGGGCTGGCTCTGCCTTTTAAAATACGCTCTAATCCTATCCCCTGGATCAATGCTTGGCTTTCCTCTGATAATGTACAGGTAGCACCACAAGAAGTGGAAGTAAGCTCTTATTTGGTGGGGCAAATTGATGCTAAAGTCAGTGCCGATGATTTCCGTGATTGTGAACTCTAATCTATTATATGACTAAATCGACCATTAGCTTAGGCAAACGCGACGTTAAACTAGATTATCCTGCTTATAGCAATAACCTGCTTGAAGTGTTAGAACAACATCAGATACCGGTCGAGTATCAATGTCGCTCGGGTTATTGTGGCTCATGTCGCCTCACATTGCTCAAAGGCGAAGTAGATTATTTAGTCTCCCTCCTCGCCTTTATTCAACATAACGAAATATTAGCCTGCTGTTGTTATCCATGCGGCGATATTGAGATTGATATTTAATTCTAGCGCCCAGATTGTACCCTTTGTCTTTGAAATTGCCTTCGGCTGCCAGGATGTGAGGCCGATGAGCGTGGACAGCGAGAGCTGGCAGCCAACAATGCGGCAGCTTCAAAAGCGAAGGGTATAGAAGTAAAATTTATTTATCGAGTCAATAGTAATGAAATTACCGATTTATTTAGATTATGCGGCTACTACACCTGTCGATCCACGTGTGGCTGAAAAAATGATGCAATGTTTAACCTTGGATGGGATCTTTGGTAACCCTGCTTCTCGATCACACCTTTTTGGTTGGCAAGCAGAAGAAGCCGTTGATATCGCACGTAACCAGATTGCTGCATTGGTGGGAGCCGATCCACGAGAAATCGTTTTTACTTCCGGCGCCACTGAATCCGATAATCTGGCGATTAAAGGGGCGGCACATTTTTATCAGACCAAGGGTAAGCACATTATTACCTGTCAGACTGAACATAAAGCAGTGCTAGATAGCTGTCATCAATTGGAACAGACTGGCTTTGAAGTGAGCTATTTAGCCCCACAAAGTGACGGCATGATAGATTTACAGCAGCTTAACGCGGTGATACGCGCTGATACTATTTTGGTCTCTATTATGCACGTGAACAATGAGATTGGTGTGATACAGGACATTGCAGCGATAGGTGAACTATGCCGTAATCGAGAAATCATTTTCCACGTTGATGCGACACAAAGTGTGGGAAAATTGCCGATTGATTTAACGCAGTTAAAAGTGGATTTAATGTCTTTTTCCGCGCATAAAATGTACGGGCCAATGGGGATCGGTGCCTTGTTTGTGCGCCGTCATCCAAAAGTACAGATTAAAGCGCAACAACAAGGCGGGGTGCACGAACGTGGTATGCGCTCAGGAACACTGCCGGTGCATCAAATTGTCGGTATGGGAGAAGCCTGCCGTATTGCTCAGGAAGAAATGGCCGACGAATCGGCGCGCCTCACCAAGCTACGTGACCGCTTATGGCATGGCATCAAAGAAATAGCAGGTGTTTATTGTAATGGCGCGCTAACAAAACGGGCTCCTCACATTTTGAATGTCAGTTTTGATCATGTTAACGGTGAAACGCTAATGATCGCATTAAAAGATTTAGCCGTCTCCGCAGGCTCTGCCTGTACTTCGGCCAGTGTAGAGCCTTCACATGTCCTGAGTGCACTGGGTATCAGTAATACATTGGCTGACAGTACCCTGCGTTTTTCTCTTGGGCGTTTTACCACTGAAGAAGAAATTGACTATGCCATTGGGTTGTTGCAAGAGGTGATTCAACGTTTGCGAGCCATGTGAAATCTTCTTTGAGCTGCGCTGATACTTTGTCAAAAACGAGCTCAAAATGCTCATTTGCTCTCTTCATTAAGTATAAAAAGGAACTGCGCTTTTTCGCTCATTTTGTCCTCCTCTGAGCACAGCTCAAAGAAGATTTCGAATATACCCTTCGCCTTTCAAGTTACCGCGGCGTTGACAGCGATCACTCATCCCAGTTATGTACCACACTCCTGGGATTCGATTGATTACCGCCTTGCCGTAACGCGAAATTCATTGGGTATAGAACAAAGGTAATTAAGTAAGTCGATATCAGTATCGACACCCAACTTTGTCATTGCTGATTTTTTCTGACTACTAATTGTTTTTATACTACGGTTAAACTTTTTAGCAATTTCCGTCACAAGAAAACCATTAGCGAATAAACGCAAAACTTCACTCTCTTTCGGTGATAACGGTTTATTGCTGTAATTATTTACATTCATACTGTCTATCAGTTTAATAACGTTTTTTGGAATATATCTTTGTCCTTTTTGTAAAGCAGCAAATAACTGAGCTAAATCTGTTGGTGCGCCTTGTTTTAATACCATGCCAGCAATATCTAGCCCTAAAACATTATTCAGGATCGCTGGATTATTATTGAGAGTAAGGATGATGATCATTAGGTGTGGATAATGACGTTTGATGTATTTAATAAGTCTAATGCCATCACCATATTTCCCACCAGGCACCGAGAGATCGGTAATCAAAATATTGGCACTAAGTTTAGATAAATTATTGATTAATGTTGTTGATTCTTGAAATTCAGCAACTATATTCACTTGCTCAAGATCTTCAAGCGACTTGCGAATGCCGAATAATACGATGGGATCATCATCGACAATAATGACATTAACAATTTTATCCATGATATCCCTCAAGAAAAACACAGCGAGCCCTGCGCCGCCGTCGAGTAGATTTTGCAAAAATAAAGTAATAACAATTTTAGATAAGCGCTATGATCAGTACTTTCATGAAATAATTTTTTCCAGTTCCGTTATGATAATAGAGGCGGTAAGCGTATGCATCTTTTTATGCTTGGAGATAAGCGCGATCTGATTTTTTCCATAACCACCGATTAAAGCCGGATCCGTTGGGCCAAATAACGTGATGTTAGGACGATCTAACGCCGCAGTAAGATGACTCAGTCCAGTATCAACAGAAACCACCGCCGTGGCATTGAATAAAATTTCGGCTATTTGTTGCAATGGAAGTTTTGGCAACACCTCGACATGAGGGAAGTCGCCTGCCAAACGTATCGCTCGCTGATGTTCATGCTCATTTCCCCAAGGTAGTTTGATCTTCAGCCCTGTTGCCTGTACCCATTGAATCAGTTGGATCCAATGCGCTTCTGGCCAATATTTATTGCTACGGGTTGTCGCATGTAAAAATACTAAATAGGGCGCCGCCGTTGCCTCTGATCGATAGAGAAAATGTTGGGCAATACCATAATCTCCCTTGCTGTGAGGCCGTTCATAATTAAAACTCTTAGCAAAGAGCTGGCGGGTACGCTCTACAGCGTGCTGTTGCTTATCGATGGCATGGCGACAGTGATAAAACCAGCTAGCAAATGACTCGCGGGCACTTTTATAATCCGGGCCATGTTTGATCCCTTTAGCAAAACGAGTCACTAACGCTGCACTTTTCAATAACCCTTGTGCATCGATTATCAGATCATAGTGCCGCTGCTGTATCCTGTTTATAAAGGCGTAACGTTCCTGACGAATATGACGAGCGAACCAGTTTTTTCGCCACCGACGGATAGCAACAGGGATGACTTGATCAACGATTGGGTGCCAGCTTGGAATTTGAGAAAATTGCTCTTCGATGACCCAATCGATATGGAGATCGGGTATTGCTTTCATTGCATCGGTTACGGCGGGCAACGTATGTAACACATCCCCCATTGAGGAAGTTTTTACCAGCAAAACATGCATCAATCTGTCTCTCTTGCGGCTATTTGGCGAATAGCTGTTCAAAAATAAAATAAATTATTTAAAACAAGTAGATGTATTATTCTAGAGCAAATAACAGGCAACAAAAGACAACATTTTGGTCATTATTTATCAATATCTCACCTCTTCATTTTGACCTGTCATTTTTGTCATTGTACATCAACATTCTCGTTGCTTGTCTAATAAAATTCTTTTTTATTATAGCCGAATCAGTTTAATTTGATTCAAGGCGACAGGAGCGAAGACAGTACAAATAGTACGGCAAGCGACGACAACACTTAAATCAAATTAAACTGGTTTGGCTATAGGCAACAGATATAAGGTTTATGCTCTAAAAGCCAGCCATGTTGTTTCGTGTCTTTTCCACAGCCATCTCCATAAATACTGCCTGCTCATTCAAGGTAATCTAGAGACTGGTACTGAGTATAGCCGTCTCATCCTCTGGCAGCCGAAGGCAACTTCAAGGGCTGTGGGTATATTTGTACTGTCTGTGTTCCTGTCTAAGCCTTCAGAAGAGCTTCTCATCAATTATCTTGCAATCAAAATGTTCACAATTAAAGTCGCGATTTGTATTTTCTTCATAGGATTTTCCCCACATTTTTTTATGTTTTCCTTATATATTTTCCTGTTTGTTGACCCGTAGAAAAAAAGCTCAATACATTGTTAATGCAAAAAAATCCAAAACTACATAAAAATAATTGGAATAAAAATTTGTAACAATAATAAACGCAATCTATAGTAATTTCACAAGTATCACGCAGAATTATTATATAGACATGATGAATATTTCAGAGGTTATCCGTCTGCAAAGGATAAACAAGGTTAATATCGCTGAATATAAAAGATACATCTTAGATAATTAGGAGAAGGTATTATGACAATATCAATATGCAATCCAGTGTTCTTAGTGGCAGTTAGTCAAATTCAAACAAAAAATTCAACCCATGTTAAATCTTAATGGACTGTATTAACCCGCGGTCGTCGAAATTTCGGAAAGGTAACTTATAAAATTAAGGATTTTATTTTTATACCCTTCACCTTTCAAGTTACGGCTTTGTTGTCTGCGGGTGCTCGCCGAATCACGTAGTAGGTCTACGCTCATCGGTCGGTCGCCCTTGCCGCCTTGCCGTAACGCGAAATTCATTGGGTATAGAGTTTTATAAATCATCGAAAAATCCGGTTTTAGAACGAATCATCTATAACAGCAATAAGCAATAAAATAGCTGATTTGTCGAAAAAATAATGATTGGGACTCAGTGGCACAGGTCAGGACTAAAAATAAACTACCCATTCAGAGGTAGATTTACATGAAAATGTATACCCACCGTCCTTCAAGTTGTCGCTAGGCGGTCAGGGCGTGAGACCGATGAACGTCGGACGACCCCCTCGCAACTAACAATGCGGCAGCTTCAAAGGTGAAGGGGACAAATACATTTCAGTATGTGTTGACATGCGCCTTTCAGGGCGTCTAAAACGGGCAGCGTTGTTGCCGGCCACTATTACTCATTTTTTGCTCCAGTGAAATAGTTTTGTACTTTTTCACTTAACCTAATTTTGAGGAACATATATGCCGACATCGCCGCAACGTTTTATTTCACTTGCCGTTTTGGTTCTCGTTACCCTGACCACACTTCCCGGTTGTGCCCCGAGAGCAAATAAAACTGTGCAACCCCTCCCTACTACTGAAACGAGTAGCAGCAACCAATGCATGAACAATTTCACCCTACTCCAAAAGCTTAACCCGTCTGCCTATACCAAGTACCAGGCTCAGTTCAACAAAATCAATGATTCTTATCACTATTACCAAAAAAACCGGGGGCTGCTGGAGAAAGATCCGTCAGAGTTGATAGAGCTGAACCTGAACGACAAACTAAACATGATATGCGAGCGAGTGAAGAGTCAAACGTTTATCGAACACCAGCAACGAATGAAAGTGATTTCAACCATCTGAAAAACATCACTTGTATTTCTTAGATGGAAGGCTTTTTTTCGCCTGACGATTAAATATCCGATTGACTTTAAGGGAAAAGCATCATGAATTGGTTGTCCCCCCTTGTTAAAAAAAGAATATCTTTCTGGCTGCTTATTAACTGGTTTTTCTCCTCTCTGATACTGCCTCTTTATATGCCGTTGGCACAGGCCGCAGAAACGAATGAGATGAGACAACTCATGGCAGACAGCGCTCTCGACACAGACAGCCGTATGTCGGTAACCGGTAATTGTCAATGTAGTTGTCGCCCAGGATGTAAAATCCTAGGCGACAACTACATTGACAATTACCGATACCTATCGCCTGACAGCGGTGATGACTGACAGGAAAGGAAACAGTACAGATCTGGCAGAGATGCTGCTGCAAGTGGAACCGAATACCGCCCAAATCGGCAGTGGTGATCTGGTGGTGAACAAAGAAACCGCCGTGGCAGATGGTGCCGATATCGTCACCTATATGGCTTAGGTGTTATAAATTGACGTACAATATCGAAATGATTTATTGACCTATAAATACCAAAATGACTTATCCCTTAAAATTTCGTCAACATGTATTGGCTTTCAAAAAGAAAGAAGCCCTCACTTATGCTGAAACCGCCGACCGTTTTGGTGTAGGAAGTGCCAGTTTGATGCGATGGGCGAAACGCCTGGAGCCTTGTTTGACGCGTAATAAACCCGCTACCAAAATAAACAGAGCGGCGTTGATTCTGGATGTGGAAACCTACCCTGACGCGTCTCAGCACGAGCGGGCGCCACGGATGGGTGTGAGTGCCAGGGGTATCTGTGATGCCTTAAAGCGGGCGGGTTTTAGCTATAAAAAAAACATTTTATCCCCCCAAAGCCGACGTCCAAGCTCGAAAAGATTTTCAGACTAAGCTCCAGGGCTAACGTGGATGAAAGCGGTTTTGCTCATGATATGCCGCGTCTTTATGGTTATTCAGTGAAAGGGAAGTGCTGTTACGGCCAACACGATTGCCATGCCAAAGCACGTACTAATGTCATTGGTGCACAGCTTAACGGAAAATTAACTACGGTTTGTACCTTCGACTGCCATATCAACAGCGATATTTTTTATGCCTGGGTCACCCAAGATTTACTGCCAAAATCCCCTCCAGGGGCAGTCCTTGTGATGGATAATGTGCGCTTCCATAAACGCCAAGACATCCAGACTGCTATACAGAAAGCTGGCTTTATTCTCGAATATCTCCCCACGTATTCTCCTGACATGAATCCCATTGAGCACAAATGGGCTCAAGCTAAAGCCCTTCGCAGAAAGCGACTATGTGATATCGATACCTTGTTTTCTGACCCTTTATTTTAAATCAATTTATACCGCATAAGCCATAGAGACATCAGCACGACGAAAAGGCTTTAATACATTTAATTTTCTAAGTTCACTTTGTACACCACCGATATAGAACCAAAATACGCCTCTCATGTAAGAGAACTCATTCTGTGGATAATAATCATTGATAATTTTTCTTTTATTGATGTTGTCAAATAAATCTGTTTTTATCTTTTGCCAAAGCCTGTTATCTGGGTGCGGTAAAAGATCAACATCAAGATAAATGCCGCCTTCTTTGTAAAGGATCATGTAACGGGCTTTATCAGAAGCAGAAGCTGCGTTTTGGCGCAAGCCAAGTTCTTTGAGGTAATAGTGGTAATAATCTTTTTTTGCCGGAGTCTGAAACAGAGCCGCATTGATCTCAATCAAACGAATCGGCATCTTTGACTGGGCTTGAGTCGCGCGACCTTGGGCGATTTTGAGCGCATTAATGGCCTGATTGAAAGAGTACGCATGGGTCGATTTTATTTGCTCTAATTCATCTAAGGTACTCCATCCTTTAGCCAATAAAAATTGCGTTGCACAATCATCAAAAGTGCGCTGTTGACTTATTCCGGGGAGAAAATAATCGTTATAAAATTCGTTCTGTAAATCGATAATGGCTCTAACATGGATCGAGGCGGTGCTTTCAATGTCGATGTTATTACCGATACCCTGCAGTGTCCCTGCGTAGAGCTTGATTTTTTGGCGCAGGATACCGCAGAGCAAAGCCTGAGGATAGTGCCATAACTGAATTTCGTAATCAGGGTTGTAATAAGCCCAGGTTTTCATGTAAGCAATTTGAAAAGAGCCAAGCACACCGATCCAAACGAAATGGATTTTTTTCTCTATCGGCATTAATAGACTTTGTTTTTTTGCAATACGTAGTTTAAAGCGATTTGAATCTTTGGCTTCGCAGGCGGGTCAGCGAATCTGTTCTCACCGATTAAAAGTAATTCCAGCTCGGTTTGGAGACGAGCCAACAGGCAGAGTTCCTGAGTGTCGCTAACAATACTTAATGCTTGGTATTCATTCAGTAAGCGTTTGATTCTATAAAAAAAAGGGGCGTCAATACTGAGTACATTATGTATTTCACGTATTAATGTTTCTTTGTCCATAATTCAATTAGTCCATTTAATTGAGTTACCCATAGCCTTTTAAGCTGCCGCTAGGCGGCTATTCCAAAGGCTGTGGGTATATCCATTTATTTCGCTCAATTTGCCGGTTAACTGTTTTCTTGACAAGTTATTTTTTTATATTTCTGGGGGCTTAGGTAAAATCGGTACTAACAAGGGCACTGAGGAGAGCACTGCATTAACTGTGTCAAAATCTGTTGGCGGCGTTGTCTGAGTTCATTATTGATAGCTTGCCCGCGTAATCCGCTAGCGACCAGCTCTCTTGCCGACACTGCCTGCACAACACGCAAAGCACGGCGTAAGTAATCACCCTGTGGATAATGTTGATCTTCAAGATCCGTCAGATCTCGCGCATCCGCTTGACTGGCTAAAATTATTTGCTCTAGACGCTCTGGTTTACGCCATACATCTATTGCATCAAACAGTTTTAGTAGTGATTGTGGCGATAATGTATTGGCTTGATGAATGACACCATGATACTCAGCGACCAATCTAGCCAAATTGCGGTATGAATTAGGTATTCTTAAGCGTTGGCATAGTTGCTCAATTAAGGGTATTCCTGTCACATTATTCCCTAAATCATGCGCTAAACTAGGGTCTTGATAATGTAATTCGGGTTGTTGAATAGCTTTATGCACATCACGACAGAGCACGGCAAAACGCACGGCCGGTTGCGCGCTAAGGCGGGCTGCCATGTGGAGCGTCATCATGGTTTGCAGCCCCGCATTATACCCTTCGCCTTTGAAGCAGCCGCGTTGTTGGCTGCGGGTGCTCGCCTCATCAGGTAGTATGTCTACGCTCATCGGTCGCCCTGGCCGCCTAGCGGCTGCTTCAAAGGCGAAGGGTATATCTATTGCGGGATGTGATTTTACCGCGGCAGGTACGTTAAATAAGGCATCAATTTCGGGAAACAATACCGCTAATGCCCCACAATGATGCAACACTTGAAAATAAATTTGCGGACTTTGACTTAGCAGCGCTTTTTCTGTTTCTTGCCAAATACGTTCAGGCATGAGGGTAGAGAGCTCCGCGTTATCGGTCATTGCGGTCATTAACAGCTCGGTTTCAGGGGCGATGGTGAACCCCAAAGAAGCAAATCTGGCAGCAAAACGTGCCACTCTTAAGACGCGCAAGGGATCTTCACTAAAGGCATCGGAAACATGACGCAATACGCGGTTTGCAATATCTTCTTTGCCATGATAGGGATCGATTAATTCGCCGCCATTATGAGTATCACGCCACGCCATGGCATTAATCGTCAAATCCCGCCGGCGTAAATCCTCTTCCAGAGTGACGTCCGGCGCTGCATGGCAAATAAAACCCGTATGCCCCGATCCTGTTTTACGTTCTGTACGAGCAAGCGCATACTCTTCTTGACTCCTGGGATGCAAAAAAACGGGGAAATTTTTGCCTACTTGTCGATAACCTTGAGAAAGTAATTGGTTGGCTGTGGCGCCAACCACTACCCAATCGCGTTCGGTGACGGGCAGTTTTAATAAATTGTCACGAACGGCACCGCCGACCAGGTAGATATTCATTTGATGCTCCTACTCAGGTATATAGCCAAATCATTTTAATTTGATTCGGCTATATCAATATCAATTCATCCAACGATCTTGTTTTTTACGACTGGGGATCAGATAAGGCAGTAATAACCCTAAAATTAAACCTATTCCTGCTACGCCGCCACCATACATAAACCATTGCAATATGATGGCACGTTGTTTGTTATCCTGTTGCAAACTCATTGCACTGATTTCTGTTTGTGCTTTAACTAATTGATTTTCCAATCTATCATTTTCTTCGTTTAATTTGCTTATTATATCGTCACTGTCGGCTAATTTTTGTTGCATTTCTGCAGTACGCTGATTCCAGTCTGCATCAATGTTTTGTAATTGACTCGTTAAGGTTTCCAATTGCTGTTCAAGCTCTGGTAGTTTCAAGCGTAAGCTAGCTGATGAGCTCAGCTGATTTAGCGGAAGCCAAACAACGCGGTCTTTTGCATCACGGATTTGAGCATAATTCTCACTCTGATTAACACTAAGAAGCGTCACTTCATCACCCACATTGAGTGAACCGACAATACGATATTGACTACCAGGCCCACTATGGACATAGGTAATCAACTTATCAGAAATATAACGTTTTTCTTCGGCTGATGAATGCCAGGAAATAGTAAAAATCAGCATAGCGAAACAGACTATGGGTAATTTATGCATAGTATTGTCATTTATCCGTAAAATTAAAAAATCAATAAAATGATAGTAGAGGGTTAATTATGTGGACGCAATGAATACGCTCTAAGAGCTTGTTCAAAATCTTCTTGAGCGACGCTCAGACAAGGAAAAAACGAGCGAAAAAGCGCAGTTTACATAGGGTAAATGAGCATTTTGAGCTCGTTTTTGACGAAGTATAGCCGAATCAGTTTAATTTGATTCTGCGTTGTCGTCGCTTGCCGTACTATTTGTACTGTCTGCGCTCCTCCGCCTTGAATCAAATTAAACTGATTCGGCTATATCAGCGAGCACAAGAGATTTATAACAGGCTCTTAGTACCGGTGATTCGGCACCAATCTTCCTTGCTAACCACAGGATCAAATATAAAATTTTGTTGATATGCTTGAATAACAGTGGCAGCTTGGGTCGTCAGTATGCCGGAAAGCGCCAGGGAGCCATTGTTTTTTACTAGTTTACTAATGGGGAGAGCCAATTCACGTAAAGGGCCGGCTAAAATGTTAGCAACCACGACATCGGCAGCAATATCTGTCGGCAGATCTTCTGGTCGATACAGATCAAGATTTTCTGAAACACCATTACGTTGCACATTATCTCTGCTGGCTTGAATTGCCTGAGCATCGATGTCAATGCCAATAGCATGTGCTGCGCCTAGTTTTAAAGCGGCAATAGCTAAAATTCCTGAACCACAACCAAAATCGATAATGGTTTTACCAACGAGATCGAGGCTATCAAGCCATTGCAAACAAAGTGCTGTGGTCGGATGGGTACCGGTACCAAACGCTAATCCTGGATCTAACATAACATTGACCGCCGTCGGATCGGGAACCTCTCTCCAACTGGGACAAATCCATAACCGTTGCCCAAAACAAACGGGATGGAAATGCTCCATCCATTCTCGCTGCCAATCTTTATCTTCAACTTGTTCAATTTTATGAATAAAATTTTTATCTAATTGAGGCGATTGCTCCAATATCATAATAACGTTAGCGATGTCGATCTCCGCACTGTATAGACCAATAACATCAGTATCCCCCCATAAACGGGTTTCGCCTGGCAATGGTTCGAAGATGGGATGGTTGTGAGCATCTTGAAAAGTGATAGAAAGCGCTCCGCTTTCAATTAATACCTCTCCAAGGGATTCGGCACGGTCACCCGAGGTGTTTATTTTGATTTGGATCCAGGACATGATAAATCTCATTATTATAATAGACCCAATGAATTTCGAGTTACGGCAAGGCGGCCAGGGCAACCGACCGATGAGCGTAGACATACTACGTGATTCGGCGAGCACCCGTAGCCAACGCCGCCGTAACTTGAAAGGCGAAGGGTATAGACCTCTTTTGCGCTTCGCATAACGAACTAGGGTTTCGAAAGAGGTCTAATTTATTAGCTACGTAAACCTTGGCCACGGTTAATTAAATACCAAGCTAAGGTATAAAAGACACTAATAAACGTTATTAATACAGTCAGAGTGAGCGGCAATGATAATTCAGTCATACCAAGAAAACCATAACGAAAACCACTAACCATATAGACGATGGGATTAAGTTTGGATAAATCTTGCCAAAATGGAGGCAGTAATGACAATGAATAAAAAACCCCACCCAAGTATGTCAATGGTGTTAAGACAAAAGTAGGCACTAAGCTAATATCATCGAAGGTTTTAGCAAATACGGCATTTAACAAGCCGCCGAGTGAAAATAAAATGGCGGTAAGCAGTAATACCAAAACAAGTACCGACCAAGAATAAATTTGTAATGGTACAAAAAATGACGAGACCCCTGTCACCAATACACCGGTGATCACGCCTCGAGCCACTCCACCGCCGATATAACCGATGATCACAATATAAGTGGGCACAGGAGCCACTAGCAGTTCTTCAATATTGCGTTGATATTTAGCATTGAAAAAAGAGGAAGCCACATTCGCATAAGCGTTAGTGATCACCGCCATCATAATCAAGCCAGGGACAATAAATTGCATATAATCCACACCAGCCATATTTCCGATCCGCGAACCCATTAAGCTGCCGAAAATAACAAAATAAAGTGACATGGTGATAACCGGTGGTAACAGTGTTTGCACCCAAATACGACTAAAACGTATGATTTCTTTAATCCAAATACTCTGTAAGGCAATCCAATACAAGCGGATCATGTTTTTTCCTCTATTCACTGTGATTATTCACCAAAGTAATAAATAGTTCTTCTAACCGGTTGGTTTTATTGCGCATACTTTGTATGTTAACTTTCTGTGCATTGAGTTGACTAAACAGCGCATTCAATCCTTGCTCGCGCTTGACATCGACTTCGAGTGTAGAAGTGTCGATCAGACGAGAGCGATAGCCTTCCAATCTCGGTAGCGGACTTTTTGCAGCGAGATCAAGAATAAATGTTTCTGATTCCAATTTGTTCAGTAGTTGCTTCATTGACGTATTTTCTACCAATTTACCACCCTGGATAATACCAATATTGCGACACAGCATTTCGGCTTCTTCCAAATAATGTGTGGTCAGAATAATGGTTGTTCCTTCTGCGTTCAGCTCTTTTAAAAAGCACCACATAGAGCGCCGTAATTCGATATCGACTCCGGCGGTGGGTTCATCGAGAATAAGTAGCTTCGGTTTATGCATCAAAGCCCGTGCAATCATTAGTCGGCGTTTCATTCCTCCGGATAAATGTCTTGCGCTTTGATTACGTTTGTTCCACAGCTCGAGATGACTGAGATATTTTTCCGCTCTAATGCTCGCCTGACGCCGACTCACTCCGTAATAACCGGCTTGAGTAGTGACAATTTGCAATACAGTTTCAAAGGGATTGAAATTGAATTCCTGTGGAACCAAACCCAGCTGGCGTTTAGCATTCACAAGATCTTTATCCGTATCATAACCAAACACTTTAACCTTGCCGGCGGTTTTATTGACTAGAGAACTAATAATACCAATGATAGTTGATTTTCCCGCTCCGTTCGGGCCAAGCAATGCATAAAAATCGCCTGCTTCGACATGTAAATCAATATTGCGTAGGGCACGTACTCCTCCCTTATACGTTTTGGTCAGTTGCGATAACTCTAGCGCGTAAGCCATAATAAAACCCTATTAGAAGTTCAATATTATTTAATTAACAGTATATCAAATGGATCTTTTACCAGTCCTTTGTTAGCTAGATCCCTGACGATTTTATCGCATATAGCCAAATCAGTTTAATTTGATTTAAGTGTTGTCGTCGCTTGCCGTACTATTTGTACTGTCTGTGTTCCTCCGCCTTGAATCAAATTAAACTAATTCGGCTATACCATTCACAACAAACCATCAGCAATCTAATTGCTGATTTAAATGCCCCTTTATATTATCCTATTGCAATATATTTATTACAGATTATTAACATTTATGAAGAAAATAGAAGATCTTATCCGCAATAATGAAGCCTGGTCTTCAGCTATTCATAAAGAAGATCCTGGCTTTTTTGAGAGTTTATCTCAAGTACAAAAACCGCATTTTCTCTGGATTGGCTGTTCTGACAGCCGGGTACCGGCGGAACTTTTGACTGGCCTAAAACCTGGCGAATTATTTGTCCATCGTAATGTTGCCAACTTGGTTATTCACACTGATTTAAACTGTATGTCTGTGGTGCAGTACGCCGTTGATGTTTTAAAGATAAAAGATATTATTATTTGTGGCCATTACGGTTGTGGTGGTGTTCAAGCCGCGCTGGAAGATAAAGAAATAGGGTCGATCGATAACTGGTTGCTGCATATTCGTGATCTTCGGTACAAACATCAACGTCTATTAGATCAACACTCAGAAGCGCATCGTACTGATTTGCTATGTAAAATTAACGTTATTGAGCAAGTTTACAACCTGGGGCACTCCACTATTATTAAATCAGCATGGAAAGGTGACGAAAAAGTGACGCTACATGGTTGGGTTTACGATATTAATGGTCGCCTGAATGATTTAAAACTTCTTATCACGGGTAGAGAAACGTTAGAAACGAATTATCGCGCAGCGATAGCGGCGCTTTACAATGCATCTCCCTTACTGTAAGAGTTTTATATCTATTAAACGATGATGATTTGGAGAAAAAATATGTCTGAGGATCATCGTAACCCTACTGGCCGGAAAAAACGTAAATCAGTCACGAATACTGAGCCGAAAAAACCATTGCATCGACGTGATGATGATGAAAATAACACCGAAGATAATAAATCAATGCTAAAAAAAGAAAAATCACGATTAATGCGCAAAAAACGTTACTGGTTTGGATTATTTGTTAAATTATTTTTAATGATTGCATTGTTGTTGGCCATTTATGGTTTTTATCTCAATGAAAAAATCCGTCAACGCATCGAGGGCCAGGTTTGGGATTTACCTGCCGCCGTGTATGGCCGAGAGTTGAATCTTGAGCCAGATATGGCTTACAGCAAAGAGGAAATGGTTAAGTTATTGGAGGCTATGCAGTACCGTCAGGTTAGCAAGATAATCCGTCCTGGTGAATTTGCTGTTAAAAATAACAGTATTGAAATGCTCCGCCGTGCTTTTGATTTTTCAGACGGTAAAGAAGGGGAAATACATGTCCGTTTGGTCTTTAGTGACGATAAATTGATACAAATCGAAAATCTAGAAAATCAGCGTCACTTTGGTTTTTTTCGGCTCGATCCTAAGCTGATCACCCTGTTGCAATCACCTAATGGTGAACAACGTCTGCTTGTTCCCCGTTCTACTTTTCCCGATCTGTTAGTCGACACATTACTGGCAACAGAAGATCGTTCTTTTTATCAACATGATGGTATTAAATTATATTCGATTGGCCGTGCCGCATTAGCTAACCTAATCGCCGGAAAAACAGTGCAAGGGGGCAGTACTTTAACCCAGCAATTAGTTAAAAATATGTTTTTGACGAATGAGCGTTCTTTGTGGCGTAAAGCTAATGAAGCCTATATGGCATTGTTGATGGATTATCGTTACAGCAAGGATCGTATTTTAGAGTTATACCTTAACGAAGTTTATCTTGGTCAAAATGGCAGCGATGAGATCCGTGGTTTTCCCTTAGCAAGCTTGTATTATTTTGGTCGCCCAATTGATGAATTGAGTCTAGATCAGCAAGCGATGCTGGTTGGAATGGTGAAAGGTGCGTCATTATATAATCCGTGGCGTAATCCTAAACTGGCCTTAGAACGGCGTAATTTGGTATTAAAATTATTGCAAAATCAAAGTGTCATTGACGAAAAATTATACGATATGCTGAGTGTTAGACCGCTCGGAGTACAACCTAAAGGTGGTGTCATTTCTCCTCAGCCGGCATTTATGCAAATGGTGCGTCAAGAGTTACAAGAAAAATTGGCTGATAAAATTAACGATTTATCTGGCGTGAAAATTTTCACCACATTAGATCCTGTATCACAGGAAGCAGCAGAAAAATCCGTTGAAAAAGGGATCCCAGCATTAATAAAAGCGCGGCAGGTTGATGATTTGGAAGCCGCGATAGTCATCGTTGACCGCTTTAGTGGTGAAATCCGTGCAATGGTGGGAGGTGCTCAGCCACAGTTCGCTGGATTTAACCGTGCCATGCAGGCGCGACGGCCAATAGGCTCTTTAGCCAAACCCTCAACTTATTTAACCGCACTGAGTCAACCCGATAAATATCGCTTAAATACCTGGCTAGACGATAAACCTTTATCTCTTACACAACCTAATGGCTCTGTTTGGCAACCGAAAAATTACAGCCGTCAGTTTCGGGGAAGAGTGATGTTACTGGACGCATTGGTTAATTCTATAAATGTGCCAACGGTTAATTTAGGTCTCGCATTGGGATTAGATCAAATTAGTGCAACTTTGCAATTGCTGGGGATCTCTCAATCGGTGATCAATCCAGTGCCAGCAATATTGTTAGGCGCAATCAGCTTGACACCGATGGAGGTGGCACAAGAGTATCAGACTATTGCCAGTGGCGGTAATCGAGCACTATTGTCTGCGGTGCGTTCTGTGATTGCTGAAGATGGAACCGTGCTGTATCGTACTTTTCCACAAGCGGAAGCAAGGGTTTCAGCTCAGGCCGCTTATCTCACATTGTATGGGATGCAACAGGTTGTCGCACGAGGTACTTCACGTTCGCTGGCCGTAAAATTTTTAAACTATCATCTGGCAGGAAAAACAGGAACGACCAATGATCTTCGTGATAGTTGGTTTGCTGGGATCGATGGTAAAGAAGTGGTTATTGTTTGGATTGGACGTGATGACAATGGCCCGGCTCAATTAACAGGGGCTAATGGAGCACTAACACTGTATCGCCGTTATCTAGAAAATCAAACCCCCTTACCTTTAACGTTACAAGTACCTGAAGGGATTAGCCTGATGAATATTGATTCTACAGGCAACTTTATCTGTAGTGTTGACAATGGTTGGCGCACTATTCCTGTCTGGACAGAGGATCCAAACAAACTTTGTCAAACCTCTCTGCCAGAATCCCAGCCAGCTAATGATGATCCAGCTGATGATGATGTTGCCAGTTGGATTAAAGATATGTTTGAATCATGAGATTGACAATAGGTTTTTGTGTATACCCTTCGCCTTTCAAGTTACGGCTTTGTTGTCTGCGGGTGCTCGCCGAATCACGTAGTCTATCTACGCTCATCGGTCTCACCCCCTGGCAGCCGAAGGCAACTTCAAAGGCAAAGGGTATAATTCCTGCGTGGCGTGAATTAGGTTACTCAGGGCGATTCACGTTGCTCCGTTTCACTCGCTACGGTTATGTAAGAACGTTAACTAAACGTTTTGGCGCGACACGTCCATCATCATCAATGATGCCAATACCAATGAAGTGACGCCCTTCGCCTTCAGTAATACGTACCATACCTTCAACAGGAGCGGATGAAACTTGAACGGGTTGGCCTTGTTTTAAATAAGCAGCGACTACCGGCAATAAGTTTACTTCAGGAAAATTAACTACAGCACTGTCCATCGGTAACAGTAATGGATCCAAAATCGGATAAGGTGAAGAGGGGGTCGATTCAACTATCGTATTCAGTTGTGTTAAGGTCAGCATACGTTCGGGTGGATAAGTTGCTACTTGTAAGCGACGTAGTTGACTAACATGGGCACCACATCCTAATAATTCGCCTAAATCATCAATCAAAGTACGAATATAAGTCCCTTTTGAGCAATGAATTTGTAATTCTAAGTCATGGCCTTGCCAGCGAATAAATTGCAAATCAAAGATGCTAATTGCCCGCTTTTCGCGTTCTACTTCAATCCCCTGCCGGGCATAATCGTATAATGGTCGACCCTGGTATTTCAATGCTGAATACATTGACGGGATTTGCAGGCTTTCGCCTCGTAAACTTTCTAATGCGTTATCCAATTGAGCCTGCGTAAATTTTATTTCTTTTTCATCAAGCAGTTTACCTGCCGCGTCAGATGTGTCCGTTCGTTGACCTAAACGCGCTATTACATGATAGTGTTTATCTGCGTTGAGTAAAAATTGAGAAAATTTAGTCGCCTCACCCAGACAAATGGGCAACATACCTGTTGCGAGTGGATCTAATGCGCCGGTATGACCAGCCCGGTTAGCACCAAAAAGGCGCTTAATTTTTTGTAAAACATCATTTGAAGAAAAACCAGGGGGTTTATCTAAAAGTAAGATGCCATTGATGTCGCGGCCACGCCGACGGGGGCGCCCCATTATGATGTCTCCTCATTATTTTTATCTGTGATGTTACGACGTGTAACATCATTTTTAATTACATTCGTCACTAAATTTGCTATACGAACGCCTTCAATCTGTGATTTGTCGTAATCAAAGGTCAGTGTGGGTACGACACGTAATCGCATCGCTTTACCCAATAAGGTACGGATATAACCTGAAGCATCTTGCAAAGCTTTAATGCCGTCTTTGATTTTTTTTTGATCGTCATCCTGAGTTAATGTATTTAAAAAAGTAACAAACACTTTGGCGTAAACTAAATCACGAGAAAGCTTCACGCCAGAAACCGTCGCCATACCCACCCGCGGATCTTTAATTTCACGCTGCAAAATAATGGCGATCTCTTTTTGTAGTTCTTGTGAAACACGTTGAGCACGGCTGAATTCTTGTGCCATTTAGATTCTCCAGATCAGAAAACAAGGGAGCCAAAAGGCTCCCTCATCTGTAATATACCCGTCGCCTTTGAAGCCCTGCCGCATTGTTGGCTGCGAGCCCTCATGGCATGTCCACGCTCATCGGGTCTCACGCCCTGGCCGCCTAGCGGGCAACTTCAAAGACAAAGGGCATAAGTTAATCAATGGTGCGTTTAATTTGTATCGTTTCAAAGACTTCGATCATATCGCCTACCCGCACATCGTTGTAATTTTTAACACCGATGCCGCATTCCATCCCGTTACGAAGCTCATTAACATCATCTTTGAAGCGGCGTAGCGATTCCAACTCACCTTCATAGATAACCACGTTGTCACGTAAAACACGAATGGGGCTACTACGCTTGATAGTACCTTCAGTTACCATACAACCAGCAATAGCACCGAACTTAGGCGATTTAAACAGGTCACGTACTTCCGCTAGACCAATAATTTGCTGTTTATATTCAGGCGCCAACATCCCGCTCATCGCATGTTTGACTTCATCGATCAAACTATAAATAACAGAATAGTACCGTAAATCTAAATTCTCTGTTTCTATTACCCGCCGCGCTGAGGCATCGGCACGAACATTAAAGCCAATGATAATGGCTTTAGAAGCTGTTGCTAAGGTCGCATCAGTTTCTGTAATACCGCCGACACCAGAACTGACAATCTTCACTTTCACTTCATGAGTAGAGAGCTGTGTCAAAGAATGACAAATAGCTTCACAGGAACCCTGTACATCAGATTTCAATACAATATTGAGTTCTGAAACCTCACCTTCAGCCATGTTAGCAAACATGTTCTCTAGTTTTAGCTTCTGTTGACTTGCTAGTTTAACTTCGCGGAATTTACCTTGGCGATATAATGCAACTTCACGGGCTTTCTTTTCATCACGCACCACGGTGACACTGTCCCCTGCTACAGGCACTCTTGATAACCCCAAGATTTCTACTGGGATAGAAGGTCCGGCAGACTCGATATCACGCCGCATTTCATCACGCATAGCACGAATACGACCATATTCAAAACCACAGAGCACGATATCACCTTTGTTTAACGTGCCGCTTTGAACTAACACGGTCGCAACAGGCCCACGGCCTTTATCTAGGAAAGATTCAATCACTACACCACTGGCCATGCCGCTGTGAACTGCTTTTAGTTCCAGAACTTCAGCCTGTAGCAAGATTGCATTGAGTAGATCATCAATCCCTGTTCCCTTTTTAGCTGATACGTGAACAAATGGGGAATCTCCTCCCCACTCTTCTGGCAGGATACCGTGCTGAGATAGTTCTGTTCTAAGACGCTCTGGATCAGCGTTTGGTTTATCTATTTTGTTGATAACAACGACAACGGGGACTTTCGCTGCTTTAGCATGTTGGATGGCCTCGATCGTCTGTGGCATGACCCCATCATCGGCCGCAACAACCAAAACCACGATATCTGTTGCCTGAGCACCTCGTGCACGCATTGATGTAAACGCAGCATGCCCTGGTGTATCTAAGAAGGTCACCATCCCGTTTTCGGTTTCAACGTGATAAGCCCCGATATGCTGTGTGATCCCTCCTGCTTCCCCTGCCGCAACTTTGGTCGAACGAATGCAATCAAGCAATGAAGTCTTACCATGATCAACATGACCCATGATGGTGACGACGGGGGCGCGTAAAGCAGATTCACCCGCCACTCCCATATCGCGATCACTCATCAGTGCTTCTTCGAGTTCATTTTCACGACGCAAGATAACTTTATGACCCATTTCTTCAGCAACCAGTTGCGCTGTTTCCTGATCAATAACCTGGTTGATTGTTGCCATACCACCTAGTTTCATCATTGTTTTAATGACTTGAGAGCCTTTAACTGCCATTTTATTCGCTAGTTCAGCAACGGTGACCGTTTCACCAATGATAACGTCGCGGTTGACTACAGCAACTGGCTTATTGAAACTCTGTTGTAAAGTGCTTGGCTTTCTTTTGCTTTTACGGCCAACAGCCCGCGCTTCTTCACGATCTGCTTTTGACTCGGAGAGTTTATTGCCTTTTTTCTGTTTGGTAGTTTTACTTCCCCGGCTGCGACTACGGCGATCTCCTTCAACCTTGGCATCATTTTCATCTTCTGCTGCCCGAGCGTGTTGTGAGGTAGTGACATGGTAATCGGTCAATTCGATTTGTTCGGCTATGGGTTCAGGCCATTTACCTTCATTTTCTGCTGCCATTTTACGCGCTTCTTCAGCAACCCGTTTCGCGTCTTCTTCTATCTTACGGCGCACTTCTCGTTCTACAGAACGTTTCAGTTCAGCCGCTTCTGCCTCACGGCGGGTCTTGTCACTTTGTTGTTGAGTCGTCAATTTTTTCTTTTCTACAATCGGCTTACTTTTTGTGTCAGCGATTTTTTTCGCGTTAGCTTCCTTTGCACTTTCACTTTTTGCCTGCTCTTCTGCTTTAGCTGGCTTTTTCTCAACCTGCTCAACCTGCTTTGCCTGCTCTGTTTTAGCTTTTTCTGTGTTCGCTAGCTCGGCATTAGGCGTATTGATGTAAGTTCGTTTTCTACGAATTTCAATTTGTACCGATTTACTTTTTCCACCGGAGCTCGGAACATTTAAAGTGCTCCGTATTTTCCGTTGCAACGTAAGTTTATTTGGCACTTGACCTGGTTCATGTTTTAAATGTGCTAGTAATATTTCTTTTTCTTGCTGAGTAACAGAGCTTGTTTCAGATTTTTTTAAACCTGCATCAGCAAACTGCTGTATGAGGCGATCAACTGAAGTTGAGATCTCTGCTGCCAGCAACTTTATGGTTACATCTGTCATGCTGTTCCTTCCTGCTACAGTTATTACGCATTATCGCCAAACCAGCAGATATTGCGGGCTGCCATAATTAATTTACCGGCTTTTTCATCATCTAGCTCTTCAATATCGGCTAAATCGCTAACACCCTGTTCGGCAAGATCTTCCAGCGTACAGACCCCGCACGCTGCTAATTTGAATGCCATATCACGATCTAAACTTGCTAAATTTAACAAGTCGTCAGCGGGTTTGTTATCACCAAAACTTTCTTCTTTTTTTAGAGCCAATGTGGTCAGTACATTCTGGGCACGATCACGCAGCTCTTGAAGCCTCTTTTTGTCAAAACTATCAATTTCCGGTAATTCGCTTTCTGGTACATAGGCTAATTCTTCTAAAGAAGAAAATTCTGCTTCGACCAAAACTGTGGCGCACTCTTCATCAATTTCAAGATGTTCGATAAACATATCAATCGCTGTACGGGTTTCAGCTTGGCATTTTTCCTTAAGCTCGTTGATCGTCATCACATTAAGTTCCCAGCCACTCAGCTGAGAAACTAAGCGTACATTTTGACCATTGCGCCCAATCGCTTGTGCAGAATTACCTTCTTCAACTGCTATGTTCATCGTTTTTGCGTCTTCGTCAACAACGATAGAAGCTACCTCAGCTGGCGCCATAGCGTTAAGAACGAACTGAGCAGGATTATCATCCCACAAAACGATATCAATACGTTCTCCCCCCAGCTCGTTAGACACAGCTTGAACACGTGCTCCCCGCATCCCAACACATGCCCCTATAGGATCGATACGCTTGTCGTTAGTTTTAACTGCGATTTTAGCACGTGACGCTGGGTCACGAATTGCCGCCTTAATTTCGATCAACTCTTCGTCAATTTCTGGTACTTCAATGCGGAAAAGTTCAATCAGCATTTCAGGACGTGAACGGCTAATAAATAATTGGGGACCTCGTGCTTCAGGACGTATCTCATACAAAATACCTCTAATGCGGTCACCAGGGCGTATGTTTTCACGAGGCAGCATATCCTCCTGTCCAATTATTCCTTCGGCGTTATTACCTAGGTCTAATATAATGCTCTCTCGACTGACTTTTTTAACGGTAGCTGTAACAATTTTCCCTTCTTGTTCACGAAATTGCTCAATCACTACTGCTCGTTCAGCTTCGCGTACTTTTTGTACAATAACTTGTTTCGCTGTTTGGGTAGTTATGCGGTCAAAAACTACCGATTTAATTTGGTCTTCAATATAAGTAGGGATTTCAGATTCGGTGGAAATAGGCGTGTTTTGCTGAGCCTCTTCTTTACTAATTTCCTGCGCCGCTTCTAGCGTAATTTCACGTGTTGGCATAACCACTTCACTGACCACTTTCCAACGACGGAAGGTCTCGAAATCTCCTGTTTTTCGATCGATATTAACCCGGACTTCAATTTCTTGTTCATGTTTTTTCTTGGTCGCTGTCGCTAATGCAATTTCTAATGCTTCAAAAATCTTCTCACGTGGAAGGGATTTCTCATTAGAAACGGCTTCTACAACAGCCAGAATCTCTTTGTTCATCCTAAGTTGCCTCGTCTAAATTTTTAAAAGTGGGGTGCCCGGTTTGCTTTGCGGATATTGCTTAGTGCGAACACTTCATCTTTTCCATCTACAGTAACGATGATCATTTCTCCATCGACAGCCTTGATGATACCTTGCCACTTACGACGGTTTTGCATTGCTATACGTAACGTTAAATTGATTCTTTCCCCCAAATAGTCAGTATAATCTTCAGCGGTAAACAACAGGCGCTCAAGACCTGGGGATGAGACCTCTAAGTTGTAGGGACAGGTAATCGGCTCTTCAACATCTAGCACGGCACTCACCTGGTAGCTAACATCTGCACACATATCAACGGTGACGCCATCGCAGTTATCGATATAAATACGCAGTGTGGATTGGCGCCCTGGAATAAATTCGACCCCTA
Source organism: Candidatus Regiella insecticola LSR1 (assembly GCF_000143625.1). GTDB lineage: Bacteria > Pseudomonadota > Gammaproteobacteria > Enterobacterales > Enterobacteriaceae > Regiella > Regiella insecticola. Next base: position 244,705 of record NZ_GL379592.1, on the reverse strand, counting down.
CTAATTTGTGTCCCAAGGCTTTTACCGGTGCTGAAATTATCTCTGTTAATTTTTGTTCCAACGTGGACAAACTCACCCCCAAGGCATAAAAAAAAAGGGCCTTATAGCCCAGTCATTTTTTTCAAATAACAAAAAACCCCGAAACTCGGGGTTTGATACAACTGGACCCTATTCGCCGCTGAAAGAATCCCTCGGCATGACTTCCGATAAATGTTTTTTCAAATCAAAATCGATATCAGTTTATCTCTCTAAATATCGTATTTGAAAAAAATTTTTCTAGAAGTGGTTGCGTGAGCCGGATTTGAACCAGCGACCTTCGGGTTATGAGCCCGACGAGCTACCAAGCTGCTCCATCCCGCGTCCGAAAACGTAGCAAATAGTACGTTGATCATCATCCAAAAGCAAGCTATCTCTATGAATTGGTACCGAGGACGGGATTTGAACCCGTAAGCCCAATCGAGCACTACCACCTCAAGGTAGCGTGTCTACCAATTTCACCACCTCGGTATTGAAGATAACATTTTTTTAGATCATTAGAGCCAATTTAAAATTTCTTTGTGCTCCGATACAAAGATAAGTACTAGTCTATCACTGAGGAATATCGCTGCTCGGTTTTGGAGGCGCGCTTATTTTCTCATCTTTAGCTGGTTGACTCAGATTTTCCCACTCACTGCTTTGACGGTGTTGCTTGCTACTCATATTACCTAAGACCAGACTAACAATAAAAAATAATGTCGCCAATATAGCGGTCATACGGGTCATAAAGTTGCCTGAACCACTAGATCCAAACAGAGTTGAGGAGGCACCCGCTCCAAATGAAGCGCCCATATCCGCACCTTTACCTTGTTGCAATACGATAAGCGCAATAAGTCCAATCGAAATCAGTAAAAAAAATACTAGCAGCGTTACGTACATAGTTGTACCTATTCTCCCTATGGGGTCACCACATAAAAAATGCTCTTTATTATGTGCCTCTATTTCTAGCATCGCTAAAGAAGATTGCAAACAACCTCAATGCTATTTAAAACGGAGTGGATACTAACGAAAGCCTGCAGTCTGTGCAAGCGCAATTTCACCTTAAATCTTTTTATTCGCTGATACGTTGTCAGAAAAGGGCGCTAACGGAACCCCGATACGTTTAGCAACTTGCTCATAGGCTTCTATCACACCGCCTAAATTGCCACGAAAGCGATCTTTATCCATCTTTTCTAACGTCTTTTTATCCCACAAGCGACAGCCATCGGGGGAAAACTCATCACCCAAGGTGATTTTATTTTCAAACAAGCCAAATTCCAGTTTGAAATCCACTAGAATCAAACCAGCATCGTCAAACAATTTACTGAGTACATCATTAACTTGATAACTCAGCTTTTTCATTTGCGCCAGATGCGCTTCACTAGCCCAGCCAAAGGCTTTACAGTAAGCCTCACTGACAATGGGATCGTGCAGCTGATCATTTTTCAAAAACAGCTCAAATAATGGGTGATTTAGCACTTGGTTTTCTGTAATCCCTAACCGCTTCACCAGTGAACCCGCGGTACGATTACGGATGACACATTCGATAGGGATCATCTCTAATCTTTTTACCAATGCTTCGTTGTCTGAAAGCAGTCGTTCCATTTGTGTGGGGATACCCGCAGCTTCAAGTCGGTTCATAATGAAATGATTAAACTTATTATTGATCATTCCTTTCCGATCGAAGGCTTGAATACGTTGACCATCCATTGCTGATGTATCGTTACGGAACTCCAGCACCAAATAATTAGGATCTTCAGTAGTGTAGACAGTTTTAGCCTTTCCGCGATACAACTCGGCTAATTTTTGCATCTCAATATGGCTCCAATAGTGTGATTATTTTTGACTCAAGATTAAAGAAGATCACCGCTTTCTTTTTATTTTGCATCATTTTGATTCAATGCAGCGCGTAGCACCGCAACCAGCGCATCATTTTGTTGTTGATTTAATGTATGCCCTTTAGAATCGGTGAATTGCACGCTACTACGGTTGCCAAAATCACCCACTTGCAACTGATAGCTACCGGATTTTAATTTAGGATCTTGCGCACCTAATGCATCCCAATCACGGCTGTTGATAGGGCTATAAGTTACAGCAATGTTACCCTGTTGTCGGTCACGTTTAGTTACGGTCATCCCTATTTTTGCTAACGCAGGCGGCAGACGTTGCCAAACGATGGCGTAGGGTGCTCGTACAATAAGTCTGGGTAAAGCGCTATCGTCACGTGCCGCTTGTACCTCTAGGCGACCGATTTTGTCTGTGTTTTGAGCATTATTGCTATTACTGCGGATTTTATCTAAGCCTTCAATCAATTTATTCAACATAGCACGATTGTAATGTTGTATCTCGATATTCGAAGTAACCATTTTTTCTTGTTGTTGTAAACCCAGTGATTTCACCACTAAAGCAAGCTGATTTCCTTGCTGTTGCACACTAATCTGATAACGGCCTGCAAAGGGGACATCTTCATCGGCTCGGTTCCATTTTATCCAATCGGTAGTGAGCGTTTGATTTGCATCCTGACGATCGGCGATGGGGAGGCTCTCGTTTTGCATCACTGTGGTAATTTGTGACCATAATGTATCGTTTTGACGATTATTGTCTAACAATAATTTACTAATATCAGCAGTGGACTCTATCCGGGAACCCTTTAATAGTACCAAGGGTTGAATTGGTGGCCGAATGTCTAACTGTTTGCCAACGGCACCTTGCTGTGATACTTGCGCAATATCGTAAGTTCCATGCTGTAATGGCAGGATTATCCCCTGTGATGCATTGAGCCTTTTTAGCGCTGGTGCATTAAGATAGGCTTCATCACCGCTCACTTGGCGTTTATAACGTTGTTCTGTCGAACAAGCGGCTAACAACATCAGCCACAAAACGCTTATTATCTTTATCATTACTGATTTTTGTAATATAGCCATTATATTTTCCTAGCAATCAAGATAGTAAACCCGCACTTTTCAAGGCATCCTCGACGCGCTTCTGATTAACAAGGGTTAGCGATGTCATCGGTAAGCGTAAGGTTTCTGCTGTTATTAATCCCAGTCGTTTACAAGCCCACTTAACGGCAATTGGATTGGCTTCGATAAATAATTCTTTATGTAGTGGCATTAAACGCTCATTTAAACGGCCTGCTTCGGTAAATTTACCTTCAGCTACCCGTTGACAAAGCTCCGTCATTCCACCTGCTGCCACATTGGCCGTTACTGAAATAATCCCTTGCCCTCCTTTTTGTATAAAATCAAAACCTGTCGCATCATCACCGCTCAGCAGAATAAAATTATCACCAACGCTGGGTTTTATCATGCTAAGCCGCTCTAAATTTCCAGTGGCTTCTTTTAACCCGATGATATTGGGGATTTGAGCTAATCTCACCACCGTTTCGGGCAATAAATCACAACCGGTGCGTGATGGTACATTATAAAGAATTTGAGGTAGATCGGAACTTTTAGCAATGGCTTCAAAATGGCGATATAACCCTTCCTGTGTTGGACAATTATAATAGGGGGTAATGGTTAAACAAGCGGCTACTTTGCTATTTTCAAAACGTTGGGTGAGTGATATTGCATCTCGCGTCGCGTTAGATCCGGTACCTGCTATGATCGGGATACGTCCGGCCGCCAATTCTACTGCTTTTAATACGAGAGAAACATGCTCTTCACGCTCCAGTGTCGCGGCCTCTCCAGTCGTCCCCGCTACTACTATCGCTGAAGTCTTATTTTTGACGTGATAATCGATCAGTGTTTGCAAACTCTCTTCATCGACAGCTGCCTCGTCGTCCATCGGTGTGATCAAAGCTACTATACTTCCGCTAAACATTAGGCTATTCCCTCCCACAAGCAAGATATACCCTTCGCCTTTGCAGCTGCCGCTAGGCGGCAACTTCAAGGGCTATGGATGCTCATGGTACTTTTGACCCCTATCAAAAAGCAAGTCACGAATCGTGCCTTATACCCTTCGCCTTTCAAGTTACGGCGGCGTTGGCGGCTCACTCTCATCCCAGTCATGTACTAACTGTACACTCCTGGGATTCGACTGATTGCCGCCTTGCCGTATATATCCATTCTATTTTGTCGTAATTAAACTGAGTTATTTAATCATGATTGATTATTTTAATTTTTTAAAAATATTCTTTAATATTTTTCATTATCACTAATAAATAATTAAGTGTTTACACTTATACCTTGTCTATGGGTAGCATCATATATTAAAAAATAAATTAACTAAAAATTAAAATTTTAACGCACTACATAACCATTATTATAAAAATTTTTAATTTAAAACCAGGGAAAAGACAATGAGTATTATTCATTTTGGATATAGTCCAATGCCTAACTATTTTTCATATAGTGATGCTGTTGATAGTGTAACGATGGATTCAATGAACCATGTGGCTCACTTAGAAGAACAAAAAAATGCATATAATAAAAAAATATTTACCCCTTATTTTTCAGTATTACAGAGCCGAAAGGGGAAGAAGCAATAAAAGCCGCGGGCATCGTTGATCAACATGTTTATGGTTTTACGGAATTAGCAAAAAAAGAAGATGTTTATTTTATTTTCCGTCCCGTTAATTCTCTATCGACCTCTTTAATTTATAATGGTATGGCAACTAAGGGATTGGATGTACATGGTAAAAGTTCGGATTGGGGACCCATGGCTGGCTATATTCCATTCGATCAAAATCTCAGTAAGATATTTGGCGATCAGTATGCAGTAAATAAAGGAAATGAAGAAAATAGACAGGCTCTTGAAGAGAAAAGTGATCGTTTTGCTAAAAAACAGCTTTATATTACCTCTGAAAGACTCAATGCATTACAAAGAGAAGAAATATTAAAATGGAATGTAAAAACATTAGAAATTACACCATTACATGAAGGTGCTGGCAGCTACCAATTTCGCTTAATACCGCATCAGAAGGGTTATCTAGTTGAATATAGAAAATTTAATACTATCCATCCGTTACCTTGGCTTAAATTAGAATTAATGGGAAAAAAAGTAAATAATGAAATTAAACCCCTGACAGCTGATTATGATTTATTTATGGTAGCTCCAAATGTAAAAAATATCATACATCCTGATGAAGTGTCTCAAGCGTTGGCAACCGATACCGAAAAATTTAGAAATCTCGTTGCATTGATGCGTGGAAAAGCATTAAGCCAAGAAAATAGACGCAAGGTAGATCCAGAAATTGGCCGCGCTCCGACCTGGATGCCATATTACATTGATAAATTAAATGAGAAAGCAAAGGAACGTGGATATAGTGGTGGAAATGTGGTTAATCATAGTTCTGAGATGGATAATCCAAGGCCGGAATTTAATCAAAGTTTATTTTTTATTACCCCAAAGGGAAAGATCCTTCTGACTCAAAATTGGCAAGAAACACAAGATGTCATCGACTATATTAAAAAAGATAATTATGTGGTTTATAGCAATAGAAATTACAATTCACTTTTCATTACCGAGGATATTAATGGTAATCAAAAAGTCAGCATTATTCCCTGGGGGGATAGTTTACCTTTATTAAAAGAATTCGATAATTATACGGAGAGTATTAAGAAAATAAAAGGAAGTGAAATTATATCAAATGACTTAAAGATGATTAGAAAAAAATTAGAGGATTACCATAATGGAAAAATAGGCAACAAACAGGTTAAGAAAGAAATAATAGATAGTATTACTGAACAATTGGAAAAGATGCTGCTAGATTACCGTGATCAATACACTAATTTAGCCCTCGCTTTGGAGGGGTTGTATTAAATAGAATGCTAAACGATTCAAGTCAAAAATCGGCATCACAACGAAAATACATCGGTGTGGAGAACATGGGATGCCGAATATAAAGTTCTTGTGCATGCAACTGTAAACGCGTTGCCATCGATTTAGCTCCCGGAGGCGCATAGAAGCCATCCCCCAAAATCGGATGGCCCAGTGCTAACATATGAACTCTTAATTGATGGGAGCGGCCGGTAATAGGCGATAATTTTACTCGGGTGCTGCTGTTGCTATGTCCTGGGGTTTCATCATGACGAGATAATACCTGGTATTCAGTTTGCGCGGATTTACCCGTTTCATAACACACTTTTTGCTTAGGGCGATTTGGCCAATCGCAAATTAACGGTAAATCAATCAATCCCTGATCTTTTTTTACATGTCCATAGACACGAGCAACATAAACTTTTTTCGGCTCACGTTCACGAAATTGGCGTTTTAGTTCACGTTCCGCTGCTTTAGTTAACGCGACCACCATCACCCCGCTGGTCGCCATATCTAAACGATGAACCGATTCTGCTTGCGGGAATGCAGCCTGAATACGCATCATGACACTGTCTTTATTTTCAGGTGCGCGCCCAGGGACGGAAAGCAATCCACTGGGTTTATTGATTACCATAATATGTTGATCTTGATATAGAACATTCAATGGAGGATCACTCTAGTGTGTTACCACAATCAAACGAATAGCATCAAGTCGGTAGTTCGCTTGATTTAAATGAGCCAACACCTGCTCACGATTATTTTGTAATGTGATTATTTCCTCATCACGGATACTGGGATTAACTTTTTTTAACGCGATGAGGCGTGCTAATTCGTTACTAAGCTTATCATCCGCTTCATCTTTCGCTGTCGTGATCACGCCTTGCGCATATTGTGCCGCCCATTTCTCTGCTTGTTGTAGCATGTGGTGAACCTCTTTTTGAACCGAATTGATCAATTTACGTGCGGTATGGCGATTAAGGGCTTTTAACTGTCGATTCAACTGCTCGAACTCTACTTGATCGGCTAAATCTTTTCCTTGAGCATCCATTAATATACGTATCGGGGTTGGCGGCAAAAACCGAGTCAATTGTAAATATTTAGGGGCTTGTGCTTCAACCACATACACCAATTCAGTCAGTAAAGTACCTACGGGTAATGTTTTGTTTTTGAGTAAAGAAACAGCGCTGCTACCTGTATGACCAGATAGGATCATATCTAAGCCGTTACGTATAATCGGATGTTCCCAACTAATAAATTGAATATCTTCTCTCGATAATGCCTGGTGACGATCAAAGGTAACAGTGCAGCCATCTTGCGGTATATCAGGAAAATCTGGCACTAGCATATGGTCAGAGGGGGTAAGAATCATCATATTATCACTGTGATCTTCTTGATTGATTCCGATAATATCGAGCAGATTAATCGTAAAATTAATTAAATTAACATCGTTATCTTGCTTAGCAATGGTTGCTGCGAGCTGCTGGCTTTGCTCTCCTCCGTTTGAATGCATTTCTAATAGTCGATCACGACCTTCTTCTAACTTTGATCTTAGATGATGATGCTGCTGGTGACAGCGATCAATAAATTCATCTAATTTTTGTCCTTCGGCAGAGGTAATCAGATACTCCATCAGCTCTTGATGGCAATGATCATAAAGGGTACGTCCGGTTGGGCAGGTATGTTCAAATGCGTCTAGTCCTTCATGATACCAGCGCAGTAAAATAGCTTGCGGTGTTTTTTCCAGGTAAGGCACCATAATTTGAATGTCATGATTTTGGCCGATACGATCTAAACGTCCTATTCTTTGTTCTAGTAAATCAGGGTTAAACGGCAAATCAAACATGACTAGACGACAGGAAAATTGGAAATTACGCCCTTCAGAGCCGATTTCAGAACAGATTAAAACTTGAGCGCCTTCTTCTGCTGCCGCAAAATAAGCGGCAGCGCGATCTCGATCAATCAATGATTGATCTTGATGAAATAAGGCCGCTCGGATGGCACCGCGTTCACGTAGTGCTTGCTCTAGTTGTAATACGGTAGTGGTGTGAGCGCAAATGATCAGTACTTTTTTATCACGATGGGCAATCAAATAATTTAATAGCCATTCAACCCGTGGATCAAAGCTCCACCAGGTGGCATTTTTTCCTTCTAATTCTTGATAAATTTGTGCTGGGTACAGTACGTCTCTAACGCGATCTTCTAATTTTTTATTAGCGCCTATAATGCCAGAGACTTTAATCGCTGTTTGATATTGGCTGGGTAACGGTAATTTTATGGGTTGTAACACTCTGCGCGGAAATCCCTGAATGGCATTCCGAGTATTACGGAATAAAACTCGACTGGTACCGTGCCGATCCATTAACAAGGTTATTAATTTACGGCGAGCAACTTTATTATTTGTATCATTACTGTTCGCTTCTTCAAGCAATGGCTCGATATTTTGTTCATTAATCAGCTGCCTTACTAAATTCAGTGTGCCTTCCGCTAAAAATTCGTCGTTAAGTAGCGCCATGACAGCATCAGCAATAGCGCGATAGCTTTGTTGTTCCTCAATGAATGTTGGGTAATGATGAAAACGGTCGGGATCCAATAGTCGTAAACGCGCAAAATGACTTTGCTGACCCAATTGCTCTGGAGTTGCAGTTAATAGCAGTACACCGGCAATGTTGTTAGCAAGTTGTTCAATCGCTTGATGTTCAGGGCTTGGGGTCTTTTCGTCCCAGCTGAGATGATGGGCTTCATCCACGACCAATAGATGCCAATCAGCGCTGGCGAGCTGTTCTAAGCGTTGTTTATTTTTTTGAACAAAATCCAACGAACAAATTACCCATTGTTCGGTTTCAAATGGATTAGTGCTGTCTTGTAACGCTTCGGTATAGCGCTGATCGTCGAAAAGCGAAAAGCGTAGATTAAAGCGTCGTAGCATCTCTACTAACCATTGATGTTGCAGGTTTTCTGGTACCACCAATAATACCCGTTCAGCTCGTCCAGTCAGCAATTGTTGGTGAATGATCATTCCGGCTTCAATGGTTTTTCCTAAACCTACTTCATCGGCGAGTAAAACACGGGGGGCATGACGTTGTCCCACTTCATAGGCAATGTGTAATTGATGTGGGATCAAATTGGCACGTACCCCACGCAATCCACTCCAAGGAAGATAAAACTGTTCGCTTTGATATTTATGAGCACGGAACCGTAGTGCAAAATGCTCCATGCGATCAATTTGGCCAGCAAATAAGCGGTCTTTTGGTTGAGTGAATGTCAGTTTACTATCAAGGAAAACTTCAGGCATGACCACATTGGTTTCACCGGTATCCAAACGAGTACCGATATAACTGATTATCCCTTCTTCTTGTTTTATTTCCGTTACTTTTAGCTGCCATCCCTCGTAATGATTGATAGTATCGCCGGGGTTAAAAATAACGCGGGTGATCGGTGAATGATGCTTCGCATAAAGGCGATTTTCACCTGTTGCGGGAAACTGTAAAGTGATCATACGTACGTCGACCGCAACGACGGTACCCAATCCAAGTTTACTTTCTGTATCGCTTATCCAGCGTTGGCCAAGAGTAAAAGGCATAAAATTATTTGCTCGATTTTTTCAATAGACTTGATTACAAAATTAAAATACCGCATGCCTTATGCCTTGCTGTATTGATTGCTGTCATAGCTATACCCTTCGCCTTTTAAGCTGCCGCGTTGTTGGCTGCGAGGGTTCGCCCGAATCACGTAGTATGTCTACGCTCATCGGCCTCACCCCTGGCCGCCTAGCGGCAACTTAAAGGGCGAAGGGTATATGCCGAAGCTTTCGCTGTTAGCCGCAGTATTTTAACACAGGTTAGTTGGAAAACCCTGCCTTGCCGATTCAAAGGCGAAGGATATAAGGCATACCGGATAAAAATAGGGTTATAGAGAGTGAAATGAAAAATTTTTGTTAATGCCGGTGTTGAGTGCCGCTAATATTGGCTAATTGACTGATATCACAATCTTCTCCTTTACAAGGCTGGTATTCTGTCTGAATAGTCGCATGGCCAATATTATGATGCTTTAATAAATACTGTTGGATACGTTGTAATAGATTATCGTGATCTTCAGGCGGTGTGACGCGGACATGCAGTGTCATTAAGCGTTGCTCACCTGCTTGCCATAAATGAACATGATGAACATCATCTATTTCATCAATATTAAGACATAATTCTTTACGTAATTGGTCGATATCCACATCTTTCGGCGCCCCTTCAAGTAATTCGTGAAAGCTTTCTTTTAATAAACGCCAGGCACTGCGCAGTACTAATACTGAAACGAGTATGGATAAGATAGGATCTATTGGACTCCAGCCAGTTGTCAAAATAACCACTGCTGCAATGATGGCACCTACAGAACCCAGTAAGTCACCCAGTACATGTAAAGTGGCAGCCCCCGCACATTAATATTTTTTTCTTCAGTGCCGCGGTGCAGTATCCAAAAAGAAAAGAGATTAGCGCAAAATCCGGCGACGGCAATAACCAGCATTGGGAGACCCAGCACATGATGGGGTTCGATAAATCGGTGAACGGCTTCCCAAATGATTAATAAGACAATCAGCAGCAATGCCGTAGCATTAACAAAGGCGGCTATCGTGGTTAATCGCAGATAACCAAAAGTATGGCGAGTATTGGGTTTACGCCGAGAAAAGTGCACGGCAACCAGCGCGATGAATAACGCCATCGCATCGGTTACCATATGACCGGCGTCAGCTAATAATGCGAGTGAACTAGAGATCAAACCGCCAATCACTTCTGCCAGCATAAACAGCACAGTGACGACAAAAGCGATGAATAAGCGCTTACTATTACTATCTTGCAAAAATGATGAAGAATTAGTCATAGGGTTTATTCCTAAATTTTTTCTATACCCTTCGTCTTTCAAGTTACGGCGGCGTTGGCTGCGGGTGTTCGCCTCATCAGGTAGTCTATCTACGCTCATCGGTCGGTCGCCCTGGCCACCTTGCCGTAACTTGAAAGGCGAAGGGTATACAGGCTATTGAGCGCTACCTTGATGAGCAACAGCTGCTGCTTTTTTCGCAATTTCTTCGCTGTCTCCCAAATAATAATGTTTGATAGGTTTTAAATCTTTGTCAAGTTCATACACCAAGGGCACAGCGGTGGGGATATTAAGTTCCATAATCGCTTCTTCGCTCATATTATCAAGATATTTCACCAGTGCTCGGAGCGAATTACCATGAGCGACAATAATGACACCTTTGCCTTCCATGACACGTGGTTTGATGACTTGTTGCCAGTATGGAATAACTCGCTCAATAGTTGAAGCCAGACTTTCAGTGAGAGGTAATTCATGGGAAAGTAGCGCGGCGTAACGTGGATCATGGCCAGGGTAGCGCTCGTCCTCTTTTGTCAATTCAGGTGGACTGATGGCGAAACCACGGCGCCACTGTTTCACTTGCTCCTCGCCATACTTTTTAGCCGTTTCAGCTTTATCCAACCCCTGTAACGCCCCGTAATGACGTTCGTTAAGTTTCCAAGATGCTTCAACGGGCAACTCAGATTGGCCTAAACGCATTAGCACAGATGATAAAGTACTGGCAGCACGTTTTAATACTGAGGTATAGGCAAGATCGAATATAAAACCTTCTTTCTTTAGTAAATCACCGGCCTGTTTGGCTTCGAGGCGACCTTTATCAGACAAATCGACATCAGCCCAACCGGTAAAACGATTTTCTTTATTCCACTCACTCTCACCATGCCTTACCAAAACTAACTTAGTGACTGTCATTACTTGATATCCTCAAATATTATCTTAGACTTCGTGCTTAATATTTTTCTTGCCATAAACGGCGTAACCTTGCTGCTATACCCTTCGCCTTTGAAGCCGCCGCGTTGTTGGCTGCGAGCTCTCGCCCTCATGGTATGTCCACGCTCATCGGTCGGTCGCCTTGGCAGCCGAAGGCAACTTCAAAGGCAAAGGGTATATACCTTGATATCAAAATGTAGCAAGAAAGGTTTTCAAATCATAAATTAATATTTATCAAAATAATTTTTTTCGGAGCAAATACCGCCTTTTCCCCATGTTTTTTTAATTTTATCCGCAGTTAACCAGCCTTTTGGTCTTTTAGGTGGTTGAATATATTTTCGTGCCCACCAGGGGAGAGCGCCGGCGATATTTGTCCGGCTTTTGGGGCTGCATTACCTGTCATCAACCATAAAGTATATTTTATGAAGAGGGGATGCTGAGTAATTTTCATGAGTGTAGCACCACTCGGTTCAAATTTACCCATTTCATATTTATCTAATGTACTCAATGGGATATTCGTAAATTCACAAAATTTAGCCTTACTCAACCCTTCAGATTTTCTTATTGCTTTTATTTTTTCACTTAGCGTCATTGACAGTAATCCTATATAGGAGTTAATCTTCGGCCAATACTCTTGTGCCTAGCAGGAGCAATGACGAAGGATTCGCAATCCACCGAGTAAGGATAATTCATGAAAGAAATGCCGCAAAATAAACTAAGGGAAAGCAATGTAATTTCAGTGGAAAAATCAAAACGGAATATGATCCCATTGAAAAAAGATATGAATTCATTACTTTCCATACATAAAGACAGGGAGTTATTTCTTTTCTATTTAACCACGAGCAATATCAAGCCAAATATCCTCAATAACGACAGCTATGCAATATTTTTCGCTATGTTGTTACACCCAGCACAAAATGATCTCGAGCATCATTATTTCTTATTATTAACGCAAATCATTAACCATCAGCAGGGATTGAAGTGCGTTAAATACTCTACTGTTTTTATCGAATGTGTTGGCAAAATAGCAATGGGGGCTTGGGAAAAAAAATGACTCACACCCTCATAACACTTAGCCGCCATTCACACCAGTACCGTGAATTTACTATTGTTCGTCATCCGAAAACAGCAGTTAATCCTATCGTTCATTATCATTTATGGCTAGATAATAATTCGTTTGGAAAAGTAGACACATTAGAACAGGCAACAGGCTACATCGATTGCAGGGCGGGATTCCACTTTGTATTTTTTGTCATCAATAAGATCAATATTTAAGCATTTCGCAGGCGAAATTTTCTCATATGTTTAATTAATATACACAAATTGTGTGTTTTATAATCTAAAATTGATTAATTAATGAGTTGGATCCCGCCCTGACATCGATTGGCTTCATAAAATGAAAGAGGGAGAGTGTTTATCACATGATCTACACCAATGAACTCCTTATTTTAATCGCAATTATTCTCATTATAATGATTATTAATCCGCCTAAAAAATAAACTAAGAAGAAAGCGTTCTAAAAAACCAAGAAGGGAACAAAAATTGGTGTATGGTGGCGGTTTATGGTATAAAACGCGCCTAATGTGTCAAGAACACACACAAATCGTCACATACACCGGGGTGCTCAGGAATTTATCACTTAGTTTAATAAAAAATAGGTGGAAGGTATTTACTGGGTCGGCGTTATGGGATTTGTGGAGGCATAACCCCAACCAAAATAAAGAGGCTTTAATCATGGCAATTGTTTCCATGCGCAAAATGCTCGAAGCGGGTGTCCACTATGGTCACCAAACTCGTTACTGGAATCCGAAAATGGGTCCTTACATTTTCGGAACACGTAACAAGGTTCACATCATTAATCTAGAAAAAACAGTTCCGATGCTCAATGAAGCTTTGGCTGAATTGAAAAAAATTTCTACTCGTAAAGGTAAAATTTTGTTCGTTGGAACTAAACGTGCAGCAAGTGAATCGATCAAGAAGACGGCTGAGGATTGCAAACAGTATTTTGTTAACCATCGCTGGTTAGGCGGGATGTTGACTAACTGGAAAACCGTTCGTCAATCTATCAAGCGTTTAAAAGAGTTAGAAAGCCAGTCTCAAGATGGCACCTTTGAGAAGCTAACTAAAAAAGAAGTATTAATGCGTACACGTGAATTATCCAATCTAGAAAACAGTTTGGGTGGGATAAAAGACATGGGAGGACTGCCCGATGCGCTCTTTGTTATTGATGCCAATCATGAGCATATTGCTATCAAAGAAGCCAATAACTTAGGTATCCCCATATTTTCAATTGTTGATACGAATTCTAGTCCAACGGGTATCGATTTTATTATTCCAGGTAATGATGACGCAATCCGGGCAATTAATTTGTACCTGGAAGCGGTTGCTACCGCGATTCATGAAGGCCATTCTCAGGATTTAGCTGTGCAAGCGGAGCAAATATTTAGCGAACAAGCTGAATAATTTCTTAATCCAGCGCGTTTTCTATATAGAGCCTATTCGAAATCCAGCAGGTTCTCTATAGAGGCACTATTCTCCCCTACGAGATAAATGAGGAAAATAAAATGGTTGATATTACTGCTGCCATGGTAAAAGAACTCCGTGAACGTACCGGTGTCGGCATGATGGATTGCAAAAAAGCCTTAGTTGAAGCTAACGGTGATATTGAGCTCTCTATCGATAATATGCGTAAATCAGGTCAAGCAAAAGCAGCAAAGAAGACAGGGCGTGTTGCCGCTGAAGGTATTATTCTGGCTCAACTCAGCTCAGACAAAAAAATTGCTGCAATGATTGAGTTAAATTGTGAAACAGATTTTGTAGCGACAAATCCTGATTTCTATGCATTTGGTGAAAAAGTGATAAGCCAAGCGCTCACTGATAAAGCAACTGATATTACCTGCTTGCAAGCTAAATTCGAAGAACAACGTGTCGCTTTAGTTGCTAAATTGGGTGAAAATATCGTTATTCGCCGTGTTACCCTAGTTGAAGGTGATGTGGTAGGTTCATATTTGCACGGCGGTGCCAAAATCGGAGTGATAGTGGCCGGAAAAAATGCGGATGCAGAATTGTTGAAGCACATTGCAATGCATATCACAGCGAGCAAACCAGAATACCTTAAAGCGGAAGCTGTTCCAGAGGCAGTTGTCACTCGTGAGCACCAGATTCAATTGGATATTGCTATGCAGTCTGGCAAGCCACGTGAAATTGCTGAAAAAATGGTCGAAGGTCGGATGCGTAAGTTTACCAGTGAAATTTCCCTGACTGGCCAGAATTTCGTGATGGATACGAATAAAACTGTTGCACAGTTATTGAAGGAACATAACGCTGATGTAACCGCTTTCGTTCGTTATGAAGTAGGTGAAGGGATTGAAAAAATCCAACATGATTTTGCTGCAGAAGTGGCAGCCATGAGTGCATCTTCTTAAACATCCGTATAAAACCGCCGATGGGCGGTTTTATTTTTCAAATTTTGACAAAAGACATCTTAGAGCCTATTCGAAATCTTCTTGAGTGACGCTCAGACAAGAAAAAAATTCGAACAGGCTCTGATATACCTTTCGCCTTTGAAGTTGCCTTCTGCTGCCAGGGCGACCGATCGATGAGTGTAGACATACCATGAGGTGAGCACCCGCAGCTAACAACGCGGCGGCTTCAAAGGCGCAGGGTATATGTCACTAGTTCCCCGAAACTCACACTTCCCCAATACTGCTGCTTTAGGACATAACACCATGGCAAAAGACACAAAACCTGAACCAAAACCCGAACCTAAATATAAACGTATTCTGCTAAAATTAAGCGGCGAGGCGCTACAAGGTAAAGAAGGTTCTGGTATTGATCCTGAAGTTTTAAATCGTATGGTGAATGAAATAAAAGAACTGACTAAACTAGAAACTCAAGTTGGTGTGGTCATTGGTGGGGGAAATTTGTTCCGTGGGGCTGGTTTGGCAGAAGCGGGCATGAACCGTGTGGTGGGTGACCATATGGGTATGTTAGCGACCGTCATGAATGGTTTGGCAATGCGTGATGCACTTCATCGAGCTTGTGTGAGTGCCCGTTTGATGTCGGCTATTTCACTCAGTGGAGTATGCGACAATTATAGCTGGGCTGAGGCCATCAGTTTATTACGTGATAACCGTGTCGTCATTTTTTCTGCTGGCACCGGCAATCCCTTTTTTACTACAGATTCTGCTGCTTGTTTACGTGGGATTGAAATTGAAGCGGACATTGTGTTAAAAGCCACTAAAGTTGACGGTGTTTACGCAGCAGATCCTGCAAAAGATCCAAAGGCCGAATTATATCGACACTTAACTTATAAACAGGTATTGGATAAAGAGCTTAAAGTAATGGATCTCGCCGCTTTTACTTTAGCACGGGATCACAATCTACCGATTCGCGTGTTTAATATGAATAAAAAAGGAGCGCTACTACGTGTTGTTATGGGTGAAGAAGAAGGGACATTAATTTCTAAGCCTTTAGTTGTTCCTGAGAAGACTATATATATCCAATGAATTTCGAGTTACGGCAAGGCGGCAAATCAATCGAATCCCCGAAGTGTACACGTAGTACATGAATGACGGAGGTCAATGATCGCTGCCAACGCCGCTGTAATTTGAAAGGCGAAGGGGATAAGCCAATTTAATTATCATTTTTAGGGTTCATAACGTGATTAATGACATTAGAGTAAACGCTATTGAGCGCATGGAAAAATGCATAGCGACATTCCAAACACAAAGTAGCAGAATTCGTACTGGTCGAGCTTCTCCTTCTATTCTTGATGGCATTAAAGTTGAATATTACGGTAGTGCCACCCCTTTGCGTCAATTGGCTAGTGTAGTAGCAGAAGATGCCAGAACTTTAGCGATTGACGTATTTGATCGTAATTTAATCTCAGTAGTAGAAAAAGCCATTATAGCCTCTGATTTGGGGCTTAATCCGTCTTCTGCGGGCAGTAGGATCCGTATCCCCCTGCCTCCATTGACGGAAGAACGCCGTAAAGAATTAATAAAAATCGTCGGGCAGGACGCTGAAAATAGCCGTGTTGCTATACGTAATGTTCGCCGAGATGCTAACGAAAAAATTAAAGTTTTGCTGAAAGACAAAGCGATCAGTGAAGACGAAGAACGGCAGGCTCAAGATAAAATACAAAAGTTAACCGACGGCTCTATCAAGAAAATTGATGAATTATTAAAAAAGAAAGAAGAAGAACTAAAAGAATTTTAATTGCTATTATTTTACGTTAGAAGATCTCTATGAAACGTCTGACTATACTTGGCTCTACCGGTTCCATCGGCTGTCAGGCTTTGGAGGTGATAAAGGCGCATCCTGATTTATTTAGCGTGACAGCTTTGGTTGGCGGATATAATGTGAATAAAATGGCCGCGCAATGTCAGGAGTTTATGCCAAAGTATGTGGCGATGGCAGATGAAATTGCAGCATGCGCGCTACGGAAGCTGTTAGACGAAAAGAAAATAAAAACAGAGGTTATTTCTAGTAAGCACGCTGCTTGTGAATTAGCAAAGTTATCTGAAGTTGATCAAGTTATAGCTGCTATTGTCGGTATTGCTGGACTGTTGCCTACCTTGGCCGCCATTGAGGCAGGTAAGCGAGTATTGTTGGCAAATAAAGAATCACTCATCACCTGCGGCCGTATTTTCATGGATGCAGTGAAAAAAAATGGGGCACAGCTATTACCGATCGACAGTGAACACAATGCCATTTTTCAATGTTTGCCCCAACAAATGCAGCAACGTTTAGGTGATGTTTCGCTAGTGGAACAAGGTGTGTCATCTATTATTTTGACAGGCTCTGGTGGCCCGCTCCGTGATATTCCCGTAACGAAATTTGGCGATGTAACACCGAAGCAAGCTTGTGCTCATCCTAATTGGTCAATGGGACGTAAAATTTCAGTTGACTCCGCGACTATGATGAATAAAGGGCTGGAATATATTGAAGCACGTTGGTTATTTAACGCTTCTGCCGAGCAAATTCAGATTGAAGTGGTGTTGCATCCCCAGTCTGTTATTCACTCCATGGTGCGTTATAACGACGGTAGTGTATTGGCGCAATTGGGCTCTCCTGATATGCGGATACCTATTGCTTATGCGATGGCTTATCCTGATCGGATTAAGTCGGGTGTTGACGCTCTCAATTTTTGCCAGATGGGAGCGTTAACATTCACGCAACCTGATAAGCAGCGTTATCCTTGCTTGCAATTAGCGATTGATGCTTGTCACAGCGGCCAGGCAGCAACCACCGCACTTAACGCCGCCAATGAAATTGCAGTACAGAAATTTCTCGACGGCACTATTAGATTTACTGATATTGTAAAAGTGAATGAAAAAGTAGTTGAAGAACAGGCATCAAAAGAGCCAAGCAGTGTAGAAGAGGTTTTAGCAATTGACCAGCGAGTTAGAAAGGCAGCTAATGAAGTTATTTACAATTTGCAGAAAAATTAATCTTTCATAAGGGAAATAAGTTCGAATTATGTTGCTCCAGAATGCATATCAAACCGCTTGCTCTTTTCCAGCGCCTCGTCCACGTCATGTTGCTATCATTATGGACGGCAATGGCCGTTGGGCAAAAAATAAGTGCAAAATGAGGGTCTACGGTCATAAAGCTGGCATAAAATCGGTACGAAGAGCGGTTAGTTTTGCTGCAAAACATGGCTTGGATGCGCTCACGTTATATGCGTTTAGTAGTGAAAATTGGAGACGTCCCGCCACGGAAGTTACTGCGCTGCTAGAACTTTTTGTCTGGGCGTTGCGCCACGAAGTCAAAAATCTACATAAGAATAATATTTGCTTGCATATTATTGGCGATACTAGCCAATTTTCTACCTCTTTACAAGATCATATTACCCGTGCTGAAGCACTAACGGCGAAAAATGATGGCCTAAAACTCAATATAGCGGCTAATTATGGTGGTCGTTGGGATATTATTCAAAGTGTACGCCAGCTAGCTCGCCAAGTGCAGGAAGGGTTATTGCAACCCGAGGAGCTAAATGAAGAATTACTTGATTCTTGTATTTGTTTGAATACCCAATCGCCGATTGATTTAGTGATCAGAACAGGAGGCAATCATCGCATCAGTAATTTTCTATTATGGCAAACCGCCTATGCTGAACTCTACTTCACAGATATACTCTGGCCTGATTTTGATGAACCTGCTTTTGAAACGGCATTGGAAGAGTTTGCCCGACGTGAGCGTCGTTTTGGGGGACTCTCACCTGTCGATATCGATGTAACAGCATCTTAGGAGAAACTCTTTTGCTAAAGTATCGTTTGATCACTGCCTTGATTTTGATTCCTATTGTTATATGCGCATTATTTTTACTACCACCGATGGTTTTTGCCGTTATGACTTTAGTGGTGTGTATGCTTGCCGCTTGGGAATGGGGGCAATTCGCCGGGTTTGTTACCCAAGAACAGCGGCTTTGGTTAGCGATACTCTGCGGCTTTTTTCTAGTTGTAATGCTACTGAGTATGCCCGTCTATAAAAACCCGTTAGACCTTAGGCAGATACGTATCCCGCTTTGGCTCGCTATGGGCTGGTGGGTAACGGCACTACTATTGATACTCACTTATCCTCGTTCAGCAGTACTCTGGCGTAATTCACGCACTCTGGCTATTATTTTTGGCGTGTTGACTATTGTACCGTTCTTTTGGGGCATTTTTGCATTGCGACAATATGGTTACGAGCAGAATCAGGAAACGGGGGCTTGGTGGCTGCTCTACATTATGCTATTAGTGTGGGGAAGCGATTCTGGCGCTTACTTTTTTGGTAAAGCGTTTGGTAAATATAAATTGGCTGCTAAAATTTCACCTTCGAAAACGTGGGAAGGGTTATTAGGAGGATTATTAAGTGCTGCTTTAATTTCATGTTTATTCAGCTATTATGCGCCGTTAAATATTGCCACTGAAAAGTTAGTAATTTGTTCTATTGTCGCTGTATTGGCATCGATACTGGGTGATTTAACCGAAAGTATGTTTAAACGAGAAGCGGATATTAAAGACAGTGGCCATTTAATTCCAGGGCATGGGGGGGTATTAGATCGTATCGATAGCTTAACTGCTGCCGTGCCGGTGTTTGCAGGTTTGATGTTACTGGTATTTTAATCTATTTTAGGGTTCATCATGCATATACTTTGGAATTTGGCGGCGTTTATCGTTGCATTGGGTATTTTAATTACCGTGCATGAGTTTGGTCATTTCTGGGTCGCGCGTCGCTGTGGCGTTAAAGTAGAGCGTTTTTCTATTGGTTTTGGTAAAGCATTGTGGTGCTATACTGATCGCTTTGGTACTGAATATGTCCTGGCAATTATCCCGCTAGGGGGCTATGTTAAAATGCTCGATGAGCGTGTTGAAGCTGTAGCCCCGGCGTTGCGTCATCAAACCTTTAGTAATAAAACGGTGCTGCAACGTATGGCGATTATTAGTGCGGGTCCGATTGCCAATTTTATCTTTGCTATTTTTGCTTATTGGTTGGTCTTTATCCTTGGAGTACCCAGTATCCGTCCTGTCGTAGGCAGTGTCCCTGAGCAGTCAATCGCGGCACAGGCCGGTATTTCAGCCGGGATGGAAATAAAAACCGTTGATGGTGTAGCAACGCCTGATTGGGATGCGGTGCGTTTACAACTGATAGGTAAAATGGGGGACGATCAAATTCAAATGGGAATTAGACCCTTTCTATCAGCATCAAATTA
Organism: Candidatus Regiella insecticola LSR1; assembly: GCF_000143625.1. Lineage (GTDB taxonomy): Bacteria > Pseudomonadota > Gammaproteobacteria > Enterobacterales > Enterobacteriaceae > Regiella > Regiella insecticola. Next base: position 224,439 of record NZ_GL379592.1, on the reverse strand, counting down.
CGTCGAAGACCATACCGATAATATAATACAAAAAACGTTAGATTTACGGCACTGGAAATTTGAACCAGACAAGCAAGATCCATTGGTAACATTGGGTCTTATCCCTGTAGGGCCAAAAATTCAGACGGTATTGGCTGAAGTTCAATCTGGGTCAGCAGCAGAAAAAGCCGGTTTACAAGTGGGTGATAAGATCGTTAAAGTAGACGATAAAATAGTGGATAAATGGTCATTATTTGTCGTTTTAGTGCATGATAACCCAGGTAAACCATTAGCATTAGAAGTGAAAAGAAAAGACGCTTCCTTATTTTTAACCCTGGTACCTGATATCATCGTTGATGGAGTAATATCCAATTATCATTATTTAGATAAAACGACTACCGATAAAAATTTAACCGGACAAGGATTTGCTGGGGTGGCGCCTAAAGTGATGCCGTTGGCAGAAGAATATAAAACAATTCGTCAATATGCTCCGTTTGTTGCATTGTATCAAGCAGGATGTAAAACATGGCAATTGATGCGGTTGACAGTAAGTATGTTAGGAAAATTAATTGTTGGTGATGTTAAACTGAATAATTTAAGCGGTCCTATCTCTATTGCACAAGGTGCAGGCGCTTCGGCTGAGTATGGGTTAGTCTATTATCTAATGTTTTTAGCACTTATTAGTATCAATTTAGGGATTATTAATTTATTCCCATTACCGGCACTAGACGGTGGCCATTTGCTTTTATTAGCAATAGAAAAGCTAAAGGGTAAACCGCTTTCTGAGCGAGTACAAGACGCCAGTTTTCGCATTGGTTCAATTTTACTGATGTTATTGATGGGGCTTGCACTTTTTAATGATTTCTCTCGCCTTTAAACAGCCAGAGATAAATTAGGAAAAACGTATAACAACAATGCTGATGAAAAAATTGCTTATAGCGTCACTGTTTCTTAGCAGTGCCACCTTATACGGTGCGGACCAATTCATAGTGAAAGATATCCATTTCGAAGGCTTGCAGCGAGTCACTGTTGGGGCAGCGTTACTTAATATGCCTGTTCGGATAGGCGATACTGTCAATGATGAAGATGTAGGTAAAATTATTCGTACATTATTTTCTACGGGTAATTTTGAAAATATTCAAGTTGCACGTGATGGTGACTCACTACTTGTTCAAGTTAAAGAACGTCCAACCATCGCCGATATCACTTTTTCCGGTAATAAATCGGTAAAAACCGATATGATTAAACAAAATCTGGACGCTTCCGGTGTCCGGGTCGGTGAAGCATTGGATCGTAGTACGTTATCCAATATTGAAAAAGGATTAGCGGACTTTTATTACAGTACAGGTAAATATAATGCCTCAGTTAAGGCTATTGTTACTCCGTTGCCGCGTAATCGTATTGATCTGAAATTAGTATTTGTCGAAGGTATCTCAGCAAAAATCCAGCAAATTAATATTGTCGGTAACCATAGTTTCACTACTGATCAGCTGGTATCTCACTTTCAGCTACGCGATCATGTTCCTTGGTGGAATTTAGTCGGTAATCGTAAGTATCAAAAACAAAAATTGGAAGGCGATCTGGAAACGTTACAGAGCTTTTATTTAGATCGAGGTTATGTTCGTTTTAATATCGATTCGACTCAGGTGAGTTTAACGCCGAATAAAAAAGGCATTTATGTCACTATAAACATTAATGAAGGCAGTAAATACACGCTAAACAGCGTAGCTTTACAGGGTAATTTAGCGGGTCATCAAGCTGAAGCGGAAAAATTATTGCAGATTCAACCAGGTGAGTTGTATAACGGCAGTAAAATTAACAAAATAGAAAACGATATTAAAAAACTGCTCGCCCGTTATGGTTATGCTTACCCGACGATAGTGACTCAACCAGAAATTAACGATGCTGATAAGACGGTAAATTTACGTATCAATTTAGATGCGGGTAATCGTTTCTATGTCCGTCATGTACGTTTTGAAGGTAACAATACCAGTAAGGATTCTGTTTTGCGTCGTGAAATGCGTCAAATGGAGGGTGCTTGGCTAGGAAGTGTTGAGGTCGAACTGGGTAAAGAACGTCTGAGTCGATTAGGTTATTTCGAAACGGTTGATGTAGAAATACAGCGTGTACCGGGAACGACAGATAAGGTTGATGTCATTTATAAAGTGAGTGAACGCAATACCGGCACCATGAATTTTGGCTTGGGCTACGGTAGCGAAAATGGCATCAGCTACCAGATTGGTGTTTCACAAGATAACTGGTTAGGCACTGGTAATAGTGTGAATCTTAGTGGGAGCAAAAATGATTACCAAACTTCCGCTGAATTTTCTTTAACCGATCCTTATTTCACGATAGATGGTGTTAGTCTTGGTGGCCGTATTTTTTACGATGCTTTTAAAGCGGGTAAGGCTGATTTATCTGACTACAACAAAAATAGTTATGGTTTAGATGGTACGCTTGGCTTTCCCATCAACGAAAACAGCTCGCTGAGAATAGGTTTGGGGTATGTCCACAACAGCTTGTCTGATATGCGACCGCAGGTTGCGATGTGGCGATATCTTAAATCGATAGGGCACAATCCAAATTATACTGATAAAGCTAGTTTTACATCGAATGATTTCAACTTAAGTACAGCCTGGTTTTATAATAGTCTTGACCGTGGTTTTTTCCCAACATCGGGGGTGAAATCGTCGTTAAGCGGTAAAATCACTTTACCAGGCTCAAGTAATGCATTTTATAAAGTTAGCTTTGATACGGTTGCTTATTTACCTTTAAATGATAATCATTCTTGGGTGGCGTTAGGCCGAGGGCGCTTGGGCTACGGTGGCGGTTTTGGTTCAAAAGAAATGCCGTTCTATGAAAATTTCTATGCAGGTGGTTCCAGTACCGTGCGTGGTTTCCGCTTAAATACCATTGGCCCGAAGGCTGTCTATTATGTTGACGGGGGAAAAAACGTAAAACCGGAGCCGGAAAAAATCGAGGATCAAAAATCAACAGAAGCTGTCGGTGGTGACGTAATGGCTGTCGCTAGCGTGGAACTCATCACGCCGACTCCTTTTATCAGCGAAAAATATGTTAACTCAGTGCGCACTTCCGTGTTTATCGATTCAGGGACAGTGTGGGACAGAAACTGGCAAAACACCGCGCAAACTCAGGCGGCGGGTATTCCAGATTATAGCAATAAGAATAATGTCCGCGTTTCCGCGGGAGTAGCGCTACAATGGATGTCACCACTGGGTCCTTTAGTCTTCTATTATGCCAGGCCGATTAAAGATTATCCTGGTGACAAATCAGAGGAATTCCAATTTCAGATTGGTAAAACCTGGTAGTGAGATCCACAACGAATTAGGTGTAATAGCCTATTCGAAATTTTCCTTGAGTTCGTTTTTGACAAAAGACTGCTGGCAAAACCGTAGCGAGGGGGGTGAAGTCAAGGCGCGTGGCGCATCGTTACCATGCGAGTACATGAGGATTGCGAGCACCTCGCAACGTAGAAATTGACACCACGGCAGTAGGTTATGCAAGCAGTCTAAAGTATCAGCGAACACAAGAGATTTCGAATAAGCTTTAAGGTGATTGGGGAGGCTAACTTATTTACCCCCCTGTATTTTCAGCGTGTCAAAACAGTTCAAGGTTAAAGAGATGATAGTGAAAAAATGGTTATATTCCGTTAGCTTGTGTATAGCATTATTCAATTCCGCGGGTGTTCAAGCCGCTAGCAAAATTGCTATCGTTAACGTTGCTGAAATTTTTCAAAAATTACCCGCCCGTGAAGTCGCAGCTAAAAAATTGGAAAAAGAATTTGCCGGCCGTGCAACCGAATTACAAAGAATGGAAAAAGATCTGCACGCTAAAATAGAAAATTTTCAACGTGACAGGTCAGTCATGAAAGAGAGTGTGCGTAGTCAATCGGAAAAAGACATCGAGGCTCAACAGCAGGCGTTTTCTACTAAAGCACAAAAATTTGAGCAAGACAATCGTCAACGTCAAGCAGAAGAACGCGATAAAATTTTAAAGCGTATTCAAGAAGCGGTAAAAACTGTCGCAGCTCAAGAAGGTTACGATATGGTGGTTGACGCTAACACGGTTGCTTATTCTGCTTCCGGTACTGACATCACTGCTGCTGTGTTGAAAAAGGTCAAATAATTCATGTTTTCTATTCGATTGGCTGATCTTGCACAGCAATTAGCAGAAAAAGATTTAGTTGCTCAGGTGCAGGGTGATGGCAATCTCATCGTTACTGGCCTGGCTTCAATACAGTCTGCCCGAGCAGGGCAAATTACGTTTTTGTCAAACAGCGGCAACCGTGAACAATTGGTTAATTGTCAAGCGAGCGCCGTAGTGCTCACTGAGGCAGATGTGCCATTTTGCCAAATGGCGGCTCTCATTGTTAACAATCCTTATCTTGCCTATGCATATATAGCGCAAATAATGGATACCACGCCGCAACCTGCTCAAGGTATTGAACCCAGTGCAATTGTTTCTAAGCAGGCGACGATAGGAAAGCAGGTTTTTATTGGCGCGAATAGCGTGATCGAATCCGGGGTAATAATAGAGGATAACGTCATCATTGGTGCGGGGTGTTTTATTGGCAAAAATACACGTATCGGCACAGGTAGCCGTTTATGGGCTAATGTTTCTATTTATCATGACGTTAGCATAGGGAAATGTTGTTTAATACATTCCGGTACTGTGATCGGCGCCGATGGTTTTGGCTATGCGAATAATCGTGGACAATGGATTAAAATTCCACAGTTGGGTACGGTAAAAATTGGCGACCATGTTGAAATTGGTGCTAGTACCACTGTTGATCGCGGTGCATTGGACAATACGATTATTGGTAATGGCGTCATCATTGATAATCAATGCCAAATTGCCCATAACGTGGTGATCGGAGAAAATACCGCTATCGCTGGAGGGGTGATTATGGCGGGAAGTTTAACCATTGGCCGTGATTGCCAGATTGGTGGAGCGAGTGTTATCAACGGTCATATGGAAATTGCCGATAAGGTGGTGATAACAGGGATGGGCATGGTGATGCGTCCTGTTAAAAAGCCTGGGGTGTATTCTTCAGGTATTCCTTTGCAACCTAATAAAATATGGCGTAAAACGGCAGCGCTAGTAATGAATATTGCTAATCTTAGCCAACGTTTAAAGAGAATAGAGCGTAAAATTGATGCCACTCCATTGCCTGAGGCTGTGAATAAATAGACTTCTTGTATACCCAATGAATTTCGAGTTACGGCAAGGCGGCAAGGGGGTGAGACCGATGAGCGTAGACATACTACGTGATTCGGCGAGCGCCCGCAGCCAAAGCCGCCGTAACTTGAAAGGCGAAGGGTATATAACCTAGCATTCGCGCCACGCAGCAGGTTATGCAAGAAGTCTAGTAAAAAATCATGATCAACACAGCCATGCTATTAATGCCATATGTTTTTTAGACAGGAAAAGTATTTTGACTACAACAAAACAAGATCCTCTAGATATTGAAGAGATTTTGACCCTGCTGCCACATCGTTACCCCTTTTTATTGGTGGATCGTGTGTTGGAGTTTGAAAAAGGTAAATCTCTTAAAGCATTAAAAAGTGTTTCTTTTAACGAGCCTTTTTTTCAGGGACACTTTCCCGGTAAACCTATCTTTCCCGGTGTATTGATTTTAGAAGCAATGGCGCAAGCAACTGGGATCCTGGCTTTTAAAAGCGGACTCGGGGGGCTTAAATCAGGTGAAATTTTTTATTTTACCGGCATTGACGAAGCGCGCTTTAGACTTCCAGTCACGCCTGGAGATCAGATGATTTTAGAAGTGACATTTTGCAGGACACGCTGTGGTATCACCCGTTTTCAAGGCGTAGCAACAGTGGATAACAAAATTGTTTGTGAAGCAACCATGACCTGTGCTCGTAACCAGCACAAAACGCCAGGAGAGGAAGATCTCAGTGTTGATATCAGCGGTGAGACAGCAACCTATACATCTGAACAGCAAAAAACACCTAGAGAATCGGTCAGTGATTAATCAAAGCGCTGTTATCCATCAAACAGCTATCATCGAAGAAGGCGCGATTATTGCCGCCAACGTTACTGTTGGTCCTTTTTGTTTTATTGGCTCTGAGGTAGAAATCGGCGAAGGCACGCAGCTGAAATCGCATGTTGTTATCAATGGCCGCACAAAAATAGGTTGCCATAATCAAATTTATCAATTTGCTTCCATTGGTGAAATCAATCAGGATTTAAAATACGCCGGAGAGCCTACCCGCGTTGAAATCGGTGATCGCAATCGTATCCGCGAAAGTGTTTCTATTCATCGAGGTACGAAGCAAGGGGGCGAGCTAACGAAAATTGGTAATGATAACCTGTTGATGATTAATACGCATATTGCGCATGATTGCTTGATTGGTAACCACTGTGTTCTTGCGAATAATGCAACCTTAGGCGGCCATGTCATTATCGATGATTATGTCATTATCGGCGGTATGACGGCGGTACATCAATTTTGTGTGATTGGTGCGTATGTGATGGTCGGTGGCTGTTCTGGCGTTGCTCAAGATATCCCCCCTTGTATGATTGCACAGGGTAATCATGCCACCGCTTTCGGAATTAATATCGAAGGATTAAAGCGCCACGGGTTTGATAAGGAGTTGCGCAGCGCTATCAGTGAAGCGCACAAACTGCTTTACCGCAGTAAAAAAACCTTTGAAGAAGCAAAAAATGAAATCGCTATCGTGGCAGAAAAAAAACCCGTGCTCAAATTATTCAATGATTTCTTTGTCCGCTCGACTCGTGGCATCATCCGCTAACTTATACCTAATGAATTTCGAGTTATGGCAAGGTGGCAATAGACCTCTTTGGAAACCTACTACATGATACGGATCCTGCGTTGCCCGGTGCGCGCAATCCTCATGTACTTATGGCAACGAAGGTTGCTGTGCGCCGGGCGCCTTGACTCCGCATAACGAACTACGGTTTCCAAAGAGGTCTAATCAATCGCATCCCAGGAGTGTATAAATAGTACATGACAAAGGATGAGTACGAGCAGCCAACGCCGCCGTAACTTGAAAGGTGAAGGGTATATGCAACAGCGTCCACTGACTATCGGATTAATTGCCGGAGAAACATCGGGTGATATTTTAGCGGCGGGATTAATGCGGGCGTTAAAAGCACAGGCTCCTGATATACAGTTTATCGGTGTTGCTGGTCCTTTAATGCAAGCCGAGGGGTGTGAAGCATGGTATCAAATGGAAGAATTGGCGGTGATGGGGATTGTCGAAGTATTGGGGTGCTTACCGCGCTTATTAAAAATACGCCGTGATCTGAGTCAACGTTTTAGCAAACTCAAGCCCGATGTTTTTATTGGCATTGACGCGCCGGACTTTAATATCAAGCTTGAAGGAGATTTGAAACAGCGAGGCATCCGTACGCTCCATTATGTCAGCCCCTCCGTTTGGGCTTGGCGCCAAAAACGCATCTTCAAAATCGCTAAAGCCACTGATATGGTCTTAGCGTTTCTTCCTTTCGAAAAAGCCTTTTACGATCGATTTAACGTTCCTTGCCGTTTTATCGGTCACACGATGGCGGATACCATGCCGCTAATCCCTGATCAGCAAGCTGCTAGAAAAGCTCTGGGGATTGCTGCAAATTGCCGTTGTTTAGCGCTCTTACCCGGCAGCCGCCAAGCTGAAGTCGCTATGCTCAGTGCTGATTTTCTTCTCACCACCCTGCTACTACGCCAACAGTTTCCTGATCTCGAAGTGCTGGTTCCGCTGGTTAATCCACAACGACGACAACAATTTGCTGCGATTAAAGCTAAAATAGCGCCTGATTTACCGCTACATCTCTTGGATGGACAGGCGAGTACCGCCATGATTGCCAGTGATGCCACATTATTGGCATCAGGCACAGCAGCATTAGAATGTATGTTAGCGAAATGTCCAATGGTCGTTGCTTATCGTCTGCGGCCTTTCACCTTCTGGCTGGCAAAACGATTAATAAAAACGCCTTATGTTTCATTGCCCAATTTACTCGCCGGAGAAGCGTTGGTCACTGAATTATTACAACAAGAGTGTCAACCGCAAAAACTTGCTGAGGCATTATTGCCATTATTAATTCGAGGAAAAGCCGTTGTAACGATAAAAAAACGCTTTTTGACTTTGCATCAAAGTATCCGTTGTGGCGCGGATCAGCAGGCCGCCCAAGCAGTATTGGAGTTAGCGCGATCATGAACAAACTGTTTATTTATCCTCAAGCAAAATTAATCGCAGGGGTCGATGAGGTTGGACGCGTGCCATTGGTTGGTGCAGTAGTGACCGCCGCAGTGATCCTCGATCCCTCTCAACCGATAGAGGGGTTAGCGGATTCAAAAAAACTCAGTGAAAAAAAACGCCGGGCGTTATATCAAGCGATCACACAAAAAGCGCGATCTTGGAGCATTGGTCGTGCTGAACCAGAAGAAATCGACCGTTTAAATATTTTAAACGCCACGCTACTCGCCATGCAGCGTGCGGTGGCCGGACTAGATCTTACGCCTGATTATGTATTGATCGACGGTAATCGCTGCCCCCATTTATCGATGCCCACGATGGCAGTGGTGAAAGGGGATAGCCTGGTAGCTGAGATCAGTGCTGCGTCTATTTTGGCAAAAGTGACGCGTGATCGAGAAATGGTTGCTTTAGATCAGCGCTTTCCCGGTTACGGTTTTGCGCAACATAAAGGCTATCCCACTGCCTTGCATTTAAAAAAATTAGCGGCTCTTGGTGTCATCCCAGATCACCGGCGCAGTTTCGCGCCAGTAAGCGCCTGTTTGAAATCTCCTTTACCTATAGTTTATACCCACAGCCCTTGAAGTTGCCTTCGGCTGCCAGGGCGTGAGACCCGATGAGCGTAGACTACTACGTGATTCGGGCTAACGCCCGCAGCCAACAACGCGGCAGCTTCAAGGGCGAAGGGTAAAATCCTCTAAATTTTGGTGTCCTATGACCGATCCACGTTTTATCCATCTACGTGTACACAGTGATTATTCCATGATCGATGGATTAGCCAAAACCAGCGCCCTGGTAAAAAAAGCAGCGAGCTTAGGGATGCCGGCATTAGCTATCACTGATTTTACTAATCTTTGTGGTCTCATTAAATTTTATAGCAGCGCACAAGCGGCGGGTATTAAGCCGATCATTGGTGCCGATTTTTATCTACAAAGTAAGCTTTTGGATGATGAACTGGCTCAACTTACGATATTGGCACGTAACCAGCAAGGTTATCAAAATCTTACCTTATTAATCTCTAAGGCGTATCAGCGTGGTTATGGTGCCAGTGGGCCCCTCATTGATCGAGATTGGTTAATCACTCACAGTGAGGGGTTGATTTTGCTCTCTGGAGGGCGCAGCGGAGATGTCGGTAAATTTATGCTGCGGGGCAATCAAACACAAATGCTAGAGTGTCTTGCATTTTACCAACAGTACTTTGCCGATAATTATTATTTAGAATTAATTCGCACAGGCCGGCCTGATGAAGAAAATTATTTGCGGGGCGCAATAGCATTAGCGAGTCAACATGATATCCCTGTGGTAGCAACCAATGATGTTCGTTTCATTGATACATCTGACTTTGAGGCGCATGAAATCCGTGTGGCCATCCATGACGGTGCTACCTTGGCCGATACTAAGCGCCCAAAAAATTACAGTCCTCAGCAATTTATGCGTAATGAACAGGAAATGTGTGCACTGTTTAGTGATATTCCTGAGGCACTTACCAACAGTATTGAAATTGCTAAACGTTGTAACCTGAGCATTCGCTTGGGCGAATATTTTTTACCCCAATTTCCGACTGGGGCGATGAGTACCGAAGATTTTTTTGCAGAAAAAGCGCAGCTCGGATTAGAAGAGCGGTTAGCTTTTCTTTTTCCTGATGTTAATACCAAAAAACAAAGGCGAGCCGCCTACGATGAACGTCTGAATGTTGAAATTAAAGTGATTAACCAGATGGGATTTGCAGGTTATTTTTTAATCGTCATGGAATTCATCCAATGGTCAAAAGATAACGGCATCCCCGTTGGGCCCGGACGAGGCTCGGGTGCCGGCTCTTTGGTCGCTTATGCGCTAAAAATCACCGATATTGACCCACTGGCTTTTGATTTGCTATTTGAACGCTTTTTGAATCCCGAACGCATTTCCATGCCTGATTTCGATATTGATTTTTGTATGGAAAAACGCGACCAAGTTATTGAACATGTGGCGAATATCTATGGGCGCGATGCGGTTTCCCAAATTATTACCTTTGGTACTATGGCAGCAAAAGCGGTGATCCGTGATGTAGGGCGCGTACTCGGCCATCCTTATGGTTTTGTCGATCGCATCGCGAAATTAATTCCACTTGACGTCGGCATGACATTAGAAAAAGCCTTCGCCGCAGAGCCTCAATTAGCCGAACTTTATCAGGCAGATGAAGAAGTTAAAGCACTGATTGATATGGCTCGCAAACTAGAAGGCGTAACACGTAATGCCGGTAAACATGCCGGTGGGGTGGTTATCGCACCCACTAAAATCACTGATTTTTCACCGTTATATTGTGATGCCGAAGGCAAAAACCCCGTCACTCAATTTGATAAAAATGATGTGGAATATGCCGGCCTGGTAAAATTTGACTTCCTCGGCTTACGTACATTGACCATTATTAATTGGACATTGGTGATGATCAATGCGCAACAGGCTAGCAAAGGATTGCCCTCGATAGATATCACCACTATTCCTTTGGACGATAAAAAAAGTTTTGCATTGTTACAACGGGCTGAGACGACAGCAGTATTTCAGCTGGAATCCAAAGGAATGAAAGATCTGATTAAACGCTTAAAACCAGACTGCTTTGAAGATATTATCGCGTTGGTAGCACTTTTTCGGCCAGGCCCGTTGCAATCAGGCATGGTAGACAACTTTATTGATCGCAAGCATGGACGTGAAGCCTTATCGTATCCCGATATTCAGTGGCAACATGAATTGCTCAAACCAGTATTGGAACCCACCTACGGCATTATTTTATATCAAGAGCAGGTGATGCAAATCGCTCAGGTTCTCTCTGGTTACTCATTGGGCGGCGCTGATATGTTACGTCGTGCTATGGGCAAAAAAGATCCAGTAGAAATGGCGAAACAGCGCTCTATTTTTGAAAATGGGGCAAAGCAGCAAGGTATTGATGGTGAACTCGCGATAAAAATTTTTGATCTGGTAGAAAAATTTGCCGGTTATGGCTTTAACAAATCACATTCTGCCGCCTATGCATTAGTTTCCTATCAAACTCTGTGGTTAAAAGCACATTATCCTGCTGAATTTATGGCGGGGGTGATGACGGCAGATATGGACAACACCGACAAGTTAGTAGGGATGGTGGATGAATGCATCCGTATGGGATTAAAAGTCTTACTTCCCGATATCAACAGTGGATCCTATCATTTTAATGTCAATGACGATGGCGAAATTGTTTATGGTATTGGCGCGATTAAAGGGGTTGGCGAAGGGCCGATTACCGCAATACTCAATGCGCGCCAAGCAGGAGGGCATTTCAAAGATTTATTTGATTTGTGTGCTCGGACAGAAACTAAAAAATTAAATCGACGTGTATTAGAAAAGTTGATTCTGTCAGGTGCTTTTGATCGCTTAGGGCCTCATCGAGCCTCCCTGATGCATTCTTTAGAAACGGCGCTCAAAGCAGCCGATCAACATGCAAAAGCAGAGGCGATTGGACAAAAAGATATGTTCGGTGTATTAACAGGGTCGCCGGAACAAGTTGAACATTCTTATGCCAATATTGCCCCCTGGCAAGAACAAATCGTGTTAGAAGGAGAGCGGGAAACGTTGGGACTTTACCTAACCGGACATCCGATCACGCAATATTTAAAAGAATTAGAACGCTACTCGGGGGGGATACGTTTAAAAGATCTGCATGTGACCGAACGGGGAAAAACAACCACGGTAGCGGGCTTGGTGATAGCAGCTCGAGTTATTGTTACCAAACGGGGTAACCGCATTGGGATCTGTACGCTTGATGATCGCTCAGGGCGCTTAGAAGTGATGTTATTTACCGAGACATTAGAAAAATACCAGCACTTATTGGAAAAAGACCGTATTCTTATCGCCACTGGCCAAGTCAGCGTTGATGATTTTAATGGCGGGCTGAAAATGAATGTACGTGAAGTGATGGATATCAATCAAGCACGTGAAAAACATGCCTGTGGATTGGCTATCTCGTTAATGCATAATAAAATTAACGATCAATTTTTAAATCGTCTCCGTCAGTTATTGCAACCGCATTGTTCAGGAACTATTCCAGTTCATATCTATTATCAATGCTCAGATGCACGTGCCAAGCTGCGTTTGGGGGCAGCATGGCGTATAACACCGACTGAACGTTTATTAATTGATTTACGAACGTTGATAGGTAATACGCAGGTAGAATTGGAATTTGACTAAAAATAGGAATGTTATGAGCCTACACTTTCTCGATTTCGAAGCGCCGATTGCGGAGCTCGAAGCAAAAATCGATGCCTTGACCAACCTTAGCGATAAAGATGAAAAACCAGCCATTAATTTGGATGAAGAAGTGCAGCGTTTACGTGCAAAAAGTGTTGAACTTACTCAAAGAATTTTTTCAGATTTAACTGCTTTTCAGATTGTCAAATTAGCGCGCCATACTCGTCGGCCTTATACTTTGGATTACATTAAACAGATATTTACTGATTTTGAAGAGTTAGCCGGTGATCGTGTTTACGGGGATGATAAAGCTATCGTAGGAGGGATTGCACGTTTAGATGATCGCCCGGTGATGATTATAGGGCATCAAAAAGGTAGAGACACGAAAGAAAACCTGCGCCGAAATTTTGGTATGCCGGCTCCGGAGGGGTATCGCAAAGCGCTACGGTTGATGGAAATGGCGCAGCGCTTCAAATTGCCCATCATCACCTTTATTGATACCCCGGGGGCATACCCTGGTGTCGGTGCAGAAGAGCGTGGACAATCGGAAGCTATTGCGCGTAATTTACGTACCATGGCGCGTCTCAAAGTGCCCATTATTTGCACTGTTATTGGTGAGGGTGGTTCAGGAGGGGCATTAGCGATTGGTGTAGGTGACAGAATCAATATGTTGCAATACAGCACTTATTCAGTGATTTCTCCTGAAGGCTGTGCTTCTATTCTGTGGAAAAGCGCCGATAAAGCGCCATCAGCTGCTGAAATCATGGGGATCACCGCTCCCCGGCTCAAAAAACTAAAGATGATCGATGCCGTGATTGCCGAACCGCTAGGAGGGGCTCATCGCGATATATTAGCGATTTCTGCTTCGTTGAAAGCACATCTACTCGCTGATTTAGAGGAATTGGATAAACTGGATGAAGAAACGTTGTTAGAGCGGCGTTACGAACGTTTGATGCATTACGGTTGTTGTAAATAATAGCTTGGGGTTGTAGGCCGGAAATTTTGTCGCTTAAATGTGTGTTCATATACCCTTAGCCTTTGAAGTTTCCGCTAGGCGGCCAGAGGGGGGAGACTGATAGGTGTAGATAGACCATGAGGGCGAGGGCTCGCAGCCAACAACGCGGCGGCTTCAAAGGCGAAGGGTATAGACATCATTTCTTTCCGAATTGGAACACAAACACTAAGCTGAAGAATTCCATTCAACCTGTATGCTCTCTTTCTTTTACCTGATCTTTGTTCGCCATTAAATCAAATGATAGATTAATATTATATCAACTGAGATTTTTGGAGGTTTCTATGGACTATGCCATCAAGGGATACCGGGTGAATTGTGATACCAACACCAGCTTCTGGAAGGCTGTTGGCATGCCTTCCCGTGGCGCAAAGCTACATCAAACCTTGCGAGATGGAATGCCCTACACTGTTTACACAAAGCTCGCTTCCGTAGCAGGTTTGGAGCTCAAGGAACTAGCCAAGTATATCATTATTCCTCAGGCTACATTGCAGCGTAGAGCTAAGCTGGGTCGGTTCAAGGTGGATGAGAGCGATAGGCTGTACCGTTTTGCGGAAGTGTTAAAAGCAGCGACAGATCTGTTTGAAGGCGATAAAGAACGTGCTCGGCAATGGCTACTTAATCCCGTTCGCGGTCTTGGTGGTCGTCGCCCTGTTGAGATGATCGCCACTTCTGCCGAGGCTACCGCCGTGTTGGATCTGATCGGTCGCCTAGAGCATGGTATCTTTGCATGAGCGAGATTGTTGCATATCGGCTGGTTAAGAGGAAATGGCTAGGGCTCGCTTTCAATGGAGAAGGTGCTCGTCTTTACGGTGGTCGTTGGAATAACCGGGGACGGCTCTGTGTATATCTAGCCAGCTCGGAATCATTGGCGATACTAGAGGTTATGGTTCACCTCGACGATTACAGTCTGTTGCAACATTACGTGTTACTGGAGGTGAAGTTGCCAGCGGAGGCTGTTCTGTACCTCTCTTCCGACCAGTTGCCGGGCGACTGGAGGGATGAACCGGCTCCACCATCAACGGCGGAGATTGGTGACGGCTGGTTGGAAGGCAGAGAAAACCTAGCTCTAGCCGTACCCAGTGTAGTAGTCCCACGTGAGCTGAATTACTTACTTAATCCGGTTCATCCTCAGTTCGAGGAGGTCATTAAGGATGCCACTGAGATAGACTTTCAGTCAGATCGTCGTTTGTAGGGGGTCGTTTGGAAGCCTGTCAGGCTAAGTTTGAGCTACTACACATAAGCGTGACGTCAATGCTAGGTTACGCGATGCTCACCATCCCCCATTGTTAACAACGATGTTGCAAGCCGTCTATTTGCTGTTGTGCGGCTTGAGTGACATTCTCAATTTCATCTAATAATTCTAACCATTCCGGTTGTAACTGTTGTAATGCTATTTTCTGCCGTAATTGACTTTCAATCGTCAAACAAATCTGTTGTAAACGAGGGGTACCGGTGTATCCACAACTACCGTGCAACTTATGGATTAACGACAAAATAGCGGCGTGGGTATTCTCATCATTCTGTTCTTTATTCATCATGTCTTGTATCTGTTTTGTGATCAAAGGCAGTGATCCCAGCAGCATAGATAATAATTCATAAGCCAAATCCTCCTTATTCGCGGCTTGTTGTATCGCTAACGGCCAATCCAGTGATTTTGCTGCCCATGTTGTAACACCTAATGTTGTATCGCAGGAGCGGGAAGGAGGAGAGAAAACAGGATGATCAGCAACCAGCGGATTGGGCAGATGATTTTTTAATCGAGAGTAGCGAGAAAGGGTGCATCTTAGCAGTGCCTCATCAATCGGTTTGGCGAGATAATCCGCCATACCCATGCTAAGAAAATAATCTCGTTGGCCATTCACTGCATGCGCGGTAACCGCAATGATGGGGGTATTCTGATGATGCGGTATTTGATGAATTAATTGACTGGTCTGGATACCATCCATCTGAGGCATCTGAATATCCATTAAAATAATATCTAACCTTTTTCGACGCGCCATCAATAATGCTTTTGCACCGCTTTCACACACAATCGTCTCTTCCACTTGTTCGGCCAAAAGCGTGCCGATGAGTTTTAAATTGGCAGGATTGTCGTCAACCGCCATCACCCGTAAAGGAAAGCGAGCGACAGGATCCGGTTTTTTCTGCGGTATCAAAGGATCCAATCCATTTTTTGCTAATAATAGAGGGAATAATCGGTTGCTGGATATTGGCCTAAGGAGACAGGCTTTGGCGCCCGCTTGTTTAAGCTGTTCTGCCTCGACCTGTAATTGACTGGGTAATACTAAAATAAACTGATCAGCCATTTCAAGGGCGGTGATTAATTGCTCCCGGTGATCGGTTTGATTCGAAGCTGAAGGAACCGCTATCCCAATCAGTAGAAAATCGTAATGTTGCTGAGGCAACTGCTTTAACGTTGAGCGGTGAGTGATCTGTAGTGGCGTACCCTTTAAAAAATGCAATGTCGCCTGTGCCGCCGTTGCGTTACTTTCGATATAAGCCAGATGTTTATTGACCAGTGGTTCCATTGAAGCCGCTTGATCAAGGGTATTTTCATTTAAAGTTAAAGCAATGTTGAATACAAATGTGGAGCCATGGTTGAGCTGGCTGGAGAAACCAATAGTGCCTTTCATCTTCTTTACCAGGTGCTCAGTAATTGCCAGCCCAAGACCGGTACCCCCGGTGGCGACGTGAAGTGCTCGCATCAGCTTGGCCAAAAGCCTGGAATAATTGCGGGTATTGTGTTTCCGAAATGCCAATACCGGTATCGCGAATTTCTACCGCTAACTTAATTTCATCTTTTGTTTGGCATGTTTCGCATAATAGATTGATATTGATATCTATACTGCCCTTTTCGGTAAATTTAATCGCGTTTCCCAGCAGATTAGTGATAATTTGTTGCAAACGCATCGCATCGCCTACCACTTGTTCGGGTACATCTTGATTGACATGTAAAATCAGCTCGAGCCCTTTTTCATGGGCCGTATGAGCCAGTAAAATGATCACTTCATCCAGCGTGGCGCGTAATAAAAAAGGGAGCTGCTCTAGCGCTAACTTTCCTACTTCTAATTTCGAGAAATCCAATACGTCATTGATGATAGATAATAGGTGATTGCCCGATCGCTCAATCGTTTGCATATAATCGACTTGCGTTGGGGTTAATGCGGTTTTTAGTGTTTGCCGAGTGAAACCGATTACCGCATTCAGCGGCGTACGTAATTCATGAGAGATATTCGCTAGAAAATCAGATTTAATACGCGCTGCTTCTTGCGCCCGTTTTTTAGCTAATTCTAATTCCACATTCTGTTTTTCTATTTGTTCAAGGGTGTTACGTAAATCAAAAGTCGCTTGATCGATACTGTGTTGCATTTTTTTGCGATATGCCGCCAGGGAACATCGCCATGGCGTTAATACCATTTTTTAGCGTATCCAGCTCCCCGAATGTATTGCCCTCTACTCGGCTATTTAACCGCCCACGACGAATGCGATCGACAGCATTAACCATATTGTGGATCGGCACAGTCACATCTTGTATGAGACGATAAGTCAATAACACCGCGATACAGAGACAAAATAAAAGTAACAATATTGATATTAATAATTCTTTTAACCGTTTTAAATGAACCGTTTTCAGATCTAAATCGATAGCAATATATCCCAAGGTTTGAGTTTGAGGCGCGATGACATCGTTGGGCTGCAAGTAATCACGCGATAAATGAAATTCAGAAATAATTGGCATTTGTAATACCAGTGAATCTCCTCGATGAGTGAGCATCAGCGAGTGAGGTATAGGATGGTTTTTGGCGAGTCTGAGCTGAGTAGAGTTGTAATTATAATTAGAAGTGGCGAAAAATTTATTATCTTTGTCAAACACCGTTATCGCTCGAATAATAGGGTTATTTCGGTGATGCAGTAAATTAATTAGCTGTCTAATATTGTCACGATTGCGGGCAATCATTCCATGTTCGCTGGCAATAGCCAAAGGCTCGATAATACTGCTCCCGGCATTGATAACTTGTTTTTCAAATTCATGATAACGACTTATCATAAAAAAGGTACTGAGTAGTATTCCTAATATAAGGGTGGGCGCTAAGAAGCACTGCCTGAGCTAGTTTTATTCTTTTGATTCAGCGTATCAGTGATCCTATTAAGTCGATCAGTGCGTATTTGGAAAGGGGGAAAAGGTAGCTCGATGCCGTGTTCACGATAACCTGCCAGTATCAGTTGATGGATCTCATGACGTAGCGGCATCCTATGACTCATTTCAGCCGCGTAGATACGTAATTCAAAAATCTGAATGCCTTGCTGGATATCGATCAAATACACTTCTGGCGCTGGGGTATCTAATACCAGTGAACAGCAGCGGGAGGCAATCAACAATATTTCAGTGACTTCTTCACTATTGGCTTCAATCGGAGCCGGTACGGTCAATACCACCCTGGTAATCGGATCTGACAACGACCAGTTGATAAATTGTTCAGTTATAAATGCTTTATTCGGTACAATAACTTCTTTACGATCCCAATCAGAAATCGTTGTCGCACGAGTATTAATTTTGGTGACGCTGCCGGTAAGATCACGAACAGTGACGGTATCGCCGATACGGATAGGTTTTTCAAATAAGATGATAAGGCCGGAGATAAAGTTGTTAACAATATCCTGCAAACCAAAGCCCAAACCTACGCTTAACGCGGCGACTAACCATTGAAATTTTGCCCACTCAATACCCAAAAGCGAGAATCCCACCATGCCACCGAGTAACATCAATAAATATTTAGTGATAGTGGAAATAGCATAACCGGTACCAGGCGCAAGATCTAAATGTTGCAATAAAGCTAACTCTAGCAGTGAAGGTAAATTACGTACTAGCTGGGTGGTGACGATTATCACTAAAATGACAATTAATATCGAACCCATGCTGATGGGTTGTATGGTATCCACGCCATTAAAGGTGGTTGTGACATCCCATAGATGAATATTTTCTAAAAAACCAAAAGCAGAATGGATTTCTGACCATAGGGCGATAACAGCGACTAACGCCAGCATAGTCAGGATAGATCGGATCAATCGTAGTGACTGGGCGCTAATCACATCAAGATTGATCATCGGCTCTTCTGTCTCGCTGCTGCCCTCTGGATTTAAACTGATGGCGGCATCATCTTCACGCGCCCGTTGTGCCAAAATATCCGCCCGCCGTTGTTTGGCTCGCTCAAAAGCGATACGCCGCCGCTGGATAAGCATCCAACGACGAACAATGTGATAAATGATCAGCAGAAAAAACCAAATAGCGACAGAAACTTCTAGACGGGTTAACAAATCTTGGGCGGTAGTGAAGTAACCCAGCGCCGAAGCCAAAGCAGCGAGCAGAGGTGCTGACAGCAATACTGCCCATAACGCCCGATTAACTTTATTATCACCATGACCTGATTCATCCAGATACAGCGGGATCCCCGCCCGTTTCAAACTACTAGTGACTAAACTGAGTGCGATACATAACAAAATAAAGCATAACCGCCCCAAAGTGGGAGCAAATTCACGATCACTGTAATTTTCAAAAAAAATCAAAGCAATCATTAACGGAATGATCAGCCAGACTGACAGTCGGTAGAAACGCATCGCTCTGGCAACCTGTGCTGGATGCCAACGAAAATGAGCAATAAATAAGCCGTGAGGATGGGTAAAAGCCGCTCCGATCATAAAAATCCAGAGTACCGGTACCGTTTCCGTTACGGCAATACCAATATCCACTGCAATCGGATAAGACCAAGCGTTTTGTAGACTGTATCCTAACGCAGACCATAATATTGGCAGGGGTAAAGCGATTAAAATTGACCAAAAAACAGTACGTAATGTTAAAGAAAATTGATCTTGATTCACTTTACCGATGTAGTTATTCGTCCGTTCAAGGAGCGCATGATAATGGCGGCGGGAGCTGATACTAAATCCAACAACCAGTAACGCGCCGAGAATCGGGATCAATGTTTGTTTGTCGGTGAGCATTTTCATTAAAGCACCACTGAGCTGCGATAATGTATCAAGTGAGAGTAAGCGACTCAGATCATGTGTCACTTCAACCGGGTAAGAAAATGAAAGTGGACTGATATCGGCAACCCAAAACAGATGACGGTGTGCGACTTCATGTACTTCTTTAAGTGCATCTACCAACTGGCTGTCAGCGACTTTGAGTTTAGTCAATTCCAGAATTTCAGTATCGTAACCAGAAAGCAATACATTCAGCAGCTTGCGTTGCGTTTTCAATTGCATATCAACAATATTTTGTTGCTCAACGTTGAGCGGACTGCCATCATTTTGCGTCAATGTTACTCTCTGTTGTTTTTCCAACATATCTTCAAAATTAAGTCGATCAACACGTAACTGAACCATATCCCGATCTAATTTTTGCGATTTTGGCATGTCTGGTAATCGGGCGACCTGCATTCTTAATGTCTCACCTAAAACCGCCGAAACGCCCACCCACTGAGCTTGTTCACGAATGGTAGCCAGTGCTTGCCGTACCTGTAGTGTTTGGGCAGAAGAGATGGTATTCATCCGCTGCGTTTGCTGTTTGAGTGAATAAGACAGTGTTCGGTTGGTTTGTAGCAATGTGCTAACAGAATCGGGTAAATTTCGGTCTTTTTCGGCCAGTGACTCAGTGCGCTCTAATACTTTTTCTGCTTCTCGCTGCCGCTCATCATTACTATGGTTACGCAAAGACTGCAATAATTGATCCAAACGTTCATGACGTTTTTTGCATAATTCTATGCGCATACGAGAGAGTTCTTGCCAATTGTTAGCAGAAAGTTGAGCGAGTTCTAATTCATTGATTTTTGCTTTACGTGCTATCGCTTCTGCTTTCAGTAAAGAAAATTTTGCTTCTGCTAAGGGAGAGGTTGGATTCTGGAATGACTGAAGCCGCTGCATCGTTTCAGTCAGCAGCTGTCGCGCTTCCGATTGTTGTAGTGGAATTTGTACAATAGAATCGCTGATTTCTCGTGAAAGTTCGAGTTCTTGCTGCATCTGGTGTTCTAAATCTGATAGTACCCCACTGGTTTGAGAGATTTTTTGTTCAAGCTCATTTGTTGTCAGCTGGCTAGGAATGAGGGGTAATTTACTGTTTTCTTCGGCTATTTTTTTATTTAAATCATCAATTAATTTAGTAAAATCATTGATAATAATCTGATATTTCTTGGCTTTTTCCTCCGATTCTTTAGCGTCTTTTAGCCAGTTTAACGCGCCTTGTAACGCCCGCACAATTTCTGCGTGATTAGGTGCTTTAGTATTCGCCGTCGCTTGTTGTAGATCTTGCTGCAATTGCCCTTCGTCGATCTGAATGGCTGCATGAGATTGAACAAACGATAAAGCAAAGAGTAAAGCAAACCAGCATATTGTTATCAGGCGCACGTTATGCTTCCTTTTTTGTCAATTTTCCAACATAACAGCTTCAGCTAACGGCTCTCCCATACGGGCAACAGACTCACTACTTAAATGAGGAGCTAAATGAATTTTATTTGATGCAAATAAGTTGATGACGGTGGAGCCTAATTTAAAATGTCCCATTTCTTGCCCTTTTTCCAGCTTGATCGCTCCCTCATCATCGGTAGATGGATACGTCCAGCGTTGTATTATGCCTTCTCTTGCTGAGTTAATATTGCTTTCCCAAACAGTTTCTATACTGCCGACGATGGTAGCACCCACTAAAATTTGCGCTACTGAGCCGAAGGCGGTATCAAAAATACAGATGACTCGTTCATTGCGGGCGAACAAATTAGTAATATTTTCTGATGTCAACTGATTCACTGAAAAGAGATCACCGGGGACGTAAATCATTTCACGCAAGGTGCCACCACAGGGCATATGTACCCGATGGTAATCACGGGGAGCGAGATACGTTGTGACAAATTGACCATTTTTAAACTCTTCGGCTAATAAATAATTCCCTGCTAATAGGGCTTCCAAACTGTAATGATGTTCTTTGGCTTGCAAAATTTTTCCATCACAGATAGTGCCTAACTGGCTGATCGTGCCATCCGCCGGTTGTACCAACAGATGATCTCCTGCGGTGATCGGACGGGCGTTATCGGCTAATCGACGGACAAAAAATTCATTGAAAGAACGATAGGTTGCGAGCTCAGAATGCTGGGCTTCTTTCATATCCACTTTGTAATACCAAACAAAGCTTTTAATCGCCAATTGACTTAACCACCCCGCTTGTTTGTTTGCACCCCAGCCCGCCAAAAGTGTTAAACCTTGCCGCGGGAGTAAATATTGTAATTTTATTTTAAGACGTTCTAGCATAAAAACCTCATGAATATGTAGGCCATGACATCAAAAAGGGTGTATTGGTAAAAATCGACTCTCTATACCCTTCGCCTTTCAAGTTACGGCTTTGTTGTCTGCGGGTGCTCGCCGAATCACGTAGTAGGTCTACGCTCATCGGTCGGTCGCCCTTGCCGCCTTGCCGTAACTCGAAATTCATTGGGTATATTGCTTGAAATCAGTCGCTGGAAAACAATTTTCTGGATCTTACCTGTTCCATACTGTCTAAAATACGATGGTAGTTATCAAAGCGTTCTGCCGCAATCTCGCCACGTTCAACCGCATCACGCAATGCACAGCCAGGATCGTCTAAATGGCGACAATCACGAAATTTACAGCGCGCTAAATAATGATGGAATTCAACGAAACCTTCAGTGACTTGCTTGGCTGTTAAATGCCAAAGCCCAAATTCACGTACACCAGGTGAATCAATAACATCCCCCCCCTGTAGTAAATGATACAAACGAGAAGCGGTAGTGGTATGTTGGCCTAAACCTGAATGATTTGAAACAGTATTAATCAAAATTTGTTTTTCAGTGGGAGGTAATAGGGTATTTAATAGACTCGATTTCCCTACACCAGATTGACCCGTAAAAATACTGACCTTCCCGACCAGTAATTGTTTAAACGATTCTATGCCTTCGCCCGTTTGGCTGGAAACCATGAATACCGGGTAATTAATTTTTCTATAGATAGCCATCATACTTTCTATCTTTTTACGATCGGCTTGATCTAATAAATCAATTTTATTGAGTAGAATTAACGGTTGTATTGTCAAATTTTCGCAGGCGACGAGATAACGATCGATAACATTCAATGATAATTTAGGCAAAATAGCAGAGACGATAATAATTTGATCAACATTAGCTGCAATGGGTTTTATTCCATCATAGAGATCAGGGCGCGTCACAATAGAAGTACGTTGATGAACTGCTTCGACAATACCTGTTACTTTTTCTATAGTAGTTTGTTCAAGCTCTGAGGATTTTTCATTTGAGGATTTTTCAATCGCTGTTTTTGATGTAATCGCCGGGCGCCATACAACATGATCACCGGTTACCAGAGAAGAAAGTGTGCGGCGAATATTACAGCGGTATTGTATGCCATCGTTGTCTTCCACATCAGCATGCTGGCCGAATCGACTGACGACAATGCCCGGTTGTGGCGCGCCGAACAATGCGTCATCGAGCGTCGATTCTTTATCTGCCGTACGTAGTCGGCGTTGATGATTTGCTTGCACTCGGCGCTGTTGGTTTCTGGATAGCTTATTTTTGCTCACGATCCCTCATTCACTTAGCACCTAGTTAGGCGCAGTACTTATTGCTTCTAATAAATAAAAAAAGCTATAATATCACTGTGTTAATTTTGTTTTATCGTTTTATACCCAATGAATTTCGAATTACGGCAAGGCGGCAATCAATCGAATCTCAGGAGTGTACAAGTAGTACATGACAGAAGATAAGTGATCGCTGCCAACGCCGCCGTAACTTGAAAGGCGAAGGGTATAAACCCTCTTGAAGTCTAGTATTTAAAAGATAGGCAGGAAGTATTATGACAGAAATTAAAAATAATTTGATCTGGATCGATTTAGAAATGACAGGTCTCTATCCCGAACATGATCGTATTATTGAGATCGCGACGCTAGTAACTGATGCCAATCTTAATCTTTTGGAGGAAGGTCCTGTCATTGCGATCCATCAATCTGATGAGACGCTCAGTTTGATGGATGAATGGAATACACGAACGCATAATGACAGTGGCCTGGTCAATCGCATCAAAAATAGTACAACAGATGAAGCTGCTGCCGAAAAACAAACCATTGAATTTTTAAAGAAATATGTACCGCAGGGCGTTTCGCCTATCTGTGGTAATAGTGTGGGACAAGATCGCCGTTTTTTATTTCGTTATATGCCTGAATTGGAAAAATATTTTCATTATCGCTATCTGGACGTCAGCACATTGAAAGAATTAGCGCGCCGTTGGAAACCTGAAATACTCAAGGGATTTACTAAGAACAATACCCATAAGGCGATGGATGATATCCGTGAATCGGTAGCGGAATTAGTTTATTACCGCCAACATTTTATTCAGCCGTAAAAGGGTTAAAAAAGGAGGGGAGGTGTCCACACGAATTTTAGCGATTGATACCGCGACAGAAGCTTGTTCTGTTGCTATCTGGAATGACGGTGAAGTCATCGCACTGTTTGAGATTTGTCCTCGCACCCATACGCAGCGTATTTTGCCGATGGTGCAACAGGTATTAGCCGAATCAGGATTATCTTTGCATCAATTAGATGCGTTGGCTTTTGGTCGAGGCCCCGGCAGTTTTACCGGGGTACGTATTGGCATCGGCATTGGGCAAGGGTTAGCATTAGGCGCTGATTTACCCATGATTGGTGTATCAACTTTACAGACCTTAGCGCAAGGCGCGTGGCGTAAGACAGGGGCGTGCCAGGTATTGGCGGTGTTAGATGCACGTATGGGGGAAGTCTATTGGGGGCAATTTGAACACAAAGCGGCGGGTCAATGGTCAAGTACGCACAGTGAAGCGGTTATGACGCCCCAGCAAGCTTTAATGCTCGCAGAATCGTTACAAGGATCCTGGGTATCTGTAGGGACAGGTTGGCAAACCTATCCTGATTTGATTGCTGGTAGTGGGGTTGATTTATCCGATGGCCAATTAGCGTTACCACAGGCGGAAGATATGTTACCGCTAGCATTAGCGTTATGGCATAGCGGCAAAGCAGTTCCTGTTGAACAGGCTGAACCCATCTATCTGCGTAATGAAGTTACATGGAAAAAATTACCGAACCGTTCATGAAGGGTTGAATTAAAGACCACGATTAAGAGATAACTCACAATGAAAATTGAGATATTTAGCGCCAAATTTTTTTTTGCCGTGCTCGCTACCCTGCTGCTGACTGGCTGTGTGAACATACCTAAAGAAATTCAAGGGAAGACAGAGACACCACAACAAAATCTAAATTTAATAAAAAATACGCCTCGGGCGTTCATCGGACAAGAAGGGCGTTTCGGTGGTACCGTTGTCAATGTGACGAATGAGCGCCAACGGACACGTTTGGAAATCACCAGCATTCCTTTAGATCGTAACGCTAAACCCATGCTGACTGAACCTTCTCAAGGGAGGATCATTGCTTATGTTAATGCGTTTCTCACGCCTGCTGATTTTCAATACCGTTTGGTTACCGTTATTGGGACAATTAGCGGTGTTGAAACCGGTAAAATTGGCACGGTGCCTTATGATTTTATTGTGATCAACACCAGCGGTTATAAGCGTTGGTATTCAACAGAACAGAGGATGATGGCGTCAGTATTGATGGAACCATTGAATGAGCGTCAGCGAGCTGAGATACAAGGTATCTTTAATCATTAATAAACAATAAAACGGGTAAAAATTGTATTTTTACCCGTTTTTTCTTTCTATCTATCAGCTTCACTGTATTAAGGCGGGCAATGTAAATAGCCCTGTAAAGCATTTTGCCAATGCGTAGACTGATCTATATCGTTATTGGGATCATAATTAACAAAAGTCCCGCTGGTATTAATATAATCCGGAGAATAATGAGGCATGCCGATATTGCGAACTTGTGCACATACTTCGACAAGACGGACTTTATCGCTCAGCGTTTGTTGGAGTTTTTCTCTGAATGCTTCGCGTTTACTCTTATCTTCATCGTCTACAGAGTTCATTGCCTTGGCGAGTAAATGAGTGTGGATATTCTTTTTAGTCGCATCAGCCATCCTAGTAACATCGAAATAAGAGTAAGTTCCTGCCAGTGAAAATAAAATGACGCCGTTATTATAGTGACGATTGTTAATACACTTAACCATCCCTTGATACAAATCGGGCGGAGTCGATTTGTTACTGACTTTGATGTCATCTCCACATCCTTTTAGTGTCAGTATTTGTGAGCTATCCTTCTTTAAAATGTCCATGTTTTTAAATAGAGCGTTATTACATCCACTCAAGGCAGCGATAACCATAAAGACAAATAAATATTTTGCTTTCATCATTTCTCCATCATGCTATGAATTAAGGTTCATTTTTCCACTGTGGAAATTCCATTTCATGGTATTTAACCATGCGTGTTCGCTTAGTTAGCTTATAACCGAACCAAATTGTTAAAAATAATGGAATGCCGATGTAAGTGGCTATTACAGCATACCAATCGATCTGATCGGCTAAAAATGCCTGATAATTTTGGCCTAGTGTAATAATAAGACACAACACAAACGCAAAAATTGGGCCTATCGGGAATAACGCCGAGCGATAAGGTAATGCGTTGATATCACGTCCTTGCGCTATATATCCCTTGCGGAAGCGATAGTGACTGACAGCAATGCCCAACCAGGCGATGAAACCGGTCATCCCCGAAGTGTTAAGCAACCATAAATATACGCTTTTATTGCCAAACATCGAACTAAGAAAACATAAACCTGCTGCTGCTGTCGTCACATATAACGCATTACGCGGTACGCCATTTTTAGATAACCGTGCAAAAATTTGTGGGGCTTTACCTTCCTTCGCTAGGGTGAATAACATGCGGGTAGAAGCATACATGCCTGAATTACCTGCTGAGAGTACTGCGGTTAAGATCACCGCATTCATTACCGCGGCGGCAGATAATAATCCTGCATTTTTAAACACTAAGGTGAAAGGGCTGAGGCTAATATCAGTCACATCATTACGCAGTAGGTTTGGATCATTATACGGAATGATTAGGCTGATAATTAAAATTGCAAAAATATAAAATAATAAAATACGCCAAAAAACTTTCCGTACCGCTTGCGGAATATTTTTGCCGGGATCTTTCGACTCCCCCGCTGCAATGCCAATTAACTCGGTTCCTTGAAAGGAGAACCCGACGATCATCGCCACCCCTATCATGGCAGAAAATCCGCCGACAAAGGGCGCATCTCCAATCCCCCAGTTATGCCACCCCGCGCTTTCGCCCCCTTTCATGATCCCGGTTATCATCATCACGCCGACAATGATGAAGACAATGACCGTGGCGACTTTTATCAAAGAAAACCAATACTCAGACTCACCAAATCCTTTCACTGAAATGTAATTTAGCAAAAATATTAGGCCAAGAAATAAAGCGCTCCATGTCCAACCGGGGACGTCTGGAAACCAATAATCCATAACCAATTGAGCAGCAACCAAGTCAACCGCGATGGTAACTGCCCAGTTATACCAATAATTCCAACCTAATGCGAAACCAAACCCTTCTTCAACATATTTTGCACCATAGGTAGAAAATGAACCCGAAACTGGCATAAATGCAGCGAGTTCACCGAGACTGGTCATTAGAAAATAAACCATCAATCCAATTAATGCATAGGAAAGCAATGCCCCGCCTGGACCTGCTTGCGCCACGGTAGCACCAGAGGCAACAAATAAACCGGTACCGATAGATCCACCGATAGCAATCATGGCTAAATGTCGTGATTTAAGCTGACGACGCAAACCTGGCTCTCCCTGTTTTTTTTTCTCCTGCATGTTAATTTCTCTTTGAGCCATTCTTGGCGTCCTATCTATTAATTAAAGAATAAAACGGCATTGTAACAAATCTGAAGTGCGCTAATACCGTCAATTTGTTGGCATGTAAATATATACCCTTCGCCTTTCAAGTTACGGCTTTGTTGTCTGCGGGTGCTCGCCGAATCACGTAGTATGTCTACGCTCATCGGTCGGTCGCCCTTGCCGCCTTGCCGTAACTCGAAATTCATTGGGTATAGTAAGTTAACATTTTATGACGAAAATGCTATTTCGGCTTGCGTAGACAAACGGCTTGTTTCAATCTTAACAGCGGATTAAGATTGCTCTGATGAAAAAGCCGGCTATTGTGTGATAAACAAGGTAAAAAAATGAGCAAAGAATTGAAGGCGGTTATCCCGGTTGCGGGGCTTGGTACCAGAATGCTGCCTGCAACTAAGGCAATACCGAAAGAAATGTTGCCAGTCGTTGATAAACCCTTAATTCAGTATATTGTCAATGAATGTGTCGACGCCGGTATAAAAGAAATCGTGCTGGTGAGTCATTCATCAAAAAATGCTATCGAAAACCATTTTGATACTTCTTTTGAATTAGAATCGGTTTTAGAGCAACGTGTAAAACGCCAATTATTAAAAGAAATTAAAGAGATTTGCCCGTCGGATGTCACTATTATACAAATACGCCAAGGACAAGCGAAAGGTTTGGGACATGCCATACTATGTGCTGAACCTGTAGTCGGCGATGCTCCCTTTGTCGTTTTACTGCCAGATGTGTTATTGGATACCTCTACCACAGAGGTTAAATTACAAAATTTAGCATTGATGATGAAACGATTTAGAGAAAATGGACGTAGCCAAATTATGGTAGAGCCTGTGCCGGCACTCGAAGTAACCAAATACGGTATCGTCGATTGTAATCAGGTGACGTTATCACCCTGCGATAGCGCGCTGATGCTCGATGTAGTAGAAAAACCTATCGTGGGTGAAGCCCCTTCTAATCTAGCGATAGTAGGACGCTATGTTTTTTCAGCAGATATTTGGCCGCAATTAAAAAAGATCACCTATGGGGTCGGCGGAGAAATACAATTAACGGATGCAATCGCTAACTTGATTAAAGATAAGGAAAATCCAAAATTAGTCGAAGCGTTTCATATAAGCGGTAAATCACATGATTGTGGTGATAAGCTCGGTTATATGAAGGCGTTTGTTAGCTATGGTATTCATCATCAAACCGAAGGTAAGGCTTTCTTGGCCTGGTTAAAGCAGTTTTAAAGAGGATATTTTTCAAATATGTCGAAACAAGAGAAAACATTGGGAGGCGTAGGGGTCGTCGGGATGGCGGTAATGGGTCGCAACTTGGCGCTTAATATTGAAAGCCGGGGCTATTCCGTCGCCATTTTTAACCGTACAAGAGAAACAACACAGGAAGTCATTGAAGAAAATCCAGGCAAGAGCCTGATCCCACATTACACTATCAAAGAATTTGTGGCTTCACTGGCAACCCCAAGATGCATCTTACTGATGGTAAAAGCGGGTAAACCCACCGATGACACTATTGCCTCATTGGTTCCTCATTTAGATAAGGGGGATATTTTGATCGATGGCGGCAACACCTATTACCGGGACACCATGCGCCGCAATAGTGAGCTCTCTAGCCTCGGTGTTCATTTTATTGGCACTGGTGTCTCTGGTGGTGAAGAGGGGGCATTGAAAGGGCCATCGATTATGCCTGGCGGACAAAAAGAGGCTTATCAATTGGTAGCGCCTCTGCTAGAAAAAATTGCCGCTACATTGGATGACAAATCCTGTGTTACCTATATCGGTGCTGACGGTGCCGGACATTATGTAAAAATGGTACACAATGGTATCGAATATGGCGATATGCAACTGATTGCGGAAGCCTATTCATTGCTGAAAAACGCATTAGGCATGAAGAATGCAGAACTGGCAGAGACCTTTAGCGAGTGGAACAAAGGAGAGCTAAAAAGTTATCTTATCGAAATTACCGCTAATATCTTTGCTAAAAAAGATGAAGACGGCAGTGATCTGATTGATAAAATACTTGATGCAGCGGCCAATAAAGGTACCGGCAAATGGACCAGCCAAAGCGCCTTAGATTTAGGTATTCCGTTGACCTTGATCACTGAATCGGTGTTTGCCCGTTATCTTTCCTCGCTAAAATCGCAGCGAGTCGCTGTTGCCAAAGTGCTAACAGGTCCAAAAATAAAACGCGTTGATGGCAATAAAGAGGAATTCATTGAAAAAGTCCGGCGCGCATTGTATCTGGGTAAAATCGTATCTTATGCACAGGGATTTCAGCAACTGAACGCGGCGGCAGAAGAGCATAAATGGAAGCTAAACTACGGTGAAATCGCCAGTATTTTTCGCGCTGGCTGTATTATCCGCGCTCAGTTTTTACAAAAAATCACTGAGGCTTATGCTGAAAGCAACGATATCGCGAATCTGCTATTGGCGCCTTATTTTAAAGATATCACTGATAAATATCAGTCCGCGTTACGAGATGTGGTGGCCTACGCAGTACAAAATGGTATTCCAACCCCTACTCTCTGTGCCGCAATAGCCTACTACGATAGCTATCGTGCGGAAGTATTGCCAGCCAATCTCATTCAAGCACAGCGGGATTATTTTGGCGCTCATACTTATCAACGTATAGATAAGGAAGGGATATTTCATAGCAAATGGTGATATATCCCCTTCGCCTCGAATCAAATTAAACTGATTCGGCTATATTATGAAGCGCTAAGGGTAATAAATAACGTTCTGTTTCTTGCAAAATAGTTTGCAAATACTGTTCATCCATAGCACGAAAAACACGCTGGATATAAGGATTTTCACCTTCTCCTGAAATTCCTTTGTTGATATTACCCTGCCACATTTGTAATAACTTGGCTTTGGCTTGATTTTGTATTTTCTCATCCCAACAAATTTCGCCAGTTTTTGAGTTAAAACAATGCTGCAACCATGCCCAACCACTTTTGTGTAATAGTAAGAGTGGTTGGCTCATACCCTGTTGATATCCCGAACACAGTACTTTTAAATATTGTTGGGCGTCAGACTGAGATAATGCGCCAAAGCGCCACCTTGTTCCTTTACAACCATAGATCCGACTTTCACCCTGCCCCCCCGCCAAGCAGTAGGCAAGATGCTCTAGCCACAGTAATAACCCATCTACCGCGGTTAATGTACTGGGTCGCCAGCGCAGTAATCCATCCGTTTGGACTTGATTTATCCGGCCGCACAGCTTGGCTTTGCCCACATCAATATCTAATTCAAAATCGTAACCTTGTTCTTTTTCTTGGCGAATTTGTTGTGCCAGTGGCATCAGGGCATCTCGCTGATTTTGCCAATATATTTCGCCGAAAGATCCATAAGGTAAAATACCTGCCGCTTTAGATCGCGCAAAAAATTGATCCATCTCTTTTTGTTCTATCAAGGCATTCAAAAGCAGCGTATTAAATTGATAGCGCGCTAAATTATCTAAGGTGAAAGGCTCTTCGTCAGATAATTCGCTTTCTTCGATAATAAAATTCACCCCCAGGCGTAATTGAAAAAAAGCTCTGATGGGATGGCGGTAAAAAGAGATGAGATCATGCAATGTGAACTCGGTTAAGGCGCCTATCGCTAAAGGTTGATTGAAATCAGGATAAGCTTTTCCTAGCCCTTGTGCCGCTGGCAACCATTCAGCGGCATAACTTTGTTGTTCACTGCCAATGAAAAAATTGCTGGCGGCAAATGGCTCTCGCGTATGCCTTTGTAATATATGTTCGGTGACACGTTGAGCACTTTCATCGGCGCATTTTTTTTCGTCTCCTGGGAGCCGATAACTTTGCGCAATATATTCCAGTAATTCACTCACTAATACCGAAGGATAACGGGTATTGTTGTTTTGAATAGAATGACCAATGTAGCTAATATAGAGCTGCTGCCCTGCGGAAAGTAAGGCTTCAAGAAACAAATAACGATCATCATCTCGACGGCTACGATCGCCTTTTTGTATTTGCTTAGCCATTAAATCAAAACCCAATGGTTTTACTGTTCTTGGATAAATACCATCATTCATCCCTAATAAGCAGACAATGTTAAAAGGAATTGAACGCATGGGCATCAAAGTACAAAAATTGATTGATCCGGCCAAAAAACGTTGGCTTATTCTTTCGTTTTCAAAGTGTGCTAGGAGATCATCTCTTAGTAGCGTAATAGGGACACTGTCGGGGTATTTTGCAGCAACGCCATAACTGATAATTTTTTGCCACTGTTGTTCGATCGAAGCCAAAATTTCTTCATTATCATCGTTGGATTCGAAGAACGTATCGAGTAATTTTCGGCACAGGCAAGACCATTCAACCAGGGTACGAGGATGACTGAGTTGCTCACGCCATACGCTGAGTTGCATTAGCATTTCTGCGAGTTTTCCTACTAATTCTGCCGCCAAACCACTGGAGTCGTCATAAGGGAGTATGCCTTGCCAGTCTCCCGCGCTGCTGTCCATCGCATAGCCGAGTAGCATACGCGTTAACCCAAATCGCCAGGTGTGCTGACCGGTTGGAGGTAAAGAAAGTTGCCGCACGTTATCGTCATCTAATCCCCAACGTATTCCCGATTCTTTCACCCATTGGCGTAGACGGCATAAGCCTTCTTCATTGATATCGAATTTTTTAGCTAATGCTTGCACTTCCAAAAACATTAATACTTGCTCTGAAGTAAAGCGACTTTGCGGCAAATCAAGTAAGGTAATAAAGGCTTGTAATACGGGATGAACTTGACTGGATTTACGATCTGAAATCGCAAAGGGCAAATAACGTTCATGGGTTGCGTTGCCAAATACCGCCTGAATATAAGGCGTATAATTGTCGATATCCGCTACCATCACAATGATATCGCGCACCGTTAGCTTGGCGTCTGTCGCCAATAATGCCAATAATTGATCCTGTAAAACTTCGACTTCTCGTTGCGGGCTATGACAAACATGGATATTAATAGAGCGATCTTGTGGATCAAATAACCGTTTTTGATCACTGTGGCTGAGGGTTTCCACTGTGGTACCGATAACAGCATGATCTTCTAGCTCCAACATATCATGTTGTACCGCATGGAGTAGGTTATCTGGCTCAACATCAGCAAATGCATGTATTTCTTGGATATCGTCAAATTGTGATAATAAATAGAGGTGATCTCGACCTAAACGCCCCCAGGAGGCGAGTAACGGATTACTGAGATTTTTTTCAGCTTCTGCATTAAATAATGTGGCGTCTGACGGTGTCTGCGGTAACGAAGGGGATGGACGCGATCTGTGAGCAGAGCGGTGCCGACGGCTTTGTAATTTAGCCAGAAAGGCATAATTTTGTATATCACCCCAAAAATAGCGGCACGGATTGGTAAACATCAAATGAATATCAATATGTTTACTTAACGCTTGCAAGGCTTGCAAATAAATAGGGGGTAAGGCAGAAATACCGCAGATAAATACCCGTTTCGGTAAACCTTGTGGGCAAGTCTCACTTTCATGCAATCTTTGAATAAAACCTTGATAGAGGTTAGCGCGATGCCATTCAGGTTGTTCAAGTTCACGGGTATATTTTACCAATTCCTGCCATAAAGGCGCCTGCCATTGTTGTATATCGGCCAATCCATCAATCAGCCGTCCGTTTTCCCACTGTTTTAACCACTGAGGACGATAAACCAAATATTGATCGAACAGATCGGCTACCCGTTTTGATAATTGATGAATTTTTTGTTTATTGTTATCGTCGTTTAGATACTGTTTTATCGGGGCGAAAATAGGACGATTAAGTAAATGTGGCAACAACCACATCAATTTCCAGCTCATTGCCTCTTTGCAAAAAGCACTTTCTTTCGGTATACCAGGTAATACCTTGATAAAAATATCCCAAATAAATGTGGCAGGAAGAGGAAATTGAATATTGGCCGCAATATTGAATTGTTGCGCTAATTGAATTTGTAGCCACTGTGCCATCCCTGGGCTCTGTACTAATATTATTTCTTGTTGAAATGGATCCGCCAACGGCTCACGTTTTATCAGTGCCGTCATCAGCTCTTTTAATATATCTAATTGATTGGAATAGTAAATGGTGAACATTGTCTTTTTGTTCTCTGATAATGAAACGGAGAGATTAGGCGAAATTTTTTAGTTGCGCTAATCATTTTTTTCCATTGTTCCATTTTTTTATGTAAAACAGGTTATGGGTGATATTTTGGCTTTTGAGACGATATATTAAAAATATAATCTTTGTAATAAATATTTCCACTAACCTTATTATTTTAAATTTTAGTATAAAAGCGTAAAAGAATAATTTTATTTATAAATTTATTATTTATATTGTTGAATAAGCGGTTTTTGTTTTTTAAATATAACCAGATGTCATATCTTAGCGCCTTAAAATATTTATTGAAAATAATAATGAGGTAATGACTATGCCTGGCAGAATATGCGATACAGTACAGACAACGAGTAATCCAACATTATGGGTTCGGTGCAAGAAGGGGCTAATGAGTCTTTTTTCAAGAGAAATAACAGCAGTCTGTAGCACATCACAACAACTTGTCACAGATATATCAGTAGAAAACAAAACCACACAACCACAGCAAGTATTAGCACTTGTGACTCCAAAACCAAATACAGAAGAGATGGCATCATCCACGAGAGGTTCTCCTAGTGTGGATCATCAAGTTCAGCTGATATTAGAGGGACATGATAAAGAAGAAACTATTTCTGAATCTGGATATGGATATGGATATGGATCAGTTACACAAGAAAAAGAATCTAAACCTGTTGCTTCTCAATTTCAGCAAGAGGAAGTAGAAAAAGAGTGGTTAGAATTTGAAGCTATGTCGCGAAAATTTATGGATAGCAGATTAAAAGATAAAACTGAAAATAAACAAGCACCTTTATCACAAGAAAATCCGCGAAGAAAAACACCTAGCCGACTCGAGGCATTTTTATCAGCGAAAGCAAGAAAGATAAGTAAAGCACCTCGCCAGCTCAAGAAATTTTTAGCGCAAGCAAATAAGAGAAGAAAAATTAATTTAATCAAGACACTTTTAGAAAGAACAGGCGCTATTAAGAGTTTGACTATTGAACTCGAGCGAGCCATTAAAAGATTTAATCGGAATGGAGATGAAAGTGAAATTAATGCAGTGAAAACAAAAATCGAAGCTAAAAAAGCTCGCAACGCTGAAAAAATTAAGAAATATCAAACAGGGAGGGGGGAAGCTAAAGCTAGAATAGGTCAAGCACTGTTGAAAAAAGATAAGAAATATAAAGCGCTATTGAAAAAAGCTGACGATGCTATTAATACTGATTACCAAAGAGGAAAAGAGGCAATTAAAAATAATCTGGCTTCGTTACTCAATTTTATAAAAACTCCAGGCTGTTTAACAACAAGCTGATACTATGCTTTCGTCTTCAGCGATTTTGTTGCACCAACAGCAGATGTCCACAACGAACGTTTCAGGAATCAATATCGACACTGGCACCCCGATGGCAACGAAGTTCCAGAACGCGGATCCTCGCCGGGAAGAGATGTCAAAGTGTGCTAAAGATCCTGTGAATATCTTCTGCAGTTAGTTTTCTGGCGCTAAATCTGCCTAAAATATCGTGGGTCGACTGATTGATGGAAGCAGCGTTATTATCTGTTGCAGCTGAAGCATGAAAAAGTTTAGTGAAACATCTATCCGAATTTGAGAAGGCGCTCGAAATAACCAGATTAGGCTCGCGTAAAATGGGTGGTTCGTTTAAAGCATCAAATAGTGCTTCTTTTTCTTTATTATTACTATCGGCTGTTTTTTCAGTGCTACAAAAACAAGATATAGGTTGTTTATTTTCACTCGAAATAGGGAGATCTTCTGTCCCTGGTGTGATTTTTATTATTGTATCCTCCTGTAAAGGATCATTTTGCACAGTAAAAGATGATGACATTTTAACGTTCTCTGTTGTGATTATAGGAGCTAGCAGTTATTTAATTGGGTTGAAAATAGAGTGTTAATTTTTATATTCCATTTGTAAAAATAAATATCAAAATACCACCATAACCCTTACTCATATTTACATATAAATACAGAGTGACTTTATACAGAGTGTTGCTTTAACTCGCTTTCAAAAAACGCTTTTTTGATTATGAATCAAAAACATTATAGTGAATCATGCCTTATTTTTAGTTAATCGCTTAACCGCTTTTCTTAAATTGAAGTTAATACACTGAGAAAAGTATCACTGATTTTTTAATCCCATCTTGATTACTGTCAATTAAGCTCAATCACGAACGCTTACTCAAAAACGTTTTTTCTGTAAGCGGTGTTTATTTAATTTTTATGATGATGAAATTTACGAACGTTTCATCATGTTGAAAAATTCATCATTAGTTTTGGTCATAGACAATTTGTTGATAAGAAATTCCATTGCATCAATTTCACCCATGGGCTGGATAATTTTACGCAGTATCCACATTTTTTGTAATTCGTCTGAAGTGGAGAGAAGTTCTTCTTTTCTCGTGCCAGAGCGGTTGTAATCAATGGCAGGGAATACACGTTTTTCAGCAATTTTACGTGATAAATGCAGTTCCAGGTTGCCTGTGCCCTTAAATTCTTCATAGATAACTTCATCCATTTTAGAACCGGTATCAACCAATGCGGTAGCGATAATGGTCAAACTACCGCCTTCTTCAACGTTACGGCCTGCTCCAAAAAACCGTTTAGGCCGATGTAAAGCATTAGCATCAACACCACCTGTTAAGACTTTACCTGAAGCGGGAACCACTGTGTTATAGGCGCGAGCTAAACGAGTAATTGAATCTAACAAAATGATAACATCTTTCTTATGTTCAACTAATCTTTTTGCTTTCTCAATAACCATTTCAGCCACTTGAACATGACGAGATGCAGGTTCGTCAAAGGTAGAAGCAATAACTTCACCTTTAACTAAACGCTGCATTTCAGTAACTTCTTCCGGACGCTCATCAATCAACAGTACCATCAATACACAATCAGGGTGGTTATGGGCAATGCTAGTGGCAATATTCTGCAATAACATTGTTTTTCCTGCTTTGGGTGGTGCCACAATCAAACCCCGCTGACCACGGCCGATAGGTGCAGCAAGATCGAGTACTCGAGCAGTTACATCTTCCGTTGAACCATTGCCTCGTTCCATCCTTAACCGCGAGTTAGGATGTAGAGGAGTCAGATTTTCAAAGAGGATTTTGTTTCGGGAATTTTCTGGTTTATCGTAATTAACTTCGTTCACTTTCAATAGCGCAAAATAACGTTCACCTTCTTTAGGTGGCCGAATTTTACCGGCAATAGTGTCACCAGTACGAAGGTTAAAACGACGAATTTGGCTAGGAGAAACATAGATATCGTCAGGACCGGCAAGGTAAGAACTGTCTCCTGAACGGAGAAAACCAAATCCATCTTGCAATATTTCCAACACGCCATCCCCAGAGATATCTTCGCCACTTTTAGCGTGTTGTTTAAGGATAGAAAAGATAATGTCTTGTTTGCGTGTACGAGCTAGATTTTCTAGATTCATTTCTTCGCCAAGTTTTATTAACTCATGAACTGGGATGTTTTTTAATTCAGTAAGATTCATAATGGTGGGTTCTTTAAACTGGGAATATGTCTCGAAGTATTGTTTTGGATTGTGTGATAAAGCAACCGGCGAATCACGTAGTATATTACGCTCATCGGTCTCACGCCCTGGCCGCAGCTTCAAAGGCGAAGGGCATATGACAGTGGCAGCTTCGAGGTTAAATGTTTAGACTGATTCTTTGATTGCACCCCGACTTTAAGCCGGGGATCCCTACTACTAATATAATTAACTCTCACTCGCTTAGATGAGTTTTTACTTGATTAAATCGTCAGGTAACAATTAGCTAGGTGAAGAGCGCTCTGCCATCAATGCATTCTGTGCAGCGAGAACAGCGCTTAATTCTGTTTTTGAAAGAATAAGCCGCGCAGCGAATGAACTAAATCTAACATGCTTCTTTGCAATCGTCTAGTTGCCAGCGAGAGAGAAATCATATTTTACGCTAAATATCTGACTCTGACGATGTCAAAATCGATTACAAGTGGGTATCCAGAAGTTTCTTAAGGTCAGTTTTCGATACAAGTCCTACCTGATTCGCTGCTACTTTCCCGTCTTTAAATAACAATAGTGTTGGGATGCCGCGTACACCATATTTTGGGGCTGTTTCCCGCTGATCATCTATATTTAATTTGGTGACAGTCAGCTTTCCTGCATATTCGTTAGCAATTTCATCCAAAATTGGAGCAAGTGTTTTACATGGACCGCACCATTCAGCCCAAAAATCAACTAACACTGGACCACTGGCTTTTAATACATCAACTTGGAAAGTTTTATCTTCAAGATCCTTTATATTTTTGCTCATACTCTACTCCAAAGTATTGTGTCAACTGGTTTGATATAGTATTAATCAAGAAAAGATTGACTTTATTTCACCGGATACGCTTTCTTAAAGCAACAATTAGCTGGTATTCTACCACACTATGAGCAAAACACACTTGACCGAACAGAAGTTTTCCGACTTCGCCCTGCACCCACAGGTTATCGAGGTCCTTGAAAATGAGGGATTTCATAATTGCACGCCTATCCAGGCGTTAACGTTGCCAATCACCCTAACCGGGCAAGATGTGGCGGGTCAGGCGCAAACAGGTACTGGAAAGACGCTCGCGTTTTTAGCGTCTACTTTTCATCATTTACTTTCTTTCCCAGCGGAAGAGGGAAAAATGATTAATCAACCACGCGCTTTAATTATGGGACCGACACGGGAGTTAGCCCTACAGATTCATGCAGACGCGGTGTCTTTATCTCAATCCAGCGGCTTGAAATTAGGTCTGGCTTACGGTGGGGATGGTTATGATAAACAACTTAAGGTACTGGAAAAGGGCGTCGATATTCTAATTGGCACCACTGGCCGTATCATTGGTTATGCAAAACAAGGCTATATTAATTTAGCTGCAATTCAGGTTGTGGTGTTAGATGAAGCTGATCGTATGTGTGATATCAGTTTTATCAAAGATATACGTTGGCTTTTTCATAGTATGCCATCAGCAGATAAACGCTTGAATATGCTATTTTCCGCCACCCTGTCTTGCCGAGTACATGAGCTTGCATTTGAACTAATGCATAATGGCCAATATGTTGAAGTAGAGCCGCTACAAAAAACAGGCCACCGTATTCAAGAAGAATTATTTTATCCTTCAAATGAAGAGAAAATGCGGCTATTACAAACACTGATTGAAGAAGAATGGCCAGATCGTTGTATTATTTTTTCTAATACTAAGCATCGTTGCGAAGATATTTGGCGTCATTTAGCCGCTGATGGCCATAGAGTTGGGCTATTGACAGGAGATGTTGCGCAAAAAAAACGTCAACGTATTTTAGAAGAATTTACAAAAGGCGATCTAGATATTTTAGTTGCGACGGATGTCGCTGCCCGTGGGTTGCATATTCCATTAGTGACACATGTTTTTAATTATGACCTACCTGATGATTGTGAAGATTATGTTCACCGCATAGGTCGTACTGGGCGGGCGGGAGAAAGTGGTTATTCAATCAGTTTAGCTTGTGAAGAGTACGCACTAAATTTGCCGGCAATTGAAGGCTATATCGGTCATAGGATCCCGGTCAGTAAATATAATAGTGATAGCTTGTTAACAGATTTGCCTCAACCCAAACCGCTACCACGTGCTCGTCGCACTCTCGTCGGTACGCGCCGCCAATCTGTATCACGTAGCGACAATAATGTATTACGTAACAACCGTAAACGATCAGGTCAATAATATACGATGTCCAATGCTACCTCACACCATGCTGTTATCGACCTAGGATCCAATAGTTTTCATATGTTGGTAGTACGTAAGGTAGCAGGCAGTATTCAGCCATTAAACCGTATTAAGCAAAAAGTACGCTTAGCAGCAAGTCTAGATGCTAAAAATTGCTTATCGCAAGCGTCACTAGAACGAGGTTGGCAATGCTTAACATTATTTGCTACCTCTTTACAAAATATTCCTCGTCATCAGATCCGTGTGGTTGCAACCGCTGCATTGAGGTTAGCATCTAATGCGGATCTATTTTTGGCCAGAGCACGTGATATTCTAAATTGTTCTATCGAAGTGATTAGTGGTGAGGAAGAAGCACGGCTCATTTATCAGGGAATGGCACAAAATACCATAGGGCCGGAAAAGCGTTTAGTGGTTGATATTGGAGGAGGCAGTACCGAGCTGATTGCTGGCAGTGGGACGCAAGCTAATATTCTAGTTAGTTTGCCCATGGGCTGTGTTACCTGGCTGGATCGTTATTTTCACGATGCTGTGCTATCAACCCAAAATTTTGCTCAAGCTGAACAAAGTGCGGGAGAAATTATTCAGCCAGTTGGCGTGAATTTTCGTCACCATGGTTGGCAAATTTGCGTTGGGACTTCTGGTATTGTTCAACGATTGCAAGAAATTATGATCAATCAAGGGATGGACGAATTGATCACCTTAGAAAGGTTACAGCAATTGAAACAAAAAGCGATTGTCTGCGGCAATATAGAGAATCTGGATATTGCAGGATTGACGTTAGAGCGTACCGGTGTTTTTCCCAGTGGTTTGTCGATTTTGATCGCTATTTTTCAGGAATTAAATATCGAAAGTATGGGTCTTTCAGGAGGAGGGCTGCGGGAGGGGCTGTTGTACGAGATGCTGTGTTAGCACCTGCTCGAAATCTCTTGTGCTCGCTGATACTTCGTCAAAAACGGGCTCAAAATGCTCATTTACTGTATGTAAACTGCGCTTTTTCGCCCATTTTTTCCTCAATTGAGCGTCGCTCAAGAAGATTTCGAATAGGCTCTTAGCAAAATTCGCTGTAAACTGTTGTCCAATAGGGCGGGGAGCAGTCACTTATTGTCTGACTAATCGCCCTATGGCTGATGTCGATTCGTAATCGCTTCTAAAGGGATTAATATCTAATCCTCCTCGACGTGTATATCTGGCAAAAACCGTTAATTTTTGTGGATGACAATATTTTTTTATATCTAAAAATATCCTTTCTACACATTGCTCATGAAATTCATTATGTTTTCGGAACGAGATAATATATCGAAGCAACTTTTCTCTATCTATTTTTTTGCCTTCATATTTTATAAAAACACTGGCCCAGTCAGGTTGCAGGGTGACTAAACAATTAGATTTTAAAAGATTTGACGTCAGGCGCTCAGTAACAAAAGGTGATTTTTCTGTCACTGCATTTTTTAAATGATCAGCATTAAATTTATAGTCATTGACCTCTATATCGCTTTCATCAATGCTAATGTAGTCAGGCTCATCAATTTTTTTGCTGTAATTTTTCATCCCCTCAAATAGTGTCACTTTCACTTCAGCTTCAGCGATGTGAGAGAGGTCTTTTGAGATATGTTGGTGAACCTCTGAAGAATCGAGATAGGATTGGTTTAGACTATTTAAATAAAGTTTGAGTGATTTGGATTCAATCAAATTTGGGGATGTGGCGGGTACAGTAAACTCCGCCATAGCAACCTGCGGTTTTCCTTTTTTATTCAACCAAGAAAGTTCATATGCCGTCCACAAATCAAATCCAGTGAAGGGTATTTTTTCATCGATTAAGCCTATTTCTTTTCTTCCTACTGATCGAGGTATGGCTACTAATAATTTTTCGTTGTATGTATCTATATACTGTGATTTTTGACCAAGATGTTTTGAATAAAGGTATTGACTGTTATTCATCTCTTATTTCCTTATAATTTTTTAACGCATGGTATTTTTTTAAAAACCATTGACCCCAATAGGTTGAAGACGTTAATACGGGGCGTATAACAGAGACAACTTGAGTTTTATTAACAGCTCCAAAATAACGTGAATCAAATGAAGTAGGACTGTGCTCCGTCATCAGTAATAATTCGGATTCACTTAAGGTGTAAGATGCTATGCTGATTTGTGGTAACAGTTGCCCGGCTCTGTCGGTTGGCAAAGGGGTAGTATGAGGCAGCAAGGTATCGTTCACGCTAACACCTTGAGCGGTAATCGCAATGTTGTCACCTTGGAGGGCAACAATTTTTTTCATCATATAACTATAGTTACCAGGACATAAACCGGAACCAATATAACCGCGCTGCTTTGCTTCCTTAAATGCGGCTTGTAGTGGGGGACAAAAAATAACATATTCGCCTTTCGCCATTGGTTTATCAGTGATCCAATACAGACCCAACGGCATACTGCTACTCGTATTGAGGCGCCCTCCTGCTAAAAAGAGAGCACCAGCTAATCCAATGGTAACCATCGCTAATACCGCGACTAGCGTGATTATTCTCATACGTTACCTATTAATTAACTAAAGAACCTCAACAATGGCTTTACACAGCGTTGACATATTTTCTTTCGTCATCCCTGCAATGTTAATTCGGCCAGAAGAGGCGGCATGAACAGAAAATTTTTCGCGTAAACCTGTTACCTGGTTAGCCGTTAAACCACTGTAGGAAAACATCCCATTCTGTTGTTTGATGAAACTGAAATTTGCTCCTTCTTTCTTCAATGTCTCAACGAACAGATCCCGCATCTCCTTAATACGTTGACGCATAGCCGTCAATTCTTTTTCCCAGAGAGGGCGTAACGTCGTTTTATCATTGAGGATAGCGGCCACGACAGCAGCACCATGAGCGGGTGGATTTGAGTAATTCGCACGAATAGTCGCTTTTATCTGACTAAATGCGTTATCCGCATCTTTCGGGCTGGCAGCAACCAGGGTGCAAGCACCGACACGTTCATTATATAAGCCAAAATTTTTCGAATAAGAGCTACAGACTATTAATTCATTATGCATTTTTGCAAAAGCACGTAATCCTTCCGCATCTTCATCAAGCCCTGTTGCGAAGCCTTGATAGGCAAAATCAAACAAAGGCAACAGGTTTTTTTCCTTCAAGAGTTTAGCCAATTCTTGCCATTGTTCTAGCGTTGGATCGATGCCGGTTGGATTATGGCAACAGCCGTGGAATAACACGACATCACCGGCTTGCGCCTTGTTTAAGTCAGCTTTTATTTTATCGAAATCCAGACAATGGTTGAGTGCATCGTAGTAGTTGTATTGAACCACTTCTAACCCGGCGGCGGGAAAAATATTGTGATGATTCGGCCAAGTGGGATTACTCACCCACACACGTTTAGCATCGGTTTTTTTGGCGATAAAATCAGCCGCAACCCGCAGCGCACCAGTTCCGCCCGGGGTCTGTGCAGTTCGCGCTCTTTTTTCCTTTATAATGTCGCAGCTCTCACCAAAAAGCAGTGCCTGTGTGCAGCCAGCAAAATTTTGTAATCCGTCAATGCTAAGATAATTTTTGCTGGTTTCATTTTCTAGCAGGTACTGCTCCGCTTTTTTTACACTAGATAACACCGGTGTTTTACCGGTTTCGTCTTGGTAGACACCAATGCCGAGGTTAATTTTGTTTGGCCGCAGATCTTTATTAAATTGCTCAGCAAGGCCTAAAATGGGATCAGCGGGAGCAAGCTCGATGTTTTCAAACATAAGAGAAATTTCCATAGCAATGGGTTTAAACAGATTGAGCCGTCAGATTAACCTGAGTATATGGCTTTGCCAATTAATCGTCGCGTTTAGCCGCCAGTGTTTCTGCCAATTGTTTTGCACGGACACAATAGGGACATCCAGAACGTCCAAAAATTACAGTACGCATTTTTTATACCTAGTCATTTAATTTTAAATTAAAAAATAGAAGAGCGAAAAGTGATCTAAACCCGCGTTCAGCATTCCTCTCTATTTAGATTGTCTTTTGAAGCTTTTACGATGTTTATACCCATAGTCCTGCAAATTGCCGCTAGGCGGCCAGAGGGGAAACCGATGAACGTGCAGCCAACACGCGGCAGCTTCAAAAGCGAAGAGCATAAACATCGTAAAAGCTTCACAATACATTTGCAAATAGTATGTACTAACGGTTTTATTGTTTATTTTTATCTTAAAGTAAA
Source organism: Candidatus Regiella insecticola LSR1 (assembly GCF_000143625.1). Lineage (GTDB taxonomy): Bacteria > Pseudomonadota > Gammaproteobacteria > Enterobacterales > Enterobacteriaceae > Regiella > Regiella insecticola. Next base: position 181,137 of record NZ_GL379592.1, on the reverse strand, counting down.
TTAGAATAATAAATATTCTCATTATTATTTAGTAATTTTTGGTTATGCGATACAGAGGTCATATGCGGTTTGTTCCTCAGCAATATTATAAAATAATTCATTTTTTTCCCGAGATCCTACCTACCTACCGGCAAAAATTACTTTCTTTAGGCATGTTACCTGGCGCATCGTTTCAAGTGATTCGTTTGGCGCCCTTTGGGGATCCTGTTCAAATTCAAATTCGAGGCGTTAGCTTATTATTACGCAAAAAGGATTTGAATTTTTTGAGGTTAGAAGCACATTCTTAGCGCCTGTTCAAAATCTTCTTGAATGAGGAAAACATGGGCAAAAAATTTATGTGAGAAAAAAAACCTAGGGAGTATTAAGGGAGGATAAAATGTATATCTTGGTGGTGGCTCTGAAAGCTACATACCGGCACGTACATCGCCTGCTACGGCTGCTTCCTTCCGGACCTGACCGAATTCACAAGTTAGTACTGCGAGAGAACCAACAGAGCCGCCATTGAATGCCCCTTTATGTTTCGGAGCGGGCGGCATTATTCACCATGCTTGAGTAAATAGCAAGAGCTTATAGCCAAATCGTTTTAGCTTGATTCTGTGTTATCGTCGCTTACCGTACCATTTGTACTGTCTGTACCCCTCCGCCTTGAATCAAATTAGTAGGTAGCTGAAAAAACAAACTTTATTGCAGTGGGATAAAATATCTTCGTGGATAAAAGCAGTATTTAGCTGCTAATTGCTACGATATCGTTATAATGCTGAACTTTACTTCTGGCTGCCATGGCAGTCTTAGAGACTGTTTGGAATCTCTTGTGCTCGCTGATACTTCATCAAATATGCGCTCAAAATGCTCATTTGCCTTATGTAAACTGCGCTTTTTCGCTCATTTTTTCTCAATTAAGCGTCGCTCAAAAAGATTTGGAACAGGCTCTTAGAGTATAAAGTAACAAATCAGTTATCTCGGACGATTTTGATGTCGTCAATTTGTCGACCTTTTAGTAACTGCTTTTAAAACACCATTTGGATACAGCATGTCGGATAAGTTTCATATTTTGCTTATAAACGGCCCTAACCTCAATTTGCTTGGGACACGTGAACCAGAACAGTACACTGCGATCACGCTGGAAGAAGTGATTAGCGGATTGAAGCAAAAAGCGCAAGAATTGAATGTCGAATTATCTTACCTGCAATCGAACGTAGAGCATGAACTTATCGATAGAATTCATCAGGCACAAGGAAATATCGATTTTATTTTGATCAATCTGGCCGCTTTCACGCATACCAGTATCGCTTTGCGTGATGCACTATTAGCAGTGCGAATTCCTTTTATTGAAATTCACCTTTCTAACGTGTATGCCAGAGAGCCTTTTCGCCATCATTCATACTTTTCCGATATTGCAATTGGCACAATTTGTGGGTTAGGTGCTGATGGCTATAGTTTTGCTTTACAAGCAGCCGTCAATCGCTTATCCAAATATAATAAAATGACATATACCCAATGAATTTTGAGTTACGGCAAGGCGGCAATCAATCGAATCCCAGAAGTGTACAAGTAGTACATGACTGGGGTGAGTGCGAGCTGCCAACGCGGCCGTAACTTGAAAGGCAAAGGGTATAGAGACAATACGGAATCACCCTCATGGATATTCGTAAAATTAAAAAACTTATCGAACTGGTTGAGGAATCTGGCATTTCAGAGCTAGAAATCTCAGAAGGTGAAGAGTCAGTACGCATTAATCGTGCACCGACTCCATCGCATCATCCAATAATGCAACCACCATCTTATATTCCTACTGTTGCAGTGCAACAGCCTGCCGTTAACACAACAGCTCCTACGGTCGTTGAATCTGTATCGAATCATGTCATTCGTTCGCCGATGGTCGGTACTTTTTACCGTACACCTAGCCCAGAAGCCAAAGCTTTCGTTGAAATAGGACAAAAAGTTTCTGTCGGTGATACTTTATGTATTATTGAAGCCATGAAGATGATGAATCTTATTGAAGCAGATAAGTCCGGTACGATAAAAGCTATTTTGGTAGAAAACGGTCAACCGATTGAATTCGATCAGCCTCTTGTCGTCATCGAATAATGAGGCCACTATGCTTGATAACCCTATGATTGAAAAAATTATTATCGCTAACCGGGGAGAAATTGCTTTACGGATATTGCGAGCTTGTAAAGAACTCGGGATAAAAACGGTGGCAGTTCACTCTACGGCGGATCGTGATCTAAAACATGTTTTATTGGCGGACGAAACAGTATGCATTGGCTCCGCTGCTTCGGTTAAAAGCTATCTGAATATTCCCGCCATTATTTCGGCGGCTGAAATTACCGGTGCCACTGCTATTCATCCGGGATATGGTTTTTTGTCTGAAAATGCAGATTTCGCTGAACAAGTAGAGCATTCAGGATTTATTTTTATTGGCCCAACAGCAGAAACTATCCGTTTAATGGGCGATAAAGTTTCCGCCATCAACGCCATGAAAAAAGCAGGAGTTCCTTGTGTACCTGGATCTGACGGTTCATTAGGCAATGATGCCAAAAAAAATCAGGCGGTGGCAAAAAAAATAGGCTATCCGGTTCTTATTAAAGCCTCCGGGGGTGGAGGTGGGCGAGGTATGCGGGTAGTTCATGATGCTAAAGATTTAGAAAAAGCTATCGATATGACCCGAACAGAAGCTAAGGCTGCTTTTAATAACGATACGGTTTATATGGAAAAATATCTTGAAAATCCTCGCCATATCGAAATTCAAATCTTAGCCGATGGTAAAGGTAATGCGCTTTATCTCGCTGAACGTGACTGTTCAATGCAGCGCCGTCATCAAAAAGTGGTGGAAGAAGCCCCAGCCCCTGGTCTTAGCAATGATATTCGGTCTAATATCGGTGAATGCTGTGTCAAAGCCTGCATTGATATTGGCTACCGTGGCGCCGGTACCTTTGAATTTCTGTATGAGAATGGTGAATTTTATTTTATTGAGATGAATACACGTATTCAGGTTGAACATCCCGTCACCGAGATGATAACGGGTATTGATCTGATCAAAGAACAGCTGCGGATTGCGGCAGGTCAACGACTTTCTATTCAACAAGACGATGTGGTAGTTCGTGGCCATGCGATTGAATGTCGTATTAACGCGGAAGACGCAAAAACTTTCCTACCTAGCCCTGGAAAAATTACGCGGTTCCATGCCCCAGGAGGGTTTGGTGTACGCTGGGAATCGCATATTTATACCAATTACACCGTGCCGCCCTATTATGATTCGATGATTGGAAAACTGATTACTTATGGTGAAAATCGTGAAGCGGCGATTGCACGTATGAAGCATGCATTGACCGAGCTGATTATTGATGGAATCAAAACTAATATTGAATTGCATCAACAGATTATGGATGATGAATGCTTTCAGAAAGGGAGTACCAATATCCACTATTTGGAAAAAAACTAGAATTATAAAAAAATTAATTATACCCACAGCTCTTCAAATTGCTGCTTTTTTATCCAAAAATTCGTGGGAATGTTCGCATCAGTCTAATTTGATTCAAGGCGGAGGAGCACAGACAGTACAAATAGTACGGTAGGCGATGACAACATAAAATCAAATTAGACTGATGCGGTTATATTGACATCCTCTTCATTTCCCCCCGACTTAGGTCGATGGGATCCCCCTTTCGGAAAATGATGAAAGCAATAATAGACCTCTTCGGAAACTATCATTTATCTAATTTCCATGTTATAAATTGCAGCAATCAGATTAAATCTTAATCCAAAACGTTTTCGCCTGTTTCGATAACGGTCTGATACAATTTTAAATCTTTTAATCATACCAATGACATGTTCGTTTAATACACGCTGGCTTGATAACGCACGATTGTTGCGTTTATCTTCTTTTGTTAAGGGATTTTTCTTTGTCTTTTTCTTAGGCAACGCCGAGTTTGAATGAATCTTGCCAAGCCCTTGGTAACCTGTATCGGTAACTGTTTTGATGTCAGGATGTATTCGCACACCAGACTCCTTAAACAACCTAAAATCATGGCGCCTCCCATTCGTAAAGCTTGTACAGATGACTGCTTTACTTTTTTTATCAACGAGCACTTGTGTTTTTAAGGTGTGTCGTTTCTTTTTTCCTGAGTAAAACGGCTTTTGTTTTTTTGGGGACGTTCAATCGGCGTTTCTGTGGCATCAATAAGAACCAGCTCATACTCCCTATCCCTTTTTAATACAGCTTTGCGTCCAGGTAGGGCAAAATCAGGATGCTTTATTAGCGTATTCTCTATCCATTTAATCGTTTCATAGCATGTGCTCTCACTCACGCCATAGCTTTGGCTGACATGAAAATAAGTGCGATATTCTCGTATATACTCCAGTGCCATTAATAAGCGCTCTTCTAAACCCCGCTTGGGTTTCCGACCTCCTTTCCCTTGCTTACTCTTATCTGCTTCATTCAATATCTTTATCATCTTTTCAAATGTACTGCGTTTAACACCCGTTAAGCGACGAAATTTTTCCTCTTCCAGTACTTTTATTACTTCATATTTCATGGCGGCTCCTTGTTCAGGAGTGTTTTACCAAAATTCCTCATGAATGCTAGTTTCCGAAGAGGTCTAATGAATAAAAGATTCATTCAAATTCACAAAGAGGCACGATGGTCTTTAGGCTTAACACTGCTGTACCTAGCAGGATGGATAATAAGCGCTTACCTACCTGGCAATGCCCTTGGGGTAACTAGACTGCCTTTGTGGTTTGAAATAGCCTGTATTTTCCTGCCATTACTCTTTATTTTCCTTTGTTGGTTGATGGTGCGACTGATTTTTCGTGATATGTCGTTGGAAGAGCCCGATGCAGATTAATGTGGTTTTACCGTTATGCGCCTATCTTATCTTAATTTTCGCTTTATCTTTTTATTCTTATACTCGTCCGCGAACTGGAAGTTTTAGCTTGTACAGATGACTGCTTTACTTTTTTTATCAACGAGCACTTGTGTTTTTAAGGTGTGTCGTTTCTTTTTTCCTGAGTAAAACGGCTTTTGTTTTTTTGGGGACGTTCAATCGGCGTTTCTGTGGCATCAATAAGAACCAGCTCATACTCCCTATCCCTTTTTAATACAGCTTTGCGTCCAGGTAGGGCAAAATCAGGATGCTTTATTAGCGTATTCTCTATCCATTTAATCGTTTCATAGCATGTGCTCTCACTCACGCCATAGCTTTGGCTGACATGAAAATAAGTGCGATATTCTCGTATATACTCCAGTGCCATTAATAAGCGCTCTTCTAAACCCCGCTTGGGTTTCCGACCTCCTTTCCCTTGCTTACTCTTATCTGCTTCATTCAATATCTTTATCATCTTTTCAAATGTACTGCGTTTAACACCCGTTAAGCGACGAAATTTTTCCTCTTCCAGTACTTTTATTACTTCATATTTCATGGCGGCTCCTTGTTCAGGAGTGTTTTACCAAAATTCCTCATGAATGCTAGTTTCCGAAGAGGTCTAATGAATAAAAGATTCATTCAAATTCACAAAGAGGCACGATGGTCTTTAGGCTTAACACTGCTGTACCTAGCAGGATGGATAATAAGCGCTTACCTACCTGGCAATGCCCTTGGGGTAACTAGACTGCCTTTGTGGTTTGAAATAGCCTGTATTTTCCTGCCATTACTCTTTATTTTCCTTTGTTGGTTGATGGTGCGACTGATTTTTCGTGATATGTCGTTGGAAGAGCCCGATGCAGATTAATGTGGTTTTACCGTTATGCGCCTATCTTATCTTAATTTTCGCTTTATCTTTTTATTCTTATACTCGTCCGCGAACTGGAAGTTTTCTTAACGAATATTTTGTCGGCAATCGTTCTATGGGGGGGTTTTTGTTAGCGATGACATTAACTACCACCTATATTGGCGCTAGTTCGTTTATCGGCGGGCCAGGGGCGGCATATAAATATGGATTAGGTTGGGTATTATTGTCGATGATCCAACTGCCAGTAGTCTGGTTATCTTTAGGCGTATTGGGCAAAAAACTGGCTATTTTGGCCCGTCGTTATAACGCTGTCACATTGAACGATATATTGTATGCCCGTTATCAAAGCCGTTTACTGGTTTGGTTAGCCAGTCTCAGTTTACTAATGGCTTTGATTGGCGCGATGACAGCACAATTTATCGGTGGGGCGCGTTTATTGGAAATCGCGGCGGGTATCCCGTATGACGCTGGACTACTGATTTTTGGTCTTAGTACTATTCTGTATACCGCTTTCGGTGGCTTCCGTGCTAGCGTATTAAACGATGCGTTACAGGGGTTGGTGATGTTAATCGGCACTATTTTACTTCTTATTGCCGTAGTCTATGCCGCTGGGGGATTAACGCAAGCAGTAGAAAAATTGATAGATATCGATCCCAATCTGATTTCACCACAAGGGAGTGAGCAGCGCTTAGATTTGCCTTTCATGGCTTCTTTCTGGGTGTTGGTCTGTTTTGGCTTGATTGGTTTGCCTCCTACGGCAGTACGCTGTATCGCTTATAGAGATAGCAAAGCGGTGCATCAAGGGATGATCCTTGGCACTATTGTTGTGGCGATATTAATGTTGGGAATGCATCTGGCGGGAGTATTAGGCCGTGCTGTCTTACCTGATCTTAAGATCCCAGATCAAGTTATTCCAACGTTAATGATCATGGTGCTGCCATCATTTGCTGCTGGAATATTTCTAGCGGCACCGCTCGCCGCAATTATGTCGACGATCAATGCCCAGTTGTTACAATCATCTGCAACGATTGTCAAAGATCTGTATCTTAATTTACAGCCTGATCAAATTAAAAATGAGCGAAAACTCACCTATATTTCTAGTTTATCGACACTCATCTTAGGTCTGTTATTACTCTTAACGGCGTGGTATCCACCAGAGATGATTATCTGGCTTAATCTACTGGCACTAGGAGGTCTTGAGGTCATCTTTTTATGGCCATTATTACTAGGGTTATACTGGGAGAAAGCCAACGCATATGGTGCCATTAGTTCGATGATGACGGGCGGGGTATGTTATACATTATTGGTTAGCTTTAATATCCATCTTGGCGGTTTTCATCCGATTGTCCCTTCGTTGGCGTTTAATCTGTTGGCTTTTTATATCGGTAACCAGTTCGGTGATAGGAAGCAGACCGTTAGCCCCTAAATCAGACTTGACATTCTCCCCGACTGAATTTTAGCGGAGGATCATCGGTGATGACTGATTTTTAGAGGGGAACCTTACAAGGTCAACGGTATGCTCTGTCGCTAAAATTAGAGCAGCGACTTAAATGAATTGCACTCCAGCTTTAAAAAATCTGGCGGGGATATACTGATCAAAACCTTCTGCTCTACAAAATTCTCTTAATTGATTTGATGAATTAACGCCTGCTTTTTGCTTGTATAGCACTTGCAGTTTATTTTCTACTGTGCGGTGAGAGAGATTTAATTTTTTCCCTATTTCCTTTGCACTCATATGGGTATGTAGCAAGCAAAAAATGATTTCAAGTTCTTTTTCAGTAATTTTAAATTTATTTTCCGGCGGGGTTGTAGTTAGCACCGGCGGTATTTTGTCGTTAAACAATTCATATAAAGAAACAAAATTGAACTTCCTTACATGGTATACGGTGCCAATACACTGCTTGTCGTTGCTAAAGAGGGGAAATTTTTCGCAAAGCGTGTGCTCCCTTCCCCATAAGGGAGCATTGGCTAAAATGCTGCCTTTATTCCGTCTTGGTTTAGGTGGCTCGATGGGAGAAGGCCATCAATATTTTCCGTGGATCCATATTGATGACATGGTAAATGCAATTGATTATCTGCTGACGCATGACGCTCTACAGGGAGCCTACAATATGGTTTCCCCTTCACCCCTGCGTAACGAGCAATTCAGTGCCATACTGGCTAGCGTTTTGCGCCGTCCTGCCTTTTTACGCGCTCCTGCTAGTCTTATCCGCCTCTTGATGGGAGAATCTGCCGTGTTGGTGTTGGGTGGTCAGCAGGCCATTCCCAAACGTTTACAGGCCGCCGGTTTTTGCTTTCGCTATGGTGATTTGGAAGACGCTTTGCGGGAATGTATAGCCAAATCAGTTTAATTTGATTTAAGTGTTGTCGTCGCTTGCCGTACTGTTTGTACTGTCTGCGCTCCTCCGCCTTGAATCAAATTAAACGGATTCGGCTATATAACAGCGAGTATAAATCACGGTAAATAGCGATAATATTTTAAATATAATGAAAAATAAAAAAGATAAAAATATTTATATATTCTCTTTTAAAATTTATATTTAAAAGAGTGGCCATTACTTTTATTATAAATAAAACTGAAATAAGAAAAAATAATAATAATTAATGAATTTATTTTATAAATTTATTAATTTTACGTTTTTCTCGCTACATCTTTATATAAATATTTTATTAGAAAAAGCGATCAATATATAGAGATGATTTAAATTATCGAAATTTAAAATAATGGAATTTTATATGACTTAATATATAAGGATGAGTGCTATGAAAGAAAAAAATGAAACAGAAGACGTTCCCCCGGCAATTTCATCCTCTAGTTATGCTAAAAAATTGTCTCTCTATCCACGCGGCGTAGGTTACACCAATCAAGATACAATACAACCGATTTTTTTTCTAAAACAATTAATCATCCTCCCTCAGGATGTAACAAATCGGTTAATGCCTGATGAAAATTCAGCGCCAGCAACTGGTATTACTCCTCGGAGAAGGGCGAGACGTTCCGTTGTTATGCCTCGTTTTAACAGAGGTGTTGCCATGGTGGATACTGGGATAACTCGGTACGGGCGTACGAGCAAGGTTCGTAATTTGTCTCGAGATGAAAGAAAACGCGAAAAGGCCTCACAAGAAGAACAAGAAAAATACCGTGCTCAACAAACATTGGTAGCTGCGCATCTAACCTCTGATTTGACTATTAGTGCGGCTAAAAACAAGCTAAATAAAATTGAAAAAAAACGCCGACCTTCGCGATCTAGCTCTCGTTTTCGCCAAATTAGCCCTAATGTTAAGTCAATACGATTAACCGGCGCAGCATTGGGCGTGTTATCGGCTGGGTTTGATTTATACCATGCTGTTTCAGCATTTCGTGCGTTGTCTACCACCACTGACCCTAAAACCAGGCAGAACTTGATAGTGAAAGGTTCACTTTATACGGCGGCGACAAGCGTAGGTATTGGGATGGCCTATGTCGGCGCATTAGGTGGAACTGCAGCCGCTGTGGGGGGGCCAATCGCTGTGGCGTTAGTCGTTGGGATATACGCAACCGCAGAGATTTATACCATGGTACGCGCAATAGAAGAGGTTGAACGCTATGTGAAAAATTTGACCTGGGTAGAAAAACTAAAAATAGCCTGGCTTACATTTAGTGGGCTGATGCTAAGCCCCGATATAGAAAATCCGCTGGCGGCTGCTCACACTAAGCTCGAACTAGAACGCGCTCGCGATAGCGAGTTGGAAAGGCAAATGACAGCGTTACTGATCTCTGATCGTTTTATTGATAGCCTTTATTTCAGTCGACCTGATGTTACGATGATAGACTGCAATTTTCAGCAACTCTTTGGTAAGGATCACCGTGGTTATGAGCGCCTGGTACGGGATAATATTCCTCCATCGGAACATCTCGAGCTCGAAGAACTGGAAAGGTCTTTGACTTATGAAGATTATGCAGGATCGAGCCCTGATCCCTATGAGGTGAGAAGATATACTACCTATGTGGTGAGCAGACAGGGAGCGATAAAAGTGACGAAAGCCATTTACCGTTACCGGTCGCTTCGCACCGCCCCTAATAGCTATAAAGCTTATAGCCAAGGGAATTTTCAAGAGATTGACGATACCATTGATAGTCATGGCAGATTATCTGCTGGTGTGATTAAACGGCAGTTTATTGGCACGCACGAGCTGGTGGGCAAATTGGTCGATCCACAAGGCAAATCACTCACGACTCGCCTTAACATTATTTACAATGATAATCATGCGGTGACGGGTGATTTTAACGGTGATGGCCACCGTGATATTGGCTATTTTTCTCCACAGGGATTTTATTGGCTACGTGCGATGGGGAAAGGCGATTATGCTGCAGCTGAGCGGGTTAAAAATGTCGAAGCGCTTCATGCTCCTACAGTGCGCACGCTGGTGGCAGATATTAACAAAGATAATCTAGACGATATTGTAATTATCGGTAATAGCCGAAATCCTATTCGTATTTTGCTGTCAGAGCCAAATGGCACCTTTACTGACAAACCATTCACACTAACGCCAGGCGCCTTTTCACGAGACGCTATATTGATCGATATTGATAAAGATGGCCGGGCGGATTTAGTAACATTTACTATAAATAATATCAACATCTGCTATGGTAACGCGCATCGCACTTTCGATGCCCCGATTTCCTTTTCAGTGCCAGCATCAAAACGTCCCCCGACAAATCAAAATACTTATCGTCTTGCCGGCGATATCAATGGTGATGGGTGCGGAGACGTCGTTTGGTTTACCGAAGACGGGTCAATGTCTATTCTGCTGGGCACCCCAAACCGGAAAATCCCTTTTACCGCGCTGAAAGCAAAAAAGAGCGCTGCAATAGAAAAGCTACAAGGGGATTTTGATACGGCGCAAATACAGTTGTATGACATGAATGGCGATGGCCGTGCCGATTTTGTGGTGATCCAAGATGATGGCAGCTATACCGTCGCCTATGGGAAAAAAAATGGCGAATTTAGTCGGGAAGAACGGGATACCGTAGGCGAAGAAGATGGAAAAACAGTGCACTATCGTCCTAACATACTGGCGGTTCGTCGCCAGCAGCATATCCTTGGGATCAGCACAGGTAATGATGGTTACAAAGCGTTATTGTCTCTTAATCAGCAAGGGGAAGTAAACGCCCATAGCTTTCAGGCTACGCCGATAACAGAGAGAAAAGCGCTTTACAAATTAGGCGGGGCTAATGATACGCTGACTGGTGAGCAGGATAAGAAAAATGACTTTGAAGTTGCAGCAGGGAGAAAACAATTGACAGGCGGGCCGCTTTCAGAGCGATTTTTGTTGATGGGCGCCGCTGTGCCGGATACACCAAGTATCCTGAAAGGAGGAATGGATGATAGCGCCCTCGATAATGCTGATACAGTAATCGCTGTCGCCAAACCAAGCGCAATATACAAGGGTTACTACATCGATCTTACCCAAGGTTTTGTCAAGTATCGTTACAAGGATAGCAGCAGCACAGAACCAATACATGTCGCTAACTTGCAGCATATCGAAAACGCCGTAGGGCACCGTGAAACTGATGATATATTGATAGGTAATGATCTGGCCAACATTCTCGATGGCGTTGGCGGCAATGATCGTATTTTTGCTAAAGGTGGTAATGACATTATCAGGTTGCAAGCCGGTGAAGCACACGGTGGGCAGGGGGTCGATATCTATCATATTTTGCAACATAACAGTCAACGACATCTATCGATAACATTAGTAGAAACCGCAAATCAGCAAGAAAACAGCAGTATTGTATTGGACTATAAGGCAGAGCAAATTATCGCGATTAACCAGGTAGGTGGCGATGTTTTTCTGACGCTACGTAGTGACAGTGGCTCGTCCACTACCTTGACATTACGTGGTATTTACAGTGCTCCTCAGGATAATAAAAGAACATTACAGCATGACTATCAGCTGCATACCCGTGATGGGTTCTTAATAGGATGGCCGTCTACTGTAGCGGCACGCCGAAATATCGGTTCGTTTGCTACTACCCTAGCCGCTCAATACAACCCAATAAATGATCGAAGCTGGAAAATGCGCACGCAAGGCTTAGAAACGGAAAGTATATCGGTTCGTTTACAATCACGTAATCAACAGGGACAGGGGCAAGTCACTATTTCGGATCGTCATGGTTTGACAACAAGTACCGCCGTATTACCTGGATTTATGCAACTGGTGATGGAAGTCCCCTTATTTAACGATATCAGGGAAGGAGAAAGCGGCGATGATATTTATTGCTATGCCACCGGGGACGGTCACGATAGCATTATTGAAAAAGCAGGCAATGACCGCTTAACGTTCATATCAGAGGAAATCACCAAAGAAAAACTATGGTTAAAAAAAGAAAACAATGATTTGATTGTCTTGGTGAATGGCTCAGATTCAGGTGATAGCGTGACGATAAAAGATTATTACGCTCTATCAAAGCGCTCAGGGGCTGAATCAAAGATAGAAACAATAGAAGCAGGGAAGTATCAATTAGTAGGCAATAACATTGATAGAATGGTGATGGCGATGGCGGCTTTCTCAACTAGCGCTGATGAATTGAACATAGGTGCACGGCTTGATGAAGTACAGAAGCAAATCAACACACTATGGGTAGAAAGCACGATGAGATTGACATCATCTCCGCCCTAAAGGGCGAGGAAGAGGCGGTAGCTTCAAAGGCGAAGGGGATATCCACACGCCAGACACTCAAATCTACTAGGGTGTCTGGCGATTTTCGCTAATTAGGCTGCGGATTTTGCTAAGTCGTTATGTTGAAGTGTAAGCGCCCTGACAACTCTTGTTCTGCTTCAGAAAATACTCGCGCAAGATCAATAAAATGCCGTGCTCTGCCGCGATTGAAATGAATAAATTCAATTTTTACCGGTAAACTAATGCCACCGCCGGTCAATATATCCCACAATGCATCCAAATTAGCGCCAAAATCGTCATCCAGTGCAAACTGGCGAATAAACTCAACATAAAAGGTCGCGACATCGGGAATATGGTTAAAATCAAATACCACTTTCATTATCGATTGACTCCAGCAAAACGAAGTTTTTGTAATGATTCTGGGTGAGATAAATCAAACCATCGTTAGAGTATAACAACCGTTCGCTACCCCGATGACCACATTTATAATTCACATCTGCTTCATGCCAAATACGCCCACGTGCCTCAGGGAGCTGCCGTTCACGGTTAGAAAAAAGATCACCACCAATGGCTTTACCCGGCAATATCTGGCATAAGTTTCCTTTGCGTGCATCCCAACCTAGCTCGCGCGCTTGTTTCTTCGTGATATAAAAATGAGGTAAACGATGATGTTGCTTTAAATAATTGGCTATGCGTCTATCTTCCGTTAATTGTTCTATAGAGGCAGGGTGCGCAAAAATTTTTACTGCTGAGCTAGGATCTTCTGGAGCGATCTGGTCTGTCTTTGACACTATCATTACAACAGCCACTACGGATAACATTATCACCAGTAAAATAGACCAGAATTTTTTATTCATCTCCCTTTCCTTATATGTACCCTTCGGCCACCGTAACTATACCCTTCGCCTTTCAAGCCGCCGCGTTGTTGGCTGCGGGTGTTCGCCGAATCACGTAGTATGTCTACGCTCATCGGTCGGTCGCCCCCCTGGCAGCCGAAGGCAACTTGAAAGGCAAAGGGTATATATGCTGATTTAAGCGGTGCCACCGACTGTCAAATTATCCACTTTCAGCGTAGGCTGCCCGACACCTACAGGTACGCTTTGCCCGTCTTTGCCACAAACACCAATACCTTTATCGAAGGCCAAGTCATTACCAACCATTGAAATTTTCTGCATAGCTTCAATGCCGGAACCAATCAAAGTAGCTCCTTTCACTGCCTGAGTTTTTTTGCCGTTTTTAATTAAATACGCTTCTGAGGTTGAAAAGACAAATTTGCCTGAGGTGATATCTACCTGCCCACCTGAGAAATTCGGGGCATACAGGCCATATTCTACACTCTCGATGATTTCTTCCGGCGTTGATCGTCCCGCTAACATATAGGTATTGGTCATACGAGGCATCGGCAAATGAGCATAAGACTCCCGACGACCATTACCTGTTGCTTCCATCCTCATTAACCGCGCATTCAGTTTATCTTGCATGTAACCTTTTAAAATGCCGTTTTCAATTAAAATATTACGCTGAGTTGGCACCCCTTCATCATCAATGGCCAGTGAACCACGATGACCAAACAGAGTATCATCGTCAAACTTAGTACAAAGTGTCCCATCGTCAACCACAGTACAGAGTTCAGAAGTAACCATTTTTCCTATTTTGCCACTAAATACAGAACTGCCCCGGCGATTAAAATCGCCTTCCAAACCGTGACCTACCGCTTCATGTAACAATACTCCTGGCCAGCCAGCGCCTAACACCACGGGCATGGTACCGGCAGGAGCAGCGACAGCATCAAGATTAACCAAGGCGATCCTAACGGCTTCTTTAGCGAAAGTATCAGCTCGCTCTTCACCATCAACAGATTCAAAAAAATAATCATAACTACAACGTCCACCACCACCACAGCTACCCCGTTCACGCTTACCGTTGGCATCTTCTACCAAAACATTAACGGATAAACGAACCAACGGACGTACATCAGCCGCCAGGGTGCCATCAGTGGCGGCGACTAAAATCAATTCATACACACCGGTTAAGCTAGCGGTCACTTCTTTTACCCGTTTATCTACGGCTCGCGCTACCTCATCAACCCGACGCAACAGCGCAATTTTTTTTTCACAATCGTAATTTGTTAATGGATCTAACGATGGATAACGACTGGGATAAGAGACTTTACGCAACAGGGGTATTTGACTTGTCCCATTTTCTTTAACGATGCTACGAGCCGCTTGTGCACTTTGTTGTAATGCCTTTAAGCTAATTTGGTCTGCATAAGCAAATCCGGTTTTTTCACCGCTTATCGCGCGTACCCCAACGCCTTGGTCAATATGATAAGAGCCTTCTTTAATCAAGCGGTCTTCCAATACCCAAGCTTCATGATAGCTGGATTGAAAATAAAGATCGGCGTAATCAAGAGCGCGTTCTGTCAACTGGCTTAATATTGAAAACAGATCCTGATGGGTCAGCGTATTAGGAGTAAGCAGCTGATCGCTGACAGAAATAAGACTCATATTTTTATCACTCTTTGTCTGATTAATTTTTAATGGATTGATATACCCAATGCATTTCAAGTTACAGCGGCGTTGGCAACGATCTCTTATCCTCTGTCATGTACCGATTCGATTGATTGCCGCCTTGCCGTAACTCGAAATGCATTGGGTATATACCGATTACATAGTCACGACGTCAAAATTTTCTGGGCTATAAAGGGGGTTAATCTGTACTTTGATCGACTTACCTACAAAATTCACGATTTCTGTTAATGCACCAAATTCTTTGCTCTGTAGTTTTTCACCTACAGAAGGAGAGGCAGAAACGACAAAACCATTGGCATCATTGTTACGATGCATCTCGACAATTTTTCTTAAAATTTCATAGCACACTGTTTCTGCTGATTTCACTCTACCCTTCCCTTGACAGGTTAAGCAATCATGGCAGAGCAGCACCTGTCCGATACTTTCACGAGTACGTTTACGTGTCATTTCCACCAATCCAAGCGGAGAAAAGCCACTGATCGTGGTTTGCACTCGATCTTTGCTTAACGCTTCTTGCAAAGACGTTAATACCGATTCACGATGCTGTTTATTGCGCATATCAATAAAATCAATGATGATGATCCCTCCCAAATTACGTAGCCGTAACTGACGTGCAATAGCTTGGGTGGCTTCAAGATTGGTATTGAAGATAGTTTCATCAAGATTGTGATAACCCACAGAAGAGCCTGTATTAATATCAATGACTGTCAGGGCTTCTGTTTGATCAATAATTAAATAACCGCCCGACTTCAAGCTAACTTTCCGATTCAATGAGTGTTGAATTTCATTTTCAACATTATACTTCTCGAAGAGGGGCGGGCTGGCAGTGTAATGCTGCAATTTTGACTTTATCTCTGGCATACATTTATCAGTAAACGCCAAAAGCTGGTCATAAGTTAACTTAGAATCAATTAGAATGTGATCTAATTCAGTAACAGCAAAATCACGCAATATACGCGAAGAGAGGGGGTGTTCAGCATAAAGTTGGCGGATTTTTGCATGATTACATTTTTTCTTTGCCAGCACGTCCTGCCATAAACGTTGAAGAAAGAGCACATCAGCCGATAATTTTTCTTCACAAATATTTTCAGCGGCAGTACGGATAATAAATCCCAGTGTTTGATCACAGGACAAAGTAACAATATTTTTTAAACGTTCGCGTTCTTTTTCATTTTTAATGCGCTGAGAAACACCAACATGTTGAACGCCAGGCATCATGACTAAATATCGAGAGGGCAAACGGATATCTTTTGTTAACAGAGCACCCTTGCTACCCAGGAGATCTTTAACCACTTGCACCATTAAATATTGGCCTTGATAAACTTGCTGGGTAATGTCAGATGATTGAAAATGATGGGATTCATTTTTTTTCATCCTGTCAGGTTTTATCTCTTTAGCATGAAGAAATCCAGCCTTATCCAAACCAATATCAATAAAAGCGGCCTGTATCCCTGGTAAAACTCGCTTAACATGACCTTGATAAATATTGCCGACAATGCTTCTTTTTGTTTCACGTTCAATCTGAATCTCTTGTAAAACGCCTTCTTCGAGATAGGCCAGCCGTGTTTCTGATGCTGTAATATTGATCAATAATGTGGTGGTCATGTCATTCTCCCGCCCCGCCTACTCATCTTTCACCAACGTTTATTGCACCTCGAATTGACGGCGGATCTTGCGCATCAATAAAAATAACCAAGGCCATAAAACACCATTTATTACACTGCTATAAAAAATTTCTGGGCGAAACGAAACATTAATGACTAAAAATTCTGACCAGAACACCACCACATTCATCATAAGAACCAGTAACATCACCATGAGCGCCTGCTGCCATAACGCCATATTGCGAAATAATTGAAACTTAAAAGCGACAAAATAAGCGACAAAACTCAATCCCAATGCGCGTACGCCAAGGGTTGATCCAAAAATAAGATCCATAGCTAAGCCGAGAAAAAAGCCAGTACCTACGTTAACACGGTGAGGTAATGCCATTACCCAGTAAATGAAGACGAGAGTCAACCAAGAGGGACGAAATAGATAAATTTTTTCAGGCCAAGGTGTAATCTGAAAGATAATCGCAATCAGGAATGATAACCAAATTACCCAACGGCCATAGCTATAAAAGTAGCTCATGGCATTACTGTTCCTTGAACAAGGGGTGTATTCGCGGTTGGAGCACCACTGACTGTGTTAGGACTGGGATCATCTGATATTAAAACTGTATCAAGCGTTGCTGGGTGTTGTGTGTCTTTTATTGCGTGGGAATGGCGCTGATCATGTGCTTGAGTAGACAACACTGGATCCGTTTCGTTAGATTTTCTTTCATCCCAGTCAGCACGGTTATGAACATTATCGATTATCTGTCTCAAACGCTGTTGCGCCACCTGATGTACAACATCTGCCGCTGACGGAGGCGCATCATCTCCGCGATCATTGGCCCAAAGCAATAGTAAATAACGTAGTCGTTGTAAATCAGCGGTAGGCTTAGCGTGAATAACCGTATAAGCACGTTGATTATCTACTTTTACTGAAGTCACGATCGCGACTGGATAACCTTCAGGAAAACGTCCACCTAACCCAGATGTCACTAACACATCCCCGACGCGGATATCCGCATTGCTAAAAAAATGCTCTAACACTAAATCATCGCTACACCCCCCGCCAGCAGCAATTACGCGAATATCATTGCGTAATACTTGAACGGGTAAAGCATGGGATATATCGCAGATCAAGACGACACGGCTAGTAAACTTCCCCACTGCCGTTACCTGGCCGATAACACCGCGGTCACTGATAACCGGCTGCCCTTCGTAAACGCCATTATTGCTGCCTTTATCAATGACCACTTGATCACTATAGGGATCGGTACCGCTAGACATTACCTGAGTGACCATTTTGTATTCGTCTTGACGCAAAGGAGAACCCAGTAACTCACGTAATCGGATATTTTCATATTTAAATTGCTTTAATAATTGCAGGTCGGAACTTTTTAATAACAGCTCTTGGCGTAATGCCCGATTTTCCAGCTCAAGTTGTTGTCTCGTTGCTAAGGCTTCAGAAATACCATCTAATAGGCTGCGGGGTACATTGGCAAGAAAATAGAAGGGGCTAATAGCCGTATCCATGTAAGTTCGTATTTTTATAAATGAACTAAAACGGCTATCAACAATAATCAGCGCAATCGCTGCGCTAGCAGCAATAAACAATCGTAAAGAAAGGGATGGACCCCGATGAAATATCCGCTTCATAAATTCGGTTTCATAAATTTATTCTTCACTAAAGAGATCGCCACCATGAATATCTATCATCTCCAATGCTTTACCGCCACCACGAGCAACACAAGTCAGCGGATCATCAGCAACCACGACCGGAATGCCCGTTTCTTCCATCAGCAGACGTTCTAAATTACGTAATAATGCCCCCCCCCCCGTGAGCACCATCCCGCGCTCAGAAATATCAGAGGCCAATTCCGGCGGACATTGTTCCAATGCAACCATCACCGCGCTGACGATACCGGTAAGCGGCTCTTGCAGTGCTTCAAGAATTTCATTTGAATTCAATGTAAAACCCCGCGGTACTCCTTCCGCTAGATTACGGCCACGCACTTCAATTTCTAATACTTCATCACCAGGATAAGACGAGCCAATGCTGTGTTTAATACGCTCAGCTGTCGCCTCACCAATTAAAGAGCCATAATTACGGCGCACATAATTTATGATAGCTTCATCAAAACGATCACCACCAATACGTACCGAAGAAGAATAAACCACCCCATTTAGTGAGATAACAGCAACTTCTGTCGTCCCTCCACCAATATCAACCACCATTGAACCCGTCGCTTCAGAAACCGGTAAACCAGCACCAATTGCTGCCGCCATCGGCTCTTCAATCAGAAAAACTTCACGGGCACCCGCGCCTTGAGCAGATTCACGGATCGCACGGCGCTCAACCTGTGTTGCACCCACAGGTACACAGACTAGCACCCGGGGACTGGGACGCATGAAGCTATTGCTATGCACTTGCTTAATAAAATGTTGTAGCATTTTTTCAGTCACGAAAAAATCAGCAATGACGCCATCTTTCATCGGACGAATGGCAGCAATATTGCCAGGAGTGCGCCCCAGCATTTGTTTGGCCTCTTGCCCAACTGCCGCAACACTCTTAGGTGAGCCTGCGCGATCCTGGCGTATTGCAACCACGGAAGGTTCATTTAATACAATGCCTTGTCCTTTAACGTAAATTAAGGTGTTGGCGGTACCTAAATCGATTGATAAATCATTAGAAAACATGCCGCGAAATTTCTTAAACATAGTAAAGGGTAATCCTGCAAGCTGAGGGAGGAAAAATCCGCCTACTTTATCAATCACAAGCAGCAGCGACAAGACTCAAAATATCCTGCATAAGTGAAAAAAAGTGGTTGAGTTACGCACATCGGATACGGTTAAAATTGTATAAATTGAAAATTTTCAATAAACATCCATTATCTTAAGTTCTTTTCACATGCCGCCTAGTACAAGAAGTCCATTATACTCAAATCAGTTCAATTTGATTCGGCTATATCTCTATCTTGTTGTAAATCTTTACAATTATAAACACCGTAGCACATGCTAAACCTGTTTATTTTACTATATTCACGAAAAAATGCTGGAAATGAGGGGTTTCTCTCCTCAGGATACGCCTAATTCTTATTATTTTAACGCTTTTCATACTTTTGAAGCTTAATATCCCATCCTTATGGCTTAGGTGTTATAAATTGACGTACAATATCGAAATGATTTATTGACCTATAAATACCAAAATGACTTATCCCTTAAAATTTCGTCAACATGTATTGGCTTTCAAAAAGAAAGAAGCCCTCACTTATGCTGAAACCGCCGACCGTTTTGGTGTAGGAAGTGCCAGTTTGATGCGATGGGCGAAACGCCTGGAGCCTTGTTTGACGCGTAATAAACCCGCTACCAAAATAAACAGAGCGGCGTTGATTCTGGATGTGGAAACCTACCCTGACGCGTCTCAGCACGAGCGGGCGCCACGGATGGGTGTGAGTGCCAGGGGTATCTGTGATGCCTTAAAGCGGGCGGGTTTTAGCTATAAAAAAAACATTTTATCCCCCCAAAGCCGACGTCCAAGCTCGAAAAGATTTTCAGACTAAGCTCCAGGGCTAACGTGGATGAAAGCGGTTTTGCTCATGATATGCCGCGTCTTTATGGTTATTCAGTGAAAGGGAAGCGCTGTTACGGCCAACACGATTGCCATGCCAAAGCACGTACTAATGTCATTGGTGCACAGCTTAACGGAAAATTAACTACGGTTTGTACCTTCGACTGCCATATCAACAGCGATATTTTTTATGCCTGGGTCACCCAAAGATTTACTGCCAAAATCCCCTCCAGGGGCAGTCCTTGTGATGGATAATGTGCGCTTCCATAAACGCCAAGACATCCAGGCTGCTATACAGAAAGCTGGCTTTATTCTCGAATATCTCCCCACGTATTCTCCTGACATGAATCCCATTGAGCACAAATGGGCTCAAGCTAAAGCCCTTCGCAGAAAGCGACTATGTGATATCGATACCTTGTTTTCTGACCCTTTATTTTAAATCAATTTATACCGCATAAGCCATAACGCGCTGGTAAAGGATGCCAAGGGCAATCCGGCTGAGGATCAGGAAGTGAACTGGCAGAGTACGCTAGGCAATCTGGCTGCCGCTTCGAGCGTTACCGACAAAGACGGTAAGGCGACCATCACCTTGACCTCGGTGGTGGTGGGCAGCGCCCAGGTGAGCGCCAGCGTGAACGAAAAACCGGCGGTGAACGCGCCGAAGGTCGCCTTTATCGCTGACACCAAGAGCGCACAGATAGGCAAAAACGACCGGCGCGTGGATAAAAACAGCATTCTCGCCAATAGTGAGGACAAGGCCACGTTCACGGCAGTGGTGAAAGACGCGAACGGTAACCCGAGATCGCAAACCACCTGGTCAACTGGTCAACGGATCGTGGCAATCTGAGTGCAACCAGCAGCCGCACAAACGACAAAGGTCAGGCTGTCATTGTTCTGACGGGCTCCCAAGTTGGCGTGGCGCAGGTAAGTGCATCCTTTAACGGTAACCCCGGGGTGAACGCGCCTAAGGTGACGCTGATGGCAGACAACGCAACGGCACGGATACACAGCGGCGACCTGACCGTAGACAAAACCACGGTTATTGCCAATAACACGGATAAAGCGACCTACACCGTGCGGGTCACCGACGCGAGCGGGAATACGCTTCAGCACTAGTAGCCAGTGCCAGGACAACTTCACCTTACTTGAAAAACTTAACCCGTCTGCCCATGCTAAGTACCAGGATCAGTTCAAAAAAATCCATAATTCTTACTCCTATTACCAAAAGCACGGGGATCTGCTGGAAAGCGATCCGGCAGAGTTGATGAATTTGACGCTGAAAGACAAACTAAACCTGATATGTGAGCGAGTGAAGAGCCAAACGTTTATCGAACTCAGTCAACGGATGAAAGTGATTTCAGCCATCTAAAACACTACCTGTATCTTTGAGATATACCCTTCGCCTTTCAAGTTACGGTGGCGTTGGCAGCGATCGCTCACCCCAGTCATGTACCACACTCCTGGGATTCAATTGATTTCCGCCTTGCCGTAACTCGAAAAGCAGCATTTGGTTAACATGTAGCTTTATTTTGCGATGTTATTGGGTGATCGTTCTGATGATAATACGCACAGTTCGAGGGGATATAGCCGAATCAGTTTGATTTGATTCAAAGCAGTGAAGCACATACAGTATAAATAGTACGGCAAGCGACGATAACACAGAATCAAATTAAAATGATTCGGCTGTAACGTGGCTATTTGCCATTAGCTGTTGATAAAGTGCCGTCACCACCTGTTTGGGTTTGATGTCAATCAAACTCTGATGGTAGCCCTGATCGGCATCACCTCTACGTATTCTCTGGTAGCCCTTAATCAATCGGATCACCGCAGCTTTGTCAGATAATGGCGGAGTGAATTCTGGATTGCTTGGGCCATACAATGCAATCAATGGTTTATCTAAAGCCGCTGCAATATGCATTAACCCTGAATCATTACTGACGATAGCATGACAAGCTGCGATCAGTATTACCGCTTGTTCAAGAGAGGTCTGACCTGCCAAGTTGAAGCAGTAATCACGATTATTTTCATCCAATGCCAAGCAAATCTCCTGAGCGATTTGGTGATCTTTTGGCGAGCCTAATAAAATGATTTGATAACCATCATTAATAAGCTGTTGGCCAAGGGCGGCATAATGGTAATGCGGCCAACGCTTGGCAGGGCCAAACTCGGCACCGGGGCATAAAGCGATGATCGACCGATGAGGATTTAACGCGAAGGTATGACTGATTGCGATTTGCTCAGCATTGCTGACATGCAATTGTGGCCTGAGTAATGGTGAAAGATCTGCGGAAGAAGAAATAGCCTGTTTATCATAACCCAGTGCGACATAGCGTTGCACCATCATCGGAAAAGCTAATGTATTTAAAATCCTTATGTCGTTAAGTAAACCGTAACGCATTTCCCCTCGCCAGCCGATACGCTGAGGAATAGCAGCAAAAAAAGGTATCAGCGCCGATTTAAACGAATTAGGCAATACATAAGCACGATCATAATTTTTTTCACGCAAAGCAATCCCTAAACGCCGACGCTGACCGAGAGCCAAACGGCCATGGCCTAAAGGCATAAGTAATGCTTGATTAACTTCAGGCATTCGGTTGAGTAATGGAAGGCACCATTGGGGCGCCATTACATCAATGCTTGCTGTCACGTGTTTGGCTTTTAAAGTACGATAAAGACTTTGCGACATTACCATGTCGCCCACCCATGAAGGACCAATCACCAATATTTTCATGCTATATACCCTTCGCCTTTGAAGCTGCCGCGTTGTTGGCGGCCAGCGCTCGCCCTCATGGTATGTCTACGCTCATCGGTCGGTCGCCCTGGCCGCCTTGCCGTAACTCGGAATTCATCGGGTATAGTAGATTCTTAAGCTGTTTTATTAGACCTCTTCGGAAACCTACTGCGTGATACGGATCCTGCGTTGTCCGGTGCGCGCAATCCTCATGTACTTTATGTTAACGAAGATTGCTGTGCGCCGGGCGCCTTGACTTCGCATAACGAACTACGGTTTCCAAAGAGGTCTATTTAACCAACCCATATATTCTTTCACTCCCTGCTCGACATTCTTAAATGTTTTATCATAACCAGCCGCTCGCAGTTTGCTTAGATCAGCTTGAGTAAATTTTTGATAATGATTTTTTAATGTTTCAGGGAAATCGATATATTCTACTGTTGGATTTTTTCCCTTATTATTACAGTGATATTCCACTACGGCATTTGCTAACGTTTGAAATGATGCCGCCTGGCCTGTTCCGCAGTTATAAATGCCAGAGATATTATTATTCCAAGCCCATAAATTAACGGCAACCACATCATCCACATGGATAAAATCGCGTTTAAAATTTTCGCTATTGGAAAATAACTTAGGATTAGCGCCCGCATTGATTTGGTTATTTAAATGAAAAGCCACACTGGCCATATTGCCTTTATGGTTTTCACCGGGACCATAAACATTAAAATAACGCAGACCACAAATTTGCGAATCCGCATCCGGGATAATTTTACGAACATATTGATCAAAGAGAAGCTTTGAATAACCGTATACATTAAGCGGTCTTTCATATTCAGACGCTTCAATAAAATTTTTATCACAGCTACCGTAAATGGCGGCAGAAGAAGCGTATAAAAAAGGGATCTTACGATCTAAACAAAAATGCAGAACATCTTTAGAATATTGATAATTATTCTCCAACATGAATTTGCCGTTCCATTCGGTGGTTGAAGAACAAGCGCCTTGATGGAAAACGGCTTTAATATCACCAATATCATCACCGGCGATAATACTGGCTATAAAGTCGTCCTTATCCATATAATCACCGATATCTAGACCGAGCAAATTAACAAATTTGGCGCCCTCGGTTAGATCATCTACCACTAAAATATCTTTTTTTTCTAAATTAACTAACGCTCTTACGATATTGCTACCAATAAAACCGGCTCCGCCAGTGACGATAATCATCGCGTTTATCCTTATTAATAGTTAATCTTTTTCAATTTTTTTATCATCACGGAGCGGTACGATTAACATATCGACATGCAACGTATTGATTAGCTCACGAGCTGAAGATATCAGTTTGCTCCAAAAATCCTGATGATGGCCAAAGAGTACTAAATCTACCTGATGGTTTTTAATCGCATCAATCAAAACAGGCGCTAAATCCCCCGTATCGCTTAATATTTCATTAATATGATAATCCGTATTTTCTGATAATTCTGTGAGCGCCTGATCAGTTTCTTCAGGAATACGTTTTTGCATATCGCCAAGATTAACGTCAATTAAGCCAGTGTAGGGCGCTGAATAGTTAACATCTACATGGATGAGGGAAACTTTTGCATTATAGGGTCTCGCCATAGAAACCGCTTTTTCCACCAGTATGTTACTTTCAGGAGAAAGATCTACTGCGACTAGGATATGCTTGTAAGCCATTGGTCTGTTTCCTTCTCGAAATTTCTTGTACTCGCGTTAAATAAAGCGCAATGCTATCCGATACAAGGTGCCGGAAAGCACAATGCAGATCGGCAGCGTCAAGATCCAAGCCAGCGTAATGTTTTTTACTGTTTTATTCTGTAAGCCTCCGCCATCAACTAACATCGTACCGGCAACAGCAGAAGAAAGAACCTGAGTGGTAGAAACAGGCATACCGGTATAACTGGCAACCCCAATAGAAACAGCAGCGGTCATTTGTGCAGACATCCCTTGAGCGTAAGTCATGCCTTTTTTACCAATTTTTTCGCCGATAGTAACGGCCACCCTTTTCCAGCCAATCATGGTTCCCAAAGAAAGCGCCAAGGCGACAGCCACGATAATCCAGGTGGGTGCATACTCTACTGTCTCTAGCAGATCTTTACGGAGATTATATAAAAAATGCCGATCCTCAGCGCTGGTTTCCGGTAGTTTGGCAACAGTAGTGGTGATTTCTGCTGCACATGTCAGCAAACGACGCATATGACTACGTTGATCTGTGTTCAGGTCATAGTAGCTTTGTAAGTTATTGAGTAAAGCGGCAGCTTGATCAATTACTGAGGTAGCAACGGAAGGGTGGCAATGAAATTGCTGTGTGGCCTCCCCTGTAGCATCGTATTCAGGCATAGAGGTAGGACGGCTGCTATTAGCGGCAAGTAGCATATCATTATGTTGCTTATAATATTGCTGTATATTTGTTATAGCATTACGAGTCCGAGCGATATCATAATTGCTAGCACTCATGTCTATGATAAAACCCGCGGGAGCAATTCCAATTAATACCAGCATAATCAGGCCAATCCCTTTTTGACCATCATTGGCACCATGAGAAAAACTGACACCGATGGCAGACAAAATCAACAGGATACGTGTCCAAAATGGAGGCTTACGTTTACCGTCTTTTTTTTCTCGTTCCGCGGGGGTTAGGTGGATACGTTGACGCTTTTTCGTTCCTTGCCAATAGCGGCGTAACAAAAATACCATCAAACCTGCAATAACCAATCCCACCAGGGGAGATAAAATCAAGGACAGAAATATCTGTATCATTTTAGGAATGTTTAATGCGTCAACCAGCGAGGTGCTGGTTATAAGAGCATTCGTTAATCCTATGCCGATGATAGAGCCAATGAGAGTATGTGAGCTGGAAGCCGGAATGCCAAAATACCAGGTACCGAGATTCCAAATAATTGCCGCCAGTAGCATAGAAAAGACCATCGCTAGCCCGTGGGCAGAGCCCACATTGAAGATCAGATCTGTAGGGAGCAAATGAACAATAGCGTAGGCTACGCTCAAACCGCCCAACATAACGCCAAGAAAATTAAATATTCCAGCAGTAACAACCGCCGTTTGCGAGCGCATAGCACGAGTATAGATCACAGTCGCAACAGCGTTAGCGGTATCATGAAAGCCATTAATCGCTTCATAAAACAACACAAAAAAAAGAGCAAGAACCAACATTAGGCCAGTATGGAAATCAAGGCCAGCAAAAAGATGCAGCATAATGTTACGCCATTTTTGGACATCAACGCGACCTATTATCCGCGACAATAGGACATGGGGAAAGGCAAAATATCACCTTTTTTTGTAATATCACTCCCTCGCGACATTTTATTTTAAAGATAAATAATTTATATCAAGCAGTTATGTGATTTTTTTGTATTTATACCCTTTGCCTTTGAAGCCGCCGCCGCAAAGAGTAAATCTCTACTGCTACAAAGCATTTTTTTTCAGTGTTAATAATAAACCTTGGTGTCTGACTTCAGCGGCGTCTTTAGGACGATGGAGTTTATCCAAGGTATCGGCCAGCAAAGCATAATCGTGGCCATCAGGCCGTTGTTGTAAGGCGGCACGGAAGGCTTCACTGGCCTGCTCCCACTCACCCTGTTTTAACAGCAGCTGACCTAATGTGCTGTTAAGCAGTGGCGTTGCCCCCTGTTGTTTGATCTGTAAACGTAAGGATTTTTCCAGCGCCTTAGCATCTTCTGATTTTAGTAACGGCATGAGTGATATCAATCGCTCGTCATACTGGCGTTTTAGTCCAGTGAGAATAATCTGCTGAGCGATTTGATGATCGTCACATTCAATGAGATGTTCCACCAGCGCCGCTTGTAGGGCGCTTTCACGGCGAATTTTTCCGGGTTGTGATTGCCACCAGCGTTTGAGCCCTTCACTGCCTTCTTCTGCCATACATTGGTTCATAATGCCAATATAGGCTTGAAGTTCTAGTGTTTTTATCTCCGCTTCACTATGAAGACGCATTTTCTTCATCGTGGGTAAGATATCGAGTAATGCATTGTGAGCCCCCGTTGACAAAAAGGCCTGTTCAGCTAAACGTAAGACTTCCGGATGTTGCGAGGCATGACCAAGAAGACGGTCAACACCATGGCGGGCAGCATGAATTTGTCCTTGCGCGAGCTGAATACGTACACGAGTGATATCGACGGGTAACTGGTTGGTATCGGCTACTTCAGCGGCACGTTCCAAATACTGGTTAGTGCGCCGCTCATCTCCACGTTGTTGCGCCGCTTCAGCGGCTAGCAGATAGTTGACCATCGGTTGTTCTGCATGATCAGCATTGCAGGTCAGCAATTTTTCTACTTGTTTAAAATCGCCCTCTGCTAGCTTAATCAAAGCGGCCTTTGTCTGTTTGCTAGCGCGGTTACGTTTTTGCCCAATAAACCAGCCTCGGGTATAATAACCGGTACGAAAAATGCGACGCAGTATCCATTCAATGATTAATAATGCAACAAATACCAGCACCAAGATAATAATCATGGCGGTAACACTGGTTTCAATATTGTAATTATCAGTCTGAATTAATACATAACCTTGATGCCCCGCTAACATGGGACCAAGTATTATCCCAGCCAGTAAAATCAAGAATAATAGCAAGACACGTAACATGGTTATTGCTCCTGATGGGTATCTGAGGTGGATGTCAGTAAGTGGCGCGTGCGGATTTTAGTCAAATTTTCTAATATCGGCGGACTTTTTAACTGATCAGGCATATTCATTGAGATTGATTGCTGGCTCAGGCTATCGAGGTCTACAAGAAAGCTTTTCGTATTGGCATCGTTCACATCAAAATAGGCTCTGATCCAAGTAGCGCTGGTTTCTAAGGCTTGTTTATAGACTTCATCCTGATGACGAGGTATTGCTTGCGCCGCTATCAATAGGCGCGCGCGAATATTTTCGCATAAATAAATATCTTGATTAGGCGCTAATAGTGGTTCAGCGCCATTATCTCTACGACGGATAGTAATAAAATCTGCAATAAAATTATGCCAGCTTTTATACAAATTTTGCCGCCATTGAGAAAGAGAGCTGGAAAGTTGATTGTTGCCGTCCTCTATTGATGGATCCTCGATACTATTATCTGCCAAGCGAAGATTATCCACTTGGTTTGATAGCTGATTGAGTTTAAGAATAATTCCATCAAAATCAATTTGGCTCAGAGTAGATAAGGTGCCGATATCTTCTATAATCGCGCGCCGTATTTCGATTAAACTGGCATCATGCATATCTGCCAGGCTAGTGTCCGCATTTTTCAATAAGATAACGGCGCTAGTAGCGTCTTGGTCGTTCCATAATTTACGTTCTGCCATTTTTACCAGGAAATCCGCTTGCGCCAATAACCAGATTTTAGTGTCACTACTTGAGATAGTCGCCACTTTTTCCTGTAGCGCGTTCAATTGCTGCATTAAAGCATCTTGTTGACGATTTGCCGTTTCTAACGCTTTATTGTGTTCTAGCAATAACGAAGCTAACTGTGTTTTTTCTTTTAATTGATGTTGCTTTAGTTCTGTTAACTGCTGATGCAGTGATTGATTGGTAGCTTGTTGTTGAACGTGTTGATGAAAATAAAGCCCCCCTGCCCCTAATGCCATCACCAATACCATGGTGAAGGTAACCCAGAGTAATCGTGAGCGGTTTTTGCGTATGGCTGTCGGCGGTGCGGATCTTGCCGCTGTGGCTCCTTGCGCGGGAAGAGAGGTCATGTTTTGTTCCGTCATATTGGGGATCCCATAGTCAGGTTAATGGTATATAGCCAAATCATTTTAATTTGATGCTGTGTTGTCGTCACTTGCCGTACTATACCCTTCGCCTTTAAAGCTGCGCGTTGTTGGCTTCGGGTATAATTCATGGATCAGAGCATCGTTATCAGCATTTTTGGCGACTTGAATGTCATGCCAGCCTAGCTGTTTTGCTAATAGGGCTAAACGTTCACTAACCACTATCATGCGACAATCTAGTAGCCAAAAAGAACAAAAATCAGGCGAAACTAAAATATGAAGTTGTTGTAACATTTCACCACTAGTAACAACAAGCGTATTAATTCCTAAACGTCGCCAGTCATTTATTTGTTGATTCGCATTATAATGAATTGGATTGCGCCGATAGCATTCACAGTAGCTCACTTCGGCTCCCCGTTGCATTAAGGTTTTACCCAGTAATTCTCGGCCACCATTACCACGCAACAGAAGCGCTTTTTTACTACTGAGCTGCTGCAAATCCGTCATTGTCAGTAATTCCTCACTCGTTGCTATGGTTGGATAAGTCACGGGTAAATGGCTGACAGCTTGAAATACAGATGCAGTGTGGCGACCAATAGCGTAATACAATAATTCAGAGGGCCATAATCGTTTATTGCTATGCAGCAGTGGATTAACATAACGAATAACGTTTTGTGAGAGTATAAAAACCAAATCGCCTGCCCGCATTGTTTGTAACAATCCAGGAAGTTTTGTTAATTCACTCCCCGCCGAAAAACGGATCAATGGAGCATGATACGCCACTAAACCTAAGGCTCGCAGTCGATTCATTAACTGTTCACCCGTAGGAGACGGGCGCGTGACTAAAATAATTTTAGCTGACTCCGCTATCATCGTGGTGGTTCTTGATAAATCGCAGATAGGATCTTGTCAGCGCCCTCTGCAATCAGCTCGGTGGCCAAATCCAATCCAATTTTTTCAGCCTGTATCGCCAGCCCGCATCGTTCACCGTAAATCATTTGGCTTCCGTCTGGTGTGCTGACAAAGGCTCTTAGCCGTAAGTTATCGCCTTCTAATTCAGCATAGCTACCAATAGGCACCTGGCAACCGCCTTCCAGGCGAATATTCAGTGCCCGTTCAGCACAAATGCGTCGTTCCGTTGGAAAATGGTTCAATGGCGCTAATAGCTGTCGGGTCACATCATCTTCTAAGCGGCATTCAATACCAATCGCTCCTTGTCCTGCGGCCGGCAACGATTCTTCTGGACTCATCACATGCTGGATGCGAGATTGCAAGTCCAAACGTTGCAACCCCGCTACTGCTAAGATAATAGCCTGGTAGGCTCCTTGATCAAGTTTATTCAGGCGAGTGCCTACATTGCCACGTAAATCACGGACGATAAGGTGCGGGTACTTTTTACGAATTTGGCATTGACGGCGGAGGCTCGATGTACCGACGATACTGCCCGGCGGTAATTGCTTAAGATGCTTATAATTTTTTGATACAAAAGCATCATGTGGATCACCTCTTTGGCAAATTACCACGAGCCCGAGTCCAGCGGGAAAATGGATAGGTACATCTTTGATTGAGTGAACAGCAATATCAGCGCAATTTTCCAATAACGCCTGTTCGAGTTCTTTAACGAATAATCCTTTTCCGCCTATTTTGGCCAAAGGTGTATGCAACAGAGTGTCACCACGTGTTGTGATGGGAACTAATTTTACTTGTAAATCAGGATGATGGGATTCTAAACTTTTCCGCACATAATCAGCTTGCCATAATGCAAGGGGACTTTGTCGTGTGGCGATACGGATCACTTTTTCCGACATATTGTTTCCCTGTTATAATTTGCCGCCATTCTAGCATTGACACAGTCACGCTGTCAGTGTTGAAAGAAGTTATCCCCTTCGCCTTTGATGTTGGCTGCGGGTATTCACCGAATCACGTAGTATGTGTCTATACCCTTCGCCTTTCAAGTTACGGCTGCGTTGGCTGCTCGCACTCATCCCAGTCATGTACTACTTGTACACTCCTGGGATTCGCTTGATTGCCGCCTTGCCGTAACTCGAAATTCATTGGGTATATACACTCATCGGTCGGTCGCCCTGGCAGCCGAAGGCAACTTGAAAGGCGAAGGGTATATTATCAATATTGCTACCTTTACCATCAATAAACAAAATGTTACATTGACCGAATTTGCGTAAAGTCACTTGATTGTGATATTAGGTTACGTTTGATATGAATTGAAAAATCTGTTCTACCATTTCGAACAAACTCTTAGCACTAGAAATCAGGCGAAACGTCTTGCATCTCTATATAGATACATTAAAACGACGATTGGATACGATAAATCGATTACGGGTCGATAGGGCCTTAATCGCGATGAATCCAAGCTGCCAAAAAATCTATCATTTACTACCCGCCTTCTTGCATTACCACCACCCTTCGATGCCCGGTTATCTCAACAGTAAAGTGCCACACGGTGTGTGCTCTTTTACCGCCAATGAAATACAAAAACAGCATTTAGCACAATTTACCGCCGACGGGGAGGAGCCGCGACAACCTTCAATAAAAAATGAATTGCCCATTGTAGGTATTTATTCGATGGGCAGTACTTCTTCTATAGCGCAAGAGAGTACTTCTGATCTCGATATTTGGGTTTGTCATCAAACAACATTAAATCAAGAACAACGTTACCTTCTCCAGCAAAAATGTCGTTTATTAGAACAATGGGCAACAGAGCAAGGAGTAGAAGTCAGCTTTTTTTTGGTTGATGAAAATCGTTTTCGCCATCAAGTCAGCGGTAATTTAGGCAACGAAGATTGCGGCTCCACACAGCATATTTTATTACTCGATGAATTTTATCGCAGTGCAGTGCGTTTGGCCGGTAAAGCTATTCTATGGAATATTGTGCCGGTCATCGAGGAAAAAAATTATGATAATTATGTATTATCCCTGTATGCACAGGGTGTGATAAATGCTGACGAATGGGTAGATTTTGGCGGGTTAAGCACATTTTCTGCGGAAGAATATTTTGGTGCAAGTTTATGGCAATTGTATAAAAGTATCGATTCACCCTACAAAGCTGTGCTGAAAACATTATTATTGGAAGCCTATTCATGGGAATACCCGAATACACAACTGTTGGCGCTGGAAAGCAAACAATATTTACACGATGATTTACAGCGTCATCGCCCCATTTTAGCATCTTCCTTTGACGCCTATTGCATGATGCTGGAACGTGTCAGCCGTTACCTTATTCAGATTAATGATCCTATTCGATTAGATTTGGTACGGCGTTGTTTTTATTTAAAAGTATGCGAAAAGTTGGCTGATAATGAAGAAGGGAATCAATGGCGGCAGCAGATTATCCATCAATTAGTGAGTCAATGGGGATGGAGTAATGAGCATCTCTCTATCCTCAATAACCGCGCTAATTGGAAGATTAAAAGAGTACGAGAGGCGCACAACGAGCTGCTCGATGCGATGATGCAAAGCTATCACCATTTGATTCACTTTGCGCGCCGAAATAATTTGAGTATGAGTGCCAGCCCACAAGATATTGGCGTACTTACGCGGAAGTTATACGCTACTTTTGAAGTATTACCGGAAAAAATTACCCTGTTTAATACACAAATTTCACCCGATTTATCCGAAAAAAACTTAACTTTTATTCAGGTTTCTTCTGATCGGGTCAATGCTCCCGGTTGGTATTTATACGACCAAGCCCCTTTAGCGGAAACTATCATTAGCCATCGGCCATTGGAATACCATCGCCATCTGAGTAAATTAGTCGCCTGGGCTTATTTCAATGGATTACTGACCGCTCAGACCCATGTATATATAAGAAGTCCTCATTTATGCAACAAGGCAAAATTGCAAAAATTGATGGCGGACGTTTCACAGCACTTTCCGCTGTGTTTACCCGCCCCCAGTCCACAGGCACTGTGCTGTCCCTGTGAAATACGTCACCTTGCCATCATGGTTAACTTAGAACAAGATCCTACTGAGACTATCGATCCTCAAGCAAACAATGTTGATTTGCGTCAACGGGATGTGTTGAGCTTTGGCCAACAGAAGCAGTGCTTAGTGGGGAGTATAGATTTACTTTATCGTAACTCATGGAATGAAGTACGCACATTACATTTTAGTGGTGAACAAGCCCTGTTGGAGGCCTTGAAAAATATTTTGGGCAAGATGCATCAAGATGCTGCCCCTCCCAAATTAGTCAATGTTTTTTGCTACAGTCAACAGTGGCGCAGTGCGATCCGCACAGGTATTCAGCAGTTGGTAGAGGAATGCATAGAGTTACGTTTGTCTAGCCGCCGTCAAAATTTGGCGCGTTTTAAAGCCATTAGGGTGGCAGAGCAAATCTGGGGGCTGTTTTTCGAACGTTTGAAGGTTTCGGTGCAGAAATTAGAGAACGGCATTGATTTTTATCGCGCCATTTCTCGCAATAAATTGCATGGTTTAGCGATAAAAATGGCATCGCACCAAATGCATTTGCCCCCCGTGGTTGATAGTTTTGCCAGCGAGGGGGTGATACAGTTTTTCTTTGAAGGGAGCCGCAATAACAATAATAAAGCCGGTTTTAATATTTATATTCTTGATGAAAAAAATCAGGTCGAATTTTATCATCACTGCCAGGGCAACAGAGAAGATTTAGTGCGTGATATCAGTCATTTTTATTCATCCTCTTATGATCGTTTTGTCTATGGCTCCAGTCTAGTTAATTTTAATCTGCCGTTGTTTTACCATATCGTGCAATTAAATGGCCGCTATCAGGTTGTTCCTTTTTACCGTTCCGCCGCCTTACCTCATGTATGTATCAATACAGCCTGTATTGAGCCACCCATAAGGCAACCGTGCCGGGTGCACTAGTGTCGATCTATACCCAATGAATTTCGAGTTACGGCAAGGCGGCAATCAATCGAATCCTAGGAGTGTACAAATGGTACATGACTGGGATGAGTGCGAGCGGCCAACGCCGCCGTAACTTGAAAGGCGAAGGGGTATATAGCCTTAATTCAATATATGTCCGTCGATAGATCAGTTTACATCTTTTTTAAATTGATTTTGGTAAACAATGGTTAACATTGTCTACCATCCTATATAGTGTCGTCACGTAATAAAAAATATATTATCATGTAACAAATAACGACAACTGTTGAGATGATTCAATAATGAAAGATGATTCGGGAATGAATTTAGCCCATCGCCGCCACGATATATCCGATCATGTTTGGAGCCTATTGGAAGCTCATATCCCGGGGAGAAAAGGCACTTGGGGTGGCATAGCCAGAGATAACAGGCAGTTTATTAATGCTGTTTTCTGGATATTGAGAACCGGCGCTCCCTGGCGTGATTTACCGCCTGATTATGGCGGTTGGAAAAATACTCATCGCCGGTTTTGCCGCTGGCGTGACAAGGGGCTATGGGAGTCTCTGCTCGAAGCGCTGATTGTGGAGCCAGATTTTGAATGGCTGATGATTGATGCCACTCATAGCAAAGTTCACCCTCATGCAGCAGGCGCAAAAGGCGGTAATCAGGATATGGAGCGCACAAAAGGGGGCTCAACAGTAAGATACATCTGGCCGTGGATGCGCATGGTATGCCGGTCAGAATTTTTATTACATCAGGTACCACAGCAGATTGTCAGCAAGCAACGAATTTAACCAAAGGTATTGCAGCAGAATATCTGTTGGCTGACAAGGGCTATGACAGTGATAACATCATTAAAAAAGCAGAAGAAGCCGGCATGCAAATCGTAATACCACCTAAAAAGAATCGTAAAATTCAACGTGAGTACGATAAAGCGCTCTACAAGCATCGACATCTCGTGGAAAATGCTTTTCTGCACCTAAAGCGCTGGCGAGGTATTGCTACTCGTTATGCAAAAAATACCTCCTCTTTTCTCGCTGCTGTACAAATACGATGCCTTGCTCTATGGCTCAAAATTTCATGACGACACTATATAAATCACGTTTTAAATCATCAACCGTATTGACTCGATTAACACCAACACCCTTTTCTAAATCAGAGATCACCTGCAATGTTGTCCGATTAGGCTGGAAAAAATCAGCGGGTAAATTTACGTTTACTGCTAACCGATTGACTACCATACGGATCACAGTAGACAAATTCAATCCCAGCGCCTGAGCATTCGCGATAGCTGCTACCTTAGCTTCTGGTGTCACTCGTGCTTTTACAATAGTATCGACCATACTATCTCTCCAATGAGTTAAAACCACGCTATAGCCACACTGTGGCCATATATCAAAATCTAGCTTATTTTTTCTTCTTTCTTGTTTACGGCACACTAACTTATTAAGACCAAGCCGGAGGCAATATGCTCATTAGCGTGTCACGAAAATGGAGCTTGCCATGATCAATCATCTCGTTTGACAACATTTCAGAGCAGGTCTGTTGCGGCTTTTCCCATAGCCCTATCAACCATGTTGTCCAGCGTTTGAACTGGTCTCCATTTGATTTTGAGACAAAAATGCTCTGATCAAGTTCATGTGCTTTTTTCATTAAGGCACAGGCGTAGTCTCTCAGCATCTTTGGAGAATCCCCATCGGTACCAAAGATAATTTTCGATGAAAGTAAGGTGAATATAATTGCATGGCTTAGCAGGGTTTCAGCCTGCTCCAGAGGAGGAGCAGAGGACAGCTCATATGCCTCTAGCAACTTTTCGTAATGCTTGCCCTTTAATGAGGGATACGCACTGCTAGCAGAATAGTCAAGGTGGTGCTCGAAAATTTTCTCGAGTGTTTGCTGCGAGACTTGATCAACCAGCTTTATATCCGATTTTGGATGCGCTATGGTAGCTTCAAATACAGGCCGCAGCTTCCCTAAATTGAGTATCGTCAGCAATTGTTTAAACTTACTGACATTTTCTGCAGAAGAATAGGGCAACAAAAATAGCGGAAAATCATGCTTAAAAAGCTCTTGTAGCACATACCCAAATTGACACAGGTTTTCTTGCTTCTCATACACAAAAGATTGAGTCCAAACCGGGTTGTTGATATCCGGCTTTAACATGCCGTTCAGAGTAGCTTGTGAAAACATCATGACACGCTCACTGTTCTCCTGAGCGGATAAAAGAATGAAATTCATCGCGTGTGGGGTTGACCAATCAGCCTTACGGTTGAAATCACCAAAATCCTCTTGATTCACGTAAGGCTTGACCCTTTCATCCTTTAAGTAACTGCCATACAACACGATGGCATTCTGCTTGTGGTTCCCCCCCATGGTGACAGCCTGTGCAACGAACTGAATAAACGCCGCATTAGCGGTAAATTTTAGCTCCGGCTGACGGGAGAACATGCCTTCGAAAAAATTTAAATCCGCTTCATTCAGCGGCGGCATTACCGCCTTGTTATATTGCTTCAGATAAGCTAGGCTTAGCTTATCTAGCCATTCGGCTATCTTAGTATCGGCGATATAAGGAGCCTTGCCTAAGATAGAAAACAAGGAAAGCACCACTGGCAAAACGTCGGTGTCTCCTAATGACTCAATCAATTCAGAGACCAACCCTATTTTCGTAATGTCACAGTCGATTCTGTCAATGGTCGTCAGCAGGCTACCGGTGCGGTTGAGATATATGTCCAATGAATCGGGGGTCCAACTCGATGGTATCTTCAGCTTTGAACCGATTTTGGAAGTCTCCCCATAAGAACTTAATGTGATCTGATCCTCTATCTTAGCGCCCTGTAGATTTATCTTGAAAGGAAGTGTAGTCCCTTTTATTGT
Organism: Candidatus Regiella insecticola LSR1; assembly: GCF_000143625.1. Lineage (GTDB taxonomy): Bacteria > Pseudomonadota > Gammaproteobacteria > Enterobacterales > Enterobacteriaceae > Regiella > Regiella insecticola. The sequence continues at coordinate 144,844 of NZ_GL379592.1, read as the reverse complement.
GGCACCGATGAACGTTGCACCCGTTATTATTGCCGTGTCTATACTCGTTCCGGTCAGATTCACTCCGTTCAGATTTACCCAGCCTAGATCTGTACTGGTCAGAGTCGTCTTTGTCAGGATCGTATGGCGCATATCTGACCCGATCATATCTGCATGGCTCAGATCTGCCCCACTAAAATCTATATACCTCAAATCCAGCCCGATCATATTTACTCTTGCCAAATCGACGTTAGATAAATCCAGGGTTGAGCCGTAAGGCCTTTCGGCAATGATTTTTTCTAATGCGTTTCGTTTTGCTATTTTTAAATCTTGTACTTGGCTGTAACTCCAGTCTTTTGATGGTCTTGCTCGTAATGTTGCTAATTCATGGCTAATTTTTTTAGAAGATCCGAACATGGCTCTGAGCCTGTAGCACTTCTGGACTACTGATGGGGGGTAAATCATATTTTAATTCCTATTTTAATTTCCTATATTAAAAGAGGAATTATATAGAATCATTTTGTTACCTATTTGTAAGAAACGCTGACTTCAGGCGCGGTGTTTGTAAATGTTGTCGATTTCGATTGAGAAGTGAAAATACCGACCAGCGGAAATATGAACACTGAGAGGCTAAGTGAGGGTTCGAAACAGAGCGATGAGAGAAGGAGTAAATCCGCTTTTTTAAATCTTGTACCGCAGCCCGTCTTATCCTGGGCTGCTTGAACTTTAATAAACTTCTGGCAAAACCATAGCGGCAAGAAATTTAATTATCTTCGTCCCATTTCGCATTATTGTCACGATGAGGCGGTATCTGGGGTTTATTTTTTAAGTAGTCTTTATGATTTAAACGACACAGTGCTTTGATGCTGTTGATAAAAATACCCACCAAGAAAATGAGGATAAGCCACCAATATTCTTTTAATTCGTGCCAATTTTCTAACCAGTGCATATTTTTACTCTTTTTAACGATTTAACCCCTAAGAATACGTTCCATGATCCGTTGATAAATACGGCTTAATAACTGGAGATCAGCGGCTTTTACACATTCATTCACTTTATGGATAGTTTCATTCACTGGCCCCAGTTCTACCACCTGTGCACCCAGCAAAGCAATAAAACGACCATCAGACGTCCCCCCTGCGGTACTCAGTTCTGGTGTGATTCCGTTATAACAACGCACCGCATTGATCACCGCATCCACTAAGTCACCTTTTTCGGTTAGAAATGGCTGCCCAGACACTACCCAATCAATACTGTAATTCAAGCGATACTGCTCCAGTAAGGTTTCAACACGTTGTTTAATCATGCTCTCCGTTAATTCAGTACTAAAACGAAAGTTAAATTGGACAAATAATTCGCCAGGAATCACATTATTACTGCCAGTACCGGCTTGTATATTCGCAATTTGCATACTGGTAGAGGGAAAAGATACATTGCCTTTATCCCACTGAATGGAGACAAGTTCTTGTAACATGGGGAGCGCCCAATGAATCGGATTTTTGGCTAAGTGGGGATAGGCGACATGTCCTTGCACGCCATGGATAGATAAATTAGCCGTCATTGAACCCCGGCGGCCATTTTTAACCACATCTCCTAAACATTTATTACTAGAAGGCTCGCCAACCAGGCAATAATCCAGCCGTTCCTCACGCGCCTGTAGCACTTCAACCACTTTCACCGTGCCGTTGGTCGCTTTCGCTTCTTCGTCAGAGGTGATAAGAAACACCAATCGGCCGATATAATTGGGGTTAACAGTGATAAAACGCTCGGCAGCAACCACCATCGCAGCCAATGAACCTTTCATATCAGCAGCGCCCCGGCCATAAAGCATACCGTTACGGATGGTGGGTTCGAAAGGGGGAAAGTCCCAACGATTTTCATCACCGGGGGGGACTACGTCAGTATGCCCGGCAAAGGCTAATGTCTTCCCTTCACCTCGCCAGGCGCAAAAATTCTTGGTATCAGCAAAATTCATCGGTTCGATAGTAAAACCGATAGCTTTCAGACGCTGAGTCAGTATCTCCTGACAACCTTCATCGGCTGGACTCACTGAAGGCCGTTTAATTAACTGTTTGGCAAGTTTAATTACCGGACAAGTCATACTATAGTGCCTTGTGAAAAAATTGTTGATAATCCACAGGATCAAAGCCAAGTAGCATTTTATACCCTTCACCTTTGAAGCCGCCGCGTTGTTGGCTGCGGGTGTTCGCCGAATCACGTAGTTGTCTACGCTCATCGGTCTCACCCCCTGGCCGCTTAGCGGCAACTTCAAGGACTGTGGGTATACCTGAGCACTCCTTCAGCAGTGGCCGCTTAATTATCGACGGTTGTTCTAACATTAAGGCTTTAGCGCTAGTAACGTTGGTCACTGTGATACGTTCTTGCTCATTCAATTTTCGCCAAGTGGTACTGCGCGTATTAAGCAGTGATTGCCACCCCAGTGTGTCGATAAAATCTTGTAGACAGTCAGCGGTCAATCCATCAACACGATAATCATGGAAACGATAAACTATACTGTGTGCAGCTAACCAATCACGTGCTTTTTTGACGCTAGTACAATTGCTAATACCATAGAGGCTAAATTGCGTTTTTGTCATAAGAATACCTTAATAAAAAATAGGGGAATAAATAGTGCATAATGCGTGAAAATAAAGGATGAATCTAGCGGGCGATACTGTGATTTTTTTCGTGCGACGACAGAACATGAGGTAAACTGGCTGCTTGCGTAATGGAGTAGATTATATAATTTAAGGAAAATCATGTTAGCGATTATCAAAATTGGAGTGTTGGTTAGTAGTATGACAATTTTTGCCGCCAGTGCCGCGGAATGGGATAAGGTTTTTTCATTGATCAATCAGCGATTATCTTATATGCAGGAGGTAGCGGTTAATAAAGCTAAAGCGCATTTAGCGATTGAGGATCTTGAGCAAGAAAAAAAAGTATTACAAAAAGCAATGGTGACGGCGAAAAATAAGGGATTAGATCCTGATTCTGTTAAACCCCTTTTCAGTGCCTTGATGGAAACGGCTAAAATAATCCAATATCGTTATCAGAGAAATCACTTGAATACGGCACAAAAAGCAGGTGATTCGCCTGTTAAAACATTGGCTAAAATTCGTTTAGAGATTGCTGAGTCAAGTGATTTATTAATCGAAGCGTTATACCAAATATTGCATTCAGGGGTTGGATTTGATGAAACTTCACGTGAAAAATTGATAAAAATTATCGATCAACCAGAACTAAGTAATATCGATAAGGAACTTATTTTTACGGCTTTAAGAGCGGTAAAATTAAAACAATAGACCCAATGAATTTCGAGTTACGGCAAGGCGGCAAGGGCGACCGACCGATGAGCGTAGACATACTACCTGATGAGGCGAGCACCCGCAGACAACAAAGCCGTAACTTGAAAGGCGAAGGGTATAGACCTCTTTCCAAACCGTAGTTCGTTATGCGAAGAGGTCTAATAATGATTTTGGAGTATCACAGACCCAATGCACAATTCCCATCGGCGCCTTTTATTGCAAGCTATAACAGCCAGTTGGATGCTGAGTGTCAGCAAAATTGGGTTTGCTACGTCAGTACACATTGTTGCTATTCGGGTCTGGCCCGCTTCAACCTATACGCGGATCACATTAGAATCCAACCTTCCGCTTAAATACCGTCAATTTACTTTATCTAAGCCCGATCGCATCGTAGTTGATATCGAAGATGTCCATTTAAATGAAGTGCTAAGGGAAATGACTCGCCAAGTTCAAGCAACTGACCCTCATCTCAAGCAGGTGCGGATAGGACAATTCAACAAAAAAACCGTACGGATAGTGCTCGAACTTAAGCAACTGAGTCATCCACAACTTTTTACTTTAAAACCCATCGCTAAATTTCATCATCGTTTGGTGGTAGACCTCTATCCGACAGTCGGTGATACTGCGACAAAAGATGATCCGCTACTCGCTTTGCTCGAGGATTATAATAAAGGCCATTTAGAACGCACACTCCCTACAAAGGCGCCATCAGCAGGTAAAGCTGGCCGTGATCGGCCTATTGTCATAGTGCTAGATCCTGGGCATGGGGGAGAAGATCCTGGCGCCATCGGAAAAAATAAAACCTGTGAAAAAAATGTGGTGTTGCAAATAGCTCGCCGCTTACGGACTCTTATCGAACGTGAATCGAATATGCGAGTTCATATGACACGCGATGAAGATGTTTTTAATTCCGTTAAAAGTTCGAGTGGCCAAAGCGCGTAAGCTAAGGGCTGATCTTTTCGTTTCTATCCATGCAGATGCTGTCACCAACCGCGAGGCTAAAGGATCATCGGTATTTGCACTTTCCGCCAAAGGCGCCACCAGTACTGCTGCTTATCTTTTAGCACAAACTCAGAATGAAGCTGATCAGATAGGGGGGATTAGTAAGAGCGGTGATCGCTATTTGGATCACACTATAATTGATTTGCTACAAACGGCGACTATTAATGATAGTTTAAAATTTGGAAAGGAAGTGCTCAGCCGAATCAGTAAGATTAACAAATTACACAAAAATCGGGTCGAGCAAGGCGGCTTTGCGGTATTGAAAGCACCTGATATCCCGTCAATTTTGGTTGAAACCGCATTTATTAGTAATCTTGAAGAAGAAAAAAAGTTACGCACTCGCCATTTTCAACAACAGATAGCTAAGGCAGTGTTTGCTGGTATCAAGGCTTATTTTTCTTAGGGCTTGTTTGAATGAAATCTTCTTTGAGCGCTTTTTTGATTGAAGAAATGAGAGGGGTCGGACATCGTTGGTTGCGGGAGCCGGATTTGAACCGACGACCTTCGGGTTATGAGCCCGACGAGCTACCAGACTGCTCCATCCCGCGTCTGATTGAGCGCACTATACCTTGGATTATTTTTGTTGCAAGTGCTTTTAGCATTTAAATTGATATAAAATTTTTGATTGTGGTTTTTATCGCCTTTTTGTCTTTTTTTTATGCATATACGGCGCAAAGTTGTTAAAGGTTAAAGAACACTGTAGGAAAAACTTGTCATACAAAATGATATTTCTCAGCGAGTGAGATTAGGTTGCTTATTATCACTTATATAGTAACTGCTCTCTTTTTTACCTTCATTAGGAAGAATATCAATATGCTTACTGCTACTAGCAACACATCTTTTACACCGATCTTTGTTATTGCGAATTCATCAGATGTAACCCCCTTAGCCAGCCCTGCTCCGATGATAGGTCAGAAGACAGACAAAGAAATAGTAGAACTTTTGGTTGCTATGGAAATTATCTCCGTTGAAGATAAACGCCCGCTTTTTGAATATATTAAAGATGATAATATTCAGCAAAAGCTGAAGTCGTTTAAATTTGACAACAGTAGGCTTGCTGAGCTGCAAGAAAAACCATTGAAAACATTATCGGTAAAAGAATGGACTGAAATGAATGATATTATTGATGCTGGGTCTATAAAAGATCAGGCTATGGTCGCATTTTCTCTGTTGAACGTATGGATTCAATTATCCCTTTGGAGGTTGGAGGGATCCGTAAATGAGGAGCGTGAGACGGCAGCGTTACAGACAAAAAGCCGCTTTAACGATGCCTTCCGGCAATCATTGGAAAAAATACCAGAAATCGCCCAAAAATCATTAATGATTAAAGAGAAATCATTAGAAATAGAAAATAAATTATCAGAAATATCAGGATTTGACGACTATATGTTGGCAATGAAATCTTCTTTACCCTCTTCCTTACCTCCGTTACTTTCGGAAAACATAAGAAATACATTATCAGAAATACCAGGATATCCCGCCTTTGTGTTGGAAAGGGACTCTTTTTTAACCTCGTTATATCCTATAACCAAATTTAGCCTAGATTTATCTAAATTTTGCTTGAGTTCGTTACCGGAAGGCTCTTTCCTATGGCTATCGAAATCCTCTTTATTGGCGCTAACTGAATTGAATATATCTCACAACAATCTGTCGGATCTTGTCTTACCAAAAGAGGTAGAAATAGTGAACGCCAGTGGCAATCGTGAGCTGAAAATTTTAGATCCTAAGGTGCTTCCTGCCGGAATAAAAGAGCTCGATGTCAGTGACACTGGACTGACAGAGCTGCCAAATTTATCTGAATTTAAAAATTTAATTAAGCTTAATGTAAGCGGTTGCCCTATTCAGACAATAGAATTAACCCACCTGCCTGAAAAGGTGACAATCATTTGAGATGGCAATACGACGTTGCTTGTCAAAGGTGAAAAATTTACCGGAGAAAAATGGAACGGTATTACCATTCAGCGGGAAGTCAGTACTAAGCCTATCGGCCAGCAATACATCTATAAAACAGCTTGATGTTTTTTCTTTTCTAATTCCTTTGCTCACTGTGATTTGTTATCGTGCTCGCTCTAAAAAACAGAGACCCCTATGTAATGACTAAATGTTCTAATACAAAAAACCACCACGGAATTGATCAACAACGATTTGGCGGAATTGCGCGTTTGTATGGCCATCAAGCGCAAATATTATTTTCACGCGCCCATATCTGTGTCATTGGCATGGGTGGGGTAGGATCATGGGCTGTTGAGGCGTTGGCGCGCACGGGTATTGGTGCTATCACCCTGATAGATATGGATGATGTTTGTGTGACCAATACTAATCGACAAAACCATGCTGTCCGTGAAAATATTGGGCAAGCCAAGATAGCGGTGATGGAACAGCGGATTTTAGCCATTAATCCTCATTGCCAGGTGAAATGTATTGATGACTTTATCACACCCGAAAATGTGGTTGAGATGTTGGATCAAAATTTTAGTTATGTGATTGATACTATAGATAGTGTTCGTCCTAAAGCAGCTTTGTTGGCTTATTGTCGGCGTTATGCGATCCCCGTTATTACAGTAGGAGGCGCAGGAGGACAAATTGATCCTACTCGTATAGCCGTTCTTGATCTGGCTAAAACGGTTCAAGATCCTTTAGCTGCTAGCGTGCGAGAAAGATTGAGACGTGATTTTGGTGTAGTGAAAAATAGTAAAGGAAAATTACGTATTGATTGTGTGTCTTCTAGTGAACCACTGACGTACCCCCAGATCGAGGGTAACCTGTCTAGATCAAGCTGCACTACTGAAGGATCAAAACGGATGGATTGCGCCTCTGGCTTTGGCGCGGTTACGATGGTAACTGCAACATTTGGTTTTATTGCTGTGGCGCATGCTTTAAAAAAAATGATAGCGAAAGCCACTGCGAGCCAGGTTATTAGATAATAGGCAATAGACCTCTTTCCAAACCGTAGTTCGTTATGCTAAGTCAAGGCGCCCGGCGCACAGCAACCTTCGTTAACATGTAGTACATGAGGATTTGTTGATGAGCTGATACCTGCATCCAGTATTACACTGCCTACCTCTGTGGGTATGAGAACGCCAGTTTTAACATCTGTCGCTATGACCAAACTTGAAAATTATATGACCCATGATGCCGATTTTTCATTCGACATAAAATCCTTTGGCCAGCCATCAGGCACTGCGCTCAATGCCAGTCAACTTGAAGAAAAATTTAATACCGATTTCAATACTTATCAAAATAACTATCGAGCCGCATTATGTTCACGTCTGGCAATGGCTATCGCGGATCTGCCTAGCCCACATCGTGATAATTTGTTAAAGGCTTCGCATTTTTTACAAGTCGCTTTTAAAGATGATGATGACAATGTTCAGCCTGCTTACCAAGGTGTCGTGGTGGTAGGGGAGGGAAACAGTGTTCAACCTTTTACCTTTGCCTATGACATTTTCCCTTTGACTGGGGTTATCAGGATGTTGCCGGTTATTGCTCACAGCAATAACAGTCTAAATAAATCGCGGGCGCACTCTACTATGCTCAGTATGGGTCGGCAGATCCCAACCCCTCATTTATCGGTGGGAGATAAACTGGGGCTCCGTTATCCCTTAAATGTCAATACATACGGCGTGGAAGTTAAAAAAACAGATAAGCATTGGCAGATCCCGCTATTATCGGCGCGTTTTGCCTTCAGTGATTTAGGCTCTGGAGATGAAACGAGCAAAATACAGCGCTTCTCTGAACAAGTGGTCGATAAGGTTTTTGCCGAACCGGTCAAGCAATTGAAGCAAGTGTGCCGACAACCTACGCCCTATGAAAAAAAAGTTGCGGCTGATGCAGCCACACATGATCTTTTGTGTCGTATCTTGATTCCTTTTTATAGCACTATTCAGGATATCAAAGAGGGCACACTGACTGTGGGAGGGGTGGTATTCGGGGCTATTGAACTGCTGAGTTTTATTATTCCGTTCGGATTGGCGGCGCACGCTGGTGCCAGCGCCTTTATGGCGGCCGGTAAAATCGGTGTCAAATTTTCCGCTTTAGGGGTTTCTAACTTTGCCCTGCAATCAGCAAAAACCGCCGTGGCGGCTAAACAAGCAAGCAAAGTTTTAGCCAGTGGATTGGCTGATGCGGTGAATCCCTTTAATTTTGTTGGCTCTCTATTCCAGGGAGGTAAAAAAGTGGCTTCTGTCGTTCAGGGAAATTATCAAGCGTTGCGGCAACAACTCAACACATTGCCCTCACTGGCCAGATTAAAACAGCTATCAAATGCGTCGAAAGCAACAACCGATCTGGTTTTAGCACAGCGTTCCTTGGCACATTATGAACTCAAAGGATTGACGGTTAATTCGTTACGTTCTCAAGGCAATAATCTGTACAGCGATACGCTAGGGAAAAATTATCTTGAAATAGACAATAAACTGTATTTGTCGAGCCCGGATACGGGTGATGGGAGATATATTTATTCGCCGCTAAACTACCGTGATAAATTGCCCATCGAATGGATCGATGCCAAATGGCAACCAACGGGGCGCTATGGCAGGTTATTGGGAGGAGGCCCCTTTATTGGCCAGCGCTATCGGACAGCCAATACTGAATTGGCGAAAATAGTTAGCCAGGCAGGGCAAAAAGCAGAAGATTTCACGCCATTACAAACCGAAGCCTTTGTTAACGGTTTAACCAACCTTGTTAAAAGCTCAAATGCGGATAGTTACGACAATATTAAACAGTATGCAGAAGCGGGTTCGCGTCTGATCAATAGCCAACTGCGAGCCCAGCAAACCAGCACAGAGCTCGTCAATTTTCTTAATGAATTCAAATTATTAAATGATTATACCGGTGTTGCCTATCGTAGTGCTTATGTGACCTCCAATGGCGCAATGAGGATCAGAGAGGGGATAGGTAAAGTTTTTATTGATCGCGGGGTGCAATCGGCCTCTAGCCAATATATTAATGTTAATAGTTGGCATCAGTCTCCCTGGGTAAGAAATCAAGTAGGGCAAAGTGCGACTCAACCGGCGGTATTTATTTTTGATAGCTCGATTGCTAAAAAAAATATGGCCACTTCTTTTTTGGCTGATCATGTTGCTATCGCCCCCGATACCTCGCTACAGGTGTTATCCACCAGGATGGTGGCAGATACACTTTATGTGTATTTTTCCGCGCCGCCACATAGGATTGATCAGCGTTATCATTTGTTTGACGGTAAGTTAATGGGAGGATAAAAAAGTAAGGTGAGCATCAAAAGAATGCTGGCCAATCATGTGGCGCGATTATAGAAATGGCGCCATAATTGCGCCACTCATACCCTTAAATCGCGCCAAAGGTAACTATGTCATCAATCGCTGATCTTTTGCAAAATATCCCGTTATCTACCGGACTCACTCTGGCTGAAATACTGACCCGCCATCCTGAGATTAAACGCCGAACAGCCCAACGCTGGCTTGCAAAAATGGCCGAAACCGGACAAATTATTGCTGTTGGTAAAGGACGTGCACGGCGCTATTTTTCGATAAAATCAACAGATGCGGCTAACACTGATGATATTTTTCCTCAGCATATTGCGCTTTCCGCAGATAGTATAGATATTCTTGCCTATGTTGATTGTCCCATCGCAATACGCACGCCAGTAGGCTATAAGCACGATTTTCTAGAAAGCTACCAACCCAATAAAACACGCTATCTATCTGAGCCATTGTGTCGTCAATTAAAAAAAATGGGGGATACCGGACAAGCTAAACTCCCTGCTGGAACTTATGGTCGTGAGATCCTGAACCGCTTATTGATTGATTTATCATGGGCATCCAGTTATCTGGAAGGAAATACTTATTCCCGTCTGGATACCCGACAATTAATCGAACAGGGCATGGTTTCTCAAGGTAAAGCGGCCATTGAAACGCAGATGATCCTGAATCACAAAGCAGCCATAGAGTTGTTAGTCGATAATGCAGCGACTATCAGCTTTAACCGTTATACGTTGCTCAATTTGCATAGTGCGTTGTCGGAAAACTTACTGCCGAACCCTGCTGATGAAGGCCGGTTACGTCAACATTCTGTTGATATTGGCAAGAGTGTTTACCGCCCCCTTTCTGTACCCGCACAGATCAGCGAGATACTTGACAAGGTGCTGAATAAGGCAAATCAGATCAGCGATCCGTTTGAACAATCATTCTTTGTTATGGTTCATCTGCCTTATCTCCAACCTTTCGCAGATGTGAATAAACGCACCTCGCGTCTGATGGGCAACCTGCCAATGATCCGCGCTAATTTATGCCCTCTGACCTTCATTGATGTACCTGAACAGGCATACAGTCGTGCGGTTATTGGTGTCTATGAGATGACTCGCATCGAGTTGTTACGTGATCTGTATATCTGGGCCTATGAACGCTCCACTCAGGAGTATTTAGCCATCAAACAGAATCTGTCCGAACCAGAGCCCTTACGGTTAATGTATAGAAATATTATTAATCAAACTGTGAGAGAAATAGTTATCCAGCTAGGACAAGAGCCTCTTAAGATCATCCATCGTGCATTGAAAAATCAGGTGCCTAAAATTGATCGTGAAAATGTTGAATATCTGATGATAGCTGAGCTTCGCAGATTACATGAAGGTGTATTGGTACGTTACGGCTTAAGTCGTTCTGAATTTGCACAGTGGCAAGCGCAACAGGGCGAGTTTTAATTTGTTATAGCCGAATCAAATTAAACTGCTTTGGCCATATTGTGGTTTTCTACCTATCCAAAAACCCGTATTAAATAGAACACACTCGTCACCGCTCACTTCCGTTAATACAGCACAGTTAACAAAGAGCGGAAGTCAAGGGGTTACCGATTAATATATTCACACATCAGGCCATAATAATATCGGTATTTTGATCCCCGCATTGGCACGATCAGTTATTTTTTGTTTGTCCAGGGTTTGAATGTAGTCATTGACCCAGTGTGAGGGCAGGGCGGGATCCAACTCATTAATTAATCAATTTTAGATTATAAAAAACACAATTTGTGTATATTAATTAAACATATGAGAAAATTTCGCCTGCGAAATGCTTAAATATTGATCTTATTGATGACAAAAAATACAAAGTGGAATCCCGCCCTGGTCATTGACCCCCAGTGTCAGTCTAGTTGTCGCCTCTAATTTTCGTTAATGGGAACTAATAAAGAGGCGATATAATCATGGAAAAACCGACGTATTCGGAAGAGTTTAAAGAGCAGGCGCTGTGTCAGCCACCAGGGTGGCAGGCTGATGCAAGGCTATGGCTACACCCGTGGGATACAGGATCTGATTAACTATAACCGGGCTGCTCAATCGCACTGATTTGACCCAGGAAGAAAAGCGGGATTTACGCTTTGAACGCCACTTCGCTATCGCCTCGCTGACATCTAACTTTTTGATTGATGGTAGCCAATACGGCTTGGCTAAACTGGCTGGCCATCTGGCGCACACAGGATCTGCGCCGGTTATCGAGGTTGCGCAATGTGGCCTTAGACCCTTTACGCCTTTTCTTGCTAGCAGGCTGGGCGCGAGTCGGGCAACCGTGGGACTGGAGATATTAGGCTCTCGCCTCGGGCAGATTAGCTTCAATGCGGGGAGCAAATTCGCCAGAATGGGCGGGCCTGCGTTAGGTGTATTGGTTAGGTGTATTGGCGAGCGGTTTTGACATTTACAATGCTTATCGATCATTTTCCCAATTGGCGCAGACCACTGATCCCGCAATTCGGCAAGATCTGATGGTGAATGGCTCACTTTCGGTGCTGGGAGCGGCGGTTGGCATCGGGGTGATTTCCACCTGGAGCAGCATGTTAAAAGAGAGCTGGATCTTAGCGCGTTAGACCTTCTACAAAATGCGACACCTTATTATTTGGTGCTTAATGGCGGTTTTACGTATAAAGATAGCGTAAGTTTTATCCCAACTCAGCTTTATGGTATCAATGATTTCGTTGATGCCAATGCGCCGCTTTCCCCGGCCAGCACCGTCAGAAAAGCGGTTTTAGCCCATCCTCCACAGGAGGCGCTCGCTGACAGTGAAGAGATGGTGGCTCTGTTTGATCTCGGTGACGGTGACGATATCGCTATCGGTCATCGCAACAAAAGAAATAGTTTTAATATTAATATCGGCGCGGGGAGAAAAAATTATACCGGCGGCCGATTATCGGATATTTTCTATCTGGACTGCACGGCGATGCCTGCTAATCCGAGTCGACTGGATGGCGGCAGTGCATTAGCCAGCGATTCAAATGCCCCCTTTTCCCCGACAAAAGAGCACGACACGCTGGTTGCCCGTGGCAAACCGCTGGCCGCTTACGGTTATCTCATCGATCTTAAATGGGGTGAGATCCGCTATCGAGGCATAACAGGTCTGGTCGCTGAGGTTTTTAATATTGAGCATGTTATCGGACATCGTGAAACCCATGATGTGCTGATAGGAAATGAGGATAACAATCAGCTTGATGGTCAAGGAGGGGAAGACAAGCTGTTTGGCCTGGGAGGAGATGATGTATTGACATTGGCGGCAGGGGAGGCCAATGGCGGCACTGGCATAGATACTTACTGTATTTTGCAAAATTCACAAGAAAAAGACGTCGAAATCTCATTAAGTGACAGTGAATTGGCAGGAGAAGTGAGTAATATCATGCTCAGTCATCATGTCGATCAGATAGAATCTATTCGTATCATTTCAGGGGGCGATGGAGATGAGAGATACCCGGTAAAGGTCGCGATCAGGCTGCGCAATAACAATGGCACACACACCACGCTGTTATTAAAGGAGCTTACCAGCGTAATAATAAAAACAGCAAATATCTCACCTTAGCTAACCGCGCTACCTGCTGTCAACCCGTGACGGGGTATTATTGCTCTCGGGATGGCCAGACAGTATCGCGCAAGATGATGAGGGCAATGGGTCGTTTTCGCCGATTTTTAACGCGCAATACAGCATTGCACATGATCACCGAGCCAGCAGCCTGAATTTCTTTAAGGCTCCGCAACCGGCAGATAGCCCTATTCGCTTGGCGCAGAATAATGGCCAGGGAAAAATTACGGTCGCGGGTGCCACACTATCGCTGCCGACCTTTATGCAACTGGTGGCGGAAGATACGCCTTTTAATGATTATTTGGTGGGCGACAATGCCAATAATCAGTTACATAGCCGCAGGGGAAATGACCAGTTGCAGGGAAAAGGCGGTACTGATAGCTACATTATCCATCTTGACGAAAACCAAGGTGACACGCCCAGAATGATCTGGATCGATAATGAGGATCCTCACCCCAATCCCCAGTCAGATTGGTTGATTTTGCCGGTAGCGATTGAGCAAATCAATAAAATCAGCCAGGTAGGTAACGATATTGTGTTAAGTCACGCCAGCCCGGCCTTGGGTCAATTTAAAGTTGGTCTGCGCAACTTTATGCTCGATGCACGTTATCGTCATATTACTGTGGTGGATAAACGTGGAGCTTCCTACAGTCTGGATGTGGATGAACAGAGCCAAACTTATCTCGGTCAAAAACAGAGTGAAATTCAGGCGACGGAGGGCGATGACAGCATTCTGTTATCGGGCGCCATCATCCTGGCAGGGGGGAGTTTTCATGCACTGGCCGGTAACGACACGATTTTCGATAGCAGCGAATTAGATCGCAGGTTATATGGCGATGCGGGCAACGATATATTAATAGCCAGTCGATCAGGCAGAAAAACCCTCGAAGGAGGGGAAGGCGATGATCAACTGTTTAGTGATGTCGGAAACGATATTCTGCTAGGCGGTACCGGCAATGATCAGCTGATGGGCGGTGAAGGGGATGATACCTATCGTTATGGCCAGGGGGATGGTGATGATCTGATTAATGATGCAGGCGGCCATGATACTTTGCTCTTTGATGAAGGGATAACCCACAATGATTTGCGGTTTAAAAGAGCAGGAAACGACTTGCAAATTACATTCCTTGCCAAGGATACCGACAGGATAACCGTTAAGCACTACTTCAAATCATCTGCTTTTCAAATTGAGAAAATAAAGATGGGCAGAGATGAAATGCGCGGTGATGATATCGCGCGATTAGTGCAGATGATCCCTTCATTCCCTTCGTCTGAACGGGAAGCTACGTCATCTGTGAATCCGAGTCTATTCACCCGTGACCCAAATTTAGCAGCAAATCTGCTGTCATCACATTAATGGATCTAATGCGGCATTATCACCTTGTTATATTAGACCTCTTCGGAAACCTACTGCGTGATACGGATCCTGCGGTGCGCGCAATCCTCATGTACTTTATGTTAACGAAGGTTGCTGTGCGCCGGGCGCCTTGACTTCGCATCACTCGCTACGGTTTCCAAAGAGGTCTATTATTATTCAATGAGTAGCACAAATAAAAGTATCGCTACACTAAACATGACAGAAAGAGGTGAACGGCATGAAAAAAAGAAAAACTATTTTGAAGGCGTTACCCATTTTGCTGCTGCCAACGTTTGTCTCGGCTGTTCAAGCGGCGCCACGATCTTGTGATCTTCCTTGGGATGGATTAATGCCCATAGAAATAAGCTGTAAACAGGAAGCCACTACAAATACTGCTAAACAGTCCGCACTAGACACGCCTCAAGGAGTAAGTATCGCATTTGTTCGCGCGATAGCTTTACTTTTATGAGATGAGACCCCAGTGCCAAACAATGCGCGTCATTAGAGTTGGAGTATAGCCGAATCAGTTTAATTTGATTCAGCCCCTCTGCCTTACGGCAGGGGGGGAAAGTTAAAAAAATTTCGCATAATCTCTTGAAATTCACATTTAATCATATGAATTCTCTCTTTCATTTCTCACACATCAGTCTAAAATTATAAAGTCATCTCAAAGCTTAATTTGCTAACTTCGCCATGAATGGAGAATTTATGAAGCTTTTAAAAATTCTAGCTGTATTGTGTGTTACAACTATTTTAACCTTTACTATTGCTTCTTGTGCACCGACCTATAAATCAGAAGGAACGGGCGGTTATATCGACGATACGGTGATCACAACTAAAGTGAAATCAGCCCTATTCGGCACAAAAAATTTTAAATCTACTGAGATTAAAGTGGAAACTTTTAAAGGACGTGTGCAATTGAGTGGATTTGTTACCTCAAAACAAGCGATAAACCAAGCAATAGAAGTTACTCGCCGTGTGCCCGGAGTAAGATCGGTTTCCAATAAAATGCAAATTAAATAAACTGTAGAGGAGTTCGAACAGGCTATCAGGTATAGTGCCGTTCTTAGTAACTCACAGAGATGACTTTAATAGAATGTTACTGCGTTTATATCAGCTGCTTTTTTATCTTATCCAACCATTAATCTGGTTACGCTTGCTGTGGCGTAGCCGAAAATCCAGCGCTTACCGTCAGCGCTGGGGTGAGCGTTATGGTTTTTGCGCGGGTAAGGTGGCTGCCAATGGCATTTTGCTACATTCCGTTTCAGTAGGCGAAACATTAGCCGCTATTCCACTTATCAAAGCCTTACTGCATCGTTACCCCGATTTACCGATCACCGTCACCACCATGACCCCCACCGGGTCAGAGCGAGTAAAATCCGCTTTCAGTGACAACGTTCATCACGTTTATTTACCCTATGATCTCCCCTGTGCCGTAAATCGTTTTCTTAATCAGCTCAATCCTCGTTTAGTGATCATCATGGAAACCGAATTATGGCCAACGCTGATTAATGCGTTGTATCGTCGATCGATTCCCTTAATCATTGCCAATGCGCGCCTCTCTGCCCGTTCTGCGGCAGGTTATAAGAAAATAAATCATTTTATGCGTACTACGTTACCGCGTATCAGCTTAATTGCAGCGCAAAATCAAGAAGATGCTGAACGGTTTATCTCTTTAGGAGCAGCGCGCTCTCAGGTGAGCGTGATGGGTAACCTAAAATTTGATATTGCTGTTACGCCTGAATTAGCCGCACGTACTGTTACTTTACGCCGTCAGTGGGCTCCGCGTCGTCTCATATGGATAGCGGCCAGTACACATGCTGGCGAAGAAGTGTTGTTATTAGCAGCGCATCGCAAATTATTGCAAAATTATCCAACGTTACTACTTATTTTAGTGCCTCGGCATCCAGAACGTTTCTCTGATGTAATAAAAATGGTGCAGAAAGCCGGTTTCAGTTATAGGCTACGCAGTGAAAACAACAGGCCTTCTGACACAACGCAGGTGGTTATCGGCGATACCATGGGTGAACTGATGTTGTTATATGGCGTTGCTGATATTGCTTTTGTTGGCGGCAGTCTGATAAAACTCGGGGGGCATAATCCGTTAGAAGCCGCTGCACATGCCATCCCGATTCTTATGGGACCCCATACTTTTAATTTTAAAGACATTTGTGCCAAATTAACTAAAGCCAAAGGACTGATTAATGTCACTGATGCAGATGTATTATCTTTGGTGCAACAGGCCAATTTTTTGCTCAGAGATGAAAAACGACGTTTTGAGCATGGCTATCATGCATTCGACGTTTTGCGTGAAAACCAAGGAGCGTTACAACGTTTATTGCGATTGCTTGCCCCTTATTTATCGTCATAACATCATTAAATGAGCACAAAAAAAAGTTTATCCGTCATTATTTTGACTAAAAACGAGGCGCCATTGCTTGCTGACTGCCTACTTTCAGTGGCTTGGGCTGATGAGATTATCATAGTAGATTCCGGTAGTGAGGATGAAACACTTAGCATCGCTCAGCGTTATGGCGCAAAAATTTATACGCATACTGATTGGCAAGGTTTCGGCAAACAACGAAACATAGCACAGCAGTATGCTAAGGGTGAGTATCTATTAATGGTTGATGCTGATGAACGTATCTCGCCGCTACTAAAAAATTCTATCGAAGCGGTACTGATGGCACCTGATGATAACGCAGTTTATAGTTGTTCGCGGCGCAACCTATTTTTAGGTCGATTTATGCGTCACAGTGGATGGTATCCTGACCGTGTTGTCCGTTTATACCCTCCTCAATATCAATATAAAGAAGATTATGTACATGAGTCGCTGATGTGTGGCTCAGCAAAAATTATCCCCTTAAAAGGAGATTTACTTCACCTGACTTGTCGTGATTTTAGTGATTTTCAGCAAAAACAACTTAATTACGCCAAAATTTGGGCCATTCAGCGTCATCAGCAAGGCAAAAGTTGTCATTACCTGGCTATTTTCGCTCATACCCTGTGGGCTTTTTGTAAAACAGGTTTATTACGCGCCGGTTTTTTGGATGGTAAACAAGGTTTATTACTGGCCTGTGTTAACGCCCAATACACTTTTACTAAATACACAGCTTTATGGTCATTAAATCAAATAGACCGCTTTCGAAACCGTAACCAATGATGCGAAGTCAAGACACCCCCCCAGTGTCAGTCTAGTTGTCGCCTCTAATTTTCGTTAATGGGAACTAATAAAGAGGCGATATAATCATGGAAAAACCGACGTATTCGGAAGAGTTTAAAGAGCAGGCGCTGTGTAAGGTTTATCATCGGAATGGGCGTACAATGAAAGCCATTGCGGATGAACTTAACGTGCCGCCGAGGAAGCTAAGAAGTTGTTTAGCAGAAAGTGAACTCGCCTCTTGGTGCAGGGGGCAGGGTATTTTTGTTCATCACCTGAAGCAATGGCGCGCGGATTTTTGTGACCCGAAGCGAACACAACGCAGTAAGAGGAAAAATGATTATTCCCGAACAGCGCCAGTCTATTATGATGTGGATTACTGAATCAACGCAGGCCGGAGCGCGGCAACAACAGGCTTGTCTCCTGATTGGGCTAAGCACGCGAACCCTACAGCGCTGGCAGAAAGCTATCGAGCAAGTGGATGGCCGAACGCGCCGAACAGCGCCGCCGCCCCACAAACTCTCACCCTGTGAGCGGGCTAAGCTACTGGAAATAACCTCTTCGGCCAAATTTGCTCATTTACCCCCGAGTCAAATTGTGCCGATGTTGGCTGATGAAGGGCTCTATTTCGCCTCCGAATCCACTTTCAAGACGCCCGCGCATGGGTCGAACACGTGGTGCACTGGTATAATCAAGAGCATCGCCACAGTGCCATTGAATTTGTCACACCTGCACAAAGACATGCAGGCCTTGATAAAGCCCTATTAGCTCAGCGTAACACAGTGTATGAAAAGGCACGCGCTGCAAACCCTACACGCTGGGCAGGTCAAATCCGTCAGTGGCCGTATGTGAAAGAAGTCCATTTAAATCCACAAAAATCCAGAGAAAAAAAGGTGAAACCAGACGCCAAAAAAGCAGCCTAGGATTTTACATCCTGGGCGACAACTACATTGACAATTACCGCACCCGACGCACCGGGCAACGCAGGATCCGCGTCACGCAGTAGGTTTCCGAAGAGTTCTAATCTCAGCAACCAAAAAGTGAACAACCATAGATATGCGAGCTATTTACCCGGGGACCTTTGATCCCATCACCAATGGACATCTAGATGTAATAACGCGAGCCGCCGCTATGTTCGAGCAGATTATTGTGGCAATTGCACAGAGTGCGGGTAAACAACCGCTGTTTACTTTAGAAGAACGGGTTGTGCTAGCAGAAAAAGTCACTGCTACTTTTAAAAATGTCAAAGTGATCACTTTTGATGGATTGATGGTTAATTGCGCCCGAGAGAAAGGCGCCAATATCTTAATTCGTGGACTACGCTCTGTTGCTGATTTTGAGTATGAATCCCAGCTAGCAAAAATGAATCGTCATTTGATGCCAGAATTAGAAACCCTGTTCTTACTGCCCTCAGAGAAATACTCATTTCTCTCTTCAGCATTAGTAAAAGAAGTGGCATTGCTCGGGGGCGATATCGCTTCATTTCTCCCCGCTGCGGTTACAGAAGCTTTGTTAGCCAAGATGACGTGTTAAAACTGCTTGCAAAACCGTAGCGAGAGAGGCGAAGTCAAGGCGCCCGGCGCTCGTTAACATAAGTACATGAAGATTGCGCGCACCGGGCAACGCAAGATTTGCGTCGCGCAGTAGGTCTCAAAAGCGGTCTAAGACTGACAGTGGCGGCAAAAAAACGTACTCCGTTGCCCCTGTTTCACCGTTTCAATAAGATGTGTGCACCGATAACAAGGCGCACCGGCTCGACCATAAACCTGTAATCGTGGAGCAAAATAGCCCGGCCTACCATCCGATTGTAAAAAATCTCGTAGCGTGGTACCACCTTGCTCAATGGCATCTAATAACACTTTTTTAATAGCACTGACTAATAATTTGCATTCATTTTGTGTTAATGATCCCGCAGGCTCCGTTGGCAAAATACCGGCAACAAATAAGCACTCACTGGCGTAAATATTGCCTATTCCTACAACAATTTTATTGTCCATCAACCAAGGCTTAATCAATGTACGCTTGTGTCTGGATTTTTCAAATAAATATTGCTCGGTAAATTCTGCCCCCAAAGGCTCTGGCCCTAAATGCGCCAGTACAGTGCTGGCAGTAAAATCTTTTGCCCACAGCCAAGCGCCAAAGCGACGAGGATCCGTGTAACGCAATATTTTTCCGTTACTCATGACTAAATCAATGTGATCGTGTTTTTCGGCTATCCTGTCTTTGGGTAATATGTGCAAGCGGCCTGACATGCCAAGGTGAATAATGATCCAACCTGCTGCCAGCTCGAGCAAAAGATATTTAGCACGGCGTTGTACACTGAAAACAGGTTGATCACGCAGTGATGATATCTCCTCGGAAACCGGCCAACGTAGGCGAGGATTTCTGACCACCACGTACAGAAGAGTTTGATCAACAAGATAGGGCGCTATCCCACGGCGACTGGTTTCTACTTCGGGTAATTCAGGCATGAAAATTTTTACTCTGTTTTTTGAATAGGCTCTTAGACTTTTTGCAAAATCGATTAGCCAAATCGGCTGCTATCAAGCCAATTCACCTTCGATTAATGGAACAAAACGAACTTCTTCTACATCTTCAATACAATATTCATGGTTTCGTCGTTGCACTTTTTTTAACATTTGCGTTTTTTCACCAACCGGGAGGACTAATATTCCCCCTTCATCTAGTTGTTCTAATAATGCGGGAGGGATCTTTGGTGGAGCAGCAGTGACAATAATCGCATCAAAGGGGCCGTGTGATGGCCATCCTTGCCAACCATCGCTATGGCGAGTAAAAACATTATGCAAATCTAGCGTTTTCAACCGACGTTTTGCTTGCCATTGTAATCCTTTGATGCGTTCAACAGAGTAGACTTGTTCTACCAGATGCGCCAGAACTGCGGTTTGATAACCCGAACCCGTACCGATTTCTAGCACCCGTGACATTTTTTTCAATTGCAGTAACTCTGTCATCCGCGCAACTATGTAAGGCTGTGAGATAGTTTGCCCTGATCCTATCGGTAAGGCAGTATTTTCATAAGCCTTGTGTTCTAAGGCTTCATCAACAAAAAATTCACGAGGTACAGACTCAATGGCATATAATAAGCGTTCATCACAAATACCATGCTGACGTAATTGTGTTAACAAAATTTGTTTATTTTTATTTATCATTCCATCTGTTGTCCCTTGATCAACAGGACGACGGCTTCACAGGCGATACCTTCACCACGACCAGTAAAACCGAGTTTTTCTGTGGTGGTTGCTTTAACGTTGATCTGATCCTTATCACATTGAAGATCTTCAGCCAGATTAATACGCATTTGCAAAATATGGGATCCCATTTTGGGTTCTTGCGCAATAATGGTCGCATCCAGATTACTCAGCTGATAACCTTTTTGTTGAATAAGTGAATAAGCTTGGCGCAATAAAAATCGGCTATCTACATTTTTAAAAGCGGGATCCGTATCAGGAAATAATTGACCAATATCCCCTAGAGCAGCAGCACCGAGTAAAGCATCAATAACCGCGTGTAACAATACATCACCATCAGAATGTGCTAACAATCTTTGTGGATACGGGATAGTAACACCGCCCATGATCAACGGCCCCTCACCACCCAATTCATGCACATCAAAACCTTGTCCTATCCGTATCATTTTTATTCCTAATTATTTCTACGAGTTAAATAAAATTCCGCTAAGGCCAGATCTTCTGGATAGGTTATTTTAATATTGTCAGATCGACCTTTGATCAATAATGGTTGATAACCGTAATATTCTAATGCAGAAGCCTCGTCGGTTATCTCTATCCCTTTCTCGATGCCGCCTGATAAGCAATCTTTCAATAATGCAAACGGAAAAATCTGAGGGGTGAGCGCATGCCATAGCTGTTGTCGCTCTAATGTCTGATTGATAACCGCTGTACTGACTCCTCCCCGTTTCATGGTATCTCGCACCGGTGTCGCTAGTATGCCACCAATCTTGCTGCGCTCTGTCACCGCTAACAACTTATCCAGATCCTCAGGATGCAAACAAGGGCGAGCAGCGTCATGGACGAGCACCCAGGATAATGGATTGATATATTGCTCAGCCTGTTGTAAACCCGCCATCACCGAATCGGCTCGCTGTTTACCACCATAAACCACTTGAATTTTTGCATGATGAGCCAGTGCTAAAGATTGAAATCGATCATCTTGTAAGTCAATAACAACAATAATCTGTTTAATACGTGGGTGGTGCAGTAAGGAATCGACCGCATATTCAAGTATCGTTTTCTGGCCAATGGTTAAATATTGTTTCGGGCAATCAGTTTGCATCCGCTTGCCAATACCCGCAGCAGGCAATACGGCAATTACTTCAGGAAGTGCATTCATTAGACCTCTTCGGAAACTATCATTTATCTAATTTCCATATTATAAATTGCAGCAATCAGATTAAATCTTAATCCAAAACGTTTTCGCCTGTTTCGATAACGGTCTGATACAATTTTAAATCTTTTAATCATACCAATGACATGTTCGTTTAATACACGCTGGCTTGATAACGCACGATTGTTGCGTTTATCTTCTTTTGTTAAGGGATTTTTCTTTGTCTTTTTCTTAGGCAACGCCGAGTTTGAATGAATCTTGCCAAGCCCTTGGTAACCTGTATCGGTAACTGTTTTGATGTCAGGATGTATTCGCACACCAGACTCCTTAAACAACCTAAAATCATGGCGCCTCCCATTCGTAAAGCTTGTACAGATGACTGCTTTACTTTTTTTATCAACGAGCACTTGTGTTTTTAAGGTGTGTCGTTTCTTTTTTCCTGAGTAAAACGGCTTTTGTTTTTTTGGGGACGTTCAATCGGCGTTTCTGTGGCATCAATAAGAACCAGCTCATACTCCCTATCCCTTTTTAATACAGCTTTGCGTCCAGGTAGGGCAAAATCAGGATGCTTTATTAGCGTATTCTCTATCCATTTAATCGTTTCATAGCATGTGCTCTCACTCACGCCATAGCTTTGGCTGACATGAAAATAAGTGCGATATTCTCGTATATACTCCAGTGCCATTAATAAGCGCTCTTCTAAACCCCGCTTGGGTTTCCGACCTCCTTTCCCTTGCTTACTCTTATCTGCTTCATTCAATATCTTTATCATCTTTTCAAATGTACTGCGTTTAACACCCGTTAAGCGACGAAATTTTTCCTCTTCCAGTACTTTTATTACTTCATATTTCATGGCGGCTCCTTGTTCAGGAGTGTTTTACCAAAATTCTTATATGAATGCTAGTTTCCGAAGAGGTCTATTCTTATTAGCCTTTTGTGAAAACGTGCTGTGACTGCTCCCCGCCCGTATTGGGCGAGGGTTTACGGCGAATTTTGCTAAAAACCAAGAAATTAAGGACTATTTTTTTGTTTTTGGAATTATCAGGAACGAGCCGATAGAAGGTCTCTCCTGGCTTAATCATACCAAGTTCATTACGCACACGTTCTTCAATTGCTTCTTGACCCACATTTAAATCATCAATCTCAGCAAATAACTTATCATTCCGTACTTTAAGTGTGAGGTTATGATCCTCCTGTGCGGTAAGATCATTTTTAACACGGATAAAATCATGAATCCCATTTTTGCCAAACCAAAGTGAGTATTGCAACCAACCAAGCAAAATTAATAGCAGTAGCGTAATTTTTTTCATCTCTACCTCTACCCCCCTAAGAGCCTGTCTGAAATCTTTTGTACTTACTCTATAGGTTTTTGTTTATGCTGGTAATACAATAAGCTAATTATTTTAATTAAGCTTTTTGTTGTCAAGGAATCAATTGTGCCCAGTCCGAATAACTTAAACCAAACAACACCATTATTACGAAACACCGTGACGGCTATTATTGTGTCAATGACAATGAATCTTGCTGCTCAATCAGCATCAGCCCCTAAAGTTGAAGAAAAACAAAAAAATCAGTTAAATGACGCCGACGTCATTATTGTTACTGCCCCACAACACTCCCCCCTAGTGGTTGTTAGTTCACTCAAAACACCACGCCAACCGGTTCCAGCGAGTGATGGTTCCGATTATTTAAAAACTATCCCTGGTTTTTCCCAAATCCGTAATGGGGGTGCTAATGGTGATCCGGTATTTCGTGGCATGTTTGGTTCACGTCTTCGTATTCTTGCCGATGGTGCGGAAACATTAGGCACTTGCCCATCACGTATGGATCCGCCTACCTCTTATATTACACCGGAAAGCTATGATGTATTAACCCTGATTAAAGGGCCACAATCTGTGCTTTGGGGATCAGGCGCTTCCGC
The DNA here is from genome assembly GCF_000143625.1 of Candidatus Regiella insecticola LSR1. GTDB lineage: Bacteria > Pseudomonadota > Gammaproteobacteria > Enterobacterales > Enterobacteriaceae > Regiella > Regiella insecticola. Next base: position 120,945 of record NZ_GL379592.1, on the reverse strand, counting down.
AGGAACTATTTTATTTGAACGGCAACCCCCTATCTTTGATCGAGCAGGGGCAAAAGGTCACATTAGTGGACTTATCGGATCCCGTAATCGCCAAGATGGCAATCTTGCTGTCAGTCTAGGAAATCAGCAAGGTTATCTACGTTTAGTAGGAAATCACGCGCGCGCAGACGATTACAAAGATGGTAACGATGTTACTGTTCCCTCTAAATGGAACAAATGGAATGCCGATATAGCACTGGGTTTGACTCCCCTTGATCAAGATATGTTGCTCGAATTAACCGCCGGCAAAGGTGACGGAGCTGCCCGCTATGCTGGTAGAGGGCGTGATGGCGCGCAGTTACAACGTGATAGCCTGGGGCTACGTTTTGAAAAACATAATCTTAGTGAAGTATGGGATAAAGTTGAAGCCAAAATTTATTATAATTACGTCAATCACATCATGGATAACACAACACTGCGTTCACTGCCCACTGGGGGGGAGAAATCGAGCACGAATTTAGATCGACAAACGCTTGGCAGTCGAGCCATGGCAACCGGATTATGGCAAGATTTTAAACTCATCGGTGGAGTAGATTGGCAAACCAATGCGCACCGAATGAAAAAAAATAATCATTAGACCTCTTCGGAAACTATCATTTATCTAATTTCCATATTATAAATTGCAGCAATCAGATTAAATCTTAATCCAAAACGTTTTCGCCTGTTTCGATAACGGTCTGATACAATTTTAAATCTTTTAATCATACCAATGACATGTTCGTTTAATACACGCTGGCTTGATAACGCACGATTGTTGCGTTTATCTTCTTTTGTTAAGGGATTTTTCTTTGTCTTTTTCTTAGGCAACGCCGAGTTTGAATGAATCTTGCCAAGCCCTTGGTAACCTGTATCGGTAACTGTTTTGATGTCAGGATGTATTCGCACACCAGACTCCTTAAACAACCTAAAATCATGGCGCCTCCCATTCGTAAAGCTTGTACAGATGACTGCTTTACTTTTTTTATCAACGAGCACTTGTGTTTTTAAGGTGTGTCGTTTCTTTTTTCCTGAGTAAAACGGCTTTTGTTTTTTTGGGGACGTTCAATCGGCGTTTCTGTGGCATCAATAAGAACCAGCTCATACTCCCTATCCCTTTTTAATACAGCTTTGCGTCCAGGTAGGGCAAAATCAGGATGCTTTATTAGCGTATTCTCTATCCATTTAATCGTTTCATAGCATGTGCTCTCACTCACGCCATAGCTTTGGCTGACATGAAAATAAGTGCGATATTCTCGTATATACTCCAGTGCCATTAATAAGCGCTCTTCTAAACCCCGCTTGGGTTTCCGACCTCCCTTCCCTTGCTTACTCTTATCTGCTTCATTCAATATCTTTATCATCTTTTCAAATGTACTGCGTTTAACACCCGTTAAGCGACGAAATTTTTCCTCTTCCAGTACTTTTATTACTTCATATTTCATGGCGGCTCCTTGTTCAGGAGTGTTTTACCAAAATTCTTATATGAATGCTAGTTTCCGAAGAGGTCTATTGGAAAAACAATGCGCGCTTTTATAACTATGGATTATTTAGTGAATTAAGTTGGTTTGCCACCTCACAGAGCAGATTAATTACCGGTGCACGTTTAGATCATAATTCTGTAGAGCGTTATGCTGATAATAAACAACGTTCAGATAACTCACCCAGTGGTTTTATCCGTTTCGAACATGATGTATTAGATATGCCGGTATTGTTGTACGCAGGACTAGGATACAGTGAGCGTTTTCCTGATTATTGGGAATTATTTTCCTATAATGCCGCAAAGAAAGCCCCTAGTGCTTTTGTCAGTGTTAAAAACGAGAAAACAACTCAGCTTGATATCGGTGCTCAATATAATGGTGTATCGACCCATGCTTGGGTTTCTAGCTATCTTGGCCAGATAAATGATTTTATTTAAATATGATCCGAAGTATGCACGCAGCATCGAGATTAATAATGTTGACGCAACTGTCTTCGGGGGTGAGATGGGGATTGGCTATGCTTTTAATGCACATTGGAAAGCAGAAAGTAGCCTCGCTTACTCATGGGGAAAAAATAACCGTGATCAACGACCATTACCACAGATCCCGCCTCTTGAAGCCCGTTTTGGTTTAACTTATGAGCAAGGAAATTGGAGTAATACCGCTTTATGGCGAGTAGTGAGTCATCAACATCGAGTTGCAATAAATGAAGGGAATGCCGCGGGTAAAGACTTTAGCCCCAGTGCAGGTTTTGCTGTACTATCGGCCAATGTGGCTTACCGGTGGGATAAACAAATAAAAATCAGTGCGGGTATTGATAATTTATTGAATAAAAATTATAGCGAACATCTCAATTTAGCAGGCAACGGGGGCTTTGGTTATGCTGCAAAAACGGCAATAAACGAACCAGGCCGGACGGCGTGGATCAAGTTAGATGTAACCTTTTAAAAACTGAGTTTATACCCTTCGCCTTTCAAGTTACGGCGGCGTTGGCTACTCGCACTCATCCCAGTCATGTACTACCTGTACACTCCTGGGATTCGATTGATTGCCGCCTTGCCGTAACTCGAAATTCATTGGGTATACTATGCTGTTACTGATCGATAATTACGACTCTTTTACCTACAATTTGTACCAATATTTTTGTGAATTAGGAACACAGGTATTGGTAAAACGCAACGATGAACTGCAATTGGATGATATTGAGCACTTGGCTCCGTCACATCTAGTGATCTCACCGGGTCCTTGTAGCCCCAATGAGGCAGGTATTTCTCTTGCTGTGATCCGTCATTTTGCTAATACACTGCCAATCCTGGGTGTTTGTCTTGGTCACCAGGCGCTGGGGCAAGCGTTCGGGGCTAAAGTGATACGGGCACGACAGGCGATGCACGGAAAGACAAGTACTATCCGGCATAATAACAGCGGCGTGTTTTATGGACTCAATCAACCGTTAGTGGTGACACGTTATCATTCATTGGTGATCGACAAATGTTCATTGCCGGATTGTTTTGAGTTGACCGCGTGGACAGAACAAAATGGAATAATAGATGAGATTATGGGCATCCAGCACCAAAGTTTGCCCCTGCACGGGGTGCAATTTCATCCAGAAAGCATTCTAAGTGAACAAGGCCATGCGTTATTAAATAATTTTTTAAAAATATAGCCGAATCAGTTTAATTTGATTCAAAGGCGAAGGAGCACAGACAGTACAAATAGTACGGCAAGCGACGACAGCACAGAATCAAATTAAAATGATTTGACTATAAATACATGAGGATTGCACGCACCGGGTAACACAGGATCCGCGTCACGCAGTAGGTTTCGAAAAAAGTCTAACCCGTCGCCGGCAAAAACAGTTCAATAGACCTCTTTCAAAACCGTAGTTCGTTATGCGAAGTCAAGGCGCACAGCAACCTTCGTTAACATGAAGTACATGAGGATTGCGCGCACCGGGCAACGCAGGATTCGCATCACTCGGTAGGTTTCCAAAGAGGTTTAATGATGAACATCCCCTCATTCATTGATTATCGGGTACCGTAAACAACAATCGTTTTGCCGCGAGCGGAGATCAAGTTTTGATCTTCTAACATTTTAAGAATTCTGCCGACGGTCTCCCGTGAACAGCCGACAATTTGGCCAATTTCTTGACGTGTCATTTTAATTTGCATGCCGTCAGGATGCGTTATCGCATCAGGCTCCTTGGCTAGATTGAGTAAAGTTTGTGCAATCCGCCCGGTGACATCTAAAAAGGCGAGATTACCCACTTTCTCTGAAGTAACTTGTAAACGTTGAGCCATTTGTCCCGACAAACGGATTAAAATTTCTGGATCTACTTGAATAAGTTGCCGAAATTTTTTGTAAGAGATTTCGGCAACTTCACAGGATCTTTTTGCTCTAACCCACGCGCTGCGCTCTTGTCCTTCTTTAAATAACCCAAGTTCACCAATAAAATCTCCCTGATTTAAATAAGAGAGGATCATTTCTTTGCCTTCTTCATCCTTGATCAGTACAGCCACCGAACCTTTTACAATGTAATAAAGGATCTCCGCTTTTTCACCTTGATGAATCAAGGTACTCTTCGAAGGATATTTGCGAATATGGCAATGGGATAGGAACCATTCAAGAGTAGGATCCGTTTGTGGCTTGCCTAAAACCATGGGCTGTTATCCTCTGTTGTGGCAGCTATCAAAGCTGTTTTCATCTCTTGTACTCGCTGATTGTGTGCTAGAAAGTGTCACAAAATACTCATTAAGTTAGAACAGATGAAAAATCATCGATCAAACTATTTTTTTTCCTTCCAAAAGACACTTTATCAGTGATGTTATTATCAATTCCATGGCTAACCCCATTTTTCCACCAGGAATAACCAGTGTATTCATGTTTGAAATAAATGATCCCTGTAACATCGCTAATAAATGCGGAAAATTAATGTTATTCAACCCCTGAAAATGAATAACCACAAAACTTTCATCCAATGATGGGATCGCTTTAGCAGCAAAAGGGTTTGAAGTATCGACGGTAGGGACTCGTTGGAAATTGATATGAGTTCGGGAAAATTGGGGCGTAATATAATTGATGTAATCGTCCATCGAGCGAACGACAGAATCCATGACGGCTTCACGAGAATGACCACGTTCATTGATATCACGTCTTAATTTCTGGATCCATTCTAAGTTAACAATCGGCACCACCCCGACGAGCAGATCGACATGTTTAGCAACATCATAGTCTTTAGTAATGACCCCTCCATGTAATCCTTCATAAAATAAGAGCTGTGTTTCTTCTGGTAGCGCTTCCCATGGAGTGAAAGTGCCGGGTGCTTGATTATAAGGCATCGCTTCATCGTAAGTGTGTAGATATTTACGAAATTGGCCACTACCCTTTTCGCCATAATCGGCAAAATTTTTTTCCAGCAAACCAAAATTATTCGCTTCGGGACCAAAATAACTAATATGGCGGCCTTGCTCATAGCTTTCACGGATCTTTTGATCCATTTCAGGGCGCGTATAGTAATGAAAACTATCACCTTCTAACTCAGCAGCACGAATGTTGAGTTGTTGAAATATTTTACGAAAAGCCTCGCTGGTGGTTGTCGTTCCTGCACCACTTGAACCGGTAACAGCGATAATCGGATGTTTAGCTGACATAAAGCACTTCTCTTCATAGGGTTGGGATTGCCTTTCCAAACTGTTATAGCCAAATCATGTTAACTTGATTCTGCGTTATCGTCGCTGGCCGTACTATTTGTACTGTCTGTGCTCCTCTTTATTTTTGTTCGTGGCATAATGTTGATGGTTTCATGTAATTCTGACCAGATCACAACCGCCTCTCCATTGCGTAATTGATGACGAACGTCAGCCACTTTTTGCGCTAATAAAAATTCTTGTTCACCATAATCGGTACCTTCACGTAATACAAAGGATTCAATTAAATTATTTAACGTTTCACTATTGATCTGTTGCCAGGGGATTATCATCATTACTGTTCCAAAAAGTCTAATGCTGCTACGCTTGCTGGCCAAGCATACAAGATCTTTACCTACTGTCACTTTTTTTTACGGAGACCATCAATATGAGCTACACATTACCCTCTCTACCCTACGCTTATGATGCACTGGAACCGCATTTTGATAAACAAACTATGGAGATCCATCACAGCAAACATCATCAAGCTTATGTTACCAATGCCAATACGGTGTTAGAAGCGTATCCAGAATTAGCGCAATATTCAGTTGAAGAATTGATAAAAAATTTGGATAAAGTCCCGGCTGACAAACGCACTTTTATGCGTAACAACGCCGGTGGCCACGCTAACCATAGTTTATTTTGGCAGGGCTTGAAAATCGGCACCACGCTGACAGGTGATCTAAAGGCCGCTATCGAACATGATTTTAGCAGTGTTGAAAAATTTCAAGAAGCGTTTGAAAAAGCCGCCGCCACGCGATTCGGCTCAGGCTGGGCTTGGCTGGTGTTAAAAGACGGTAAGTTAGCGGTGGTATCCACCGCTAACCAAGACAATCCGTTGATGGGAGAACCAGTTGCCGGTGTTTCCGGTTATCCGATTATCGGTTTAGATGTGTGGGAGCATGCTTATTATCTTAAATATCAAAATAAGCGCCCGGATTATATCAAAGCATTCTGGAAGGTAGTGAATTGGGACAAAGCAAGCGAACGGTATGCCGCGAATAAATAATCAGCCATAGTGACAATAGACCTCTTTGGAAACCGTAGTGCGTTATGCGGAGTCAAGGCGTCCGGCGCACAGCAACCTTCGTTAACACAGAGTACATGAGGATTGCGCGCACCGGGCAACGCAGGATCCGCGTCACGCAGTAGGTTTCCGAAGAGGTCTAATCCAATACTCACCTGCTTAAGCGCGGGGGAGTATTGGTAACAAAAAATCCTTAAGCTTGTTGCCTTTTTCCTTTCACTTCTTTCAGACCGTTGAATTCGGCTTTATCACCCAATGCTTCTTCAATACGCAGCAGCTGATTGTATTTAGCGACGCGATCAGAGCGGCTCATCGAGCCGGTTTTAATTTGACCAGCAGCGGTGCCTACCGCCAAATCGGCAATGGTGGCATCTTCTGTTTCGCCAGAACGATGAGAAATAATCGCCGTATAACCCGCCGCTTTCGCCATTTTGATAGCGGCTAGGGTTTCAGTCAAAGAACCAATTTGATTGAATTTAATCAGGATAGAATTTGCAATGCCTTTATCAATCCCTTCTTTTAGGATCTTGGTATTGGTGACAAACAGATCATCGCCCACCAATTGGATTTTATCGCCAAGCACTTTAGTTTGATAAGCAAACCCTGCCCAATCTGATTCATCCAGGCCATCTTCAATAGAGACGATAGGATAATCCTTGGTTAACTGCTCCAGATAATGCGTAAATTCTTCTGAAGTGAAAGTTTTATCTTCGCCTTTCAATTCATAGCGACCTGTTTCTTTGTTGTAAAACTCCGAGGCCGCACAATCGAGCGCCAAAGTAACATCTTTGCCCAATACATAACCTGCTTTTTCTACCGCTTCTTTGATGATAGCCAACGCCTCAGCGTTAGACCCTAAATTGGGCGCATAACCGCCTTCATCACCGACAGCGGTACTTAATTTTTTCTCTTTTAAAATTTTGGCTAAGATATGGAACACTTCAGAGCCAATACGCAGCGCTTCTTTAAAGGTTTTAGCCCCTACTGGCTGGATCATAAATTCTTGAATATCGAGATTGTTATCAGCATGTTCACCGCCATTAATGATATTCATCATCGGTAATGGCATAGAAAATTTACCTGAAGTACCGTTGAGGTCAGCAATATGTGCATATAAAGGCATCCCTTTCGACGCCGCCGCTGCCTTCGCCGCCGCTAAAGAGACCGCCAAGATGGCATTGGCACCGAATTTAGATTTATTTTCAGTACCGTCCAGTTCGATCATAGTTTTATCGATCTCTGTTTGATCTATCGCCTCTTTATTTTTAAGAGCTTCTGCAATAGGGCCATTAACCGCGGCAACGGCTTCGGTTACCCCTTTGCCTAAGAAACGCAATTTATCGCCATCACGCAATTCAAGGGCTTCACGCGAACCAGTAGAAGCACCTGAAGGCGCGGCCGCCAAGCCAATAAACCCCCCTTCTAAATGGACTTCTGCTTCTACGGTTGGATTACCGCGCGAGTCGATGATCTCACGACCAACCACTTTTAAGATTTTCGACATTAGATTTTCCTTGTTGCCAAATAAGTGAGAATAGACTTTTTGAAAACCATCCTGCATGACGTGAAATCAAGACATCCTGCACGCCCCGCAATAAGTTATGCAAAAAATCTCATGTTAAACATCAAAATCGCCAATAGACTGCTTATATTCTTTCGCTGCGTTGATAAAGCTGGTAAACAAAGGATGACCATCACGCGGAGTCGAAGTAAATTCAGGATGGAATTGACAAGCCACAAACCAAGGGTGATTGGGCAGCTCAATAATTTCTACCAATTTTTTATCCGCAGAACGCCCAGCAACAACAAGCCCAGCCTTTTCTATCTGCTCCAATAATCTATTATTGACTTCATAACGATGGCGATGACGCTCAGTGATGGTCGATTCAGCATACATTTTTCGCACCAAACTGCCCTCAGTCAACAGGCATTTTTGCCCACCCACTCGCATGGTACCGCCTAAATCACTGCTTGCCGTACGTACCTCAACTGCACCCTCTGTATCACGCCATTCAGTGATTAATGCCACCACTGGATGCTTACAGTCTGAGACGAATTCTGTCGAATTCGCATCCTCCATACCGGCAACATGACGAGCAAATTCTATTAGGGCAACTTGCATTCCTAAACAAATACCTAAATAAGGAATATTATTGACCCGTGCGTACTGTGCCGTGCTAATCATGCCTTCTATACCACGGTCACCAAAGCCACCCGGGATCAAGATGGCATCCACCCCTTTCAGTATATCGAAGCCCGCATTTTCGATATGTTGCGAATCGATCAGTTTTATATTGACAGTGACGCTATTTTTCAAACCACCGTGTTTTAATGCTTCGATAACAGATTTGTAAGCATCAGGCAATTTCACGTATTTACCGATCATGCCGATGGTCACTTCACCGATAGGATTAGAGACTTGGTATAATACTTCTTGCCACTTTGCTAAATTTGCTTCAGAACAGCTTAATTTAAAGCGTTGACAAATATGATCATCAAGGCCTTGTAATTTTAATAATCCTGGTATTTCATAAATAGAATTAACATCTTGCAGTGAAATGACCGCTTTTTCTTGCACATTACAAAATAATGCGATCTTGGCGCGTTCACTGGCCGAAACTTCACAATCAGAACGACAAATCAACACATCAGGCTGAATACCAATAGAAAGAAGTTCTTTAACCGAATGTTGTGTCGGCTTGGTTTTTACTTCCCCTGCTGCGGCTAAATAAGGTACCAAAGTCAGATGCATATAAAGTGTGTGTTCACGACCCACATCAACCGCCATTTGGCGAATGGCCTCTAAAAATGGCAAAGATTCAATATCACCGACGGTACCACCAATTTCAACCAGTACTACATCATAGTCGGCACCCACATCAACAATACGTTCTTTGATTGCATTAGTAATATGGGGGATCACTTGAATGGTTGCGCCCAAATAATCACCGCGCCGCTCTTTACGCAGAACTTCAGAATAAATACGACCTGCGGTGAAGTTATTACGACCTGTCATTTTAGTATTAATAAAACGCTCGTAGTGCCCTAAATCGAGATCAGTTTCTGCACCATCTTCGGTGACAAAAACTTCTCCATGTTGTGTCGGGCTCATGGTTCCTGGATCCACATTAATATAGGGATCCAGTTTCATGATGGTAACTTTAAGGCCTCGGGCTTCGAGTATAGCGGCTAAGGAAGCCGCAGCAATACCTTTACCCAGAGAGGATACAACCCCACCAGTTACAAAAATATAGTTAGTTGTCATGCTGGATCCGAGCGTTGAGATTTAAAAGCGATTGAAGAACTAAGACGGGAAAGCAGTATACCTGAAGCTGAGTTGTGCTACAAATCATCTCATGAGCCCCATGCAGGCTGGAATGAGCATTTTCTGCAAGCAAATAAGAAAATAATCTTTTATAACGTCTCTTTTAAGTAACGCAAACTAGGCCGTCCTGTACGGCCTAGTTTGCGCGCCGGGCGGCGTTTACACAGTCATTGAATGTTTCTGAAAATATCCTGTGCCAAAACGGGGGGTATTGCGTTGCGGAGTATCGGTTCGATCTGCGTGCCTTGTTGTTCCTGTGTTGCCTGTGTCCTGGCTCCCTTCCTACGCTGCGATCCACGTTTGAGATGTGCCTGGGAAAAACGTTCAAAAGGATCGGCTTCTTGTTTGTAGTGGAAGTGGGCGTACCAAGGAAGTTGATTGCGCACTGTTTCCGGCTTACTGTCCCTGATTTCATATTCTTGCATCCAGTCCTCCGCAGCCAACCTTTGGCGACGCTCTATAGAAAATTTTATGTATCGATACTTCTCCTTGACTTAGTAAATAGTTCAGGCGGTTTACACAGGATCCTGCTGCTTGCTCATCATAATGCGAATCTTTCGCCCTTCCGCGATCATTTCTCGGGCTTTGTCCTCCAACTCAGCAATCATTTTTGCTTTTGATCCTCTCAACCTTTTCTGCTTTTGCTGATTTTGGCACTGTTCCATCAGGTGCCGCCACTTCACCGAGCTCCCGAGCACGCTGTTGCATACGCTCAGCATGGTAAACCAAGATATGCTCTACTTCACTGGGTAAAACGCTCATTTGGGACTGTGAATGAGCATTTTTAATAAGAAGTTCAGCGTTATCCAGCTTTTCTTTTGCATCTTTCATCAATGGCTTCCAGGCTCTGACGGGTTTGGCACTCTGCTGAGCTACCACGGGTGCCCATTCGTCTTTTGAGACTTCTTCAAATGTCTTGGTCTGTTTGGATGAGGGGTTAAATGTCTCCATCACTCGGTTTCCAGCAACATTTTTATCTTTCTTAAGTTTACCTATCAAAAGACCCCGATTTTTTGTTTTGAAAATAGCTTTATCTCGGTTTGCCGATGTTATTGCGAAGAAGCGGAGTGTCTTGATCGATTATGTTTCGCAACGCTTCCTTAGCGGACGTTTTGGCCTCTCTGATTCGCTCAAGAAGGCGCTCTAAATGTTCTGTATGAATGTAGGGAGAGACGGCAAAAACACTCTGATAGTTCATTTCTATTTTTTCATATTGTTCGATGACACTTTGCAGCACTTCTTTGCGACGGGCAGATGAAAATAATTGCTCTTCGTCATTCATCGCATCTATATGTGTACAAATCGTCGTTTCAATCGCGTCAGATTGGCTATTCAGGTCTTCAAGTAAATCAGTAACGCCGATTTCACTGATATGTTCAGGCTTGATGATCCATTTAGATAACATAGGCATTTGGTTTATTTTCATTACAGTAGAAGAATCGCCTGCCCCTTCCCTTAATTTATCCAGATCTTCTCTTCCCTGACGACCGAGGATCTTTAATTCATCTAAATATTTTTCTTCGTCAAGCTGTAGCTCAATGCGTTTGTCGGATATACCAATGCTGTTCTTTACGATCTTATCAACATGCTGTGGGTTCTGCTCTGACGCTAAAAACGGAGCCCACTCTTTTTCCAAGGCTCCATGGTACAGTTCTTTCAGCTTTCTTTGCGCCTCCACGATACGATTTATGATCGTACTGGCCATTTCATTGTATTCAGCAGAGGTTGTAGTAATGCGTAATTTTTTAGTTATCTCAAAAAACTCCTGAAAAAAATAGATACGTTCCTGGATGGTTTTTTCGAAAGCCTGGTAGAAACCTGCCGGATTGCTTTGGTAAAGTTCTTTCGCCTTGTTTATTTTTAACAGCATCTGGGGTTGTTTTTTGACATATTCTTGATGCTTAGCCTCGAGCTGTTCTTCTTCTACTGCTTGCTCAGCTTCGCGCTGTTTTTTTGCTGCTGCTAATTCTGCGATAGTTTTTTTGGCTGTTGGCATGCCTCCCTTTAGTCCCAAACGCTGCCATTCTCCCTCTTCCAGCACAGCAAATTGATTGGCAGAGGTCAATTGCGTCGGCTGGGTCGGGTTGATGCGATACAATTCATAGTGCCCCATGATGTTGGGTTTTTTCCAAGCGTAAAAGGTTTCACCATCGAGTTCGAGCGGCTGCATATCCCGCGCGGGAAACGGCAGGTAACGGTTAAATCGGGTTTGTGGCAACTCCAGAATGCCGGCAGCACGCGTCGGTAGCAGGGAGGTGTCGGCAGGGAAATAGGCTTTCCGCGCCGATAAATAACCGTCAATCACCGCGCTACCGCCGTCAGTGTTATCACTGTAGCGAGTAAACTGTAGCAGTTGGCCATTTTGTAGGCTATTGGCGTCAGTGATGGGGGCACCGTAGAAAATCAGCGGATCCGCTTCCAGTACCAGTATTTTGCCGGTGGCTTGCGGATTATCCATAATAATCGCCCGCAGCGTGCGTTTATCGGCCACGCCCTCATTAATGCCATCCAGCTCAATCACACAGGTACCGGTATCAAGCACTTCATCAGTGAAAGCCTGGGGTTTACCAAACAGTGGGTCGATTTTTACCCGTGCGCTCACGGTGTTTTGATAACGCAGTACGCTCTGTTCATGGATCAACGGCGAAGCACTGGCGGCGTCGTAGCGATAAATGCGCCGATCCAGGGTCAGCAATCCACCCTGAGGGGAAGCGCTGCCCGCTGTCGTAGCTGGAGTGGGCTGATAGCGGCGATAGTTAAACGCCTGCTGGCGTAACTGCTCGCTGTCATCGAAGGATTCCAGGGGCGTTTCCAGACTGAGATCGCCACTTTGCCTATTGGCAACAGGGCGTAGCGCATCCGCCTGTGACGAGCGAATAGCATTCAGATCATGCAATGCCGTTTGGCCGGACGTTAACCGATAAACACGGTTGCCGACAGCAAAATCAATCTCAGTACCGCGATCAGCAATAAGTGCACTGCCGTCTAAGGTGCCCCCAGTGTCAGTCTAGTTGTCGCCTCTAATTTTCGTTAATGGGAACTAATAAAGAGGCGATATAATCATGGAAAAACCGACGTATTCGGAAGAGTTTAAAGAGCAGGCGCTGTGTAAGGTTTATCATCGGAATGGGCGTACAATGAAAGCCATTGCGGATGAACTTAACGTGCCGCCGAGGAAGCTAAGAAGTTGTTTAGCAGAAAGTGAACTCGCCTCTTGGTGCAGGGGGCAGGGTATTTTTGTTCATCACCTGAAGCAATGGCGCGCGGATTTTTGTGACCCGAAGCGAACACAACGCAGTAAGAGGAAAAATGATTATTCCCGAACAGCGCCAGTCTATTATGATGTGGATTACTGAATCAACGCAGGCCGAACGCGCCGAACAGCGCCGCCGCCCCACAAACTCTCACCCTGTGAGCGGGCTAAGCTACTGGAAATAACCTCTTCGGCCAAATTTGCTCATTTACCCCCGAGTCAAATTGTGCCGATGTTGGCTGATGAAGGGCTCTATTTCGCCTCCGAATCCACTTTCAAGACGCCCGCGCATGGGTCGAACACGTGGTGCACTGGTATAATCAAGAGCATCGCCACAGTGCCATTGAATTTGTCACACCTGCACAAAGACATGCAGGCCTTGATAAAGCCCTATTAGCTCAGCGTAACACAGTGTATGAAAAGGCACGCGCTGCAAACCCTACACGCTGGGCAGGTCAAATCCGTCAGTGGCCGTATGTGAAAGAAGTCCATTTAAATCCACAAAAATCCAGAGAAAAAAAGGTGAAACCAGACGCCAAAAAAGCAGCCTAGGATTTTACATCCTGGGCGACAACTACATTGACAATTACCGGTCGGTCGCCCTGGCAGCCGAAGGCAACTTCAAAGGCCAAGGGTATATTTAAAGCGCTAACGCCTCGAGCAAATATTGTGGTAAAGCAAAACTATTAAGATGAATGGCGGGATTGTAATAACGACAGCTGAATTGAGCTTCTTTAAAGCGATCTTTTAAGACAGTGAGATCTAACTGACGTAAATCCGAATTGTTCGTCGCCCAAGCAAAGGTCATAATACCACCATAGTAGCTTGGAATAGCCGCCTGATAAAAACTGACATCCCTGAAATGTTTTTTAAGCTTTTTATTACTCTCTATGACTTCCTGTTGCTGCAAAAAACACACGCCATTCTGTGCAACTAGGATCCCACCCGGATTTAAACAGTTAGCGCAGCTTTGATAAAATTCGGATTTAAATAAATTTTCACCTGGACCAATGGGATCGGTGCAATCAGAAATAATAATGTCGAATTTTTCTTTAGTGTGTTCGACAAAATGCGCACCATCATCAATCACCAGTTTTAAACGTGGATCTTGATAAACCTTCCCTTCACGATTATGTTTTGGTAAAAATTCTTTGCAAAATTCCACTACACCGCGATCTATTTCTACCATAACGATTTGTTCTACAGTGGTATGACGGCAAACTTCACGTAACATAGCACCATCACCGCCGCCGATAATCAGCACTTTTTTTTTGGCGTTTCCATGGGCGAATAATGGAACATGAGCCATCATCTCATGGTAAATAAATTCGTCACGTTCAGTGGTTTGTACTACACCATCGAGTGCCATCACTCTACCAAATTCCGTATTTTGGAAAATCACCAGCTCCTGATGTTCTGTTTTTTGATTGAACAATACCTTTTCAACTGAAAAATATTGACCAAAATCACTATGCAGGGTTTCATGCCAGCGCTCTTTTTGTGACATACTCAACTCCTATCGGAGAGCCTATTCGAAATCTTCTTTGAGCTGTGCTCAATTGAGAAAAAAATAAGCGAAAAAGCGCAGTTTACATAAAGTAAATGAGCATTTTGAGCTTATTTTTGATGAAGTATCAGCGAGCACAAGAGATTTCGAATAGGCTCTGGGGTGGACATAAAAATAAGCGCCATATCATAGCGAACTATGGCACTGTGAACAAAGCTATTTTTGAGACAAGATGCGTGTTTTGTGGGGTGGCTAAAGTCGCATCAAGTAATTGACCTTGGCGTACCCTGTCGGTAACTTTCACAGTTTAAATAAAAGCAAAAGCATCACTATAAATATGGGATTTTTGTGCAGCGCGCTCACTACAGAATAGTTCGCGCGCGATTTTAGCCATTTCAAAACGCCCGGCGATGTAAATATCTTGTTTAGCTAAGGATTGATAGTCTTGTAACACAGCACTCAACACGGTACCCGTTTTACCATCCCAGTTATCAGCCGGTTGTTCGACGACAGGGACTATGCGCAATTGTGGGTATTTAACCATGAGCGCTTTTAGTTCATCTAAATCGTACAAATGCTTGGCTTCACGTCCACCCCAATAAAGTGACACTTCTCGATGGGGTTGTTCCGCCAATGCTGCCAGTAAAATAGAACGTGTATATGAGAAACCAGTACTTCCTGCGATTAATAATAGCGGACGCTGACTATTTTCACGAAACCAAGCTTCTCCATGCGGGATGTCAATATCCAATCTTCTGTTTTTTACGATAGCGTCCATCACCGTCATTGCGTATAAATTTAGTTCTGACGCCCCAATATGGAGTTCAATGTATTGCCTTTGTGTTGGTGTTGATGCTATTGAAAATGGGCGTTTATCACGTTCACTCATTACCACCATGAGATATTGACCGGCTCTAAAGGAAAATGGCACAGCGGGAACCAATTTCACTCGATATACAGTATCAGTAATGGTCTCCACAGAGGCGACTTTACAGCTCAATGTTGTCATGCGTTCCTTTTTTATTAGCGCTTGGATGACGGGCTTAATATCGCCAACTCATCCCAAATCTCATCGATACGAGTGCAAACTCTTTGATCCATTGTAATAGGGCGACCCCATTCACGAGAAGTTTCTCCTGGCCATTTATTCGTAGCATCAAGCCCCATTTTCGATCCAAGCCCAGAGACGGGTGAAGCGAAATCTAAATAATCGATGGGGGTATTTTCTATCAATAACGTGTCACGTGCAGGATCCATTCTGGTTGTAATCGCCCAAATAACATCATTCCAATCTCGCGCATTGATGTCCTGATCACAGACAATAACAAATTTGGTGTACATAAATTGCCGTAAAAATGACCATACTCCCATCATTACTCGCTTGGCATGGCCTGCATACTGCTTTTTAATCGTCACTATAGCAAGGCGGTAGGAGCAACCCTCTGCGGGTAGATAAAAATCAATAATTTCTGGAAATTGTTTTTGCAAAATGGGAACAAATACTTCATTTAATGCGACCCCCAGCACTGCGGGTTCATCGGGAGGGCGCCCAGTATAGGTTGAATGATAGATAGCATCTCGACGCTGAGTAATACAGGTCACGGTAAAAACAGGAAATTTTTCTACTTCATTATAATAGCCAGTGTGGTCACCATAGGGCCCTTCTGATGCCATCTCATCTTGCTCAATATATCCCTCCAATATAATTTCTGCACTGGCAGGTACTTTAAGATCACTGGTAAGACATTTAACGACTTCCGTTTTATTCCCACGTAGCAAACCGGCAAAAGCGTACTCAGACAACGTGTCTGGCACTGGCGTGACGGCCGCTAAAATAGTGGCGGGATCCGCGCCTAATGCCACCGCTACAGGAAAACGTTTTTTAGGATATTTGACACACCAGTCTTGATAATCTAATGCGCCGCCTCGATGAGATAACCAGCGCATAATGAGCTTGTTTTTTGCTAACCGCTGTTGACGGTAGATGCCTAAATTTTGTCGTTCTTTATATGGCCCGCGGGTAATGGTTAATCCCCAAGACACTAGCGGAGCTACATCCTCTGGCCAGCAATGCATTATTGGGATACGGCTAAGATCGACATCTTCTCCTCGCCAAATTTGTTCTTGGCAGGGGGCGGAACCTATACATTTTGTTGGCATATTCAGTACTTGCTTGAATTTTGGCCATTGCTGACACAAATCAAGAAAACCTTGAGGGGGATCAGGCTCTTTCAAAAAAGCCAGTAATCGGCCGACATCGCGTAGCGCAGCGACATCTTTTTGCCCCATTCCCATGGCAACTCGTTTGGCAGAGCCAAACAAATTGCAGAGTACCGGCATAGAATACCCTTTTGGATTTTCAAATAATAATGCGGGTCCACCGGCTCGTAAGGTGCGATCAGCAATTTCTGTCATTTCCAAATAGGGATCAATTGACTGGCTGATACGTTTAAGTTCCCCTTTTTGTTCAAGTAAGGAGATAAATTCACGTAGATCTTTGTATTTCATATTGATCACTTTAGCGTTTCCAAGGCGCTCCATTATAAGCTGTCTTGATATTGGTTACTGTTTTTTTGTTAGCACCTATTCCACATATTTTTCTCTCCTCGCCCTCCTTGACTGAAAATGACACCTAACACTTCAATTGTTAAAATAATGCGATTATTGATTAATGTTTTTGTAAAAATTAATTGACTATTTATTAACATAAATGTACAAACAGAGGACGATCCGCTTAAAAAATAATCTTATTAGATCGGTTTGTGGTGTTTATTGGCTAAAAACGGAGTAGAGAATAATAGCGAGGCAACATTCCGTTGTCAGTGCAGACAAAAAAATTTACCAGGAGAATATTATGCTTTCTATAATGCCACCCCCAATAACATCCCCAGATACTAGCCAAATTTTTACCGCAATTAATGATGGTTTTGGGGCATCAAGAGAAAAGAAAGTATTCGGAGCAGTGGGACTAGTACCAGCAGTATCATTAATAGGAATAGGACTAAGAGCTGTAAGTAATGGTGTTTCCCAGCATAACGTACTGGAGTTTTCTTATGGCATAAGCTCCATTTCGTTAGGTGTTGTTTGTGGCAGCTTTTTCTTAAAACATCTTTGTTGTGATGGAGAAATCGAATGTCTCCCTTATAATTACCGTGCGGTTGGGGTGGTTGGCAGTTTTATAGGGGCAGGGGCGGCTAGCGTAATGTTGACCTTTGCCCTAAGGGCGATTAGGGTCTAGCGGTGAGAAATTCTAGTAATTGAGATCTTAAATAACGAGAATGTAATAGCCGAGCTCTATTCAATTACCGTTTGCCTTTGAAGTTGCCACTAGGCGGCCAGGAGGGGGGGATACCGATGAGCGTAGATAGACTACGTGATTCGGCGAGCACCCGCAGCCAACAACGCGGCGGCTTCAAAGGCGAACGGTATAAACGGTTTATCCCTTGTTTCAAGCTATTATCAGTTAATAAAATAATTTATTAACATTATTGTAAAGATTTGTTGATAATTTATAAATACAAGTGTACAAAATAAAAACAATCCGCTAAAGAAACGATCTTATTGGATCAATTTATGGTGTTTATTGGCTAAAAGCGGAGGGAGAATAATAGCGAGGTAACATTCCGTTGTCAGCGCAGACGAAAAAATTTACCAGGAGAATATTATGTTGCAAAACTTTCCAAACTCTACATTACTGTCCTCAGCATCGGGTACAATATTTCCGGATGCTACTCTTTACAGAATACCACCAGAAATAGCGGTAGCAGGAGTGGCAGTAACATTAGGAGTAACGCTGCTATGTGTGCGTAATGTCGCGCGTAACCTCACCCCGCAGAATGTTGTTCCTTTAGCTAATACCTTTGCAAATAGCCTTGTGATAACTGGGTTTTCGCTTATGGGTCTGCAAGTGTACCTAGCTTCCGATGACTACGACTGGCGAAATTTACCTTATCATTTCCTTACTGGTGTGGCAGTTTCGGTGTTGATGGTTTTCTTCGGCCTGGATATTCGCGAGAAGCATAATCCAGCACCCTTTCGGCCTCCCTTTTGAATCACCGATAAAAAATACGGTTAAAAATAAATGATGTAGCGAAAAAATGGCGCTGATAATAGCGCTATTTGTTTTTGTAGCAAGTTTTTTGTGTGATATCCAATGAAAATAGCGCCAACGGGCTGTCTTGCGATTGATGATATCAAAGAGTAGAATGAGCTGGTTTATCTGTTAACCTCTAGCAGAACGGGTTAGGTCAAGTGAGCCGCTGTATTACTAAGCACAAGAGGTTTCTTTAGAGGCTAACTGAGCTTGGCTTTACTTCACCAGCTGCGGTTTTTTGGGGAATTTATGGGGTTGCTGAATTAGAGATTGGCGCCCATCTTATTTTAATTATTCGGAGTATTATAATGTCTCTAAGTGTTGAAGTGAAAGCTAAAATTATTGCTGATTTCGGTCGTAATGCTAATGATACCGGCTCTAGCGAAGTTCAAATCGCGTTACTGACTGCTCAAATTAACCATTTGCAGGGTCATTTCTCTGAACACAAAAAAGATCACCATAGCCGTCGTGGTTTACTACGCATGGTATCTTCACGTCGTAAGCTGTTAGACTATTTAAAACGCACAAAAATAGAGTCTTACTCTGATCTGATCAAACGTTTAGGTTTGCGTCGCTGATTGACTTAATTTTGTAAAAAAGGGGCCCCAAATTGGCCCCTTTCTTCTTAATTTAAAAAAATATACCCAATGAATTTCGAGTTACGGCAAGGCGGCAAGGGCGACCGACCGATGAGCGTAGACATACTACGTGATTCGGCGAGCACCCGCAGACAACAAAGCCGTAACTTGAAAGGCGAAGGGTATATATTAAGTTTAGCTATATAAATTAAGAGGCTCGATGATAGATATAAATCGCTGGTAAACCTTTATCATCTCACGAATCATTATCACACTTATTAAAGTAATAAAAAGGATACTATTTTGCTAAATCCGATCGTCCATAAGTTCCAATATGGTCAACATACTGTAACGATAGAAACAGGTATGATGGCACGCCAAGCAAACTCAGCTGTAATGGTATCTGTTGATGATACCGCCGTATTTGTTACTGTGGTGGGTCAAAAACAAGCCAAGCCCGGTCAAAATTTCTTTCCCTTAACCGTGAACTATCAGGAGCGCAGTTATGCCGCGGGACGTATTCCTGGAAATTTTTTCCGCCGTGAAGGTCGACCAAGCGAAGGGGAAACATTAATTTCACGTCTCATCGATAGGCCAATACGTCCGCTATTTCCGGCAGGTTTTTTAAATGAAGTCCAGATTATTGCAACAGTTGTTTCTATAAATAAAGAAGTTAATCCAGATATCGTTGCCATGATTGGGGCTTCCGCCGCTCTTAGCCTTTCTGATATTCCCTTTAATGGCCCTATTGGCGCGGCCCGTGTTGGTTTCATTAACGATCAATATATACTTAATCCAACAACGACAGAATTGGTAGAAAGTCGTCTTGATTTAGTCGTTGCCGGCACTAATGCCGCGGTATTGATGGTGGAATCAGAAGCCAAGATGCTAAGCGAAGAACAAATGCTAGGAGCGGTCTCATTCGGCCATGAACAGCAGCAGATCGTGATTAACAATATCAATGAATTGGTCGAAAAGGCAGGCAAAGCTAAATGGGATTGGTGCCCCGAAGAAGTAAATCAAAAACTCTATACCACCGTCAGCGAACTGGCTGAAGCCCCTCTAGGCGATGCATACTGTATTGCTGAAAAACAAGAACGCTACGCTAAAATTAACGTTATAAAAGCGGATATCACACAAACGTTATTAGATAAAAATGAAATTTTAAATGCCGCGGAAGTACAAGATATATTGAGTTATACTGAAAAAAAATTGGTGCGCCGTAGAGTATTAGAGTGTAAACCTCGCATTGACGACCGCGGAAAAGACACAATACGTAGCTTAGATATGCGCACCGGTGTATTACCTCGTACTCATGGCTCTGCATTATTTACTCGTGGTGAAACGCAAGCGTTGGTGACCGCTACTTTAGGTACTGCCCGTGATGCACAGTCTCTTGATGAATTGATCGGTGAGCGTACCGATAGATTCTTACTGCATTATAATTTTCCTCCTTATTCTGTCGGTGAAACTGGAATGGTCGGTTCACCAAAACGTCGTGAGATTGGTCATGGACGATTAGCAAAACGGGCGCTGTTAGCCGTTATGCCATCCCTTGATGATTGTCCTTATACTGTGCGCATAGTTTCAGAGATTACTGAGTCTAATGGTTCTTCTTCTATGGCGTCTGTCTGTGGGGCTTCTTTAGCCTTGATGGATGCTGGAGTTCCCATAAAAGAGCACGTGGCGGGTATTGCCATGGGACTAGTAAAAGAAGGGGACAATTTTGTTGTGTTGTCTGATATTTTGGGTGATGAAGACCACCTTGGTGATATGGACTTTAAAGTAGCAGGAAGCCGTACAGGTATTACCGCGCTGCAAATGGACATTAAAATTGAAGGTATCACCGAAAAAATTATGGAAAAAGCACTTCATCAAGCAAAATCGGCTCTCTCGCATATTTTGGATATAATGGAAGAGGCAATTAAAAAGCCGCGTAGTGATATTTCTCAATATGCGCCACGTATTCATACCATTAAGATTAATCCTGATAAAATTAAAGATGTAATAGGTAAAGGCGGCGCCGTAATCCGTGCATTAACTGAAGAAACCCGTACCACTATTGAAATTGAGGATGATGGTACTATCAAGATTGCAGCGGAAGACAATGAAAAAATAATCTATGCTATCCGGCGTATTCAAGAGATCACCGTTGATCCAGAGCCTGGAAAAATCTATTTAGGTAAAGTAACACGCATTACTGATTTTGGCGCATTCGTTTCCTGTGTGGGTGGCAGAGAAGGTCTAGTTCACATTTCTCAAATTGCTGAAAAGCGCATAGAAAACATACCGGATCATTTACATATTGGGCAAGAAGTCCAGGTGAAAATTATAGAAATTGATCGTCAAGGCCGAATTCGTCTCAGTATGAAAGATGCCGTTGATTTACCATTGAGCTAAATGAAGACGAAAAAATCGGCACAACAGGTGCTTTGACAAAGTATTCGCGCACACAAGAGATTTCGAATAGGCTCTAAAGAATAAAATGATTTAGTCGAGGCAAAAGGACGGAAAAATATTGGTGCTATGTTTATCTTTTAGAGTTAAAAAATGAAACTTTTTTTACGCTCATGTTACATTTTGCTGATATTCATTCTGGCAGGATGTGTCAATAATGATTGGCGTAAAGAGCAAATTTTAGCCATCCCTGTGCAAGCGACATTACAGCAGGAAGTCATCTTGGCGCGCATAGAACAAATTTTCTTGACCCGAATTTTGACCGATGATGAACGTTCGCGCCTTTTATATGAACGAGGAGTACTGTATGATAGCCTAGGATTACGAGCATTGGCGCAAAATGATTTTTCACAAGCGCTGACTATTCGCCCTGATATGCCAGAGATTTTTAACTATCTAGGCGTTTATCTAACGCAGGCAGGCGATTTTAATGCAGCCTACGAAGCCTTTGATTCTGTATTAGAGCTCGATCCAAATTACAATTATGCGCATTTAAATCGAGGCATCTCGCTGTATTATGGCGGTCGTTTCCTGTTGGCACAGGATGATCTGAAGAAATTTTATCAAGACGATCCCAATGATCCTTTCCGTTTGTTATGGCTATATTTGGTGGAAAGAGAAATAAATGCCAAGGCTGCAAAAATAGCGTTGAAACAGCGTTATGAAAAATCGAATAGAGAGCAATGGGGATGGAATATTATCGAGTTCTATCTGGGTAAAATCAGCATAAAAACGCTGATGAAGCATCTGGTAGTAGACACGGTAGATAACACTTCTCTCGCTGAACGTCTCAGTGAAGCCAACTTCTATTTAGGTAAACATTACCTAAGTCTGGGGGATAAGGAAACTGCTTCTGCGCTGTTTAAACTGACAGTAGCTAACAATATCCACAATTTTGTTGAGCATCGCTTCGCATTGTTGGAATTAGCGCTTTTAGGCCACGAACAAGGCAGGGCGGGATCCAACTCATTAATTAATCAATTTTAGATTATAAAACACACAATTTGTGTATATTAATTAAACATATGAGAAAATTTCGCCTGCGAAATGCTTAAATATTGATCTTATTGATGACAAAAAATACAAAGTGGAATCCCGCCCTGACGAACAAGGCGAGTTAGCGGAATCAGACCAATAGTAATCTCTTTTCGAAATCTTAAATGAATATACCCACAGTCCTTCAAGTTGCCTTCGGCTGCCAGAGCGTGAGACCGATGAGCGTAGATAGACTACGTGATTTGGGCGAACCCCCACAGCCAACAACACGGCAGCTTCAAAGGCGAAGGGTATACAGCACATTGTTAAGGTGTGCCAGTCTAAGCATGGCGCATCTTGACAGATGCTGACTTTATTGTTTTTTATCATCTAATTTGAGCCGGTTCACATTTTTCAATGAAAATCATAGAAAATTTTCTCGACGAGTTATGTAGACTGGCTGCCATTGTTAATGAGGCACATTTACATGACTACTGAGCTTGAAACTTCTTTTACTAATTTAGGGCTATCTGACCCTATTCTTAGTGCATTAACCAATTTAGGATACAAAAAACCCTCTCCAATCCAGCTGGAATGTATCCCACACTTATTAAACGGCTGTGACGTCCTTGGTATGGCACAAACAGGGAGCGGTAAAACCGCCGCTTTCGGGTTGCCTTTATTGCATAATATTAAGGCAGAAATTAAATCTCCACAGATACTGGTTCTAGCACCAACACGTGAATTAGCTGTTCAGGTTGCTGAAGCATTAACCGAGTTTTCTAAATATATAAAAGGCGTTAATGTCGTGGCGCTCTACGGTGGGCAACGTTACGACCTTCAACTACGTGCTCTGCGCCAAGGACCACAGGTTGTCGTTGGTACTCCAGGTCGTCTGCTAGATCATCTGAAGCGCGGTACTCTTAACCCATCTAAATTAAGCGGGTTGGTATTAGACGAAGCGGATGAGATGCTACGCATGGGTTTTATCGAAGATGTAGAAAATATTATGAAGCAGATACCCGCGGTACATCAAACAGCGCTATTTTCTGCCACCATGCCAGAAGCCATTCGTCGTATTACCCGTCGCTTTATGAAAGAACCGCAAGAAATTCGTATTCAATCTAGTGTGACCACTCGCCCAGATATTAGCCAAAGTTATTGGATGGTAGACGGGATGCGTAAAAATGAAGCTTTGGTGCGTTTCTTGGAATCTGAAGATTTTGATGCGGCTATTATTTTTGTGCGCACCAAGAATGCAACATTAGAAGTCGCTGAAGCGTTAGAGCTCAATGGCTACAACAGCGCGGCATTGAACGGTGATATGAATCAAGCCTTACGTGAAAGTACGCTAGAACGCTTAAAAGATGGGCGTTTAAATATATTGATTGCCACTGATGTCGCGGCGCGAGGCTTGGATGTGGATCGTATTAGCTTAGTCGTGAACTATGATATTCCTATGGATTCAGAATCTTATGTTCACCGCATTGGCCGTACCGGTCGAGCGGGTCGAGCGGGTCGGGCTTTACTGTTTGTTGAGCACCGTGAACGCCGCCTGCTAAAAAATATTGAACGGACGATGAAATTAACGATTCCTGAAGTTAAACTCCCTAACTCAGAATTACTTAGTCAACGTCGCTTAACGAAATTTTCTACCAAAGTTAGCAAACAATTAGAAAGCCATGATTTGGATGTATATCGTGCGCTACTGACCAAATTGCAACCGGAAGAGGGCTTTGATATGGAAACCCTCGCTGCGGTGTTATTGAAAATGGCGCAGGGTGAACGGCCGCTTATTATGCCGCCTGATCCAGTGCCGCGCCCTACGAAGATTCACCACAATAGTGAAAGACGTCGTATAAATGGTGAACGCCCCGTCAGGCGTGAGCGCCGTGACGTCGGTGATATGGAATTATACCGTATTGAAGTAGGTCGGGATGATGGTGTTGAGGTTCGTCATATCGTGGGCGCTATTGCTAACGAAGGGGATATTAGCAGCCGTTGTATAGGTAATATTAAATTATTTTCTTCTTACTCAACTATCGAGCTACCAAAATCAATGCCAAGAGAGATCCTATCGCATTTCACTCGTACTCGCATTTTGAATAAACCAATGAATATGCAGCTATTAGGTGACGCTCAGCCATTTGAATCACGTGGACGAGGTTATGCTAGTGAATGGCGAAGTGGAGGGCGTTTAGGTGCTGAAAACACAGCTTCTCGCCGTTCTTTCGGTGGCGATAAGCGTGGTGAAGGAAACAATAGCAATCACCGCCGTGCGAGTAAGATTAGCCGCGATACTTTACGTTTTACCCCTCGGGGTGATGATGCAGCGGTTTCTACTGCGGCCAGGCCTCGTTTTGGAGAAGCATAATTATTTAAATTAGCTTAAATAATAAAAACTGGCTTTTGAGCCAGTTTTTATTGATTGTTAATATTCCATATAGATTTTTAGAGCTTATTCGAAATCTTTTTTGACAAAAGACTGCTTGTAAAACCGTAGCAGTAGGTTATGCAGGCAGTCTAAAATATTAACGAGTACAAGAGATTTCGAATAAACTTTCAGAAAAGGAGAAACGGGGCAGGGATATGGCAGTAGATATACCCTTCGCCCTTGAAGTTGCCTTCGGCTGCCAGGGCGACCGATGAGCGTAGATATACCTTGAGGGCGAGGGATCGCAGCCAACAACGCGCCAGCTTCAAGGGCGGAGGTATAGACGGCAGCAAAAAGTGTAGTGAATTAAGTACGATGAAAATAGAATCGAAAGAAAAATATCAGCTGAGTGATGAAGAGTTACAACTTTTTGAGGCGTCGGTTAGTGGCACCAAAAAATTGAAACAAGATAAGATAATGCATCACTATCATCAAAAAAATCATCAAAGAGTAACGTCTGTTAAGTTTTTGCAAAAAATAGAACAAAAACAGAGAGAGATTAGCTGTTATTTTTCTGATGACTTTCATCCACAACTGAATAGTGAAGGTCCCATTCGCTATATTCGTCAAGATGTAGAGACTATTGAAATAAGAAAACTTCGCCGCGGGGATTACCCTGACATATTTCTTGATTTACATGGCTTCACCCAAAGGCAAGCCAAACATCAACTCGTTGAAATGTTTGCTGTTTGTAAATCAGAACATATTTATTGTGCCAGTATTATGCATGGCCATGGCAGAAATATTTTAAAAAAGCAGATACCATTGTGGCTAGCGCAGCATCCTGACGTATTGGCTTTCCATCGGTAATTGTCGATGACGTTAAGCTTGATTTGGGGGAAGGCCAACATATCTTATTGAAACATCAACAGGTCTCTGGGCTAGCTGCAAACCACTTCAAGTTTCAGGATACCTTTGTTGCTCCCATAGCTTATACCCGTACCCTTATTTCATCTGAAAGCCCAGCGGATAGCGTGGGAACCCTGGTACTGAATGGCGGCGGCGGGGGCGTTAGCTATACGACCAGTGCGGACGGTCAGCTGATAGCATCCTTGGTAGGAACTGTCTACAACCACGACAGTGCAAGATCGAATGTATTCATTGTGTCAAAACAAACAGGGGTATCTCACTATCGGAATGTGCTAAGGGGATTCAAGCAGGGTATCGACAAAATTGATCTGAGCCAGACAGGTATCACAAAATTTAGTCAGCTGACGATTAATAAGAAAAATTGGGCTGTCATTAATGGTTTATCGCAAATACATGGTGTGGAGATCAAGACAACAGCACTTGATCCTGCAGGTCAAAACGTGACCCTTCTTTATCTAGATGCATTAAACGTCTCACAGCTCAGTGCAAACGATTTTATCTTCTCTGATGTTACCTTCTCCTCGCCTAAATCAGACTCAGAGGCAGTAGCAGCCCCTAACCTTGTGACAAACCCGGTTCCTGAGCGTCCAGCCCAGACAACCAGTATTCCACCAACAACAGTGTTGGAGCGAGAAATGACTCGTCGACCATTCCCTCAATTTAATATCCGACCAATGCCGCCGCTCCCTCAGGTTGAACTTCCATCATGGTCAGATATCCTACAACAGCTCCGTGAAACTGAACTCCCACCGATACGGGAAATCCCAGCAATAACTCCTCAGCCGTTCCTTCAGGTTGAACTTCCACCATTGTCAAATACCCTACAACAGCTCCGTGAAACTGAACTCCTACCGATACAGGAAATCCCAGCAATAACTCCTCAGCCATTCCCTCAGTTTGCGCTTTCAACCATAACAATGCCGAGTATCCCTTCTGTGAGAGCGGAAAAGACGGCATATCGGATGGTTTCTAAAAATCAACCTTGGAATAGTGGGGCGCTGTCATCCTTATTTACTTTAAGAAAACGAGAGCAGCCAATGACCTACACTGTTGTTTTGGCGGATGGTTCTCGGTTACCTACGTGGCTTGCTTTGGACACTGAAAAGAACGTTTTGACCGGTATACTGGGCACGGGAACAGCTGACAAGGCAAGTTTAAAAGTCACCGCAACTGATGAAAAAGGCTTTTCGGTAAGCACGATTTTGGAGCTGCAAGCCTACGCCAATGTTTTGGATGTTGACGCATTTCAAACTGTCGCTGTATCTGATGACCAGGCCGCAATTAATGCCAGCAATGACTTCTCTAAAGTTACAGCAACGGGGGGAAATCACGTTCTTTTTATGAACGGATCGATGTCTTCTGCTAATTTGCTGGGGAATGGCAAGAATAAGGTAATAGTGGCCGGGTCGAGTAATAAGATCACACTTGGAGAAGGCAATAATGACATTAGACTCACAGGGTCTAGCTCTGTATTGGTTGCAGGGAATGGTAACAATGCTGTCAACGCTACAGGGAGTTTTATCGATATCACCTTAGGAAACGGCAATAATACCATCCATGGTGAAGTGGAAAAGTTGATAGTGGGGAATGGTGATAACACCATTACTAATTCAGCCACTCTTGCCAAACTGAAATTAGGAGAGGGTAAAAACACGGTAGTACTGAGTGGTGATATGGCGACCATAAATGTAGGTCGTGGTCACTATAACCTACGCTATAGTGGGGACATGGGAAAACTTGTATTCAACAAAAGTATTCCTTTCGATCGTCTCTGGTTCAAACATCACCAGCTAGATTTGCATGTTTCGGTCGGTGGCTCAAAAGGAAAAGTGACCCTCAAAAACTGGTATGCCAGCACTCCTGAAAGACCCAGTGCCATTATTGCCGGTGATGGCAAGCGTTTATCGAAAAATGATGTTGAACCCTTAGTTCAGGCAATGTCTACGTTTGCGTCATCTGATGCAGTAACACGCAACTTTACCCCGGCTGAGAAACAGCTCCTTCAGCCTATCCTGGCAGCAAACTGGAGATAAACAGGTTGAGGGGGCAAGTCAGATACCTGTGTAATTGACCATTTTCATTTTTAAAAAGGGCGTTTAGCCCTTGTCAGGCTTAGGTTTTATGGTTTTTTATTCAAATCTAATTTGAACATAGTATCGATCCGAAACCGGTCGGTTTCGGATGGAGTAAGGTTATATACTTTAGGGGTCGTTTGACGAAAGGGGTAGTGATAGGTCATGGTCGGCGGCCTTTGGAGTGGAGACGGGTCAATGCTCGCTTGGCGATCCCCTATAAATTGATATTATTTTTTAGAGAGGTTTTTGAGGTGTTACTAACATTCACATGTCTCTATCGTGCTGAAACGATAGAGCATTCGAAATAAATATTCAGAAGGGCTTTAGCCAAAGAGTTCGCTGTGTGAACCAATCCTAGCCAGCCGCAGTGTATCCGCACCTTGCTTTCGATAAATCAACAACAAATCTGGCTTGATATGGCATTCCCGATAACCCGCCCAATCCCCGCTCAAATCATGATCCCTTGAACGGGGTTCTAACGGCTTATCATTCGCTAATGCCATAAGGATAGGCATCAAATCATGATCAAGTATTGCTCTATACCTCCCTCTAGCTTCTCGCTTATAATCTCGTTTGAACGCCGCTGAACGCTCAACCCTACGCATGTAAATCCGCCATTAAAGCATTAATATCAGCAAATCGTTTTCCCTTGCCTGCTTCCAGTTCTGCTATTGCTTTTTTCGTAGCCGAATTAGGAACTTTGATATCAAATGGTAAACGTTGTTCGTCTGCGACACGGAGCATCAATAACCGGATAGCATCCGAAATAGAAAGCCCCATCGCTGCTAACGCTTCAGTCGCGCGTTCTTTGGTCTCTGCGTCAATCCGAGCTCGAACATACGTATTAGCCATGCTCATAAAATCATCCTCTCAAAGTAAAAATGGTATACTACCGTAGTACTTTTGTGACTACAAATCAATAGCTATTTACATACCGTACATGGGTGTCCGCAAGGATTCATTAATTTTTGGCAATAAGCTTAAAAGTTATATCTAAATGGATTGATATATGTATTTTTTCGTTTGCTTAGGTGAAGTCTGATTAAAGTGTGGTCAACCCTATGCAGCTAATCCAGTACTTTCACCGGTCTTTTCTCCAATATGCCCATCGATTTTTAGATCCGAATAATTCTCTTAGCTCACCATGAAACTGTGTTTGGAGTAGATCAAGAGTATCTTGAGATGCATTAAAATAGTATCAGTGATTTTATCGTCAATTGGGGATAATTTGGATGATTGCCTCACACTTTTTTATGCTCTCTGAAGTTAGCCACACTGGACTAGTTCAACCATCGTCGACTGTGGACTGAGGCAGACGTGCTCTCACTCGCCTACTAGCTTATTGACGCGCATTAATGCTACATCATTCACTGATGAAGAAGAGATGCAGCAGTGTGTTGCTCCATCTGAGCTAATGCGTATTTTTGAGCACTGCTAATAGTGCTGCGGCTACATCCAATCGTTTTTTGCACCACATTCCACGAAATACCATTAGCCAGCATTCTATTGATAGCCTCGTAGCGGTCTTTGTTTATCTGGCGACCTCTGTACTTACCATCGGCTTTAGCCTTGAGGATCCCTTGTGATTGCCTTTCACGACGTTGCAGATGATCACGTCGTGCAATCGCCGCCAACATGTCCAGAAGCATGTCATTGATCGCACCAAACATGCGGGAGTCAAATTCGTTTTGTATTGGTGAGAGAGCAAAATTTAGCATTGGCGAGAAAACGTAAAAAAGAGGTTGAAGAATGAATACACAATCCTTCGATAATGTAATGAAAGAGATAGAGGAAATCTCCCCGGGCTTTATTCGAGATGTAGAAAGAAGGGCTACAGAAATTCAGGAAATTAATCAGCTAATCACGGTTTGAGTGCGTCTGCATAGTAGTGAATGTAATCAATGACAAAGCCGGTCCGGGTTAAGATGCGGCGGATGACAGGAAGAAAATCGACCAGAAAAGCCGTGACATGAGTGATGATGCTCGGTACGCCGACACACACAACAGCTTCTGCCCAGCATGCGGCCGGTGTTTGAAGCAGACTGCTGTGTATCGAACCATGATAGGTACCTACCGCCAGCGTAAGCCATCTCTCCAGTTCACGCAGCGTCAGAGTTGCCATACTCTCCGAATTGTATGTACACGCTGTTCAGGGTTTGAAAAGGTTGTTCCTGGTAATTCATCGTGGACCATTTTCATCGCTGTGCCTATGATCCTTTCCACGATACCGCCGTAGTGTGGTTGGCCTGCATATTATCATCAAGAAGATCACTCAATAAAATGAAGGAGATCACTTATTCAGCGTCTCTGTAGAACGAGATTTAAGTTAGCCTGAGTGATCTCCTTGAGTCAATTTATTCATTGATTTTCTCATTGATTCGCCCTTTAGTTCTAGTTTGATAGCATTGTGCAGCAATCGGTCTAAAATGGCATCGGCATGAGTGGATTCGCCGATCATCTGGTACCAATTAGCAACAGGGAGCTGGCTGGTGCGGCACGGGTGGTCGCATGGCGCGTCAGCTGGCTGCCCAATTTACCCAGACCATATTGGGCAACGTCCGTCGCACCATTATAACCAAAGGACGCAGCAGCCCAGTCCCTGCTCAGCACTAGCAGACGTGGAAAGAAAACCGCGGTCACTCACCAACTGACCCGGTTTCAATTGCGCAACCAATCCCGCCAGATCCTGGACATGCTCTGAATGGTAGACCGTGCCCTGGTAATGCGGCAGTGTATCCAGGCCGTTCATCGCCTGCACCGTATAATCCCGCACCAGCTCAGGCAGTGTTCCACCCTCACGTAGACAGTGGGTTAAAAACCCGATAATCGCTGATGGCACCAATCTGTTCCGGTGTCAGTGATGCCGCCGCTCTCTGTGTCCCCCCAGTGTCAGTCTAGTTGTCGCCTCTAATTTTCGTTAATGGGAACTAATAAAGAGGCGATATAATCATGGAAAAACCGACGTATTCGGAAGAGTTTAAAGAGCAGGCGCTGTGTAAGGTTTATCATCGGAATGGGCGTACAATGAAAGCCATTGCGGATGAACTTAACGTGCCACCGAGGAAGCTAAGAAGTTGGTTAGAATCAGCGAGAGCAAAGAAAATGACGACATCCTCTCAGCGCGAGAAACGTCCGGAAGAGTGGTCGATTGAAGCGCGGTTATTGGCTTTACAACAAAGCCATGGTTTAGCAGAAAGTGAACTCGCCTCTTGGTGCAGGGGGCAGGGTATTTTTGTTCATCACCTGAAGCAATGGCGCGCGGATTTTTGTGACCCGAAGCGAACACAACGCAGTCCTGCC
The DNA here is from genome assembly GCF_000143625.1 of Candidatus Regiella insecticola LSR1. GTDB lineage: Bacteria > Pseudomonadota > Gammaproteobacteria > Enterobacterales > Enterobacteriaceae > Regiella > Regiella insecticola. The sequence goes on along the minus strand of NZ_GL379592.1, from coordinate 89,872 downwards.
GGCGCTGAAATACGTGAATTAACGCTAGAAAATAAAAGATTAGCTGGTATGTCTACTCTCATCGGGTCTCACGCCCTGGCAGCCGAAGGCAACTTCAAAGACAAAGGGTATAATGATTATGGTCGATCAGTATTAGATGCCGGTTGTGGTACCGGCTATTTTAGTCGCTATTGGCGTAATTTAGGTAAAGAGGTGATCGCCTTGGATCTGTCTGAAGCTATGTTACATCAAGCAAAAAAACAGCAGTCAGCTGACACTTATCTGCTTGGAGACATTGAGCATATTCCGTTACTCAACAAAAAAATAGATATTTGTTTTAGTAATTTGGTGATGCAATGGTGCCATAGTTTAGCGACGGCGCTAGCAGAGTTATATCGGGTGACACAGCCTGGCGGTATCATTATTTTTTCCACGCTGGCGGAAGGATCTTTGGATGAACTCGGATGCGCTTGGCAACAAGTCGACGGCCATCGGCATATTAATGATTTCCCTTCTGTGGCACAAATCCAAGCGGTCTGTGCAAATTATTATCATCATTTAAGCTGCCGTTTACATCAATTTTTTTCCCTGATGTGTTTATGCTTATGCGTTCCCTGCAAGGCATTGGTGCCACACATTTGCATCATAGACGAAAAAAAGGGCTGACCGGTCGTCAAAAACTGAACGCCCTACAAGCGGCTTACCCTGTCAACAGGCGAGGTTACCCACTCAGTTATCAACTTGTTTACGGAGTGATTTATCGTGACTATACCCACAGTCCTTCAAGTTGCCGCTAGGCGGCCAGGGCGACCGACCGATGAGCGTAGACATAACTACGTGATTCGGGCGAACACCCGCAGCCAACCCCGCCGTAATTTGAAAGGCGAAGGGTATAAGCGTTGGTTTATCACCGGCACAGATACCAATGTCGGTAAAACAATCGTCAGTTGTGCGTTATTACAGGCGGCTAAGTTAGCGGGATATCAAAGCGTTGGGTATAAACCAGTAGCATCGGGTAGCCTGATGACCTCTGCCGGTATATGTAACCCTGATGGACTTGCGTTGCAAGCTAATAGCTGTAATAAGGCGTTAGATTATCAACAAATCAATCCATTTGCCTTTATCGAAGCCACATCAACCCCATATTGCTAGCACCGCAACGAACCAAAAGATCGCATTATCCGCATTATCACAGGGATTACAGCAATTAGAAAAAAAAGCAAATTGGTTGGTGATCGAAGGCACGGGGGGATGGTTTACCCCTTTATCGGACAATACCACTTTTGCTGATTGGGTGGAGCAAGAAAAATTGCCAGTAATATTAGTGGTAGGTATTAAACTGGGTTGCATTAATCATGCGTTACTCACGGCGATGGCCATTCAGCATGCGAAGCTACCTTTGGCAGGGTGGGTAGCGAATAATATACTGCCGGTTGAAAGCCAATGGCACAAAGAATATATGGCAACTTTGCAGCGCCAGCTGTTACCTTCACCCTTACTTGGCAGCATTCCTTATCTTGAACAGGTTGAGCAGCAGGAATTAGGCAGTTATATGAATATTGCACTTCTCTAAAAATACCTTGGTTAAATAAAAGAGGTTACTTATACTCGAAAAAAATAATGGAGATCCAAATATGTCCAGTTTGGTGTTTGATACACACAATTTTGTTAAAAAACTGACCAAGGCAGGGATGCCAGAAGCACAAGCAGAGATCCTGGCGTCAGAACAGGCTAATTTGATAGAGAATCGGCTGGCGACAAAACAAGATATCGCTTTGCTAGAAAAAAATATGGAAATAAAAATAGAAAGTGTGAAGTCAGACTTAGTCAAATGGGTAGCTGGGTTATTGATTGCGCAAGCGGCGCTGGTAGCAGCCTTGCTTAAATTATTCGCTGGAGTTTAAGTCTGTCATCGCTGATGATTGAAGCGCCTTGGTTAAATAAAAGAGAATCTACTATGTCCAGTTTGGTGTTTGACACGCACAATTTTGTTAAAAAAATGACTATGGCAGGGATGCCAGAAGCGCAAGCAGAGGTACTGGCATCAGAACAGGCTAATTTGATAGAGAATCGGCTGGCGACAAAACAAGATATCGCCTTGCTAAAACAAGATATTGCCTCGCTAGAAAAAAATATCGAAATGAAGATAGACATGAAAATAGAAAGTGCTAAATCAGATTTAATAAAATGGGTAGCCGGGTTATTGATTGCGCAAGCGGCGCTAGTAGCAGCCTTGCTGAAATTATTCGCTGTAGCTTGAGTCTGTCATCGCTGACGACAGTGAGCATTTCATCACGATGAAGCGAGCACGGAGACGCTAGCTAAATTTCATTGTTGGGAGAGACAGTGCCTACCGAAGTATCGATAAATCAAGAACAATTCACCACAGAGATATTGCGCGATGTCTTCGGATATCAGCAATTTAGACCTGGACAAAAAGAAATTATTGCTGCCATTTTATCAGGGCAAGATTGTTTAGTGATCATGCCAACCGGTGGCGGTAAATCTTTGTGTTATCAGATCCCCGCGTTAGTGATGAAAGGATTGACGCTAGTGGTTTCTCCACTGATTTCATTGATGAAAGACCAGGTTGATCAATTACTGGCCTATGGTGTCACGGCGGCTTGTTTAAACTCGTCTCAAACTTGGCAACAACAATCAGAAGTGATAGCAAACTGTCGCAGCGGTAAAATTAAATTGCTATACATTGCCCCTGAGCGTCTAGTAGCGGAAAATTTTCTTCAGCAATTGTCTTTTTTTTCTCCCGCATTGTTAGCCGTAGATGAAGCCCACTGTATTTCACAATGGGGTCATGACTTTCGGCCAGAATATCGAGCATTAAACCAATTAAAACTGCGTTTTCCTCATTTACCGGTGATTGCGTTAACCGCCACTGCTGATGAAGTAACGCGCGCTGATATTATCCGTTTGCTGAATTTGCACCACCCTTTGATTCAAATCAATAGTTTTGACCGTCCCAACATCCGTTATACGTTAATCGAAAAATTTAAGCCTGTAGAGCAGTTGTGTCGTTTAGTGGGGAAACAAGGAGCAAAAAGCGGCATTATTTATTGTAATAGCAGGGCGAAAGTAGAAAGCACAGTCGCTCGCTTACAGAATCGAGGATTAAGTGTCGCCGCTTATCATGCTGGCCTGGATAGCCTGGTACGTGCACAGGTGCAAGAAGCATTTCAACGTGATGATTTACAAATTGTGGTCTCGACAGTTGCCTTTGGAATGGGGATCAACAAACCGAACATCCGTTTCGTGATCCATTTTGACATTCCGCGAACCATCGAATCTTATTATCAAGAAACTGGTCGAGCAGGGCGTGATGGGCTGCCAGCTGAAGCCATGTTATTGTATGATCCGTCAGACATGGTATGGTTGCGGCATTGCCTAGAAGAAAAACCGGTTAGCGAACAACAAAATATTGAACGTCATAAATTAAATGCGATGGGCGCATTTGCAGAAGCACAAACTTGCCGTCGGTTAATATTACTCAATTATTTCGGTGAATATCGATCCCAATCTTGTGGCAACTGTGATATCTGCCTTGATCCGCCTGAACGGTATGATGGATTGATCGACGCACAAAAGGTGTTGTCTTGTGTATATAGAGTCGGTCAAAGGTTCGGCGTAGGCTATATTGTTGCAATGCTACGGGGCTCAAGTCATCAACGTATTCATGCCCTGGGTCACGATAAACTCTCAGTTTACGGTATTGGCCGCGAAAAAACGGCCGAGCATTGGACGAGTATCTTACGTCAACTCATTCATTTGGGTAAGCTCCGCCAAAATATTGAAATGTTTTCTGCACTACAGTTGACAGAAGCCGCACGGCCAATATTACGCGCTGAAGTCTCTTTATCGTTGGCGGTGCCACGGATCCTTGATTTTAAAAAGAGAAAAAATAGCAAAGATCAGCCCTATTCCAGCGGTGCTCAAGGCCACAAAAATGCGACGCATAAAAAATATTCTCATAAAAAAAGTGATCACGAATTATTCACTAAATTGCGTAAACTGCGTAAATCGATGGCAGATGAAGCCAATGTCCCTCCCTATGTCGTGTTTAACGATGCCACTTTATTGGCAATGTCAGAGCAAATTCCGATTACAGTTGATGAATTATTTAATATCAACGGAGTAGGAAAAATAAAATTGGAGCGTTTTGGCACTTCATTTCTTAAGGTGATACGAGAGCATGTCGATGGATTGTGAAGATAACTTTTATACCCTTCGCCTTTAAAGCCGCCGCGTTGTTGGCTTCGCATCATTCACTACGGTTTCAACAGAGGTCTAATATATCATTATGTATCATATTGTCGCTTCAGATTTAGATGGCACCTTATTATCGGCTGATCATAAATTGTCTCCTTATGCTAAAGAAACACTTAAATTATTGACTCAACGAGGAATACACTTTGTTTTTGCCACTGGGCGCCATCATATTGATGTTACACAAATCCGCGCCAACGTAGCCATCGACGCTTTTATGATCACCTCTAACGGCGCCCGCGTACATAATACTGCCGGAGAATTATTATTCAGTGACAACATTGACCATGATATTGTTACCGCTCTCTACTCGATAGAAGCGAATAATCCGGAAATCCTGACAAATATTTATCGTAATGACGACTGGTATATTAATCGTGAAAGTCCAGAACAAGCTGCCTTCTTCCACGAATCCATTTTTAATTATCAGATTGCGACACTCGAACTGTTGCCTACTGATGGGGTCTGTAAAATTTACTTTCTTTCTCATGATCATGAAAAATTATTGCCGTTAGAAAAAGAGATTAAGGCTCGCTGGGGGGATCGTGTTAATGTTTGCTTCTCATTACCGAATTGTTTGGAAGTGATGGGCGCTGGGGTATCAAAAGGGAATGCATTAGCACGGGTAGCAGAAAAGCTTGGGCATTCACTTGAAAATTGCATCGCTTTTGGCGATGGTATGAATGATCTGGAGATGCTTTCCATGGTAGGCAAAGGTTGCATTATGGAAAATGCTCACGGCCGCCTGAAAGAGTCGTTACCGGGGCTTAAAATGATCGGATCTAATACCAATGATGCGGTTCCTAATTATTTACGTAAAATATTTTCAATTTAAGTGAGCATCCAGCTCAAGTGTCGGCGCTAATATAACCAATCGGCTAGCGTCGTTTCATTTGACCTCTTTCGAAACCTATAGCCGAAGCAGTTTAATTTGATTCAAGGCGGAGGAGCACAGACATTACAAATAGTACGGCAAGCGACGACAACACAGAATCAAATTAAACTGCTTCGGCTATACTGCTCACCGCAAAATTCACAACACGCAGTAGGTTATGCAAGCAGTCTAAAGTATCAGCGAACATAAGAGATTTATGTGTTATCGATTTTTTTGTTCACGGTGATACCAATAATAGACCCCTTTAGCAATCATACGGAGCTGTAATATTAAGCGTTTTTCTAACCCCCGCCGCTGCTCAATATCAACATCAAGTGCTTCCGCACCTGCACTAAACACTATGGTAACCATGGCTTCTGCTTGCGCTTTAGTGAAATGACTTGGCATGTTACTTTTTTGTCCCAAATAATCTGCCAATTCAGCAATAAAATGTTGAATTTCACGCGCAACTGCTGCCTGAAACGCCGCCGATGTGCCAGATCGTTCACGCAATAATAAACGGAAAGCATTGGGATTATTATCAATAAATTCCATAAATGTCGCTACAGAGGTACGAATCACACTGCCGCCTGTAGCAATACGCTGACGCGCCTGGCGCATAAGTTGTCGCAGCATCAGGCCGCTTTCATCAACCATGGTTAGTCCCAGCTCATCCACATCACGGAAATGCCGATAAAATGAAGTTGGTGCAATCCCGGCTTGACGAGATACTTCTCGTAAACTCAGATACTTCTCGTAAACTCAGGCTAGCAAAACTCCGTTCTGCTCTCAATTGACTAAAAGCGGCTGCAATAAGAGAGCGTCGCGTGCGTTCTTTTTGTTGCGCCCTAATACCTATCACTGTATTCAAAATAGATCCAATTTTTTCATGCAGACTATATTACTATTGATATCAACCTTTATGGTACTCGTATATACCCTTCGCCTTGCACATTATTTTTTTGCTAATTTAACATCCTGATCTGCTTATACCAAAATGGATATCATTATGCTTATTGTCCTTTCTCCTGCTAAAACGCTTGATTATCAAAGTCCATTGGCAACCGACAAATTCACTCAGCCTAAATTGCTCGATCAATCACAAAGGTTAGTTGATATTTGTCGTACGCTTACGCCAATAAAGCTCGCCGGTCTGATCAAAATCAGCAATAAGCTGGCCACGCTAAATGTAAAACGTTTTAATGAATGGCAAACTGAATTGACGTTACAGAACGCCCGTCAGGCTATTTTAGCTTTTACAGCCTTATCGTCTAGAAATGGGGACGAAATTAATTAATCCCGTCGGCAAAGATCTTTATGCTTTTTGGCAAGATAGTTTAACCAAACAATTAAATCAGGCGTTAGAAAAACAGGGAGATGCGGTGCTGATTAATCTGGCTTCTGATGAATATATCAACGCATTAACACCTGAAAAATTGGCAGGCACCTTGGTCAAACCCGTTTTTCTCGATGAAAAAAACGGTAAATATAAAGTAATCAGTTTTTATGCTAAAAAAGCGCGGGGATTGATGAGCCGTTTTATTATTAAAAATCGATTAACAAAAATAGAACAATTACGTGATTTTAATTGCCAAGGGTATGCATTTGATCCTGGGCTATCAGTAAAAAATGAGCTGGTATTTAAACGATCAGAGCCGCGATGAATGACTTCCCCAAACGGCTATACCCACAGTCCTTGAAGTTTCCTTCGGCTGCCAGGGGGTGAGACCGATGAGCGTAGACATACTACGTGATTCGGCGAACACTCGCAGCCAACAAGACGAAGGGTATACGCCGCTATGGAGGTAGTTTGGGGCGTTATTGAGACTGTTGAAGTAAAAAAGTGCGTAATTTAGCGTAATCCACCGGTAAATAATGTGAAAGCAAGGGTAAATTTACCCTGCTTGCCAAGGCTTTGGGTAACGGCAGTTGCTGTTGCAAAATAGATTCAACACTTTCTTTGAATTTCGCCGGGTGTGCCGTTGCTAAAAATAAACCGAACTCATCCTGGTGTAATTTTTCACGCAATACCTGGTAAGCAATGGCAGCATGAGGCTCTGAGATATATCCCAGTGTTGCGAGTTCACGCATGGCATCTTGCGTTGTTTTGTCGCTGACAGCGCCATAAGCCAAATCCTGTAACGACCATTTCTTACGGCGAAATAATTCTTCAACCCGTGGCCAGTTGTTTGGCGCACTGACATCCATGGCATTCGATAAAGTCGCTACCGTTGGATTAATCTGCCATTTTCCGCTGCTTAAAAAACGGGGCACGGTATCGTTAGCATTGGTAGCGGCGATAAAACGTTTGATCGGTAGCCCAAGTGATTTAGCCAATAAACCGGCGGTTAAATTACCAAAATTGCCACTGGGTACGGCGATCACCAATTGCTCTCTCGCTTCTTGAGGACATTGCGCGACGGCTTCAAAGTAATAACAAATTTGCGCCAGTAATCGGCTGATATTGATCGAGTTGGCGGAATTTAGATTCACTTTCTGCCGTATTTCTGTATCGTCGAAAGACTGTTTGACTAAGGTTTGGCAAGCATCAAAATCACCGTCGATAGCGACAGTGTCAATATTGCCGCCTAGGGTGCAAAATAGCTTTTCTTGCAATGAACTAATTTTTCCACGCGGATAGAGGATGACAACACGGACGTTTTGCAAACCATAAAAGGCATGCGCCACTGCCGCGCCCGTATCCCCAGAGGTAGCGGTTAAGATAGTAACCGGTTTATCGGTAGCCACTGTCGCTAACATTTGCGCCATAAAACGCGCGCCAAAATCTTTAAATGCTAACGTCGGGCCATGAAATAGCTCCAGTATCGCTATTTTTTCGCTGATAGTTGTTAGCAGCGGGGCTGGAAAGGTAAAGGCCGCTTTCACTTTTTTCTGCATGATCTCGGGCGTTATTTCATCACCAATAAAAGCTGAAAGAATACGGCTACTGCGGGTGACAAAATCTTGCTTTAACAGGTGATCTACCTCTGTTGATTCCAATACCGGTAATTCAAGTGGAAAAAATAAGCCTTGTTGCTTTCCCAAGCCCTGTGTTAACGCCTGGATAAAACTGACTTGCTGGTGGTGATCTTTTAAGTTGTAAAATTTCATATATTATTCCTATACCCTTCGCCTTTGAAGCCACCGCGTTGTTGGCTGCGGGTGCTCGCCGAATCACGTAGTCTATCTACGCTCATCGGTCTCACATCCTGGCCGCCTAGCCTAGCGGCAACTTCAAAGGCTATGGGTATATAATTGACGAGCGCCAGTGCCATCAAGACGGCAGATATGAACAAAACCTTGGTCATTTTGCAGATAATTATCTTTCAAATAATTAGCTATATCTTCTGCTACCTCTTTCTTATTACAGATCGCAAATAAAGTAGGACCCGAGCCTGAAATGCCACAAGCCGAAGCCCCTTTTTTCATTATTTCTTGGCGAGCGGTGTCAAAACCAGGTAGCAACTGAGTGCGATAGGGTTCGGCGATCACGTCTTTCATCAATTTCGTTGCTAACTCGGATTGTTCAGAATGACAAGCATGGATAAATCCCGCTAAACGACGTCCATAGTCGATGCAATCTTGTTTGCGGTATTGATCAGGTAAAATGCGTCTCGCCTCGAGGGTAGAAACTTTAATTCCAGGATAAGCCATGACCCATAACCAATCATCAAAACCAGGAATCGATTGATTAATACACTGATCTTCTTCTAGAATTAATTGCATACCACCCAGATAACAGGGCGCAACATTATCATAGTGAACTCCCCCAGAGATCTCTCCTTCCATCTCACCCATCATCGATAATAACGCGGCTTCTTTTAGAGGATGGCCACAAAATTGATTTAACGCAACGAGAGCCGCGACTATTGAACAGGCACTAGAACCCAAACCTGAGCCGATCGGCATATTTTTTTCTAGCCGTATTGTTACCGCTATTTCTTTGTCTATTTCTTTACAAAAACGTTCCCAGCATTGATAAACAATATTTTTTTTCTCATTTTGTGGCAATTTGTCTTTGAAGCGACCCTCATTGCATAAACTAAAGCAATTAGCTGCTTCAATGCTGACACAATCGCCCAGAAGGAAGCCATCAATAGGAGATATTGCCGCTCCTAACACATCAAAACCGACACTGACATTACCTATTGATGCGGGCGCAAAAATTTTGATCATCTTTAATTTCCCTGCTTCCAAGATAATGTGCGTAAAATGTCAGCAAATATACCCGCTGCCGTGACCTCATTACCAGCACCATAGCCGCGTAGTACTAAAGGTAATGGCTGATAATAACGGCTATAGAAGGTCAATGCATTTTCACCATTTTTGATTTTGTTGAGTGGATCATGACTATCAATCTCTTCTATACCCACTGTACAATCGCCGTTTTCTTCAATTTTACCAACGTAACGCAATACTTTATTTTTTTCACCGGCTTTTTTTATCTTTTCACTAAAATTTTCATCTACCGACGGTAAACGGCGCATAAAAGTAGCAATGTCACCTGAAGTATCAAACTCTGCTGGTAATACAGATGTCAGCTTAATATCATTCAATTCCAATTTAAAACCGACTTCTCGAACTATAATCAACAATTTACGTGCTACATCCATTCCTGACAAATCATCACGCAGATCCGGCTCGGTATAGCCTAATTTTTTCGCTTCAGCAGTGGCGTCTGATAACGTCATGCCTTCATCTAATTTACCGAAGATAAAAGAAAGTGAACCGGATAAAATCCCTGAAAATTTGACTAACTTATCGCCGGCATTAAGCAAATTTTGCAAATTTTCTATCACAGGTAAACCCGCGCCGACATTAGTATCATAGAGAAATTTACGGCGTGATTGCGTTGCGGTGATCCGTAATTGATTGTAATAATCCATTGACGCCGTATTGGCTTTTTTATTCGGCGTCACCACATGAAAGCCTTCTTTGAGTAAGTCGACATATTGTTCGGCGATTTCTTTACTGGAAGTGCAATCAACGATAATCGGATTAAGTAAATGATTTTTTTTCGCCAGAGCGCGAAAATGATGCAGATTATATTTTTCTTGTGACAATCTGAGTTGCTCTCGCCAATGGGTGAGGGGGATACCATCAGCGTGCGTCAACATAGTTTTAGAATTGGCAATCCCGCACACCCGTAAGTCGATATGCTTTTGTTTCAGCCAATTTTTTTGTCGATGAATTTGTTCGATTAATGCACTACCTACGCCACCAATACCGATGATGAAAACCTCAATGATTTGATTGGTATTGAATAAAATTTGGTGACAAACACGAACCCCGGTTGTCGCCATACGGTTATCTATTACCGCAGAAATAGAACGTTCAGAAGAGCCTTGTGCGATCGCAATAATATTGATGTTAGCATGTGCTAAAGCGGAAAAAAAACGGGCGGAGATGCCACATTGTGCACGCATTCCATCTCCAATGACCGAGATAATAGCTAGATCTTTGATGACATTTAATACATCTAACAATCCTTCTTTTTGCTCGGGGACAAATTCTTGCTCTAACGCGGCGAGAACCAGTGATAATTGCTGCTGCGGCACACAAAAACTGATGCTGTATTCGGAGGACGACTGAGTGATCAACACCACAGAAATGCCGCTACGCGACATAGTAGAAAACACCCGTGCTGCCATCCCAACCATGCCTTTCATTCCTGGCCCTGAGACGCTAATCATGGCGACATGATTCAGATTAGTAATTCCTTTCACTAAATAATTGCCATCATCATTCTTTTTATCGCTAATTAACGTTCCTGGCGCTTGTGGATTAGAGGTGTTTTTAATCAAACAAGGTATTTTAAATTGAGAAATAGGGCTAATGGTACGTGGATGAAGTACTTTAGCGCCGAAATAAGAAAGCTCCATCGCTTCTTGATAGGAGAGTGATTTCAGCAATTTTGCATCGGGTACTACTTGTGGATCACAGGTGTAAACGCCGTCAACATCAGTCCAAATTTCACAACAATCAGCGTGTAAACATGCAGCCAATACTGCCGCGGAATAGTCGGAGCCATTGCGCCCCAAGAGTACCAATTCATTTTTATCGTTACCCGCAATAAAACCCGCCATCAGTATAATGTGAGTGGTCGGGATATTTTTAGCGCTAATACGTAAAGTAGAGGCAGCCACATCTACGGTGGATTCAAGATAATCACCTTGAGCCAGCAAGTTTTCAACCGGATCAATCATCGTGACCTCAAATTTTTTTGCTTGTAACAATGCGGCCATTATTGCAATAGAAAGTTTTTCACCACGACTAATAATGGTGGCATTAATAGCAGCGGGACAATGCCCTAACAAAGAGATCTCATGCAGCGATTGTGTCAATTGTGTAAATTCTTGTGCTAGCAAATCGTTTAACGATTGTTCAGCTATGTTGGGATGCGCTTGAGCAAGTCCTAAGATTAAATCAGAAAAAATTTGTTTAGCGTTATTAATGATCGGTAACACATCTTGTTTTGCTATGACAGTGTCGATCATAGTGACTAAATAATTAGTAATTTTGGCGGGCGCAGATAACACAATTGCCACTTTTTTTTCTTTATTTGCATTGTTTTCAACAATATTGGCAGCAGACATAAATTGTGGTGCATTGGCTACTGAGGTGCCCCCAAATTTCAGTACTCGCATTTTTTATTTTCTCCGATATTTACTTGAGTAATGATCCGCACAGATTATACCCTTCGCCTTCCAAGTTACGGCGGCGTTGACAGCGATCTCTCATCCTCTGTCATGTAACTACCTGTACACTCCTGGGATTCGATTGATTGCCGCCTTGCCGTAACTCGAAATTCATTGGGTATATTATTCTTCGAGCCTGTTGCAATTTTTCTTATTCACTCGGTTTTTTAGCGCATTTTTTCTTCGTTTTTGTATAAACACTTAAACATAATTCATTAATTATTAATATTATGTATCCATTTATTTTCTCAAAACTTTTCTAAGGGTTTTTCACGAAAGTGTTAACGTGCTACAATCAGCCCTGGTATCTATCAACAACATACTGTTTTACAAGGTAGTTTTAAGATATGCTTTTGAAATATAGTTTTGTTGGCAATCTTGCTCTTAGGTAGTAAACATGCAAACCCCGCATATTCTAATCGTAGAAGACGAGTTAGTCACTCGTAAGGCATTATCGAAGCGGAAGGCTATGTTGTTCATGAAGCCACTGATGGAGAACAAATGCACCATATCCTATCTGGCAATCAGATTAATTTAGTGATAATGGATATCAATTTGCCTGGTAAAAACGGCTTGCTACTTGCTCGAGAACTGCGTGAACAAGCTGACGTTGCTTTAATTTTCTTAACGGGCAGTGATAATGAAATAGATAAGATGCTCGGTTTAGAAATTGGAGCGGATCACTACATCACAAAACCTTGCAATCTACGTGAATTGACTATCCGGACACGTAACTTGCTTTCTCGAACCATGAAATTGGGAACCGTAAATGAAGAAAGTAAAATAATTGAAGGTTACACATTCAATGGTTGGAAACTGGATATTAATAGCCGTTCACTGATTAGCCCGACAGAGAAACATTATAAATTGCCGCGTAGTGAATTCCGTGCCTTACTGCATTTTTGTGAAAATCCTGGAAAAATTCAATCTCGAGATGAATTATTGCAAAAAATGACAGGACGTGAGCTCAAAGCACATGATCGCACAGTGGATGTCACCATCCGACGTATTCGTAAATACTTTGAGTCGATATCAAGCACGCCAAAGATTATTGTGACCGTTCACGGTGAAGGCTATCGTTTTTGTGGTGATTTAACCCAATAAAATTATCATCTATCGATGAATAGGCTCTAGTGGCGATGATGGTTCCTACTTTGTGGAAGTGCGATAATCAGTAAGATACGAAGTATCACCCGTGCTTTCAATAATCCAACCCTCGGCAAGTCAGGAACTATTTTGATAATCAATACGGGATAATGAACCATTACGTAGTCGCAAACGTCGGCGAGAGTATACAGGTAAACCAAGAAGCGTACTGATTAAGCAGCTTAGTGCAATCCCATGACTCACTAGCAGTGGTTTGCTGTCATCCGGTAGAGCAAGGCAACTTTCCAGAGCAGCGTGCATACGGGTGGCCAGTTCTGCCATGGATTCTCCTTCGGGGATACCAGCATCTAGGCTCCCTTCTACGATGCTTCTACGCCATCTCTCTTCTTCTTCGGTCAAGCTGGTAATTTCTCGCCCCTCTAATACGCCCATATCCAGTTCTCGCAAACGCGAATCTGTGGTCACCTGGAGACCACCGCAGGCCGCCGCAATAATTTCTGCGGTTTTCTGCGCACGGCGCAAATTGCTGCTAATAACATGAGTAATTTTTTCGATTTTAACGCGGTTAGCGACTAACTTTGCTTGTCTTTCCCCTTCAAGCGTCAGGGGGCTATCAGATTGCCCCTGAATGCGCTGTGCAACGTTTCACTGTGACGAACAAGATAGACCTGTAACATGTTTTTTCCCGTTGCGTTAAGTTAGCTCCAGCATGTTCAGTTTATTATGTATCATTTTTTAGGCTTCAACCAGGTAGAAACTTGTATAGCCAAACCAGTTTAATTTGATTTAAGTGTTGTCGTCGCTTGCCGTACTATTTGTACTGTCTGCGCTCCTCCGCCTTGAATCAAATTAAACTGATTCGGCTACATGCCATGCTCATAGCCCTTGACTTCGTTGGTGACTGTTTCAAAATAGCGGCTAATGGAACGAGGAGAGCTGAAAAATTGAATAAAATGGCGATCGATGACACGGTAAGAGAACTGCACAGCATTGGAGATATGTTGCGTTGGGCGGTGAGCCGATTTAATAGCGCTGATCTTTATTACGGCCACGGCGCTGATAATCCCTGGGATGAAGCACTACAACTGATTTTGGCTACTTTATATTTACCAATAGAAATGCCGACAGAGATCCGCTCTGCCCGTTTAACCTTAAGTGAACGACGGTTAATTATCGAGCGGATAAACCGGCGGGTCGATGAACGTATCCCTGTGGCCTACTTGACTCATCAAGCGTGGTTTTGCGGGCGGGAGTATTATGTTGATGAACGGGTTTTAGTACCACGTTCACCCATTGGTGAATTAATCAACAAAAAGTTTGCTACTTTATTACCGCGCACGCCTAAACATATTTTGGATCTCTGTACTGGCAGTGGCTGTATCGCTATTGCTTGTGCCCATGCCTTTGCACAAGCAGACATCGATGCGGTCGATATTTCAGAAGAGGTTTTAGCAGTAACCGAATACAATATTCAGCAGCACGCTGTCGAGCAGCAAGTGACTCCGATCCTTTCTGATTTATTTCACGCCTTGCCGCCAATTCAATATGATCTTATTGTCACCAATCCGCCTTATGTCGACACTGAAGATATGGCAAATTTGCCGCCAGAATTTTGTTTTGAACCTAAATTAGGCTTAGCGGCAGGGGAGGATGGTCTGGAATTAGTGCGCCGGATCTTGGCTTGGGCTCCCGATTTTTTACAAGATGATGGGGTGTTAATTTGTGAAGTGGGTAATAGTATGATGCATTTAATCAGACAATATCCGGATGTAGCGTTCACCTGGTTAACTTTTGAACATGGCGGTGATGGTGTCTTTATGCTCACTAAACAACAATTGCAGCAATATCATCATTATTTCAGTTGTTATACCCAATGAATTTCGAGTTACGGTAAGGCGGCAGTCAAGCGAATCGCAGGAGTGTACAGACTGGGGTGAGTCTGAGCAGTCAACACTGCCGTAACTTGAAAGGCGAAGGGTATATCGTGATAAATAAGGCACTCTGATGGCAGGCAACAGCATTGGGCAACTCTTTCGTGTTACGGCCTTTGGCGAGTCTCATGGCACCGCCTTAGGAGGGATTGTTGACGGTGTTCCCCCGGGTCTTCCCCTAACGGAAGAAATTTTACAACGGGAACTTGACCGCCGTCGGCCTGGCGGCTCTTGTTACACTTCTCCCCGACGTGAGTTGGATCAAATTCGTATTTTGTCTGGGGTGTTTGAAGAGAAAACAACGGGAACCAGTATTGGATTAATGATTGAAAATACCGATCAACGTCCACAGGATTACAACTCTATTAAAAATATTTTTCGCCCTGGGCATGCTGATTTTACCTATCAGAAAAAATACGGCATTCGTGATTATCGAGGGGGAGGCCGCTCCTCTGCTCGTGAAACCGCCATGCGTGTTGCCGCCGGTGCCATTGCCAAACATTATTTATCTCAAAAATTTGGGGTAAAAGTACGAGGCTACTTAGCGCAAATGGGCACCCTTTGCTGTGAATTAAAAGATTGGGATTTTGTCGAACAAAATCCCTTTTTTTGTCCAGACGAAAGCAAAATAGCTGAACTCGATACGCTGATACGGATCCTGAAAAAAGAGGAGGATTCTATTGGCGCCAAAGTGACCATCATTGCTGACAATGTGCCTGTTGGTTTAGGTGAACCTGTTTTTGATCGCCTCGATGCGGATTTAGCGCATGCATTGATGAGCATTAATGCAGTAAAGGGCGTTGAGATAGGAGCCGGTTTTGCGGTGGTTAGCAAAAAAGGCAGTGAAAATCGTGATGAAATAATGCCCCAAGGTTTCACCAGTAATCATGCCGGGGGGATCTTAGGTGGTATTAGTACTGGGCAGGCACTGGTGAGCCACATCGCGTTAAAACCCACTTCAAGTATTAGGATCCCTGGGCGCACAATTAATCATCAGGGTGAAGCAGCCACTATTATTACCGGTGGACGCCACGATCCCTGTATTGGCATTCGAGCCGTTCCTATCGCTGAGGCGATGGTGGCCATTGTGTTAATGGATCATGTATTACGTCAAAGAGCACAATGTGGAGAGCCGTGGTGATCCATCATTATCAACAATTAATCACTATTTTTAATCAATGCTTTGCCAATAGTGACAATACCAGATTATTAAAGGGAGATGACGAACCGATATATCTGCCGGCCGATGAAACAACACCCTATCATCGGGTGATTTTTGCGCATGGTTTTTATGCGAGTGCTCTGCATGAAGTGGCTCATTGGTGTATTGCTGGAGAAAAACGTAGACAATTAGTTGATTATGGTTATTGGTATTGTCCAGATGGACGTGATCTTCAAACTCAACATCAGTTTGAAAATGTGGAGATAAAACCTCAAGCGCTAGAATGGTTATTTTGTGTGGCGTCGGATTTTCCTTTCAACGTGAGTTGTGACAATCTGCAAGGAGACTGTGAGCCGGATCGGTTCGCTTTTCAACATCGTGTTCGTCAACAGGTATTGTCATATTTACAGTATGGGATTGCTCCTCGCGCTCAGCTCTTTATTCAAGCGTTACAGCGGTTTTACCAAACACCGTCGCTGACCGCAGTACATTTTAAGGAAGAGAGATATGCTCGAAAAATTTGAAGCGCGCATTTTAGCTCAAATCGATGATATGGTGGAATATGCTGACGCCGATAATTTATTTGCCAGTGGTTACTTATGTGGCCATATTACGCTTGCGGTTGCGCAAGCAGAAGAGCATGGTGAACATTCCGTTGAGCAACTGCATATTCGGGTAAAACATAGTTTAGAAAAGGCAGTAAAAGCCGGTGAGTTATCGCCTCCGGATCAAAGACTGGTATTTAATATGTGGCATTACTTGTTACAGCAAGCTCAACATGAAGAGCGTTAGAGCCAAAGCAGTTTAATTTGATTCTGCGTTGTCGTCGCTTGCCGTACTATTTGTACTGTCTGCGCTCCTCCGCCTTGAATCAAATTAAACTGCTTTGGCTATGGCGGCACTGTTAACAAAGTAATTTAAAAACCTTAAGACAAGCGATGGCGAAAAAAGAAAAGAAGGTGACATCCAGCTTATCAAAGCGTAAAGCGAGTCTTTTGTGTTCTTTTTTTTGCCGAAGAAACGTTCAATGGCATTACGTGTTTTATATTTTTCTTTATCTTTTGGCTGGATACCGGGATAAATCGCGCCCTGGCGGCGAGGGATAACCGGGTATTTTCCGCTATCACGAATAAGCTTTTTGACATCATAAAAATCGTAGCCTTTATCCGCGATGACATCATTTATCTGTCTCCAGTCTCCTTTTGCCCACAAAATAGGAAAGACTTTCAGAAAAAGTGATAATGGCTGATACCCGAGGGTCTGCCTGGACGCTGGTAATATTTAAGAATATGAGGCTCGATTTCTTTTATAAAATCGGACGCTTTGATTGGATAATGTCTGTTTTTCATCCTTAATAACCCCACAAAAAGCGGATATTATCTCAACACTCACTTTGTTAACAGTGCAGCGCTATAGTATTTTCCTGTCCATGCCTCCGCCATCAGTGATTTTAATCCCCAGAGATTAGATAGCTGACACGTATCACACTATCCCTGAGTTTGAACAGGCTCTAATGATTGCTAAGATTACGCTGACGTGTTACTTCAAACAAACAAACGCCGGTAGCAACAGACACGTTCAGCGATGAGACGCTACCCGCTAGCGGAATACTGATTAATTCATCACAATGCTCGCGTGTTAAACGACGCATGCCTTGCCCTTCGCTTCCCATCACTAAAGCCATTGATTGTTGTATTTTCCATTGATACAAATTTTGCTCTGCGTCGCCCGCGGTGCCAACAATCCAGATATTATGCTCTTTTAATAATCGCAGCGTGCGAGCCAAATTGGTTACCACAATCAGCGGTACCGTTTCGGCAGCACCACTGGCCACTTTTTTCACTGTTGCATTAAGAGGAGCTGAATGATCTTTCGGCACAATGACCGCGTGCACTCCAGCAGCATCAGCGCTACGCAAACAAGCGCCTAAATTATGCGGATCGGTAACGCCATCGAGAATTAACAGCAAGGGATCCTTCTTATCGGCTAATAATTTTTCTACTAATTGCAGCAAATCATTTTCTTGATACTGACGCCCTTGACGTATTTTCGCTACGATGCCCTGGTGAACCTCATGGTTAACTTGATTATCTAACCATTGGCGTTTAGCCATCTGCACCTGTAATCCTTCGGATTCTATCGCCGAGATTAGTGACCGTAGCCGACGATCATGACGATCTTTTTGAAGAAAAATTTCGAGAAGACGGTGTGGCTCTTTCTCTAATAAGGCCTTGACGGCATGAATGCCGTAAATCATTTCATCCATAAATTTATTCCACCGTTACCGATTTAGCGAGATTACGGGGTTGATCGACATCGGTTTTTTTGATCAAGGCAACATGGTATGACAGCAGCTGTAATGCCACGGTATAAAAAATAGGGGCGATAATATCGTCTACTTGTGGTAATTGAATCGTTTTTATCCCTTTACTTTCGTTAAAAGCCGCTGCTTTATCGGTGAAAATAGACAATTCACCCCCTCGAGCACGGATCTCTTCAATATTCGATTTTAATTTCTCTAGCAATGAATTCTTTGGCGCAATAACAATCACTGGCATGTTTTCATCAATCAGCGCTAAGGGGCCATGTTTTAATTCACCCGCCGCATAAGCTTCCGCATGAATATAGGAAATTTCTTTTAGCTTCAAGGCTCCTTCCATGGCAATCGGATATAACTCACCTCGGCCAATAAACAAGGCATGCTTTTTATCATAAAAATTGTTTGCCAAATTGGCGATGCTGTTATCCCAGGTTAATATTTCTGTAATTTTTACTGGCAGTGTTTGTAACGCATGCACAATTTTGTGCTCTACCGCTTCTGGCCTGCCTTTTTTCTTACCCATAAAAGCCACTAACATCAACAATACAGCCAATTGGGTCGTAAAGGCTTTCGTCGAAGCAACACCAATCTCAATACCCGCTTTGGTCATCAATGCCATATCAGATTCACGTACTAACGAGGATCCCGCTACATTACAGATAGCCAACGAAGCTAAGTAGCCTAGTGTTTTTGATAAACGTAATGCCGCGAGCGTATCGGCGGTTTCACCCGATTGCGATAAGGTAATTAACAAACTGTTGGCGCGAACCACCGGTTGGCGATAACGAAATTCAGAGGAAATTTCTACATCGCAAGGGATCCCCGCTAAAGATTCAAACCAATAACGAGCAACCAGGCCAGCATGGTAAGAGGTACCACAGGCGACGATTTGAATATGTTGCACATTGGTTAGCCGATCAGCGATATCACTGCCTAATTCAGAGAAATCGATTTTGCCATTATTGATACGATCCGTGAGCGTTTGTTGCAGCGCTAGCGGCTGCTCATGGATTTCTTTTTGCATATAGTGGCGATAGAGCCCTTTATCTCCCGCATGATATTGCGCTTGGGGCGCTGTTTCAGCCCGTTGCACTGCGTTACCTTGACCATCAAAAATAGACAGGCTGCTATGCGTCATTTCCACCAGATCGCCTTCGGCCAGATAAATAAATCGACGGGCAACCTTTAATAGCGCTAATTCATCAGAGGCGATAAAATTTTCTCCCTCGCCACAACCAATCACCAGTGGGCTGCCTGATCGGGCAGCGACTAAGCGAGCGGGATCACGACTATCCATCACCACAACACCATAGGTACCGGATAATTGAGCAACAACAGGTTGCATCACCTCGAGAAGTGAGCCCCCTTGCTGTCGTTGTTGCCAATCTATTAGATGGGCAATCACCTCGGTATCAGTCTCAGAAGTAAAATTATAACCACGATGAATTAATAAATTACGTAATGATTCATAATTTTCGATAATACCATTATGAACCACGGCAATATGCGTCGACAGATGAGGATGAGCATTCAGCTCTGACGGTTTACCATGCGTTGCCCAGCGCGTATGCGCTATGCCGGTATTACCCAGCAAAGGTTGTGTTTTAGCGGCATCCGCTAAGGATTGTACTTTGCCTGTTCGGCGCAAGCAGGTCATTTTTCCTTCGCTATCGACAACGGCTAAACCGGCTGAATCATAACCACGGTATTCAAGCGCCTGCAAACCCTTAATCAATATTTCAGTAATATTACGTTGCGCTACGGCGCCAACAATTCCACACATCAGCTTATACTCATACATTAAAAATATTAAAATAGGCTCTATACCCTTTGCCTTTCAAATTACGGCGGCGTTGGCTGCGGGTGCTCGCCTTCATGATCTATCTACGATCATCGGTCGCCCTGGCAGCCGAAGGGTATGACAAGTCACTTAAGCTTTTTTTTCGGCCGCTGCCATTGCTTAATATGACGTTGTTTAACACGGCTTAATATCAACTCATGTGCCTCGGCATTATCGGTCACTGTTGTACCTGCCCCAACAGTGACACCATGAGCGAGCGTTACCGGGGCTATCAATTGGCTATCAGAGCCGATAAACACATCATCGCCAATGATGGTTTTATGTTTATTAGCACCATCATAATTGCAGGTAATAGTTCCAGCACCAATATTCACACCAGAGCCAATTTCAGCATCGCCTAAATAAGAAAGATGATTCGCTTTAGAGCCTTTACCTAATTGCGTATTTTTTATCTCGACAAAATTACCGACCTGAGCCTTTTCGGCTAATTCACTCCCTGGACGTAAACGAGAGAATGGCCCAACACGACAAGCGCTATTTAAGCAGGCATTTTCTAATATGCTGTAAGGTTCAATGTGACAATCGTTGCCGATCACCGAATTTTTTAACACACACCCAGTGCCGATCCATACCCGATCACCCAAGCTGACACGGCCTTCAATAATAACATTAGTATCGATAGTGATATCGCGGCCATAAGACAATTCTCCCCTTAAATCAAAACGGCTAGGATCACGTAATTTCAAGCCTGACAAGAGGAGTTTTGTTGCTTGTTCCGATTGAAATATCCGTTCAAGATTGGCTAACTGTAAATGATTATTGACGCCTTCCACTTCACTCACGCGGGCGGGATGAATCGCCGTTATTTTTTTATTCTCAGCACAAGCGAAGGCAATAATGTCAGTAAGATAAAATTCTCCCTGCGCATTATCGTTATTCAGCATAGATAACCAACGTTTTAGATCGCCGCCAGTAGCCACCAAAATACCACTGTTGATTTCATTGATTTCCCGTTGATGCTCGTCAGCGTCTTTATGCTCGATAACGCCAATCAATTCACCCTTTTTACGTAAAATTCGACCGTAACCACAGGGATCATCCAATTTGGCGGTTAGCAGGCAGATACCACCGACGGGTTTAGCACTTAACAGTCGCTTCAATGTCTCTAACAATATCAATGGCACATCACCATAGAGAATGAGAACATCTTCATCATCGGAAAAATAAGGCGCAGCCTGCAACACAGCATGTCCGGTGCCCTGCTGTTTTTGTTGTAATACCCAGTTCAATCTAGGATCAGGCAGCGCTTTTTTTAGTAATTCGCCTGCATGGCCATAAATGATATGAGTACAGCGGGGCTTTAATTTTAAGACCGTATCAATCACGTGTTGGATGAGCGCTTTACCTGCCAGGGGATGTAATACTTTAGGCAAATCTGAACACATTCGTGTCCCTTTGCCGGCAGCAAGAATAACGACACTTATCGGACGGTTTGACATAAATAATCTTTCTTTGGTGTTGTATTTTAACTAACGTTATTGATGATCAATCGATAAAATTTTATTTATCACGATTGTTAGGCGTAGTAACGAATTTTTCGCCCTTACTAATATCCCCTCTCAACTCATCCAGCATGTTGTCCAGTGCTTGTTGCTCAAAAGCACTCAATTTGCCTATTTTTTCACGTTTACAAATTCCTTCCTTACCCAGTAAAACAGGCTGAGCAAAAAAACGGGTATGTTCACCATTACCGTCAACATCAACGTAAGCGCATTCAATAATACCTTTTTCACCCTGGAATGCGCGCACCAAAGAAAGTGCAAAACGCGCGGCGGCCTGTGCCATAGAGAGAGTGGCGGATCCGCCTCCGGCTTTGGCTTTTACTACTTCAGTTCCCGCGTTTTGAATACGCTTAGTCAGGTCAATAACCTCTTGCTCAGAAAAACTCAGGCCAGAGATCTGTGATAGCAACGGCAAAATAGTGGCACCCGAGTGCCCGCCGATCACGGATACATTGATTTCTTCGGGTTGTTTTCCCTTTGATTGAGCAACAAAAGTACAGGCTCGTAAACTATCTAGCGCTGTAATACCAAAGAGTTTATTTTTATCGTAGACTCCCGCTTTTTTCAGCACTTCAGCCGCGATGGGAACCGTGGTGTTAACCGGATTAGTAATAATACCAATTAACGCTTTTGGACAGGTTGTGGCTATTTGCTCCACTAAATTTTTTACAATACCGGCATTGACGTTAAAGAGATCATCACGTTCCATCCCTGGTTTACGTGCTACACCCGCGGCGATCAAAACAATATCCGCTTCTTTTAGCGCGTCGGTTGCATCTGTCCCCGTAAATCCTTCAATTGTTACGGCAGTTGGAATATGACTCAGATCAGCAGCAACCCCTGGAGTAACCGGCGCAACATCATAAAGAGAAAGCGCTGAGCCTTTAGGCAATTGTGTTTTAAGTAACAGAGCGAGCGCTTGACCAATACCGCCTGCGGCACCAAGAACAGTAACTTTCATCGTAATACTCCTAAATTTACATTAACCAGCAAGAAATCTATACCCTTCGTCTTTGAAGTTGCCTTCGGCTGCCAGAGCGACCGACCGATGAGCATAGATATACTACCTGATTCGGCGAAGCATCCACAGTCAACAACGCGGTGGCTTCAAAGACGAAGGGTATATAGCCGAATCAGTTTAATTTGATTCAAGGCGAAGGAGCGCAGACAGTACAAATAGTACGGCAAGCGACGACAACACTTAAATCAAATTAAACTGGTTTGGCTATATTGTGATGGACTCTAGGTTATTGCGTTACTAAACACAATAGGATTTTAGCAAAACAAACTTCCACCGCTTCCTTCTATAGAGACTATTCGAAATTTTTTTTGAGCGGCGTTCAAGTGATGAAAAAACGGAGTAAAAAGATAGAAGCCTTGGTTCATTATCACTATTTTGGTAATGACACAGGGTGTGATGGCTGGCATTGATTTGGCTAATCTACTGTGGCAGGGGGATGTCAACAGCACGGATATTGGCTGAAAGAGGGGTATAATTTTTGTGGAAAATATTGGCAAATTAATGCAAATATCTGCCTATCATTGAATTTAGATACTAAATGAGGAGCCGCAGCCACAGGTCGTTTTCGCGTTAGGATTGCTCACAATAAAGCGTGATCCTTCTAACCCTTCGGTGTAGTCAACTGCTCCCCCTACCAAATATTGGAGACTCATGGGGTCGACGACTAATACAACACCTTGTTTTTCAATAGTCATATCTCCGTCGTTTATTTTTTCATCAAAAGTAAAACCATACTGAAACCCACTACATCCCCCGCCGGTAATGTAAACACGTAGCTTCAGACGCGGATTATTTTCATAGTCTATCAGTCGCTTAACCTTGTTAGCTGCTGCTTCGGTAAACTGCACAGGCATTGGCGCGGTGTTTTCACTCATCTTTTATATTCTCTACCCTGTTCAAGTTGCATGTTGCTAGCGTTAAAAAGCATTAGCCTGATGAGGATAATACCTTTTGTTTTTTATACCCTTCGCCTTTGAAGCCGCCGTGTTGTTGGCTACGAGCCATCGCCTTCATTGTATATCTACGCTCATCGGTCTCACATCCTGACCGCTAGCGGCAACTTCAAAGGCGAAGGGTATATTAAAGCCGGTGAAATCTCTTGTGCCCGCTGATACTTTAAACTTCTTGCAAACCTACTGCGCGGTGTGAATTTCTGCATTATAGCCAAATCAGTTTAATTTGATTCGGCTATATACACCGGTGCCGACAACCCTCATGTACTCGCATGAGCACTACGGTTGCTGTGCGCCGGGCACCTTGAACTATTTTGCAAGAAGTCTATGTATTCACTGTACCCAGCATCAACTCACCGGTATCAGTTCAGGCTGTATTTCTTTAATTTTTTACGTAATGTGCCACGGTTAATGCCCATCATTGTAGCAGCACGTGTTTGATTGCCACGAGTGTATTGCATTATCTGATCTAACAGAGGTTGTTCAACTTCAGCCAAGACTAATTCGTACAGGTCGTTAACATCCTGACCATTAAGCTGTGCTAAATAATTTTTTAAGGCCTGTTTAACTGAGTCACGCAAAGGTTTTTGCGTAGCTTTATCTGATAAAATTCCAGGCACGATAGTCGGTACTTCAATATCTACTTGTTGTTCTAATTCAGCATTTCTTTGTTGTTCAAACATAGTTCTGTCCGCTCTTTTTTTGTTTATGCAAGATTTTCGAAATATACCTTCAACGCCTCTAGCTTCTTCAATGGCATTGAATGTGCGCCGGAACTGGTCGTTTGGGGCGTGTTCTTTGAGATACCAAGACACGTGCTTACGAGCAATACGAAATCCTTTACCTGGACCATAAAAGTCATGCAATTCTCGTATGTGATTGTTTAACAAGTGCTGCACTGTTTCTAATGGCATTGGTGGCAGCAACTCCCCAGTGTCCAGATAATGCTGGATTTCCCGGAAGATCCAAGGTCTTCCCTGAGCAGCGCGACCTATCATCAAGGCATCTGCCCCAGTATAGTCGAGTACCACTTTGGCTTTATGCGGGTTAGTAATGTCACCATTGGCTATTACAGGAATAGTGACATTTTGCTTAACAGCACGAATGCTATCGTATTCCGCCTCACCATTAAATAGGCAAGAACGGGTTCGGCCATGAATAGTCAAAGCCTGTATACCACAGCACTCGGCCAATTGAGCAATTTCTACACAATTACGGTTTTCAGGAACCCAACCAGTACGTATTTTCAGTGTTACAGGCACATCCACCGCATCGACTACCGCAGTAATAATTTGTTTAACCAAATTGGGATACTTTAGTAACGCAGATCCTGCTAATTTGCGGTTAACCTTTTTAGCGGGACATCCCATGTTGATATCAATGATTTGAGCGCCGTTTGCCACATTGATTTTGGCCGCCGCCGCCATCTCATCGGGATCACTACCGGCAATTTGTACGGTACGAATTCCTGCTTCATCTTTATGTATTCTACGTAAACGCGACTTATCGGTTTGCCATACTTCCAGGTTGGAAGAAAGCATTTCAGATACTGCCATTCCAGCGCCCATTGCTAAACACAATGCCCTGAAGGGACGGTCTGTAATACCCGCCATCGGAGCAGCGATCAAGCAATTGTTAAGCTGTAATTGTCCAATATACATAGTTGACATCCTCCGCGCCATCAATGGCGCGGATTCCTACCGCGTTCAGATCGAGGCTTGACTCGCCTCAGTGGGTTCCTATTTCATAGAGCGGCCTAGCTGCGCCGACTCTCCACAGGCTTAATATCCCGCATGCCCTGAGGTATTGACTGCCGTCATAGCTATGCCGAAGCTTTCGCTGTTAGCCGCAGCATTTTAACACAGGTTAGTTGGAAAACCAGGCCTTATATCCCCACCCTAAAGGCCGAGGTTTTACGCCATACCGGATAAAAGATAACCGTACTTGATACGTAAAGGCGCGTATGTTACGCATTTTTACTCTAAGATGAAAGGACAAACTTTAAGCAATTGATGTAAAAAGATCAATAAATGATGAACCATTACTAATCAATTTTAATTTTTTATATAACAATTAATTAAATGTACTTATTGCTGTCATATAGCCAAATCATTCTAATTTGATTATAAGTGTTGTCGTCGCTTGCAGTACTGTTTGTAATGTTTGCGCTCCTCCGTAGAATTTATAGGTTGGGTAAATCAACTCATCATTTTGGTGGTACAAAAGCTAAACACAGGGTGATTGTTTCACCTTGTTTCGTTATAAAGTTATAGTCATATTTTTGTGACAAATTGAGAGTAGGAAAATCTTTTTTTACGTTACTAAAATCGGCTTGCTGGCAATTCATTCCGCTCTCACTCAGGAATAATCCCCCGTCAGTTATAATGTTTTCTTCAGTGATATCTACATTATAAACATTAGGTTTTTGTTGATTTGACCACTTAGTCGTAATTTCCGGGTGATCAGGCGCATAAAATATTAACCACTCAGATAGGTTTCCTCCTCCCACATATTTTAATGGCACATTATAGTGTTTCTGCCATAAATTATTTAATTCTAAGCTGATAGGTTTTATATAATTACGCTTCGAACCTGCTCCACGAATATCTTTAGTGAGTACTAAAACGTAACCGGAAACAACCAGAATGGCAAAAAATAATAAGCCTAAATTTATTTTATTCCAGCATTTTATTTTTTCTACATTTATAAATAGCAATGTTAATAGCGGTGCTATAATTGAAAAAGGTTGTAACCATTCTGTTATCCGTCCACCGTTATTAAAAAGAAAATAAATGAATATTATAAAAACAGGTGGCAATAAAACGAAAATAACCGCTCGCTTTTCTTTTGTATTCGGTGATTCTATTTTTCCACCGAGTGGAAATAAAATTAATCCCACTATAATCACCGGATAAAAAACAGACAAAAAAGCAATAAAAATTTTGCCATTGAGACCTGGATCTATTTGTGAACCAACCCAATCAAATGCAGCAAAATCATGTTCATAAAGCCACAGAGCATTAGGTGCAATGATACAAATGAACAGCAGAATTGAAAAATAAAATTCTTTATATTTAAAAGCTTTCCTGCCTTCTTTAGTTATTAAAATATAAGACAGCATAAAAGGTAAAAAAGATAATGAAGAATATTTTGACATTGTTGCTAACCCACAAAATAATGCGAGTAATAACCAATATTTTTTATTGTCATAAATTGCTTTAATAAAAAAAAGGAATAGATAGGGCCAAAGCATAACAAGTAGATAATTATCGTTATAGGGAATTATATCAAAATTAATAATACCACTTATATTTAAACTCATTAAGGAAAAAAAAGCCATAACATGACAATAAAAAAGACGTAAGCTCAGTAACCATATTCCAAACATACCAATAGATATAGCGAGAAAATGTGTTGCATACCAATAAAAATCAAAGGGAATCAGTTTATTAAAAAACAAGGCAGGGAGCATTGCCGCACCGACTAGATAAGGATTTTTTGGTGAACCAAACTCATAGTTGCTTGCCCAATTTAATGCCTCAATAGCATCATAGGGTACGGATGGATCAAAAAGATAACTCGCGAATGTCCATGCAATGGCATAAAAAACGATAAAAAAAAGAGCAGGCATTATGCTAGAATTATGTACCTTCATGAATTTATTGCCTTAATTTATTCAATAATTTTTGTATTATTTTAACGTAGAACATACTGATTTACCATGATATACCCACAGTCCTTCACGTTGCCGCTAGGCGAACCCCTGCAGTCAACAACGCGGGGTTCAAAGGCGAAGGGTATAACGGAGGGTGATGATTTTTATATGTCAGTAAGTATCTTGAATTCACATTTTCGTAGAAATTAACTTCAATTATATCTATTGTCCTTGTCGTTTAATTGGAGGTTTTATAGGGGTATGCTATCATGAATTTTTTTGGCCTAGTTGCTGGCATTTTTATTAAATGAATTGTACCGAATGAAAGTGAAAATATTATTGTTATCACTATATTTATTTTAGATGAAAATAAATATAAGTGCTGATGATATTTTTTTAAAATTTGAAATGAATTTTTATTACAACCAGATTTTATTATTAAATAAAATTAAAAATAGGATAAGAGATGATTAATAATGATGTACTACGTAGTATTCGCTATATGCTTAATGTTAATGATGCTAAAATAGTCGACATTATTAAATTAACAGGTTATCAGATTAATAATCTAGATGTTATTAGTTTTCTTAAAAAAGACAATGAAGCAGGTTATCAATATTGCTCTGATGAGGTAATGGTACATTTTCTTAATGGTTTGATTTTTTTAAACGTGGTAAAAATGATAAATTTCCGCTTCCTAATATTGAAGTTAAATTAAATAATAATATTTTTTTAAAAAAATTACGGGTGGCTTTTTCGTTGAAAGATAGTGATATGCATGCTCTCTTTCTTTCGGTTGATTTTCCTGTAAGCAAACCGGAATTAAATGCGCTTTTCCGCAAAGAAGGCAGTAAAAATTTTCGTTTATGTGGCGATCAACTATTACGTCATTTTTTAAAGGGACTCACTCTACGTATTCGCAGTTAGACTTCTTACATATCAAAATGCTCATTTGCTCCCTTGTTTTGTACAAAAAAGGCAACTGTGTTTTTTCGCCCATTTTTTCCTCGCCTAAGTGTCGCTTAAGAAGATTTGGAATAGGCTCTTAAAAATTAAATGATCTTTGCATAATTATGGCTTATGCGGTATAAATTGATTTAAAATAAAGGGTCAGAAAACAAGGTATCGATATCACATAGTCGCTTTCTGCGAAGGGCTTTAGCTTGAGCCCATTTGTGCTCAATGGGATTCATGTCAGGAGAATACGTGGGGAGATATTCGAGAATAAAGCCAGCTTTCTGTATAGCAGTCTGGATGTCTTGGCGTTTATGGAAGCGCACATTATCCATCACAAGGACTGCCCCTGGAGGGGATTTTGGCAGTAAATCTTGGGTGACCCAGGCATAAAAAATATCGCTGTTGATATGGCAGTCGAAGGTACAAACCGTAGTTAATTTTCCGTTAAGCTGTGCACCAATGACATTAGTACGTGCTTTGGCATGGCAATCGTGTTGGCCGTAACAGCGCTTCCCTTTCACTGAATAACCATAAAGACGCGGCATATCATGAGCAAAACCGCTTTCATCCACGTTAGCCCTGGAGCTTAGTCTGAAAATCTTTTCGAGCTTGGACGTCGGCTTTGGGGGGATAAAATGTTTTTTTTATAGCTAAAACCCGCCCGCTTTAAGGCATCACAGATACCCCTGGCACTCACACCCATCCGTGGCGCCCGCTCGTGCTGAGACGCGTCAGGGTAGGTTTCCACATCCAGAATCAACGCCGCTCTGTTTATTTTGGTAGCGGGTTTATTACGCGTCAAACAAGGCTCCAGGCGTTTCGCCCATCGCATCAAACTGGCACTTCCTACACCAAAACGGTCGGCGGTTTCAGCATAAGTGAGGGCTTCTTTCTTTTTGAAAGCCAATACATGTTGACGAAATTTTAAGGGATAAGTCATTTTGGTATTTATAGGTCAATAAATCATTTCGATATTGTACGTCAATTTATAACACCTAAGCCATATCAATCCTTTTTGAGGATATTGAGTATCAATTTTGTACCTCATAATCAGCGGTTGTTGATGATCAATGGCTTGATAGCGTTGTTCAAAAACGATGTATCGGGTGATATCTTTGGGCTGAGTTATGAGGGTGAGGGTGGATTGAGAAGGGAGCGCTATTTTTTCCCGCGTGAGGGGATTTTGAGTATCAAGCACATCGGGTAGATGACACAAGGGCAGATAAATGTGTTGCAAGCGCGATGCGTCTTAATTTCTGATAGCCAAAAGAGATTTCGATAGTAGTAAAGATGCTCAAGACCCTCAGACGCCACCTGCATCAATAAATCTCCCTTAAACCAGGCATACTTCTCACCGAAAAAAAGAACGTGGACATCAGTACGATTGGTATCTTCAAACAGCGTACCGGGCTTGTTTGCCGTATGAAAAAATTGTTCGTCGTAGGTAGAATAGTAAACCTGATCGCTCTTTTCATCACCGATCAGTGAAAGTTTTTTTACTGGAATATAATTCGGCGAAAAATGGGTATTTTGAATCATGAGTCGCAAATAGCGTCTTGTCAGTTCTAATTTTTTCCTTGCTGGAGACATGCGCTTCGTCTCCTTCTTAGGATCAAGGATCTGGATGGTTTGTTTTGTTAGATAATAAATAAACTGATCCGCGTTAAATTCTCTAACAATACGCTTACATGAATTTTTCTCATCACACTTTATGCTAATAATTCCCAAGGGAAGCTGAAAAGTGATGTTGGTGTTAGCGCGATCAATAACCTTTATCGCAATGCTATTTTTGTCCCCGTATTCATCTGCGTTAACGTCAAACAATTTATAACCCTCATTAGTCACCTCAAATGACATCTCAGGAATATAGGGATGATTAGCATTGATGATCCAAACGATATTTGGGTTACTACGTGCGATGGTAATATCAGCCTGTCCCCGATTGAATACCAAAAAAATCGTTGCACTTCCCTGCTCCGAGCCATAAAAGCGGTAATGTAAATAGTTTTTGCTAACCGAATCTGTGATTTTTTGATCTTCTTTAATCCCCTGTAGCATCACGTTGTAATTGTTATTACCGAAATAAATGTTGATATCCGTTTTTTCATAGTGATACTGAAGATCATTGATCAGCATCCAGTCGAAACCCACCTTCTGCTCGAGTTTGCTCAAAATAGAAAGAGGATTGGGTATGTTCAAGCTTCGATAGACCTCTTCGGAAACTATCATTTATCTAATTTCCATGTTATAAATTGCAGCAATCAGATTAAATCTTAATCCAAAACGTTTTCGCCTGTTTCGATAACGGTCTGATACAATTTTAAATCTTTTAATCATACCAATGACATGTTCGTTTAATACACGCTGGCTTGATAACGCACGATTGTTGCGTTTATCTTCTTTTGTTAAGGGATTTTTCTTTGTCTTTTTCTTAGGCAACGCCGAGTTTGAATGAATCTTGCCAAGCCCTTGGTAACCTGTATCGGTAACTGTTTTGATGTCAGGATGTATTCGCACACCAGACTCCTTAAACAACCTAAAATCATGGCGCCTCCCATTCGTAAAGCTTGTACAGATGACTGCTTTACTTTTTTTATCAACGAGCACTTGTGTTTTTAAGGTGTGTCGTTTCTTTTTTCCTGAGTAAAACGGCTTTTGTTTTTTTGGGGACGTTCAATCGGCGTTTCTGTGGCATCAATAAGAACCAGCTCATACTCCCTATCCCTTTTTAATACAGCTTTGCGTCCAGGTAGGGCAAAATCAGGATGCTTTATTAGCGTATTCTCTATCCATTTAATCGTTTCATAGCATGTGCTCTCACTCACGCCATAGCTTTGGCTGACATGAAAATAAGTGCGATATTCTCGTATATACTCCAGTGCCATTAATAAGCGCTCTTCTAAACCCCGCTTGGGTTTCCGACCTCCTTTCCCTTGCTTACTCTTATCTGCTTCATTCAATATCTTTATCATCTTTTCAAATGTACTGCGTTTAACACCCGTTAAGCGACGAAATTTTTCCTCTTCCAGTACTTTTATTACTTCATATTTCATGGCGGCTCCTTGTTCAGGAGTGTTTTACCAAAATTCTTATATGAATGCTAGTTTCCGAAGAGGTCTGATGAAATAAATAAATGAAATGGGGATCTTTTTCAGCAAAAAAACGCATGGCATCAAACTCAATATCACCACGCTGATTCATAAAGGCTACTACTGCCTTATACTTAGGATCAATTTTAGTTCGAGGTGTCTTGGGTAAGATCACTGTATTCACGGCAGGTTGATCGCCTATGGGGAGATCAGCGATAGTAATGGCTTGGTTTTCTTCTATTCCGCTTAATGCTCTCAGATTGATGTAATGAACAGGGTCATAAGGATCCGCTTTGTTAATGGTTAGATCTTTCCCTTGAGCCGTTTTTTTGTGCATTTGTACACCGATATCATCAAAGATGACATAGGGTCTTCTGGTATTCTCCAAATGAATTCTTTTCATTACCGCGCCCTCGACAGGCACCAATACCTTATCATTAACGACAGTAAAGCCGCCCTGCTCAAAACCCTGTTTTATTTGATTAAATTTGATTCCGCACAGTTGTGCTTTGGTAATATTGTCAGTATTTTCTCCTAAGAGATAACTGACTTCTTCACTCAGTTTAGATAAACCATAACCGGCACCAATGACGATCAAAAAAGGAGCCAACGTTGGACTAAAACCAAGAGACCATAAACTTCCCACGGTGAATGCAAAGTTCACCCCATCGAATGCCATTCTGACGATAGCGTGACTGCGTTGCAGATCATTTTTGGCTTGATAGTATTCATAGCTATTGAATACAAAACTAATGGCCGTTAATGCAAAACTGGTTGTTGTGGTAGCGTTCCCTATTTTTTTTATAGCCGGCGAGGAGGCAATACGATAACTGGGATTCCATAAAGCATTAATGGTTCCGGTAAAACGCTTGAATAGCCAGTCGTTTTGTACAGCAGACTCCAGTAATCTTTCACTACCATCAGTCAGAGTAGAGGCCATGCTGCTGATGTTATTAATATCGCCTAATAAAGAGATCCAAGTGTGCAGTTTTATGGCGAAAGAGAGCGGTTCTTTTTTCTCGTGAGTGACGGAGACTGCTTGGCTAAAAAAATGGTAAATAGACAGGATTGAATCGTCAAAATTGGCAAAGCCTCCAGTTCCACCGGTACGGCCAACCGCTCTGGCAATCTGGCTTTTTTTCTTCATCAATGGGTGATGGTGCTTAATCAATGCAATTTTTTTATCTAAATACATCCTCATCTCAGCAAAAAAAGGCTCCCGAGTGGTGATATCGGTTATATTATGGTCAGAAATGTTTAAATAGCTGATAGTGTAGAGTTGATCGATCGGATCATATCGCAGTGTCGAAAATAAGATCACCCACTCTCCTGGCGCGAGTCGGCTTTCGTTCAATACATTATGATTGATACGTTTCCATGCCTGATGTTGCGAGTACAGGACAGCATAATCGAAACTGGGATGATTTCCTGCCCGCCAATGTAATTGCATGGCTCTCAGTATGTCATTACTGTTGATATAATTTTCTAGCCCCAGGGGGCTGTCCCGTTGCTGCAAGCTGGGTTTAGGCTCCCACAATGAGTAATAGTAACGTTTGAGCGGAGCATGAGGTGTTTGAGCGGTATTTTGCAGGCTGTTTAAATTGATCTCGAGGCTGTCGACGCGATGCCTAGCCTGTTTTATAAGATTGTCTCTGGTGCCGACTTGGCTATCCGGCAATAAAAGCCCTTCCAGGCTACCCAAAAAAATGGCTTTAATGGCGGCTTTACTTTTCATTCCTTGACGTATGCTCGTCGCACTGCCGTCTTTATTGAGATTAAGGTTGAAAAAGGTGATACGTTTGCTGCTGACCCGCCATTGAAGGCACCCAAAAGCGTGATCTCGCGCAGTCTGTGTTGGAAAAAGGGTATTGACGAGCAGATTGAATTCAATTTTACCGCAACTAAAATCAAGCAGTTCATACCACTGTGTGTAAGTTTCAACTTCAAGGCTCAGCCTTAATGCCTGCATCACTACCGAGATCTTGGTAAGATCAGGATCGCTGATGATAAGCTCGTGATCCACTGCACCCATCGCGGCGATGAGTGCCATGCTCTCGGCAACAGTCACCACCACACCTTGCTTAATACTGTCTAGCATCCCTTTAGCTGTTGCTTGATCTATCCATCCATCGAGTTTGTGAGGATCCTTCATCCACTCTTCTAGTTTTTCAGGGGGAATCAGAGGAATTTCCATCACGGAACCCAGCGCAAAAGGGGTTGGGTTAAATGTCGCCATAGCGATGATTTTATTGCGCATCACCCTATCTTCGACAAGAGGCCGAGTGGTATAAGACAGCGTCATATTGGTCGATCTCGTGGCGATCCCAACTTTGTCACTTTCTATTACATTTTCCCACGTTATTTCGGCTACGGCTGAGTTATCTGCGCTGACTACAGGCAATTTTCCCTGCCATTGACGCCCCATGCTATCAACAGTAAAAAGCTTTTCTTGCACCACAATGCGATCAATGCTTATTTTACGATCACTCTTATCAAAAGCATCATAGAGACTTTTGATAAAGCGATGATTGTTGCTTGCTATCAGGTTTGGCTCTGGTTGACAAGCCACCAGGATCAGCTATTCTGTCCTAGTGATATTGATCGGCAGCATCGCTTTCAATGATGCTGTAATTTTTAAGGCATGTAAGAGGGGTATAGGCTGACCGTTTCCAGCCCACACAATATATTTTCCCTTATTGACTCTAGCCAGGGTATCGGGTTGTAGGCTAAGGGTATTTTTAGCTTCATCGTAACGATACCAATCGCTAATATCTCTGTTTTGATGGTATAAAAACCGCGCCGTTTTGGTGCTAATCTCATCATTATGAATTTGTATAATATATTGGCCGCCATATTGAGGGCTGTTAGAAAAGGGTTCAAGATAATACATGGGTCCCATTAATTGCGAGCGTGATACCTCTTCGGTTAATGGGGTGATAGCATTGAAAGAAGGCGTGAACTTTTTTTGAAAGATCAGGGCATTGGTTGGCCGTATCGGCTGACCCTTTTCATTAAGTACCGGATCGAGCATATTATCCAATAGTTGAGCATAAGCAACATTATAGGCAGGGGTGCCCAACAGTTCAGGGCTAGTTTGTTCATATTGATTTAGAATATCCCAACGGTAAGAAAGAACCGCCTTAGCACTGAGCTGTAGATTTGCGCGTTTTATCTCTGCCTCAATCTCAGAAATAAGAGATTGCCGTAAAGCTGGCTCGGTTAGCTTGAGAGTGAGGGGATTGTATTTTTCAATGATGGCATATGTCTTAGCAAAATTGCTTAATAAGTGAGTAATAAATGGAATGCCTTCTTGATCATCAAACTTTTTTACGGCCACCGCTTTGGCATAACCATCAGCGTAACAACAGCGAAAAAAAGGGTCGACTTTGACGACACCAAGGCTTTTAAACAAGGGAATTTTCTTTTCTATAGCACGTTGTATTATCGTTTCTATTTTTGTCCGTCTTGCTGAATCAATATTGTAAACCGGGTAGTCCTTAATCAACTTTTCACGGGCGAGTATTTTGCTGGTACCCGTTTCCGGATCGGTTTTTTCCATTAATGCATCTAGGATACAACTGGCAATGACTGCTTTGCTTTCCACACCTTGAGGATCCTGAATACTGGTCTGAATTAAGCTTCGGTGCCCAACATTAAATAGTTTTTCATCGATCTCGGGCAACACATTGGTCGCTAAATAAATGCCGCCTTCTTTTTGTAACACCTATAAGCCCAGTATTTCGCTGGCAGTAATCAGATTTCCTCGTCGAACCAACTCTGTTAAATAATAAGAGGGCGAAGGAAAAAAAGCATCCTCACTGAGGATAATGGTGATATCCGTTGTTGGATTCGCTTTCCTCAGAAAGTACTGAGCAGATGATAGCCTGTTTCTATTGGCATCATAGCTGTTGTCTAACTCTTCAGCAGTGCCTAGCCCTCTTTCTTGACAAAATGCTTTGACACAATTATCGAAACTATTAGCAAAACTTTCTATTCCTGCCTCTGTGGCTACTCTGTTTCTTATGTAGTTAAAAGCATCGTTTTGCCAGGAAAAAAGGGCTGTTCGAAAAGCCTTACCGGAATGGTTTAACGTTTCTTTACTGGCTTTTTTTTGTAGTCGTACAGCAAGCTCTCTCGCTAAAAATGCATATTTATCCGTATGAATTTTGATGACATAATCTGGATTCGCTGCTATCCAAAGATTAATATAGTCCCGCTGAATGTGTGTTATTTCACACAGGCAAACAAAATGGAGTATTTTAGGGACAGCGGTCATGAGGGTATTTTTACGTGCTAAAAGTATATTAGACCTCTTCGGAAACTATCATTTATCTAATTTCCATATTATAAATTGCAGCAATCAGATTAAATCTTAATCCAAAACGTTTTCGCCTGTTTCGATAACGGTCTGATACAATTTTAAATCTTTTAATCATACCAATGACATGTTCGTTTAATACACGCTGGCTTGATAACGCACGATTGTTGCGTTTATCTTCTTTTGTTAAGGGATTTTTCTTTGTCTTTTTCTTAGGCAACGCCGAGTTTGAATGAATCTTGCCAAGCCCTTGGTAACCTGTATCGGTAACTGTTTTGATGTCAGGATGTATTCGCACACCAGACTCCTTAAACAACCTAAAATCATGGCGCCTCCCATTCGTAAAGCTTGTACAGATGACTGCTTTACTTTTTTTATCAACGAGCACTTGTGTTTTTAAGGTGTGTCGTTTCTTTTTTCCTGAGTAAAACGGCTTTTGTTTTTTTGGGGACGTTCAATCGGCGTTTCTGTGGCATCAATAAGAACCAGCTCATACTCCCTATCCCTTTTTAATACAGCTTTGCGTCCAGGTAGGGCAAAATCAGGATGCTTTATTAGCGTATTCTCTATCCATTTAATCGTTTCATAGCATGTGCTCTCACTCACGCCATAGCTTTGGCTGACATGAAAATAAGTGCGATATTCTCGTATATACTCCAGTGCCATTAATAAGCGCTCTTCTAAACCCCGCTTGGGTTTCCGACCTCCTTTCCCTTGCTTACTCTTATCTGCTTCATTCAATATCTTTATCATCTTTTCAAATGTACTGCGTTTAACACCCGTTAAGCGACGAAATTTTTCCTCTTCCAGTACTTTTATTACTTCATATTTCATGGCGGCTCCTTGTTCAGGAGTGTTTTACCAAAATTCTTATATGAATGCTAGTTTCCGAAGAGGTCTATTGGATAAAAAACCACTGTATCGCTTTTCACCGTTTTTATTATGAATAAAAATCCATTTCTCAAGGCAATCCAACATTTCAAATAAAAGCTTGGTTTCTTCTACGGGGGGTAAAGGGTGAATTGCAGCTAAGTAGTGATTTCTGACTGTTATAAATTTTCTATAATAATCTTTTCTATTATACTTCGACTCATCTAAGGTGATGTTTTCTAGTTGCTTAATGACATCGCTGTATTCCATTATTTTACGGCTCCATTTCATTTGATGTTTTTATAATAAAAATTAATACTGTATTTATAATTTTATTCTGGTTATAAAAATATATTTTTATAACCTAATTCTAAGACTTTCTTGGTAATAACGCATAAGTGTTAATTTGATAAATTAATTCAGTTATTTAGAAATAATAAATGAAATGTATTTAATAGCGTTGTTTTTTAAATCAGACATATAAATAATTTGTGATTTATTTTTATATGATGAAAAAATAAATATTTGAATTTACTTTTACGGAATATCATATTAATAGAAATGTTTTTATCGATTTTAATTCATATAGAGCAATAAAGAATAACTGCTATTTTAATTACATCGGAGAGAATGGGTAAACATTATCTGCAAGGCGCCCCATCGTGCGAAATGCTACGCCAATTTTATGCAAAATGCAAAAATTGGCGCCTCTCCCATCACCGATCAAAATACTCGCACTCTGGCTTTCTATTTAAAGTTCGAGGCCAGTGAAATTTACAATAGACTTCTTCGGAAACCTACTGCGTGACGCGAATCCTGCGTTGCCCGGTGCGCGCAATCCTCATGTACTTCATGTTAACGAAGGTTGCTGTGCGCCGGGCGCCTTGACTCCGCATAACGAACTACGGTTTCCAAAGAGGTCTAATGAAATTTTATTCACCCGCAATTTTCATCGGTCGCAATAACACTGAACCACATTGAATATTACTACGGGTTTCGATATCGCTACCGATACTGACAATATTACGCAGCATATCTTTCAAGTTACCGGCAATAGTGATCCCACTGACCGGATATTGAATTTTACCCTTATCAACCCAAAATCCGGCCGCACCACGCGAGTAGTCACCGGTAACCGTATTGACACCGTCCCCCATCAGTTCTGTGACTAATAAACCTGTACCCAGTTGCTTTAGCATACTGGTAAAATCCTTCTTCTGAAAATCTTTCTCCTGACTGGAAATCAGCCAATTGTGGATCCCGCCTGCATGGCCGGTGCTTTTTAAGCCCAATTTACGGGCAGAATAACTGCTCAATAGGTAAGTTTGCAGTACGCCATCTTTAACAATATCTTGTGTTACCGTCCGTAACCCTTCACTATCAAAAGGGGAAGATGCTAGCCCACCGAGTAAATGTGGCTTTTCTTCTATTGTCAGCCAATCAGGTAAAATTTGTTTACCCAGATGATTGAGCAGAAAAGTGGATTTACGGTAAATATTGCCGCCACTGATAGCAGAAACCAAATGGCCAAATAATCCCGTTGCTACTTCTGCGGCAAATAATACTGGCGCTTTTCTAGTGGATAATTTAACGGTACCCAACCGGGATAATGCACGACGCGCACATTCTTGACCGATCCACTCAGGATTTTTCAGATCTGATATTTTGCGGCTAACGCTATAAGCGTAGTCCCGCTCCATTTGACCATCTTTTTCGGCGATCACACTGCAGGAAAGTGAATAGCGGCTGGAACAATAACTTTGTAACATGCCATGACTATTACCAAAAACTCTAATACCATAATGATTATTGAAATTACCCCCTTCAGAATGGGTGATACATTTATCAAAGCTTAATGCGGTCTGCTCTGCTTGCGCTGCCAGTTTAATGCCATGATCAACATCCAAATCGC
Source organism: Candidatus Regiella insecticola LSR1 (assembly GCF_000143625.1). Taxonomy (GTDB): domain Bacteria; phylum Pseudomonadota; class Gammaproteobacteria; order Enterobacterales; family Enterobacteriaceae; genus Regiella; species Regiella insecticola. The sequence continues at coordinate 51,385 of NZ_GL379592.1, read as the reverse complement.
TTGCATGCAAAAGATCCAAATCTGGTGCCTCAAAGGCCAGCAGCTCTTTATCTGCGATCCCTGAAAAGGGATCGCTTGAAGTATGATGTGCTATATCCAGCGCGGCTTTCACTGTACGTTCAATCGCATGAGGACTGAGATCTGTTGAAGATGCACTCCCTTTGCGTTGTTGGTGATAAACAGTGATACCTAGCGCACCATCACTGTTGAATTCCACGTTTTCTACTTTACTAGAGCGGGTGCTGATGCTGATACCCGTTGTTTTCGTGATGGCAACTTCAGCAGCATCAGAAGAAAGGCTGGCCAGCTGCAATGCATGCTCAACGGCTTGTTCTAGTGTTTTACATTGTTTTGTAACTTGAGTGTTCATTGCTTTTTTCACCGCTCGACTCTCGTTATTGAGGAAGAAATAAATTATGCGACTTAGTCTAACAGGAACTATGTCACCTGACACGAGCTGTGGAAATATACCCTTCGCCTTTAAAACCGCCGCGTTGTTGGGCTGCAGGTGTTCGCCCGTATCATTTAGTATTCACGCCCTAGCCGCCTAGCGGTGATTTGAAAGACGGTGGGTATAAATACACCTCGGCTGGCTTTAACGGTTCAGGACTTGAGCACTTACATTGCAAGGCGTATAATGCCCCTCTTTTGAGCGCCTCATTTGTTTAAATGAGGGGGATTTGGCATAAAAGTCTTTTTTCAGTGGATATTTTTTGCTGATAGCAGTTTCTTATCTGATTTTATCCGGAGTGCCGTAAAACCTCGGCCATGTCCTATATGAAGCTCGCGCTGATTTGATTTTTTGGAGAAAATAGATATGTCCCGAATTTGTCCGGTTAGTGGCAAACGCGCAATGCGTGGTAATAAACGCTCTCATGCGATGAACGCAACTAAACGAAGTTTTAATGTAAATCTACAAAGCCACCGTTTTTGGGACACAGAAAAAGGACGTTTTGTAAAACTACGTATATCTACCAAAGCTATGCGTACTATTGATAAGCACGGTATCGAAAAGGTAATGAAGACACTTGACGCTAAAGGCGTAAAGTATTGAGGAATTGAATCATGGCTAAAAGTAGTTGCGAGAAAATTAAGCTGGTTTCTTCTGCCGGTACGGGTCATTTCTATACGACTACAAAAAATAAACGTACTTGCCCAGATAAATTTGAATTCAAAAAATTTGATCCAGTCATTCGTAAACACGTTCTATACAAAGAAGCTAAAATCAAATAATTTTGGTGGATTAAAACGACTGGCTTTGATTGAGTTGAATAAGATGACCATCCACACCCTGCGACGATAAGTCGACAGGGTGTTTTTTTACAGTTCGAAATTCTCCATTTATAGCAGCTAGCGCTAACAATAGACCTCTTCGGAAACTAGCATTCATGAGGAATTTTGGTAAAACACTCCTGAACAAGGAGCCGCCATGAAATATGAAGTAATAAAAGTACTGGAAGAGGAAAAATTTCGTCGCTTAACGGGTGTTAAACGCAGTACATTTGAAAAGATGATAAAGATATTGAATGAAGCAGATAAGAGTAAGCAAGGGAAAGGAGGTCGGAAACCCAAGCGGGGTTTAGAAGAGCGCTTATTAATGGCACTGGAGTATATACGAGAATATCGCACTTATTTTCATGTCAGCCAAAGCTATGGCGTGAGTGAGAGCACATGCTATGAAACGATTAAATGGATAGAGAATACGCTAATAAAGCATCCTGATTTTGCCCTACCTGGACGCAAAGCTGTATTAAAAAGGGATAGGGAGTATGAGCTGGTTCTTATTGATGCCACAGAAACGCCGATTGAACGTCCCCAAAAAAACAAAAGCCGTTTTACTCAGGAAAAAAGAAACGACACACCTTAAAAACACAAGTGCTCGTCAAGCTTTACGAATGGGAGGCGCCATGATTTTAGGTTGTTCAAGGAGTCTGGTGTGCGAATACATCCTGACATCAAAACAGTTACCGATACAGGTTACCAAGGGCTTGGCAAAATTCATTCAAACTCGGCGTTGCCTAAGAAAAAAACAAAGAAAAATCCCTTAACAAAAGAAGATAAATGCAACAATCGTGATTTATCAAGCCAGCGTGTATTAAACGAACATGTCATTGGTATGATTAAAAGATTTAAAATTGTATCAGACCGTTATCGAAACAGGCGAAAACGTTTTGGATTAAGATTTAATCTGATTGCTGCAATTTATAATATGGAAATTAGATAAATGATAGTTTCCGAAGAGGTCTATTGTAAAACCACAGAATGTGCAATTAGCTCCGCCACACCCGGAAAAAATGAGCAGGTGGGGTTTTGTTTTGAGGGAGGGGGTGATTAATGGTGATGATACAGATAGGACTAAAACACAAGGTAATTAAAATTTTTATCTTTTAGCAAAATTCGCCGTAAACCCACGCCCAATAAGGGCGGGGATATAAGGCGAAAAGCCTGAAAGGCTTTAAGGATGGCTATTCAGTGCTATTTTGACTGGCAACGTACGCTTTAAGCGTTTCTATCGTTGCACCGCCTTAAGATCTTGACCACAACAGCAGCGTTTCAAGCAGTCCAGCTATCACTGTGTAGGAGTAAAAGTGCTGGATGGAGCCGTAAAAATCCCGAAGCTATCCCCCATGGAAGCACGGATCCACAGGGAAATAATCGGAAAGGTGAAAAGCATAACGTTATCCAGAACGTCAACGGGTAAATATTTCGCGTCAATACTTTGCGAGGATGCTAAAGGTGCACCAGAAAAGCCAGACGTTATAGATGCTGATAAAATTACGGGTTGTGATCTGGGTCTGACGCATTTTCTCATCCGTTCTGATGGCAGGAAGCAGGCCAATCCGCGTTATTTAATCCGCGCTAGCCAGAATCTGCGCAGGAAACAAAAGGCGCTGTCCAGGAAAGTTAAAAGCAGTAAAAATCGGACAAAAGCACGTCTCATCGTCGCCAGATGCCATGAAAAAGTTGGCAACTCGCGGGCAGATTTCCAGCACAAACTATCTCGAGCGCTTATTGACGAAAACCAAGCAGTGATCGTCGAGACATTAAAAACCAGCAACATGCTTAAAAACCAAAGGCTGGCACGACATATCAATGATGCAGGATGGCAGGGTTTTGTCACTAAACTCGAATACAAGGCCATCGATGCGGGTAAACATCTGGTCAAACTTGATCAATGGTATGCCAGTTCGAAAAAGTGCCATCGTTGCGGCCACAAAGAAATCGCTATGCCGTTAGGCAAACGGTTCTGGCAATGCCCAGCGTGCCAAATGGAGCATGACCGCGATATTAACGCTGCGCTGAATATCAAACAACAAGGTTGTATTTGAATTACAGGCGGCGGGTCTCGTCGTTTCTGCCCATGGAGGCCAGCATAAGACTTGTCATGCACAAGCGGCGGCCTTTGAAGTGGGAAGCCTCGCCTAATAAGGCGGGGAGCAGTCACCTCTGCTAAAATAGAGAAAAAATGAGCGAGAAGCCTCGATCACTATCTTGTGAATTATCCTATGCAAACAACGTTTCCAGGCATCACAAGCTTAAGCCGCCAAGCTTTGCTGTTTATTAGCTGTTTAGTTTTATTCGAATTTACCGTTTATATCGGTAACGACATGATACAACCGGGCATGCTGGCAGTAGTAGCCAATTTTAATGCTGATGTTAAATGGGTTCCCACTTCGATGACCGCTTATCTGGCCGGTGGTGCGTTTTTGCAATGGCTGCTGGGTCCACTATCAGATCGCCGAGGCCGACGGCCAGTCATGCTCGCCGGTGTGTTATTTTTTATCGTCACCTGTCTGGCGATACTGCTGGTCACGTCCATCGAGCAATTTATGGTCATGCGTTTTCTACAAGGGATTGGGCTGTGTTTTATTGGTGCTGTAGGCTATGCCACCATTCAAGAATCATTTGAAGAAAAAACCTGTATCAAGATCACCGCTTTGATGGCAAATGCCGCATTGATTGCACCGCTTTTCGGCCCACTGGCTGGCGCAGTGTTAATCCAGCTTATCTCCTGGCACTGGATGTTTGTTATCTTTGCTCGGGCTGCTGCTATCGCTTTCATCGGTCTGTGGTACGCCATGCCAGAAACGGTATCTTTACAGGGTACACCACTTTCTTTTAGCGTTATGTGGCATGATTATAAACAGGTTGTCAGCAACTGCCGCTTTCTCTGTGGAGCCCTCGCCATCGGTTTTGGCAGTTTGCCATTACTAACATGGATTGCCCAATCACCGATTATTTTAATTAAAGATGAGGGACTGACTACCTTCAAATATGGCGTGCTGCAAATCCCCGTGTTTAGTGCACTCATCATGGGTAGTCTAGCACTAACACATTTAGCCGATAAAAAAAGTATTTTCCAACTGCTAACATTCGGGGCATTCCCTATCATTGTAGGGCTGTTATTGGCGGCAACCGCCGTTTTTTATTCTTCTTACACTTATCTGTGGATGACCTTTGGGCTGAGCCTATATGCTTTTGGTGTTGGTTTAACCAACGCTGGCTTGTATCGATTGACCTTATTCTCTAGCAAAGTGAGCAAAGGTACCGTATCCGCTACAGCGGGAATGTTCAGCATGCTGATATTTACCCTAGGGATTGAGTTGTCTAAGCTAGCTTATCAATGGGGTAACGCTGGTGCTTTTAATCTGTTTAATCTATTCAGCGGTTTATGTTGGCTATCGTTGGTCGTGATTTTTAAAAAGTTGAGTTAGCAAAATTCGCCGTAAACCCTCGCTCAATAGGGTGGGGAGCAGTCACATGTAGAGTTTGTTGGTGTCTAGTCGCCACTGCATATTATCATCAAGAAGATCACTGAATAACCGCCCTGTATCAGCATAGTTGTCGCCTGTTAATATTAAGGGGTCGTGTGTGAGTAGAACGGCTAGATCACTCCAGCCGAACTCTCCGCAGAACCGGAGTTGCGGAACTACCGCATCCGGCTCCCGATAGATCAGTGTCCCCACACCTATTTCAACGCTGCACGTAATATTTTAGCGGCAGGGCATGCCGTATTAGCCTGTGGAGAGATGGCAGCTTTAGGCCGCTCGAGGCTTTCGTATGAACGGGGTAGGGATCCTCGCTGAGGATGTCAATAAAAGGTTAAATGGAATGATAGATAGTGTACAGGTAAGAAATAACGCGGATACAAACACATACAGTACGGTTTCACCTTACTTTCAAGCGTTTTCTTCCGCTGATTTGATGGCATTGAGACAAACAATACCGCTTGGAGCAAGTATAGATGCTCAAAAAAATTTTGAAGCGATTAGACAAAAAGCATTATCAAACATACTGTCCAAAGTAAGAGCTGAAAACGATCAAGTTGATTTAAGTGATACGAATTTATCGTGGATGAATCTGAGCGGGATAGATCTAAGTGGGGTAAATTTGAAAAAAGCGAATTTGATTCAGACAAACCTAAGCAACGCGACCCTGAGCAATGCAGACCTGAGAGGGGCATACATGAGTTGGGCGAATCTACAGAATGCAACCCTGAACGATGCAGATATGCGTGAGGTAGACCTGGTCGGTGCAGATATGAGAGAGGCAAAGCTAATTGGGAAGAAGACGAATCTAGAAGGCGCGAATTTGAGCGGTGCAGATTTACGGGGGGCTGAGCTCTGCCACACGATCCTGATAAAGGCGGCGCTGAGTTGGGCAGACCTAAGCTACGCGAAACTAGAGAGGGTAAACCTGAGAGAGGCGAATCTATACCACGCGATCCTGGAAGAGACTAGTCTATACCTCACGAAACTGGAGAATGCGAATTTAGAGAGCGTAAATCTAAAGGATGCAGTCCTGGAAGCGATAGATCTACGTGGTGTGAAACTTAGCGGGGTGAATTTACAGGAGGCGAAGGTCAGCAAGAATCTTTTAACTTATAAAATGCCGACCTACGTAAAAGATTAATTAGTTTTTCTTTAGATGTGAGATTAGCCGTTTACGCTTACGAATTTGAGTGGGGGTTAAGGTGTTACGCTTACCAGCAAAGGGATTTTCACCTTCCTTAAATTGAATGCGGATAGGTGTTCCTATTATTTTTAATGAACGGCGAAAATAATTCATCAAATAGCGTTTATAAGCGTCTGTCAAACTACTCACCTGATTACCATGTATAACTATAATGGGTGGGTTATATCCCCCCGCATGAGCGTATTTTAGTTTGACTCTACGACCTTGGATCCGGGCTGGCGGATGCTCTTCTTCAGCCATTTGCATAATTCGGGTTAGTAACGAAGTATTGACACGTTTAGTAGATGAATCATAAGCTTCACACACTGATTTGAATAGATTGCCTACGCCGCTAACACGTAGCGCAGAGATAAAGTGTATGCGGGCAAAGTCGATAAAATTTAAGCGTAAATCCAGCTCGTTTTTTACTCTCTGGCGATCTTCTGCCTGAATCCCATCCCATTTATTGATGACAATAACTAATGAACGGCCACTGTTTAAGATAAAACCAAGTAATGACAGATCTTGATCAGAAATACCATCCTGGGCATCAATAACGAGCAATACCACATTGGAATCTTCAATCGCTTTCAATGTTTTGATCACTGAAAATTTTTCAACCGTTTGCGTTACTTTTCCACGTTTACGGACACCCGCAGTATCAATCAAAATATATTGGCGTTCATTCCGTGTCATTGGGATATAAATACTGTCGCGGGTCGTACCGGGTAAATCATATACTATCACGCGCTCTTCGCCCAAAATACGATTAGTGAGTGTCGATTTACCTACGTTAGGACGTCCAACAATAGCCAGTTTAATCGGCAAATCTTGTGGATTAAAATTATCCTCTTCAAGTCCCGTTTCATCATTTTTTTCTTCCTGTGTAGCCCAATAAGCAGCATTAAGCTGTTCATCTGTTAATACTACAGGCTCTTTGGCGGGTATAAATGGTGCCATAACTCGCTCGAGTAATTGCGCAACACCACGACCATGAGAAGCAGCAATCGCATAAACCTCACCTAAACCCAATGAATAAAAATCAGCAATAGCACTATCAGAATTGATACCATCTGTTTTATTGACAAGCAAAAAAGTCGATTTTTGTCTATTACGCAAATGTTGAGTAATCTCTTGATCTGCTGGTAACATTCCAGCACGACCATCGACAATAAATAATACGATATCCGCTTCTTCAATCGCCAAGAGTGCTTGGCTCGCCATAAGTGTTTCAACCCCTTGTTCAGTGCCATCAACCCCACCAGTATCGATAACAATAAATTCATGGCTTTCAAACTCAGCACGGCCATACTGACGATCACGTGTTAACCCTGGAAAATCAGAAACTAAAGCACTACGGGTGCGTGTTAGATGGTTAAATAAAGTGGATTTCCCCACGTTTGGGCGTCCAACTAACGCGACAACAGGTATCATTGTTATATCCTTTATTAACTTAATTTTATGTATACCCTTCGCCCTTGAAGCTGTCGCGTTGTTGGCTGCCAGCTCTCGCCCTCATGGTATGTCTACGCTCATCGGTCTCACGCCCTGGCCACCTATAGCCAAAAATCAGTTTAATTTGATTCTGTGTTGTCGTCGCTTGCCGTACTATTTGTACTGTCTGCGCTCCTCCGCCTTGAATCAAATTAAACTGCTTCGGCTATAGCGGCAACTTAAAGAGCTGTGGGTATATTACGGTTTTGCAAGAAGTCTTTTGCCAAAGACGAGTTAAAAATGCTTATTTACGTTATGTAAACTGCATTTTTTAGCTCATTTTTCCATCAATTGAGCCACGCTAAAGAAGATTTCGCATAGGCTCTTAAACGAATTTGGAGAAATATGAACGAGGAAACGTTTTTGCCGTTATATTTCAGTTTTTTGACCACCGATACGTGCAAATGCATAAACTGTGCCGTTTTTAGCTTGGATAATTAACTTATTGTCAGCGATGATGGGTGCGCTAAGAAAACCTGAGCTATCAACTTGCTGCTGTGCTACAAAACGACCGTCACTTTTATTTATCCAGTGCAAATATCCTTTACTATCACCGACCACCAGATAATCGTCACTATAGATTACAGGAGCCGTTAGATTGCGGTGTAATAAGTCGTTTTGACTCCACAGATTGAGCCCCCCTTCTGCTTTCAATGCCACAATGCGGTCATTTTGGTCAACCAAGTAGATACGGCTATTATCAACAATAAAATCATTAACCGAACCTATTTCCTGTTGCCATAAAATCTGACCAGAACGTAAATCCAACGCAGTTAAATTGCTGTTGTAAGCTATAGCATAAACAATGTTGTCAACTACTACAGGGGGAGTATCCACATCGTTCAGACGATCAATTTCACTGGCTCCTGCTACCTTAGCAATGGGCTGTTGCCAAATTAATTGGCCTTGTTTCATCGTAATCGCGCTAATACGACCATTATCACCACCAATAATCGCGGCACCGAATGCCGTACTCGGAGCCGATTCACCACGTAAAGACAACAATGGAATGCCCAGATTCAGCATCCACTTTATTGCACCATTTTCTTCGTCGAGGGCTTGTAACATACCATTACTGGTGTGGATCAGTACCAAACCATCACTTACTACTGGGTGAGATAATGCCTCCCCTGCCACAGGGGTTTCCCACAGGACTCTACCATCGTCAGTATGTAATGCGTAAACTATCGCTTTTTCGCTACCAACATAGAGATTGTTTCCTTTCACCGTTAACCCACCAGATAACATCGCTGATCGGTTTTTCATAGTGAATGTCGTTTTTTCAGATAGATTTTTTTGCCATATTTCTTTACCAGTATCCAAGTTGACCGCTTTAACCAAACCTTTTCTATCAGCAGCAAACAGGGATGATCCCTGCCAAGTAGGGCGTAAATAAGAGTAATAATCATTGGTACCACTGCCTACCGAAACACTCCATATTTTTGTTAGGGTGAATTGATTTGTTATTTTCGGCAATGGTGATATAGCCGCTGTACCTTCATCACGATTAAACAGTGAACAACTACTCAAAAAGACCATTGATAGCAGTCCTGGTAAGAGTATTTTACATAATTGCATGGGAATTCCTCTAGGAGCCTATTCGAAATCTCGGGTACTCGCTGATACTTTACACTACCTGCATAACCTACTGCGTGATGTGAATTTCTGCGTTATAGCCAAATCATTTTAACTTGATTTAAGTGTTGTCGTCGCTTGCCGTACTTATTTGTACGCCTTGAATCAAATTAAACTAAATTCGGCTATACCCGTTGCTCGCCATCCTCATGTGCTTGCATGTTAACGCGCGCCGAGCGCCTTGACTTCACAGCCCCGCTACGGTTTTGCAAGAAGTCTTATAAATTATCTAATTTCAACCGCAGCAATGTCTGTAATGTTTGAGCTGCATTGACTTCAGTAGCTTTAGTGTAAGCGGCTCGAGCGGCGGGGATATCGCCTTTGTTTAAAAATATATCCCCGCGCACATCTTCAGCCATTGCTACCCAAGCCTCACCCTCTACGCTATTAAGCGTTTTCAGTGCTTGGTCTGGTTTTTTCAATTGTAACTGTAGCTTTGCTAAACGTAGATTCGTTAATGATAAAAGATTTGTATCTTTGGTTTTCGTCAAAGCTAGCATAAGTTGCTGCTCTGCTTTATCAAAAATCTTTTGCACAACAAAACGATTGGCTAATTCCAACGCGATAAAAACAGCGTAATTATTATCATTCTCTCGGACAAACTGTTCAGCAACATCATTAGTATTATCGTCAGACTTTGTAACCGCGGCTTTTTTATTATCAGTCAATATTTCACTTACTTGCTGATAAGAAGAAGCCGCATTTTTCATTGCTGTATTTTGATTATTTTGCCAATAGTGCCAGCCAATTAAAACAGTGATGATGAGTAGCACACTCACAACGAGTATCTTGGCATTTTCACTAAAAAAACGCCGCACCGCATCCGCTTGCTCGTTTTCAGTGGTATAGATTTCCACGGTATATTTCTCCTTTAAGCGCGTTTCGAGATCTCTTATGCTCGCTGATACTTTGTCAAAAATAAGCTCAAAATGCTTATTTTTTTCTCGTCTTAGCTTCGTTCAAGAAGATTTGGAACAATCTCTTAGACTTCACACCTCTCGCTACGGTTTTGTAAGAAGTCTTCTGCCAAAAACGAGCTCACAGAAGATTTCAAATAGGCGCTAAGTTAACAATTTTGCGAGACGTACAGCGATATCAGCTTGCTGTACTGTTTCTTGTTCACCTATTGCAAGATTTTTTAGCGTCACTTTTCGAGTTGATAACTCATTACTACCCAATACCAAAGCAAAACGCGCCCCACATTGTTCTGCTCGGGAAAACTGTCTGGCTATTTTACCGCCGCCATGGTGAGTCATTAATTTCAAGCTGGGTATTTTATTACGCAAATCCTCGGCCAATTGCATAGCGGCACTTTGTGTCCCCTCACCTGACGCAATAAGATACACATCAATCATTTTTGCCGCGGTAAAATTGGGATTAATTGCTTGCACCAGAAGAATAAGCCGTTCCAGCCCCATCGAAAAACCTATCCCGGGTGTGGCTTGTCCGCCTAATTGCTCTACCAGTTCATCGTAGCGACCACCCGCACAAATGGTGCCTTGTGCCCCTAAGTTTTTTGTTATCCATTCAAACACGGTGTGATTATAATAATCTAATCCACGTACTAACCGAGGATTAACTTTGTATTTTATATTGGTTTGATCTAAAAATGCGCACAAACCCGCAAAATGCTGTTTTGATTTTTCATCGAGGTATTCAGAAAGCACTGGAGCATCATGAAGTAATTGTTGAATATTGGGATTTTTAGAATCGAGCACCCTTAATGGATTAAAGTACATACGACGTTGACAATCTTCATCCAGCTTATTTTTATGTATTTCTAAAAATGCCACTAGAGCATCACGATATCTGGCTCTTTCTTGCAAAGAGCCTATAGAGTTCAGTTCAAGTTCAACATGATCTGCAATGCCCAATTCACGCCAGCAACGCGCTGTTAGCATGATTAATTCCGCATCTATATCTGGCCCAAACAAACCAAATACTTCAGCACCTAATTGATGGAATTGCCGATAACGCCCTTTTTGGGGGCGTTCGTGACGAAACATCGGACCGATATACCATAAACGTTGTTGCTGATTGTATAGCAGACCATGTTCTATTCCCGCGCGTATACAGCCGGCGGTGCCTTCTGGGCGTAGCGTTAGACTTTCGCCATTACGATCATCAAAGCTGTACATTTCTTTTTCTACCACATCGGTCATTTCACCAATGGCGCGTTTGAATAACTGGCTTTGCTCGACAATCGGTAAACGTATTTCACTGTAACCATAACGACTAAGTACCCGTTTAACTACATCTTCAACATGTTGCCATAATGCTGTTTCTGCCGGTAAGCTGTCGTGCATACCACGAATGGCCTGGATTTTTTTTGCCTTTGTCACATTTTCTCTCTAATCAATCTCTATATATCCTTTGTCTTTGATGTTGGCTGCGGGTGTTCGCCACATCACGTAGTATGTCTACGCTCATCCCGTAACTCAAAATTCATTGGGTATAATCCAACTCGGTATTTTTCTGCGCTCATTTCAGTCAAAGGTGCAAAGTATGCTTTGCGTCTTCTCAACTGTCTCATTATTGATGGATTAAAACATAACGTGACAGGAAAAGTGAAAAAGAGTTTTATGTTAGCTACAGGTTTTCGCGTTGATCAATTTCAATACGATTTTTTTTATCTAATACAGCGGCTTTTGCGCGAATTTTAGCTTCAAGTTGGTCAATTATATTATTATTATCAAGACGTTCTTTAAGACGTACACCATCTTCATAAAAGCCACTTTTATTACTGGCACCGGTAATCCCCATCGTTGAAACCAAGGCTTCACCTGGGCCGTTCACCACACAACCGATAATGGAAATATCCATGGGTGTGATCACATCTTCTAACCGTTGTTCGAGGGCATTCACCGTGTTGATAACATCAAACTCTTGCCTTGAACAAGTTGGGCAGGCAATAAAGTTGATCCCTCGTGAACGAATGCGTAATGATTTGAGAATATCAAAGCCAACTTTGATTTCTTCTATTGGATCGGCAGCCAGCGAGACGCGTATTGTGTCGCCGATACCTTCAGAGAGTAACAAACCTAAACCTATGGCAGACTTCACCGCGCCACTACGCAGCCCACCCGCTTCAGTAATGCCTAAATGCAATGGCTGCTTGATCTTTTTTGCCAATAGACGATAAGAAGTGACGGCTAAAGCAACGTCTGAGGCTTTTACACTGACTTTAAATTGATCGAAATTAAGGCAGTCAAGAATATCCACGTGACGCATGGCTGATTCTACCAGTGCTTCTGCTGTTGGCTCTCCATACTTTTCTTGAATATCTTTTTCTAATGAGCCAGCATTAATACCAATACGAATGGGAATATTTTTATCGCGCGCACAGGCCACTACCTCGCGGATACGATTTTCGTTGCCGATATTACCCGGATTAATACGCAAACAATCAACGCCGTATTCAGCGACTTTTAAAGCGATACGGTAGTCAAAATGGATATCAGCAACCAGCGGCACATTAACCTGCTTTTTTATCAGTTTGAATGCTTCGGCTGCATCCATTGTCGGAACCGAGACACGTACAATATCGGCACCAACACGTTCCAGAGCAAGAATTTGTTCGACGGTAGCTTCAACGTCTGTCGTTTTAGTATTCGTCATGGATTGCACAGCAATCGGTGCACCCTCACCAATAGGAACCTTACCAACGTAAATCCGTTGCGATTTACGGCGTGTAATGGGGCATGGATTCTGCACTTAATTCTCTCCTGTATCTACGCTATAGCCAAAGCAGTTTAATTTGATTCTGTGTTGTCGTCACTTGCCGTACTATTTGTACTGTCTGCGCTCCTCCGCCTTGAATCAAATTAAACTGATTCGGCTATACTGGCAGTGCCCTTCGCCTTTGAAGCCGCTGCGTTGTTGACTGCTCGCACTCACCCTCTGTCATGTACTAGTTGTACACTTCGGGGATGCGATTGATTGTCGCCTTGCCGTAACTCGAAATTCATTGGGTATATAATATCCCATTTGATCATGAAAAATGGCTATTCTTCACCTAGGGTGAAGCGGGCTACTCTATCCGTTTTGATAAATCGAGTTAAATCTACGGGTTTGCCTTGATACACCACCGTAACCGCACTAGGTACGCCAATAATCAGTTTATAAGTTGATTTGCCTGCCACGTTGAGCGTTGCATTTTTTTTTTGCATACCACTAAACAATTTTTTACCACTGCCATCAATAATCTGTAACCAACAATTAGCAGAAAAATTCATTGTTAAGTTATTCGTCGGTGGTAACGTATTATCGAGTGCCGTATCGGTATTGGATAAGGATGCTTGTATTAGTGCATTATCTGTCGATTCTGGATCCAAAGCTTTTGGGATGCTCGGTATCATATCCTGGTTGCTAGCCGTTGAATTATCCGTATTCGTTAAAATAACGGCTGAATTCAAAGCTGACTGAGGAGAGGTGAACTCTTCTTCGTTTGCATTATCAGCAGACCAACGTTTTGCATTTTCTTGTTTATCAGTAAGATTATTGCTCTCGCGCTGAAGTAGCGCAGGCTCCCCTCCCCCTCCTTGCAGCAAAGACGTAGGAGATTGATTGGCCATTTTCGCGATTTCTTCCTGATGAATTTGATAATTTTGCCACCACCAGGCACCCGTTAAACCAAGTACAACCAATATAATTAGCCATGTAAATCCCATTAACCAACCATCACGTTTTTGACGTTTTTGACGTTTTTTCCCAAGAGAGAAATTTTGCATCGATGGGGATCTCATGATCTTTATTGATATGTCTTGTTTGGGGCTCGGCAACAACTCGTCCTCTGGAATATGAACCAGTTTGGCATAAGAACGAATGTAACCTCGTTGAAATGTTGAAGCCAGACTCTCTTGCATTTTGTCTTCTTCAATATCGCGTATGATGCACACTTTCAGACATAGACGTTCTGCGACTGCCTGTTCTGTAAGTCCTAAGGCTTCACGTGCTTGACGTAGGCGTGTACCTGTCGTCTCTGTAACAAATTTATCTTGGCCAGTTTCAGTATTCATGGGCGAGAAAATGCCGGTACTGTTCAGATTGCGGGAAATTTTGCGCTAGCTGTTGCCCATAGCGTTGTACGCTATCTTGACTACCTGCCAACGCGGCGAAACGAATTTGTAACCATAAACTTCTAGCATTTTTGGGTAAAATATCTTGGTATATATTAAGTAATAGCTGCGCTTTCACATAATTTTTTAGCCTAAATTGCCTTTCAGCTTCCGTCAGCAGTACTGCACTTTTATCAGGGTCATATTTCAATGCACGGCTTAACATAATACGAGCTTTATCATTTTGATCAGCTTGTAAAAAACAGTAGCCCGCATTTTCAATACTATTGATGACTTGACCATAATCAGGTAACAATACCGCGGTATTGAATTGTTGCTGCGCGGACATATATTGCCCTAAACTACACAAAAAGGCACCGTAATTATTTAATATAATACCATTGTTTGGAGCCAGTTTCATTGCCTGTTGATAACGTAGTTGTGCAGCGTTGTTTTCACCAATGCGTTGCTCGTAAAGCGCCATGGCTAAATGAGCACGGTAATTTTGTGGATGAGCACGCAACACTTTAATAATGTTTTGCCGAGCGTCATTGAGATCACCCCTCGCCAAATATTCTAAACTGAGCTGCAAACGCGCTTGCCCTGCTGTTACCTGGCTTGTTATCTCGGGCGCTACTGAGCAGCCGGTTAAGATGCTCGTTGTCAAATACATTACCAACAGTAATAGCTTCATGCTTTTTTATCGTCCTTGAAAGCTTATATGACAATTTAAATAACAGTTAGTTATTTAAATGTAAATCCCTAATCCGATTTAAATTATTTTTATGTTGATTGCAATAGCAGCAACCATAGTACTCATGGTAAGTGCATGAGGGTTGCGAGCACCCGCCGCCAACAACACGGTGGGGCTTCAAAGGCGAGGGGGATACAAGCAGTCTAAAGTATCAGTGAGCACAAGAGATTTCGAAGGCGCTTAACTTCATGCACAGAAAAAATTGATAAACAGAGTATAATAGCCTTTCTAAATGTTCTGTTTTATTTTCGATTCTAAGGAGCTTGTATGCCTATCACGGCTAACATTTTACACCGTGACAGTTTTAATTTTTTAAAAAATCAGTTACCTAGCATTTTGTTGCTAGCATTATTGAGTGCATTGATTACCGTCATATTGAATCAGATTTTTCTTCTTGATGCTGAACAGTTAAACAGTTTAGAGATAGCGAGCCGTGATTTGACCTCTTCTTCGGAAATGGGGATTAAAGAAATGGTGCAGCTGATGACACCTGAACAACAGATAATTTTGCTTAAAATATCAGCTGTTGCTACTTTTTCGGCATTGTTAGGGAATGTGTTACTTATCGGTGGTACATTAGCCCTGATCACTTTAGTCTCTCAAGGCAACTACCTCAGCTTATGGCAAGTCATTGGTGTGGCTTTGCCAACATTACCCCGATTGGGTTTGTTGATCTTTGTTTGTACGCTATTGGTTCAATGCGGGTTGGCGCTTTTTATTGTACCCGGTGTCGTTATTGCTTTAGCGGTATCTTTAGCCCCTATCATTATTACTAATGAAAAGATCGGCATTTTTGCAGCAATTAAAGCCAGTGCAACATTAGCTTTCGCCAATATTCGCTTAATAGTACCGGCGATGATATTGTGGTTTAGTGTAAAATTATTAATTATACTTATAATTAGCAAGGTAATTTTATATTTTCCGGTGGTAGCAGATATAATATTAAGCACATTAAATAATGTGGTATCCACGTTGTTGCTTGTTTACCTATTTCGCCTGCATATGCTGCTACATAATCGTTAATTTTAGGGTTATACCCTTCACCTTTGAAGCCGCCAACGCCGCCGTAACTCGAAAGAGGCGAAGGGTATAGAAACAAAATAGGATTGGAGCAGGTTATCATTTATCAGATTACACTATAGACATGGCTTTCTGTCCCCTTTGCAGTTTACGGAGGTGAACGATGTTTTTAATTCGTGAAAAAATTGAAGAAAAACTTAGAAAAGAATTCAAACCCACTCATCTAGAGGTCATTAATGAAAGCTACAATCATAATGTTCCCGCGG
This sequence comes from Candidatus Regiella insecticola LSR1, assembly GCF_000143625.1. Classification (GTDB taxonomy): domain Bacteria; phylum Pseudomonadota; class Gammaproteobacteria; order Enterobacterales; family Enterobacteriaceae; genus Regiella; species Regiella insecticola. The sequence goes on along the minus strand of NZ_GL379592.1, from coordinate 35,204 downwards.
GCTATGAAAGTCATTTCAAAGTTGTGATTGTCAGTGAGCAGTTTTCTAACCAGCGCCATTTAAAACGCCATCAGGAAGTCTATAGTTTATTGAAAGACGAGTTTATGGGGGGCGTTCACGCACTTGCCTTACATACTTATACTGCGAAAGAGTGGGAAAATTTGCAAGATACCGTCCTTATCTCACCGCCTTGCCGTGACGCAGGAACCTTTGATTTGAATTAAACATAAAGATACATTTCTTATTAATTAATCAATTTTGTATGATTTCATAAAGATACTGTTTGTATTACAATGCCTGAATTGTTAGTTTTATCTGTAGTGAATGGAGAGAATAGATGTCGAAACAATTTCAGCGGATCTTACAAACCTGTATTTTTTTATTTTTGCTTATTCCAGCAAGTTGGGCGGGTAAGGGTTGGCAACCGTTGACAGAAACCATTCATAAAAGTACAGATGATCCTCGTCAATATCAGGCTGTAAAATTAATTAATGGTATAACCGTATTGTTAATTTCTGATGTGATGGCACCAAAGTCCTTAGCGGCATTGGCACTACCGGTTGGTTTTTTGGAGGATCCTAATACACAATTGGGTTTAGCACATTATGCAGAGCATATGGTTTTACAGGGTTCGCAACGTTTTCCTGAATCGGATGACTTTGCTAACTTTCTGAAAAAACATGGTGGCAGCTATAACGCAAGTACTGCGTCTTACCGTACGGGCTATTATCTTGAAGTTGAAAACGAAGCATTAACACCTGCCGTTGAACGTCTTGCTGATGCAATTGCCGCACCGTTATTCAAGCCTATGAACGCTGATCGAGAACGTCATGCGGTTCATGCAGAGGCGTCAATGGCACGTTCCAGCGATGGTATTCGTATGTGGTTAATAGACGGTGAAACACTTAATCCAGCGCACCCTTTTGCGCGTTTTCCAATCGGCAACTTAGATACCCTACAAGATAAACCAGACAGTAAATTGCAGGATGAGTTAATCAAATTTCATCAACGCTATTATTCAGCAAATATTATGGTTGCGGTACTTTATAGCAATCAATCATTGGCAAAATTAGCAGAATTGGCAGCTAATACCTTCGGAAAAATAAGCAATCGCAATGTGGAAGTTCCCTTGATTACAGTGCCCGTTGCAACTTCTGAACAAACGGGGATTATTATCCATACTGTCCCAGCGCAACCCCGTAAACAGCTAAAAATAGATTTCCGTATTGATAATAATAGTGCGGCTTTCCGCAGTAAAAAAGATGATTATATTAGTTATTTGATCAGTAATACCAGCGACAATACGCTTTCTGACTGGTTACAAAAACAAGGATTAGCCGATGCGATTAAGGCAGAAGCGGATCCAATGAGTGCACGTAACAGCGGGGTATTTACTATTGAGGTTTCCTTAACTGATAAAGGATTAGCACAGCGGGATAAAATTATTGCAGCCATCTTCAACTATTTAAATCTATTACATAAAAATGGCATTAAAAAGAGTTATTTTGATGAAATGGCACGTATGCTGAATTTAGATTTTCGTTACCTCTCCATTACGCGAGACATGAATTATATAGATGAACTGGTCGATATGATGTTGCGTGTACCCGTCACTCACGTGTTAGACGCACCCTATTTAGCCGATCGATTCGGATCCTGAAGCCATCACAGCAAGACTCGCGGAAATGACGCCTGAAAAAGCCCGCATTTGGTTTATCAGCCCTGAAAAGCCTCATAATAAAGTGGCGTATTTTCTCAATGCCCCTTATCAGGTTGATAAAATTAGTACTCAGCAGCTCACTAACTGGAAGCAATTGGCTAACGATCTTACTTTCTCATTACCCACATTAAACCCCTATATTGCCAATGATTTTTCTTTAATTGAAAATAAAAAATCAGGCATTGTACATCCACACAAGATCCTTGATGAACCCGGATTGCGGGTGTTCCACATGCCGAGTCAATACTTTGCCAATGAACCCAAAGCTGACATCTCTATCGCTTTTCGTTTTGAAGCCGCCCAAAATTCGGCACGCCATCAAGTACTCTTTGCCCTAACCCATTATTTGGCAAATCGCTCTCTTAATCAGCTTCGTACTCAAGCAGATGTTGGTGGGATACAATTTTCGATTGGATCGAACCAGGGGTTGTATATTAATGCCCATGGTTTCACGCAGCGACTGCCTAATTTACTGCTCACATTATTAAAACAATACTCTGCTTTTACACCGACGAAAGAGCAGCTAGAGCAAGCCAAATCCTATTATCGTGAACAATTAGAGATTAATGAAAAAAGACGGGCGTTTGAACTCGCAATTTATCCCGTTAAGATGTTATCTCAGGTTCCTTATACCGAACGGGCTGAGCGGCAAAAAACGCTTGATCATATTAGCGTGCAAGATATTGTCAATTATCGGAATGATTTACTACAACGGGCGGCGGTTGAAATATTAGCTATAGGTAATATATTGCCTCAACAAGTCAATGTATTAGCGCAATCACTTAAAAAACAACTCGCGTTGGCGGAAGAAGCGGATCATTATGAAAATGATTTTAATCGCCATCGTTTTGCCTTTGATCATCGTCACAATATGATTGAACAAGTGAAAAAGCTTAATCAAAAATCATTAGTCAATTATTTTCAGCAGGCGGTGATAAAACCTCAAGGATTAGCCTTACTTTCTCAGGTTAAAAGCCAGGAACCAGCGTTATTGAAAAATGGTGATTATGCAACGATGACGGAATGGATCACCTATCCCACTATTTCAGCTCTGCAAGCTACTATGCCCAGAGTTACACCGCCCGCGGGATCCCCTCAAACCAGCCATTAAGAATACCAACAAATATATGAAAGCGTCCCCCCCACAATCACTTGAGCCATTTAGCTTACCATTGTGGGGAGAACGCCTCATCGAAGCGTCTGCCGGAACAGGTAAAACATTTACCATAGGTGTGCTGTATTTACGTTTACTGTTGGGACTGGGTGGCGACACTGCTTATCCACGCCGCTTAACAGTGGAAGAAATTTTAGTCGTCACCTTTACTGAAGCGGCAACAGAGGAATTAAAAGGGAGGATCCGCAGCAATATTCATCGCTTGCGGATAGCCTGCGTACGTGGAGCCAGCGATGATGCGATGGATCAGGCATTATTAAATGAGATAACGGATCTGGCTGACGCGGCAGCGCAATTGTTAGCGGCGGAACGGCAAATGGATGAAGCGGCTATTTATACTATTCATGGCTTTTGCCAAAGAATATTAGCGGCTAATGCTTTCGAATCTGGCATTTTATTTGAACAAACCTTAATCCATGATGAATTACCGCTACGTCGGCAAGCTTGTGCCGATTTTTGGCGCCGGTATTGTTATCCACTTTCCTTGAATGAAGCGCGAGCGGTAAGCCAAGAATGGCAAGGGCCTGAACAACTACTCAATGATCTTTCTCCGTATTTACAAGGTGAAGTGCCACAATTTCGCCAAGTGCCCAAGGATCAAAGTATTAGTCAGCGTCACCAACAAATAGTGACCAAAATTGATGAACTGAAAACGCATTGGTGCCAAAAAGCCGATAAATTGGCTGCATTAATCAGCGATTCTGCTGTCGACAAACGCAGCTATAGCAGTAAAAATCTCCCTCATTGGTTAGCCATAGTCACTCAATGGGCTGAGCAGGAAACCTGTGATTATTTTCTACCCCAAGAGCTGGCTAAATTCCGTCAGTCCGTTTTGTATGACAAAACTAAACAAGGCAATCCCCCAGAAGATGCGCTATTTTTGGCCATCGACCAACTATTTGCCGACCCCCTAACGTTACGTGATCTCATTATCACAAAGGCCATCAGGGAGATCCGCGAAGCGGTTCAACAAGAAAAACGTCAACGGGCAGTACTAGGTTTTGATGATTTATTAAGTCGTTTGGACATGGCCTTACAACAATCGGCAGGAGAGTCGTTAGCCGCCGCGATCCGTAGCAAGTATCCCCTCGCGATGATCGATGAATTTCAGGATACTGATCCGCAACAATACCGTATTTTTAATCGTATTTACGCTAATCAAGAGCATTGTGGACTGTTGTTGATTGGTGATCCCAAACAAGCCATTTATGCCTTCCGCGGCGCCGATATTTTTACTTATATTCGTGCCCGCGCTGAAATTAATGCCCACTACACCTTATCGACTAACTGGCGTTCTTCTCATCAGATGGTGCGATCTGTCAATCGGTTGTTTAATCAAGTTAATGTGCCTTTTTTATTTGAGCAAATTCCCTTTATTAATGTTATTGCGGCGAAAAAAAATGCTGAATTAGCCTTCGAAATCGATAAAAAAATACAACCCGCACTCCACTTTTGGGTACAACCTGGAGAAAAAGTCAATCTCGGTGAATACCAACAACTCATGGCTCAGCAATGCGCGACACAAATACGCGATTGGCTTACGGCAGGACAACTTGGACGCGCCAACTTAATCACCCAAAAAGGGTCTCGTCCCGTTCAAGCATCAGATATCACTATTTTAGTCCGTAATCGTACTGAGGCTATGGTAGTCAGAAAAGCGTTAAATATGCTGGCTATTCCCTTTATTTATTTATCGAGTCAGGACAGTGTCTTTGATACCCCAGAAGCCAAAGATTTATTTTGGTTGCTACAAGCCGTGTTGGCGCCAGAGCAAGAACGCACTTTACGTTGTGCAATGGCGACCAGTTTACTTGGACTTGATATAAAAAAATTAGATCAATTAAACCATAATGAACAAGCTTGGGATGCACTGGTCGATGAATTTGATGGTTACCGCCAACATTGGCGGAAACATGGCATTTTACCCATGTTACGAGAGATCATCACCAGGCGCGAACTGGCCGAGAATTTGTTAGCCAGCCCAGGGGGTGAACGGCGCTTGACCGATTTACTCCATTTGGGAGAACTGTTACAAACAGCGGCAACACAGCTTGACAGTGAACACGCATTAGTCCGTTGGATAGCGCAACAAATCTCACAACCTGAACGACAGGCTGAACATCAACAACTGCGGCTGGAAAGTGATGCGCCTTTAGTTAAAGTGGTCACTATCCATAAATCAAAAGGATTAGAATATCCTTTGGTCTGGTTGCCGTTTATCGTTAATTTTCGTCAACAACATGAAGCGTTTTATCATGATCGTCAAAATTTTACCGCTATGCTGGATCTTAATCCCAACGATGAAAGTAAAAAGTTGGCTCAGCAGGAACGCCTAGCGGAAGATTTACGATTACTTTACGTGGCCTTAACCCGTTCGGTTTACCACTGTAGTATAGGGATCGCACCTTTAACCAAAGGCAGCCGTAAACAAGGTAACAGTGATTTACATCAAACCGCTATCGGTTATTTGTTGCAAAGAGGGGAGTCAGGTGATGGTGATTATTTGGTAGAACAATTAGCAATATTGATGACAACAGACAGCAAAAGCGACGATATTGCCGTATCCGTAGTGGCGGCACTGGATAAACAAATTTGGCAACCGCAAAAATCGACAAAAATTCCACTTGCCGCAAAAACATTTACGCGACAAATACAAGATCATTGGCGCGTGACCAGTTATTCAGCGTTACAACAGGCTTTCCAATCATCCGTAGAGCCAATATCACAACCGCAAGGTGTCGTTAAATCAGTAGACAAACTAACGTGGTTAACACCATTAAACAATGATACCGCGAGTAAAACGGTATCTCTGGTAAATAATTTGACACCACACCATTTCCCACGTGGTGCAATAGCGGGAACATTTTTGCATGGGCTACTCGAGCTGCTTGATTTTAGTCAACCCATCGACCTGGAATGGCTAACCGATCAACTCCTACAAAAGGGTTTTGACACTATTTGGTCACCGGTATTACACCAATGGTTAACCGATATTTTACATACCCCATTGAACGAAACAGGGGTAAGCTTGGCGAGTTTGACGCCAGCGAATAAACAGGCAGAATTACAATTTCATCTACCGATCAATAGTCTATTGCAAGCAAATGAATTAGATAATTTGATCAAACAATATGATCCCATATCAGCGCGTTGTCAGGCATTGAATTTTCAACAAGTGCAAGGAATGCTAAAAGGTTTTATTGATTTGGTGTTTTGCTGGCAAGGGAAATTTTATCTATTGGATTATAAATCGAATTGGTTAGGTGAAGACAGTCGTGCTTACCACCCTACAGCAATGACCATGAGCATGGCTGAACATCGCTATGATTTGCAATATCAGCTCTACACCTTAGCATTGCATCGTTATCTAGCTCATCGCTTAACTGATTATGATTATCAGCGACATTTCGGCGGGGTGATCTATTTATTTTTGCGTGGGATTGACGCTAACTACCCAGGTAATGGGGTTTTTTCCTACCGCCCTCAACAACAACTCATTCACGCATTAGATGATCTATTTAGCAGAGAGATCACCGCCACATGATGATGGAATTATTAGATCAGGCTATCCGTGAGCGATTATTACGTCCTATTGACGTGCAGTTTGCCCGCATGATCGCGCCGGATCATTGTCCTGCGTTACAGCTGGCCGCCGCCTACCTTAGCGCCGAAGTAGGCGCTGGACATATCTGTTTACCCATAACAAGTTTGCAACCTCAATGTTTATTTGCTGGCCGTCAACCTGAGCTTACTCGAGCACTGTGGCATGCCGCCAAAGCGCCGGATGTACAATGTTGGCGTGACAGTTTGCAATGCTCGCCCTCTGTTAGTGATGGTTCACAACCCACTCCCTTAGTTTTACAGTATGATCGGCTTTATCTGCAAAGGATGTGGCAAAGTGAAGGCGATGTCGTCCGTTTTATTGCCGGTAGCAGAGTTAATGAGGCGATCAATGAAAATCAGCTGCGAAATATTTTAGATCAACTCTTTGGTACTGATACTGATGAGGTCGATTGGCAAAAAATAGCAGCAGCAGTGGCAGTAACAGGAAAAATATCGGTCATTTCAGGTGGACCAGGCACCGGTAAAACCACCACGGTAGCAAAATTGCTCATTGCCTTAGTACGCCTAACCGCAGGGGCTCAGCTGCGTATTCAGTTGGCGGCACCTACCGGTAAAGCCGCCGCACGTTTAAGCGAGTCTTTGGGGAAAACCTGGCAACAATTAGCGCTTAATGAAATAGAACGTAAGCTATTGCCTGATCAAGCTTCAACTCTGCATGGTTTACTTGGGATACAACTGAATAGCCAACGGTTGCGCTATCATCCCGCTAATCCGTTAAATCTTGATGTTTTGGTGGTCGATGAAGCTTCAATGGTTGATTTGCCCATGATGGCAAAATTAATTGCTGCATTGCCCGCTAAAGCCCGCGTGATTTTTCTCGGTGATAGAGATCAATTAGCATCAGTAGAAGTCGGTGCAGTCTTTGGTGATATCTGTCGTTTGGCTGTCTTAGGTTACAGTGCGCCCCGTGCTGAGCAATTAGCCCGCGCGACCGGTTACCGATTAGATCAGCTCTGTAATTATCATCGGGAAAAGAAAAATGAGACGTTGACAACACAAACCCGTGTTGGTGATAGCCTCTGTTTATTGAAAAAAAGTTACCGCTTTGATAAAAAATCAGGCATAGGACAACTTGCTGAAGCCGTGAACACAGGCAAATATCAACGGGCTTTATCTGTTTTGCAAAGAAACCACACTGACGTTGAATATGTGGTATTAACTGAAGCTGAAAATTATAAAGCCTTACTGCAAGCCAGTGTGATAGGGTATCAGACCTATCTTGAACAGGTTATGCAAGGTAATGATGCAGCTGAGATATTAGCCGCTTTTAACCGTTATCAATTACTCTGCGCACTACGCGCTGGATCCTTTGGTGTCAGTGGTTTAAACCAGCAAATTGAACACATTTTACGGAACAAAGGCTTGATTCGACGTTCAAAGAGGCTATCTAACGACTGGTATAGCGGACGTCCTATTATGATTGGACGTAACGATAGCGCACTTGGATTATTCAACGGTGATGTTGGCATTGCGTTACCTGGTGCTCATGGCCATCTGCGTGTTTATTTTCAATTGCCAAATGGTGATATTAAATCAGTACAACCTAACCGTTTACCCTACCACGACACGGCATACGCAATGACCGTACACAAATCTCAAGGCTCAGAATTTGAGCATACTGCTTTAGTACTCCCCCCCCATTTTTCACCGTTAATAACACGTGAATTACTCTACACTGGAATTACCCGCGCGCGAAGGAAACTAACGCTTTATGCGTCTCATCAGGTTTTAAATCACGCTATTAATACATCAACGTTAAGACGTAGTGGCTTGGTTGATCGCTTATATAGCCGAATCAAGTCAGACTGATTTAGCTATATAAAATTAAAGATCATGACAAAAATAACCGTATAGATTTATTGTTACAGGAAAAGAGCATACCTGGGTGCTATATTAAAGCCTAGCAGGTTGCTGTAGTAGCTCGTTCGAAATTTCTTGTGTCCTCATACACAGCGGTTGCTGTGCGTTGGGCGCTTTTTTGCCCCTTTTTTTCTCAATTGAGCGTCGCTCAGAGAAAATTTTGAACAGGCTCTAAACAAATAAAAATTATTGGCAATGTTTATCAAGCAACCAGCAAGAGTAATTGCCAATTTATCCAGTATGCTGTAAAACCTTGGCGTTTAGGCCGGGGATATAAGGCATGGTTTTCCAACTAACCTGTGTTAAAATTTTGCTGCTAACAGCGAAAGCTTCGGCCTAGCTATGACGGCAATTGATACCGCACGGCATGCGGGATTTTAAGCCTGTGGAGAGTAGGCGCAGTTAGTTCACTCTATACCCTTCGTCTTTGAAGTTGCCTTCGGCTGCCAAGGCGACCGACCGATGAGCGTAGACATACCATGAGGGCGAGCACCCGCAGCCAACATCAAAGGCGAAGGGTATATGAAGCAGGAACCCACTGAGGTGAGTCAGGCTTCGGTCTGAACGCTGTAAATCCTCGCCATTTAGGATCGGGGAGGATGTCAAAGCGGCCTGAATTTTCCCCGCTTGGGGGGACAATATACGTATTACTAATTCATTGTACGTGTAAATGTAGGAGAAGCATCATGCAAAAAGGGCAAAAACATCCGAATTCGTCCCTGAGCATTCTCGCTATCGCTGGGGTGGAGCCTTATAAAGAAAAGCCCGGCGAAGAGTACATGAATGTTGATCAGCTAGCGCATTTCAAAAAAATTTTAACAGCATGGAGTCATCAGCTCAGAGATGAGGCAGACAAGACGATCAGCCACATGAAAAATGACGGAGCTAACTTCCCTGATCCCATTGACCGAGCAGCTCAAGAAGAAGAATTTAGCCTTGAATTACGAAGCCGCGATCGTGAATGTAAACTTATCAAGAAAATAGAAAAAACCCTGAACAACATTGAAGGTGACGATTTTGGCTATTGTGAAGAGTGCGGTGTAGAAATTGGTATTCGCCGTTTAGAAGCAAGGCCTACCGCAACTATGTGCATTGACTGTAAAACCCTAGCTGAAATAAAGGAAAAACAGATGACAGGTTAAAGTATTATACCCTTCGTCTTTGAAGTTTCCTTCGGCTGCCAGGGCGACCGACCGATGAGCGTGGACATACCATGAAGGCGAGAGCTGGCAGTCAACAACGCGGCGGCTTCAAAGGCGAAGGGTGTAAAGGGTAAAAACATGGCAAAATACATCCGTTGTTAATGCCGACAACGAGGGGTGGCCAGAACTTGTTTTTGGTATCCCTTAACGTAATAAAAACTCTCATTTTTTTATTACCTATGATTGCTGGTGTTTTACTATTTATCCATGGCTCATGGTTATTTTTTTTAAAACCCCACAACGTTCTCAAAAGAAGCACAGTAGGTTACTATTAGCCACTACTTTATCTGTAATTATGTTTTTTATTCATTACTGTCGAGGTGTACCATTTTTACCCGAGTAGCTAAAATCTACCGCAATGTGCTGATATATAAAAATAAAATATTTCGTAAAGATAATATTGCTAGTACGCACAAAACCCTCAATAAAAGCAATACGCTGTCGTTGCCAGAAAAAAAGCACCTTATGACCACCACTCCGCGAGATAAACATAACATTTCTCGTAAAGATATCAGCGATAATGCCTTGAAAGTGCTGTATCGGCTAAATAAATCAGGCTATGAAGCTTATTTAGTTGGTGGCAGTGTCCGTGATTTACTGCTTGGTAAAAAACCACAAGATTTTGATATTGCGACTAACGCTACACCAGAACAGGTACGTAAACTATTTCGTAATTGTCGTCTGATTGGTCGCCGTTTCCGTTTGGCGCATATTATGTTTGGACGCGATGTTATTGAAGTCGCTACTTTTCGTGGTCATCATGAGCAAGAATTGAGTAAAAATAGTGATAAGAATGCTTCTCAGCAAGCACAAAGCGGGATGTTGCTGCGAGACAATATCTTCGGATCTATTGAAGAAGATGCCCAGCGTCGTGATTTCACTATCAATAGCCTCTATTATGGCAGTTCAGATTTTGTATTGAGGGATTATTGTGGTGGACTCCATGATCTAAAACAAGGTGTGATTCGCTTAATCGGCGATCCTGAAGTGCGTTATCGGGAAGACCCGGTACGAATGTTACGTGCCGTGCGTTTTGCAGCCAAGTTGGATATGACCATTAGCCCTGAGACAGCAGAGCCTATTAAGCGTATGGCTTCATTATTGAGTGATATTCCACCAGCGCGATTGTTTGAAGAGTCACTTAAATTATTGCAAGGGGGCTATGGCTATAAAAGCTATCTAAAACTGTGTGAGTATCAGCTTTTCCAACCGTTATTTCCATTAATATCTAATCATTTTACTGAACACCAAGATTCACCAATGGAGCGTATTTTAGTTCAGGTGCTAAAAAACACCGATGATCGTTTACACAATGATAAACAAGTCAATCCGGCATTTTTATTTGCGACGATGTTGTGGTATCCATTGATTGAACATGCGCAGAAACTAAAACAGGAAAGTGGTTTAGCATATCATGAGGCTTTCTCTTTGGCGATGAACGATGTGTTGGAACTAGAGAATCGCTCATTAGCCATTCCGAAGCGCATCACTATCGTTACCAGAGAGATTTGGTCATTGCAGCTACGCTTGCCACGCCGTGAAGGGGTGCGAGCGTATAAGTTGATGCAACATCCAAAATTTCGCGCCGCCTATGATCTGTTGATGCTACGTGCTGAAGCTGAAAATAATCAAGTATTACAGAAACTAAGCTGCTGGTGGACTCAATTTCAAGTAGCGACGTTAGAGCAGAAAAAATCAATGCTAGCAGCTTTAGCAACATCACGTCACCGCCCACGTTCTCCTACAAAGAAAAAATCTGTACGTCACAGTGAATAAAAATCGACATGATCGCTGGTTATACCCACACAAGTTGCCGGTCGGCGGCCAGGGCGTGAGACCGATGAGCGTAGGCGAACATTCACAGCCAACAACACGGCAGCTTCAAAGACGAAGGGTATATATCGCATTGGGTAGTAATCTTGCCTCCCCGCTACTACAAATAAATTCTGCCTTGGAGGCATTGGCGCGTTTACCTGATACTACACTGATAAAATGTTCTCCATTTTATTGCAGTCAGCCTTTAGGAGCACAAAAACAGCCAGATTATCTTAACGCCGTAGCTGCATTAGATACGTTACTCCCCGCCGAAAAATTACTGGATCATACCCAAGCTATTGAACGCGCCCAGGGGAGAGTACGCAACAATCAGCGATGGGCTCCCCGAGAGCTAGATTTAGATATTATGTTATATGATAATCAGATTATTAATACCGAGCGGCTTACAGTTCCTCATTATGGTTTGCTAGAGAGAGCGTTTATGCTTTACCCTTTAGCGGATATTGCTCCTGGATTAATTTTACCGAATGGTGAATCGCTTGCCGAAAAGCTAGAAAATTTGCCTAAAAATGGTTTAATACTTTGGTGATCCGTATTAAATTCGCCTAAAAAGCGGTTCGAAATTTCTTGTATACCCAATGAATTTCGAGTTACGGCCAGGGCGACCGACCGATGAGCGTAGACAGACTACGTGATTCGGCGAGTACCCGCAGCCAACGCCGTCGTAACTTGAAAGGCGAAGGGTATATTGGCTTATAAAAAGAAGGCTACAATCGTGACCACCACTTTGTTTAAAGATTTTCAATTTGAAGCGGCTCATCGGCTGCCCAACGTACCTGAAGGGCATAAATGTGGTCGTTTGCATGGCCATTCTTTTTCACTCAGGCTGGAAGTGACGGGTGAGGTCGATCCTACATTCGGTTGGATCATGGACTTTGCTGCATTGAAAACTCAATTTGAGCCCATTTTACAACGCTTAGATCATAATTATTTAAATGAAATAGAGGGGTTAGAAAATCCCACCAGTGAAGTACTCGCCGCTTGGATTTGGCAACAGCTGAAGCCAAAGTTGCCTGAATTGAGTGCGGTGACAATAAAAGAAACCTGTTCTACAGGCTGCGTTTATAGGGGTGAATAGTATATTAGACCTCTTTTCAAACCTACTACGTGACGCGAATCCTGCTTTGCCCGGTGCGCGCAATCCTCATGTACTGTATGGGAACGAAGGTTGCTGTGCGCCGGGCGCCTTGACTTCGCATAACGAACTACGGTTTGGAGAGAGGTCTATTCTCTATACCCTTTGGTTTTGAATACTAAACTACTGCCAAAGTCATCGCGAATGGAATTAGTTTTTGTCAGCAGTCTGTTTTCTTTATAGCCCATGGAGGAATTGTGAGCACTATGTTGCAAGAAATAACCCAATTTATTAGCCAACATCCCATTCTAAGCATTGCTTGGATAGCTTTATTTATCATGTTGATTACTAGCATCTTTAAAAGTTTTTTTTCTAACATTAAAGAAATTACTCGAGCGGAAGCAATACGATTAATTAATAAAGAAAATGCAGCAGTGGTTGATATCCGTGCACCTGAAGATTATCGCCGAGGCCACATTCTCGGGGCGATTAATCTTGCCGCTAAAGAGATAAAAAATAATAATTTTCAGCAATCAAAACAACATAAAATGCGGTCTATTATCGTGGTTTGTGCCACTGGCACAACAGCAATTAGCCTGGCTAAAAATCTCAACAAGGCAGGATTTGAGTCTGTGTTAGTTTTAAAAGAAGGGATATCAGGTTGGAGTGGGGAAAATTTGCCCCTAGTACGAGGTAAATAAAAATTTTACAGAATTCTATATCCTTCGCCTTTGAAGTTGCTTTCGGCTGCCAGGGTGTAAGACCGATGAGCGTAGACATACCATGAGGGCGATGGCTCGTAGCCAGCAACGCGGCGGCTTCAAAGGCGAAGGGTCTATCTAATTTTTAAATCTAAGGGTATGCATACCAATGTCAACACAAGATAAAACCGATATGATGTTCCAAATCCAACGTATTTACACTAAAGACATTTCTTTCGAAGCGCCTAATGCCGTGGATTTTTTCCAAAATGACACGCAACCAGAGGTTATGGTTAACCTAGAAACAAAATCTGAAAAGTTAGCGGATAATTTATTTGAAGTGGTACTCAGCATCGATGTGGAGGCGACTTTCGATGAAAAAACGGCATTTATCGGTGAGGTTAAGCAAGCGGGGATTTTCTCCATTGAAGGGATAGAAGATGCCAAATTAGAACGCTGTTTAGGTGCCTATTGCCCGAATTTGCTTTTTCCTTATGCGCAAGAATGCATCTCAAATTTGGTTTCCAGAGGCACTTTCCCACCGTTAAATTTAGCGCCGGTTAACTTTGATGCCCTATTTATGAATTATCTACAAAAAAACAAAATGGACAGTCAAACATCGCACAACATCAGGATGCCTGATGAACATAACTGATAGTGTTATGACAATCATTGGTGCCGGATCTTACGGTACCGCGCTAGCCATAATGTTAGCGCGTAATAATAAAGTTGTATTATGGGGACGCGATCCAAAACATATTGCAGCATTGCAAAACACCCGCTGTAATCAGGCTAATTTAGCCAATATCGCATTACCCGAAAAATTGCTACTACAAACTGATCTCGCTCAAGCGCTAGCGGCCAGCCGTAATGTATTGTTGGTAGCGGTAATTGTCAATGTAGTTGTCGCCCAGGATGTAAAATCCTAGGCTGCTTTTTTGGCGTCTGGTTTCACCTTTTTTTCTCTGGATTTTTGTGGATTTAAATGGACTTCTTTCACATACGGCCACTGACGGATTTGACCTGCCCAGCGTGTAGGGTTTGCAGCGCGTGCCTTTTCATACACTGTGTTACGCTGAGCTAATAGGGCTTTATCAAGGCCTGCATGTCTTTGTGCAGGTGTGACAAATTCAATGGCACTGTGGCGATGCTCTTGATTATACCAGTGCACCACGTGTTCGACCCATGCGCGGGCGTCTTGAAAGTGGATTCGGAGGCGAAATAGAGCCCTTCATCAGCCAACATCGGCACAATTTGACTCGGGGGTAAATGAGCAAATTTGGCCGAAGAGGTTATTTCCAGTAGCTTAGCCCGCTCACAGGGTGAGAGTTTGTGGGGCGGCGGCGCTGTTCGGCGCGTTCGGCCATCCACTTGCTCGATAGCTTTCTGCCAGCGCTGTAGGGTTCGCGTGCTTAGCCCAATCAGGAGACAAGCCTGTTGTTGCCGCGCTCCGGCCTGCGTTGATTCAGTAATCCACATCATAATAGACTGGCGCTGTTCGGGAATAATCATTTTTCCTCTTACTGCGTTGTGTTCGCTTCGGGTCACAAAAATCCGCGCGCCATTGCTTCAGGTGATGAACAAAAATACCCTGCCCCCTGCACCAAGAGGCGAGTTCACTTTCTGCTAAACAACTTCTTAGCTTCCTCGGCGGCACGTTAAGTTCATCCGCAATGGCTTTCATTGTACGCCCATTCCGATGATAAACCTTACACAGCGCCTGCTCTTTAAACTCTTCCGAATACGTCGGTTTTTCCATGATTATATCGCCTCTTTATTAGTTCCCATTAACGAAAATTAGAGGCGACAACTAGACTGACACTGGGGGGTAGTGCCGAGTCAAGTTTTTGGCTCTGTATTGCAGAAATTAAAATCCCATTTGCGATCTGACGCTCGGATTGTGTGGGCGACGAAAGGATTAGAAGCGGAAAAAGGGCGATTATTGCACCAAGTTGCACAAAAAATTGTGGGAAAAACGGTACCTTTAGCTGTTATTTCCGGCCCTACCTTCAACTTATTGAAGACTGTCGAAGATTCGGTACCTTGGCATTTTCTCATGCAGCGCGCGCCGGATTTGTTGCAGTGGCACTGTTAAAAAGTTTCATTAAACAAGGGAGCTTGAGTCAAGACCATATGCTTGAATTTCAGGCAACTGTTCCAACGGTGGCAGGAGATTTTCAAGACGCTCTTGCTGATCATAGCTTGAGCATCGACGTCCTTATAAAACAATTTGGTCACCTGCGCCCCGGAACTTATGATGTAAACCAAACAGCCTATTGGGAAAAACCGGATTTTTATTTCAATCGTCAACTATCTCATCTCACTAAGCAAACAGATTGTGATGGGTTTGTCTTCACAAAACACGAAATGGAAGGGTTTCAAGCTTTCCTAGATGCCTTGCCTACTGAAATTGAAGTAGATGAACTCATTCGATATCTAAGTCAGGCTATTCAGGCACGAGAAAAAACTAAATTTGAATTTTCCCGAAATTTAAGTGCTGCCCTCGATTTTTTAATTCAATATGGCACAGAAGTGTTGGGATTGACGCGCGAAGAAGTTGGGTATTTAACATTTGACGACATCAGAGCCCTTCGAACGAGTCAATTAGATGAAAAGCTGATTCCAAAATTCGTTAAATTAAGAAAAACAGCATCCGTCGAACAGCATCTCGCCAAACTGCCTGGTTTTATTTGTTGTGAGGATGACTTCTTTGGATATGAGCAGGAAAAATCACATGCTAATTTCATAACCCGGTTAAGCGTTGTTGCAGAATTGGTCTTCATTAAAGCAAATCAAAATGAACCGATTGATGGCAAAATTGTTGCCATTCCTAACGCAGACCCCGGTTTTGATTGGTTGTTTTCTCATAATATTGCGGGTTTGATTACACAATATGGAGGCGCTAACTCACATATGGCCATCCGGTGTGCAGAACTGAGTATTCCGGCAGCTATTGGTATTGGAGATAAAATATATGACAATCTCCAAGAGGGTCGTGTGATACTTGACTGTCATAAAGGGCGGTTTGAGTATGTTTAAAAAACGTATTGGCATAACACAAAGAGTAATGAAGCATCCGCGCTATAACGAGGTGATGGATTGCCTTGATACTAACTGGGCAAATCTTTTGACTGCTATGGACATGCTACCCATACCTCTCCCTTTGATGTCCCCTGATTTTACACTCGAGATGTGGAAAGAACTTAAACTTGACGGCCTGATCTTAAGTGGTGGCAATACTCTCGTTGATTTTGCAGATGAAACCGACACGCCAGAGAGTCTTAGTCCAGAACGAGATGCCTATGAAAAGGCCTTATTGAATGCGGCGATATCAACTCAAATCCCTGTATTAGGGGTATGCCGTGGATTACAGTTGATCAATGTTTATTTTGGTGGACAACTTGTTAAAATCAAAGGTCACGCAGGAACGAGGCATCCTTTGATTGCAGAAAATAATAACGCGTCTTTTCTATTTCCTTCTGAGGTGAATAGCTTTCACGATTGCGCTGTACCGCGTGATAATTTGGGAGAAAATCTTATCGCTCTTGCTCATGACGCCGAAGATAACATTAAGGCCTTTTGTCATACTCATCACAAAGTACTTGCTATTATGTGGCACCCTGAGCGTGAAGTCCCACCCTTTAAAAGTGATTGCCAACTTATCAAAGGACATTTTGGAATATGACATGTTGCCTGATTCTAGCGGCCGGTGAGGGATCACGCTTACGACCCTTAACAAACGATCGTCCAAAGGGACTGGTTTCTTTATTGGGTAAACCGCTAGTCTCTCACCAGATTGATACTTTGAGGGCATCAGGCATTGAAAATATCGCCATTGCGACTGGCTATAAAGCTGAAAAATTCGATGCCTTTGGCTGTCCTACTTATCATAATGCGTTTTTCAATAGCACCAATATCCCCCAGTGTCAGTCTAGTTGTCGCCTCTAATTTTCGTTAATGGGAACTAATAAAGAGGCGATATAATCATGGAAAAACCGACGTATTCGGAAGAGTTTAAAGAGCAGGCGCTGTGTAAGGTTTATCATCGGAATGGGCGTACAATGAAAGCCATTGCGGATGAACTTAACGTGCCGCCGAGGAAGCTAAGAAGTTGTTTAGCAGAAAGTGAACTCGCCTCTTGGTGCAGGGGGCAGGGTATTTTTGTTCATCACCTGAAGCAATGGCGCGCGGATTTTTGTGACCCGAAGCGAACACAACGCAGTAAGAGGAAAAATGATTATTCCCGAACAGCGCCAGTCTATTATGATGTGGATTACTGAAGCAACGCAGGCCGGAGCGCGGCAACAACAGGCTTGTCTCCTGATTGGGCTAAGCACGCGAACCCTACAGCGCTGGCAGAAAGCTATCGAGCAAGTGGATGGCCGAACGCGCCGAACAGCGCCGCCGCCCCACAAACTCTCACCCTGTGAGCGGGCTAAGCTACTGGAAATAACCTCTTCGGCCAAATTTGCTCATTTACCCCCGAGTCAAATTGTGCCGATGTTGGCTGATGAAGGGCTCTATTTCGCCTCCGAATCCACTTTCAAGACGCCCGCGCATGGGTCGAACACGTGGTGCACTGGTATAATCAAGAGCATCGCCACAGTGCCATTGAATTTGTCACACCTGCACAAAGACATGCAGGCCTTGATAAAGCCCTATTAGCTCAGCGTAACACAGTGTATGAAAAGGCACGCGCTGCAAACCCTACACGCTGGGCAGGTCAAATCCGTCAGTGGCCGTATGTGAAAGAAGTCCATTTAAATCCACAAAAATCCAGAGAAAAAAAGGTGAAACCAGACGCCAAAAAAGCAGCCTAGGATTTTACATCCTGGGCGACAACTACATTGACAATTACCGATATGGTAGAAAGCCTGTTTGCAGCGCGCCCATTTCTTGAACAAGCTCAAGACGATTTGCTCATCTCTTATGGAGATATCGTGTATGAGAGAAATAATTTGGAAACCGTATTGCAAACTAATGGAGACATCGTTGTCATGGTGGATGATGGCTGGCTTGACCTATGGTCAGCACGCAATGAAGACCCGCTAAAAGATGCTGAAACACTTAAATACGATGCGAATGGTCAAATTCTGGAATTGGGTAAAAAGGCACAATCTCTTAACCATATTGAAGGCCAATATACTGGCCTGATCAAGATCGCTCATAATAAAATTGATGATTTTATTTCTTTTTATGATGAGCTCGATCAAGCGGCTCAGTATGATGGGCGTTCATTTAAACAAATGTATATGACAAGCTTTTTGCAGCTTTTGATTAATGCGGGCTGGAAGTTGATACCGTTGAAGATTTGCAGCTTTATGAGTCATTATCAACAGAAGGAAAGCTTGATGCCTTATGGCGACCTCATGAATATACCCAATGAATTTCGAGTTACGGCAAGGCGGCCAGGGGGTGAGACCGATGAGCGTAGATAGACTACGTGATTCGGCGAGCACCCGCAGCCAACGCCGCCGTAACTTGAAAGGCGAAGGGTATAATATCATACAGAGTCTAAAGGCCATCTCAGGTGCTATTGGCTTTAATAACTTACCCAAAGATCAACGCCAAATCACTTTTTACAGTGAAGGTAAAAGCTATTGGCCCCATCTTGAAAACCTACTGGTTGCAACTCTGGAACGAACGGATAAATCAGTTTGTTATCTCAGCTCCTCTCTTGATGACCCGGGGTTGATGGTAAAGCATCCACAATTAAAAACCTTTTTTATCGGTATGGGTTTTGTTCGTGATTATGTATTCCAAACCATTGAAACCCCTATTATGGTCATGACAATGCCAGACCTGAACAATTTTCAGGTTAAACGTTCACGACATAATGTGCATTATGTCTATGTTCAACATTCACTGGTCAGCCTTCATATGATTTACCGTCATGGTGCTTTTAACCATTACGATACAATCTGTTGCGCTGGCCCTCATCATATACAAGAAATTCGAGCCATTGAAAAAAAGTATAATTTGCCCGAAAAAAACCTAGTAGAGCTCGGTTATTCGCGGTTAAACAGCTTAATTGAGCAGGCAAAAAAATATCCAAAATCTGAGAGTGAAAACAAAGGCCAGCGTAAAAAGATTTTAATTGCACCTTCATGGGGGTCTCAAGGGTTAATTGAATCTGGCCTAGGTCATCGCTTAGTGAATGAGCTTATAGCGCTTGGCCATGAGGTGATTTTGCGTCCGCACCCGCAAACCATTAAATTTGCGTCAAATCAGGTGAAAAAGATTGTTAACCTACACGAAAAAAATCCACATTTTACTTTTGAAAGCTGCGTTGCAGGACAAGAGAGTTTGCATCAATCGGATATTATGGTGAGTGACTGGTCTGGTGCAGCACTGGAGTTTGCTTTTGCACTAAACAAACCTGTAATTTTTTACGATATTCCCCAAAAGGTTAATAACCCCCAGTATCAAGACATAAACCTTGAGCCACTTGAGTTCTCAATTCGAGAAACAATTGGAATGATATGGGATGGGCAATCTCCGGTCGCCGAAATCATTGAGCTTTGCGAACAAAAAAACAAAAATGTTCTGCATGAACTAAGCAATCAGTATGTTTTTAATCAGGGGCAGGCTGATGAAGTTTTTACCCAATTTTTAGGGACGGTATAAAATGTTAAAAGAAAAATATTTAAAATTCAAAGAACAAGGAATTGCCCAAGAATGTCTTTTGGTTTCACTCTGTTTTTTTCTTCTTGTCTGGGTTTTATTTGTTGCGACACCATTCGACATTGTCGCTGCAAATTCTGAAGAATTTACATCTGTTCCCGGGATTTCCATATTATGGCATGGACTATTTTATGCTCTATCCGCACTCATCAGTTTAGTTGTTTTATATGTTTTAATCTCTTTTACTTTTAAAAAATATATACGGAAATTTTTGCTTTTTACTCTTATCGCTTTTTCTTTATCTGTTTGGCTTAACTCAACATTTCTTACCGGCGTGTACGGCGAATTTAATGGTCGTGATAATTTGCAGATTGCTCCTTTTGGACTCTTAAACTGGATACAAATCGGCGCTTTTTTGATTATTTTTGCCCTTGCCATTTATTTTAGCAACAGGACAAAGATTTTTATTTATATTATTGCATCCATTTTTCTTATTTCTTTCTCTGTCTCCACGATCAATATTGCCTCAAAACTATCCGAAAAAAAGATAAAGCAAGGTTCAGAAAAGAAATTTTTCACCTATTCCAAAAACAATCCGAACCTATTGTTTATTCTTTTAGATGAATATCAATCAGACTATTTTTCAGAAATTTTAGATGATAAACTCAAAGGCAACTTAAATGGATTTATTTGGTTCAAAGACGCAGCCTCCAATTTTCCAACAACCATAGTCGCAGTTGCTGCAATGCTTACTGGAGATATCTATGATAATACTGTAGATATCTTAGATTTTTTTAAAGCAAGCTCTGATCATAGCATTGCTAAGAAGTTTCCAGGCGGCCAAGTTAATCACACACCCGGCTCAGATATATTAGACCTCTTCGGAAACCTACTGGGTGATACGGATCCTGCGTTGTCCGGTGCGCGCAATCCTCATGTACTTTATGTTAACGAAGGTTGCTGTGCGCCGGGCGCCTTGACTCCGCATAACGAACTACGGTTTCCAAAGAGGTCTATTCTTTCCTGTTGGATCCTCAACGCATTTTCCCAAGGTAGACACTCAACGCTTAACTGCATACAGTGATTTGATCAATTATTCACTATTCCTCGCGGCGCCGGATATATTTAAACACCGCATATATAATAACGGGGATTGGTTGGTTCACTTAAGTAATACTAGTCCATATGATACAGCGGGTCACACTGGTAGCTCATTCAAATTCCTAAACTATATTGCCAATAGAAAATTAATGGTTGCTAAGGGTCCATCTACTTTCAAATTTCACCACTCGGTTGTCACCCACTCACCAACAGTTCTAGGATCCAAGTGTGAAATTCTTGGAGTAGTTCCTGCTACGTTGCAAAACAAAAGCGCAGAAGGAGCATGTGCAATGAGTCAAGTGATTAATATTATCAAAAAGCTTAAACAAGAAAATATTTTTGATAATACTATGATCATCATTGCTGCTGATCATGGTTCAGTTTATAAACCCGCCTCATTTAGTAAAAACATGCCGTATAGTAGCGCCTCCCCGACACTTTTGATTAAGCCCCTTTATGGCAATGATCTTTTTCAGATCTCCGACTATCCTGCACAGTTATCTGACATACCAAAAACAATTGCAACCGCTTTTAATATCCCTCACGAATATTCGGGTATTGATTTGCTGAGTAAGGGCAAGCAAAAAAACAGATCTCGTGAATTTAATTATTATGTATGGTCCAAAGAGTACCACTCTGGGACAAAATCCAGAGTACCTCCAATAACAAAATACACGATTGAGGGGCCTTTACGCGACCCTATGAGTTGGCTTTTTCCAATAGAATGTGAGGCAACCCTCGATTTTTCTAAAGCGACTCAAGAAACATACTACTTTGAGAGTAACATGATCTCACGAGAACATTGGGGGCGATGGTCTTACGGTCCGCAAGTCAAGTTTCAGTTCAAGATTAAACCGGATTGCCAAACGTCTTCTGTTTTTTTCAACCTAACTGCTTTTGTTACACCTAAAAACCCTGAACAAACTGCACAGGTTTTCATTAATGATAAACCCGTTGGCGACATTGCTATTTCTATAGGGGAAGCACAGCCAAAAAAGTTCACTTTTCCACTTCCCATATCCCCCGATAATACCTATTCGGTTCGTTTCGAAATTGACAAACCTACAAGCCCTAAATCAGTTGGAGTAAGTGGAGAGGAGCGAGAATTGGGCTTTGGTTTTGTCAACATGGAATTGCTATCGAATGGGTCAGTGCAATGATAAAAAAGCAGGCTTGTTTATTCTTGTTACTGTTATCGATGATACTATTCCCACAGTTAGCCACCGCGAAAGTGCAGGAATATCGTTTAGAACTGAACGGTATTAATCCCTTCATTGAAACCAATGTCAGGGATCACTTTTCTTATTCAGGATTGGCTGCTTTTTATAACGGTGTTAGTGCCTATGTGGTTGATATAGCAGGTATTAAAAAAATTAATACCGAAGCCTACACTTTAAAGCCAAATCAAGTTTTGGCGCTTGTTGGACACTACAAAATACTAATCCTTCAAGATGTGGTTGGCGTTGTATCTTTTAAAGAAGATAGATTACTTTGGCATAAAAGTGATACAGAAAATCAAGTATCCAGCATGGGGAAAACCCGTGCGCAGCTATTGTTAAAATCGGATCTTGATCAACTACCTCAATATTTTCAAAAAATTAAATATGCGCATTTATGGGCTCCATTGAGATTGCTTTGCCTGGGTATAGAAGCAATTTTATTGTGGCTCAATACAATCCATAGCTTTGGGTGGGGCATTACAATCATTTTATTGTCTTTATTATTTAAGCTTTTCATTTTACCAGCCAATATATTACTGACGCGTGCTCAAAGAAAAGTATCACATCTTCAGGCACGCCTTGCTCCTGAACTAGAATATATCAAGGCGAATTTTACCGGGGAAGAAGCACATCAAAAATTTATGGCTGTACATAAACAGCAGGGTGTCTCGCCATTTTACAATCTGAGATCTTTACTGCTCACTTTGGCGCCTTTTCCATTTTTGATTGCTATATTCAACGTATTGAGTGAAATGGATCTTATTGCTGGTCATCCATTTTTATGGATTGAAGATTTAGCCTATCCAGATGCCATTTATCATCTCGGCTTTCATATTCCATTGCTAGGAGCCAGTATCAACTTACTGCCGATTTTGATGACGCTTCTGACCATTTTGGCAGCTGTTATCCATCAAAATAAAATTATTAGCACAAAGGAGCTTCGCAAACAGAAGCTAAATTTGTATTTTATGGCCGAGGGCTTTTTCTTGTTATTTTATCCCTTTCCATCAACGATGGTTTTATATTGGATCTTTGCCAATATATGGCAACTTATTCAGCAAAGATTTGTTCGCATATGACATCTCTTCAAACTTTAAAAAGCCAACTCAGCCATTTTTCGCAATCCTTTACACCTGCTAGCGGGGTGCCGAGCTTGCAACATTCGACGCTTTCACGTTTGTGCTTTCTTGCTGCTGAAGAGGGTTTTAGCTCGCATAGCAACAAAGAAATCGATTTTTTCAGCAAGAAATATGACATCACGTTAAGGCTATTTTCTTTCTATGATAATAAGGGTCGCAAATTGGGTATTGAAACACTTAACCACGCTGGGTTACAGCTTTTTGCTGGTTTGCTTTACCTGCGTATCCTTCTCGCAATTGATCAGAACGCCTCAGATATTGACCAAGCAAAATATATTAATGTTTGTTGGAAAGCATTTGATAATATTAATCTCCCCGATTTTTTGCAAACAGAACCCGAACGCTTAAAGTATTTGCAAGATAAACTTTTTGAACGATTACCCGCTAAGAATCTACAGGATAAAGCACTTTCACCTTACACAGTAACAAATATCAAACCCGTTAATTGGGATGGGTTCAAAACGTTACCCATTGATGTTTTATTTTATGAAGGCCCCATCGCACGAGCTTATCTTGAGACATTTTATTCCCTTAAGTGCAAATCGAGGCGGATCCATCTCATTGCAGAACGCGATCTTGTGTCTAAAAAAAGGGTAGGACGATTTATGCCCTCATTTTTCAGACATAAATACGCTGCTGCTGTACAATCCCGAAAAATTCACTACTGGCCACAATATCTGTTTCTCACCCAAAAAAAATTATGCCTTGAAATTTTTGAGCACCTTCAGAAAATTTTAAGAATTGAACAAAGCACCCTTTGGGGGCTTGTCGATTTAAAAGCACTGTACCACTATTCGGACAGTGTTATTCCTTTGCCATTTACTTCTTTGAAGGATCAAAAAATTTTAGACTTTATCAATACACAAAATTTTTCAATAGACCTCTTCGGAAACTAGCATTCATGAGGAATTTTGGTAAAACACTCCTGAACAAGGAGCCGCCATGAAATATGAAGTAATAAAAGTACTGGAAGAGGAAAAATTTCGTCGCTTAACGGGTGTTAAACGCAGTACATTTGAAAAGATGATAAAGATATTGAATGAAGCAGATAAGAGTAAGCAAGGGAAAGGAGGTCGGAAACCCAAGCGGGGTTTAGAAGAGCGCTTATTAATGGCACTGGAGTATATACGAGAATATCGCACTTATTTTCATGTCAGCCAAAGCTATGGCGTGAGTGAGAGCACATGCTATGAAACGATTAAATGGATAGAGAATACGCTAATAAAGCATCCTGATTTTGCCCTACCTGGACGCAAAGCTGTATTAAAAAGGGATAGGGAGTATGAGCTGGTTCTTATTGATGCCACAGAAACGCCGATTGAACGTCCCCAAAAAAACAAAAGCCGTTTTACTCAGGAAAAAAGAAACGACACACCTTAAAAACACAAGTGCTCGTTGATAAAAAAAGTAAAGCAGTCATCTGTACAAGCTTTACGAATGGGAGGCGCCATGATTTTAGGTTGTTTAAGGAGTCTGGTGTGCGAATACATCCTGACATCAAAACAGTTACCGATACAGGTTACCAAGGGCTTGGCAAGATTCATTCAAACTCGGCGTTGCCTAAGAAAAAGACAAAGAAAAATCCCTTAACAAAAGAAGATAAACGCAACAATCGTGCGTTATCAAGCCAGCGTGTATTAAACGAACATGTCATTGGTATGATTAAAAGATTTAAAATTGTATCAGACCGTTATCGAAACAGGCGAAAACGTTTTGGATTAAGATTTAATCTGATTGCTGCAATTTATAATATGGAAATTAGATAAATGATAGTTTCCGAAGAGGTCTAATGTATCTGTTCACTGGAGGCGGCATTGTACCTGGCAGTTTTTTTAACCTGAAAAACACGCGTTTTCTTCATATTCATCCAGGCTATTTGCCTAACATACGCGGTGCAGATTGTTTGTTATGGTCAACGATGTTAGCAGGGTATGCTTCGGCTACCTGTTTTTACCTGGATCCAGGTATTGATACTGGTGATGTTATTAACGCAGCGTTTTTACCAAAGATTAGGTTACCTGATGCAGCATCTCATTTAGACGAAAAATGATTTATCGCTTGCTTTACAGCTTTATCGATCCATGGGTTCGCTCCGTTGTTTTGAGAGATACGCTCTGCTCCACAAATTATTTGGAAAATATAACTGCATCAGCTCAGCCGATAAAGGCAAGGACGAATTTTCACTTTATGCACCAGAAATTAGAAACGCAGTTATAAGAAATGTTTTCATGAAAAATAATTAAGTGGATTTTCAGTAGCAACAGGGAAACATTGAAAAACCTCCGAAATTACTTGACCAGAATAAATCAAACTGATCTTAAATTTTCAAACAGGTTCAGTTGCGTTAGCGTACATAACAACACCCGTTTTCTTTTGGTATCAAATGAATACCACAGCCAATGGGATTGCTTTTTACTTCCAACAAAGAACTACTGCTCATCGGCTTCACAGACAAGTAATATACTCACTTTAATAAGTGTATAATTATTATATAGGGATAACATGGATAAAAGTAATATAAGATATTTTCTTTCTTTTCTAGCTTTGTTTTTTGCAACATCACTTCTATGGTTCCGTATTCAATTGCATAGTGATATCCTTCACTGGGAAGCTTTGGCAAGGGATTTATTCGATCTCGGTGGAAAATGGAGTGATTGGCGTTTCCCGCCAGCACCGGCTTATTTTCCTGAAACGTTGTTGTATTTTTTAACATACAAAATATTACCAAATAGTTACTATCGGGTATTTTTTATTTCGGTAGCACAAGTCTTTATGCTATTAACGGCGGTAATATGGACATCGAAGCAAATTTATCCACAAATTAGCATCCGAGCTCGGGAAGTTGTTATTTTACTGCTTACTTTTGTTACATTTACTGCTGCCAACTCTGGTATGTGGCTTTATTTTTATAGCAACAGTACTCATTTTTCCTCTATCCTTTTTTCACTGATTTGTTTAGGTCTTATTATCCGTTTTTACGAAAAACCCTCTCTTTTATGTGCAATTTATTTGACTCTGATTAATACTATTGCCCCTGCTTCTACTGCAATATATTTAATCAATTTTTTAATACCGGCAATCGTCACTGCACTCTTTTTATTAATTATGGGTAAATTTACTCATTATTCATGGATTAATCGTAATAAAATATTGAGTATATTAGGTATTCTTTCTATATCTTTTTTACTGTTTTTTTTCATAAATCCACTAATAACGCTTAATAAGCCATTAGAGGGAAAAATGCCGTTAACATTTAAGGGTGCCAGAGATTCGTTCAACCTATTTTTAAACAATACTGCTAATGCTTTTTCATTTGATAATGGATTCACGTTTACTTTATCTACATTAATTTTATTGTCCTTGTGTTTTCTTATTTATATTCTATTCATAAATAAAAAACAAAACGTTGCTAACCTGTTACAAATTAATTCCGAAAATACTGTTAATGATAATTGGAAATTTTTATTTTCATGCTTATTTCTTTTTATTGTTATGCCAATTAATGTTTTTGGTGCACTATTATCCGGAGGTTTTAGAGATTTATATGCTTACCGTTATTTTACTTTTTTTCTTTCACTTATACTCATTATGATGGTTATCGTCGCTGATAAACTTCATTATTTTTCGTCTAAAAAATATAAATTAGTATTTTATTTTATTTGTTTTGCAATCATTTTTTTTAGTATTCTAAAGATTAAAGAAAAGAAGTTTGTTGATATCATCAATATGCCATCTTTGATGGCTAAAAATCCTGTCAGTTTTTTATTAAATATAGAGAAAGAAGGATTTATTTTGCAGTCAGGTATCGCTAACTATTGGCATGCAAGAGGAGTAAGTGAATTTCTTACTAAGAAAAATTGGATCCTGGCAACCCTTAATAATATAACACCATTTTATTGGATATCATCTATGGGTCCTATTCGTCGACCTGATCATTACCAATACAAATATAATTTTTTAATATCATCGATGAATGATTATCCATTTTATTTTACTCCCGATAAAATTGAAAAATATCTACCTCTTCCAAGTAAAAAACATAAATGCGCGGATGGTAATACAGAAATTTGGCTATATACCGATAATACATTAGATATCGCTGTAAGAAATATGTTTAATCGTTTTCTTTTTCCCAAAAAATTAAGTGACACCTATCAATCAGAAGGCCGATTACTTCCTGGAGAAATTGGAAGAATTATTGGGTTAGCACGTTCCGCAGATTCATTAAGAGACAAACCAGGGTTTCTTTCATACGGACCTTACATTTTTCTTAACGAAGGCAAGTATAAAATTTCGGTTATCTATTCAACAGCGGGATCTGAAGGATCTACTGTTGGTTATATTGATATGGGGCGATTCAATATTGCGCAACCTAATGTTCTTTATAAGCAGTTTCTGCAAAGTAATACTGAATGACAGTTATCTACTGTCATTGATATTCCGCCCAATGGAATATCAGATTTTGAAATAAGATCATGGTTCTCAGGAAAAGGGGAGATGACTATTAATTCTATAGAGCTAAAAAGAATAACGGCATTAGCTGAAGTGTATTGATGTTAATATTTTGTTGTCGCTATCAGAAATTAACATCTGCTATTTTTGTAATTTTATGCAGAGACGTTTATACTGAGCACTTAATGAATTGACAAGCGGAGAAGAAGCAGCACAGACCAACAGTTTCTCGCAGTTACATCTTCTGTTTGTTGAACAAGTTTAATTTATTAGATAATTAAAGGTACAAAACTCAGTGCAAATAGTCATCCCGATGTCAGGTTTTGGAGAACGTTTCCGCAGAGCGGGGTACCAGGTTCCCAAACCCTTGATCGAAATCGAAGGAAAACCGATCATTGCTCATATTATTGATATGTTTCCGGGTGAGCAGAATTTTATTTTTATCTGTAATCAAGCGCATCTTGATGAAGCCGGTTACAGTATGGAGACTATCCTTAAAGCGTATTGTCCCACAGGTCGAAATAGTGGGCATCGCTCCTCATAATGCGGTGCGCCAAGTGGAACATCTGCTCGATCCCACTCAACCAGTGGTGGTTAATTACTGTGATTTCACTTGTTATTGGGATTGGCAGCATTTTAAACAATTTGTTAAGAGTACTGCGTGCTCTGGTGCAATCCCGGCCTATAAAGGATTTCATCCGCACACATTGGGCACAACTAACTACGCCTATCTGCATGAAGAAAACGGCTGGGTGCAAGATATTCAAGAGAAACAACCCTACACCGATAATCGCATGGAGGAATTTGCTTCCAGCGGAACCTATTATTTTGCTTCTGCGAAAATCATGAGTAAGGCCTTCCGTATAACGATGGCACAAAACCTTCAGGTTAACGGAGAATATTATCTTAGCCTGGCTTATAAGCCTTTGCTAGCAGCTGACGAGCCGATTGCCGTTTATCCTCTGCAGCATTTTATGCAATGGGGAACTCCGGAGGATGTCGCGGAATATAATAACTGGTCTTCCGTTTTTAAGCGTTTAATCGTTTCGGAAAATGTGCCAGCCCCAAAAGGATCACTGGTTATTCCGATGGCGGGATTGGGGCAACGTTTTATCAACGAAGGTTATAGCGTCACCAAAACGTTAATACCCGTTTCCGGTCAGCCAATGGCCGTGCAAGCAACGCACGATTTGCCGGCGGCGTGCCATCATGTTTTTGTACTAAGAAACGATATGTCAGGCCATCGCGAAATCGCAGACCAACTTAAACAACAGTATCCACAAGCGATCATTGAGACTATTACTGGCGTCACAGAAGGTCAGGCCTGTACAGCACTGATCGGATTAAAGCCCTTGAACGCACTGTTAGTAGTACGCTAGGACCAATCACCTTTGGCGCTTGTGACAATGGTGCTTTGTATGATGCTAACGCCTTTCAAAAATTGGCAGATAACCCTGATGTGGATGTGATTGTCTGGGGAGCTCGTGGTTATGCCAATGCGATTCGCCATCCCAATATGTTCGGTTGGATCGATGTTGAAAATGGCCGAATACGAAAAATATCGGTGAAAAAAGCGTTACGTTCTCCGGAAACTGACCCTATTGTCATTGGTACTTTTACATTCCGCCGTGCCGAGGATTTCCGTCGAGTAGTCGAGCATTTAATCGCCCGAGATGGCCGTATTAATAATGAATTTTATATCGATTCATGTATTAACGATGCGATTGAACTGGATCTGAACTGTTACCTATTTGAAGTTGACCATTATTTATGTTGGGGAACCCCGAATGATCTGCACACCTTTGAATATTGGCAATCTTGTTTTCATAAATGGTCTAACCATCCTTATCAACTAAATTTGGATCAAAGGATCCCAGAGAACCAAGTAAGTATTCTTGAAAAGCGCTATAGAGCAATAGCGCCAGATAGGCTTGGTCAATGCTTATGATCAAGCGGGAGTTGAGCTTATTTTTACTAGTAGGAACCTTGACTGTTCTGGTGGATTTTCTGTTTTATCGCAGCCTGATTTGGCTGGGTGCTATGGGAATTACTACGGCAAAGGTGATCGGTTTTTTACTTGGAACCTTGTTTGCTTATTTTGCCAATCGTTTCTGGACCTTTGTACACCGATCTCCTACAACAGGCAGCCCATGGCGTTTTATGTTTTTGTACGCATCCACGCTCTGTGTGAATGTGTTGGCCAATGCACTGTTGCTGAAATGGTTGACAGATATTCGGCTTGCTTTTTTGCTAGCGACAGGCTTGTCTGCCTTACTTAATTTTTTAGGCATGAAGTTATTCGTATTTAAGGACAAAACTGCCTCGGAGCTGACATGAAATTTTCTCTTATCATTCCTTGTTTTAATGAAGCTGACAATCTCACTCTGTTGCTTGAACGCTGTAAGGATATAGCGAAACACCCTAATGTTGAATGTCGATAACGGATCAACAGACAGTACACTTGAGATACTTCAAGAACTTCTGCCCAGTTCCCCCTATTGCCGGACTGTGCATGTCGAAAAGAACCAGGGTTATGGTCACGGCATACTGACAGGTCTCAGAGCAGCGCAAGGGGAAATTTTAGGTTGGACACATGCGGATATGCAAACTGATCCTTTGGATTTATTACAAGGCTTAGCCCTGTTTGAGCAGTACGGCGACAATATTTTTGTTAAAGGTCGGCGCTATGGCCGCCCATTTATCGATGTGATGTTTACCGTTGGCATGAGTCTCTTTGAAACAGTACTGCTTGCTAAGCCAATGTGGGATATCAATGCCCAACCTACCCTGTTCAGCCGTAAATTTTTCGAAACATGGGACTCACCACCGAACGATTTTTCCCTTGATCTCTATGCTTACTACCGAGGCTCATCATCAGAAGTTGAAGGTACAGCGCTTTCCAGTAAAATTTAGTAAACGAGCCTATGGTGTATCTCATTGGAATATTAACTGGAAGGCTAAGTGGAAATTTATTCGTCGGACGGTGGATTTTAGTCTGCAATTGCGTAGCTGTACCAGGAAAAAACAATGAACATCATTTTACATCGCCGCAATACATTATCCGATCTAAAGGCCACACAACCTAAATATGGTATTGAAGTTGATATTCGAAGTTACGGCAACTGATCATTCATCATGACCCTTTTATTGTCGGTGAATCTTTTGAAGATTGGATCAATGCCTATCAACACGGAACTTTGATTCTGAATGTCAAAGAGGAAGGACTCGAAGCACGATTGATTGCTCTGATGAAAGCCAAAGGCATCGATGATTATTTTTTCCTCGATCAATCGTTTCCCTTCCTAGTGAAATGGGCGGCGGCAGGTGAACACCGCTGTGCTGTGCGTGTCTCTGAATTTGAATCTATTGAAACGGCTTTGACGTTAGCGGGAAAAGTTGATTGGGTATGGGTGGACTGTTTCACTTATTTTCCTCTAAGACACATTGACGCTCAACGGCTCAAACAAGCCGGTTTTAAACTTTGTCTCGTTTCTCCTGAATTGCAAGGCAGGAACGCTGAAAACGAAGTTCCCACTTTGATTCAATTACTCCATAAACGTCATATCCAAGCCGATGCCGTATGTACCAAATGCCCAAAATTGTGGGAACAATTGGCTGAGTTAGTATGAAAAAACTGTGTTTTAATCCCTTCTTTATATTAGGTCTGTTGATCCGGCTAGCACTGATCGTCACCATGGCTCCCCATCCGGCTATTGATTGGTATGTGCCGTTTCTGGATATTACCACTACTCATCTGAGCGTTGATCCCTGGGCTGTCTGGCTTAAAGCGGGAGGAGCCCCCGCCGCTTTTCCCTATGGCTATGTGATGTGGATGGTTTTTCTGCCACTGGTATTTATTGCTAAATTGATGGGTTTCCCGCTGCAATACGGCTATCAATTAACATTGCTAGCCGCCGACTTTGTTTTATTAGACCTCTTCGGAAACTAGCATTCATATAAGAATTTTGGTAAAACACTCCTGAACAAGGAGCCGCCATGAAATATGAAGTAATAAAAGTACTGGAAGAGGAAAAATTTCGTCGCTTAACGGGTGTTAAACGCAGTACATTTGAAAAGATGATAAAGATATTGAATGAAGCAGATAAGAGTAAGCAAGGGAAAGGAGGTCGGAAACCCAAGCGGGGTTTAGAAGAGCGCTTATTAATGGCACTGGAGTATATACGAGAATATCGCACTTATTTTCATGTCAGCCAAAGCTATGGCGTGAGTGAGAGCACATGCTATGAAACGATTAAATGGATAGAGAATACGCTAATAAAGCATCCTGATTTTGCCCTACCTGGACGCAAAGCTGTATTAAAAAGGGATAGGGAGTATGAGCTGGTTCTTATTGATGCCACAGAAACGCCGATTGAACGTCCCCAAAAAAACAAAAGCCGTTTTACTCAGGAAAAAAGAAACGACACACCTTAAAAACACAAGTGCTCGTTGATAAAAAAAGTAAAGCAGTCATCTGTACAAGCTTTACGAATGGGAGGCGCCATGATTTTAGGTTGTTTAAGGAGTCTGGTGTGCGAATACATCCTGACATCAAAACAGTTACCGATACAGGTTACCAAGGGCTTGGCAAGATTCATTCAAACTCGGCGTTGCCTAAGAAAAAGACAAAGAAAAATCCCTTAACAAAAGAAGATAAACGCAACAATCGTGCGTTATCAAGCCAGCGTGTATTAAACGAACATGTCATTGGTATGATTAAAAGATTTAAAATTGTATCAGACCGTTATCGAAACAGGCGAAAACGTTTTGGATTAAGATTTAATCTGATTGCTGCAATTTATAATATGGAAATTAGATAAATGATAGTTTCCGAAGAGGTCTATTATTTATTCTTCATCGATTACTACCAGGGCGACAAAAATTACTTTTAGTCTCCTATTGGTTATCCCCTATTATTATTGTCACCAGCTATGGATTGGGCTTAAATGATCTGATCCCGGTTTTATTGTTAATCCTGTCAATATATGGTCTTCGCCAGCGAAAATTTAAGCTGGCGGGAGCAGTTTGCGTGGCGGCTGTTTCGGCCAAGCTCAGTATGCTTGTCGCCTTGCCATTCTTTTTAATCTATCTGTATAACAATAAAGCACTCAGGCAACGCCTGGCAGCATTCTTGATCGGCCTTTCCATCAGCACCCTTTTTTTCGCTACACCCTTTATTTTTTCCAGTGGCGGTATGCAAATGTTGTTTAGCAACCCTGAAATGAAAAGCATTTATCGCTTAATGCTAGATTTAGGCGGCAATGTATCTATCTACATTGTGCCACTGATTTATATGATGATGCTTTACCTAACATGGCGCTTTAAACGTTTTAACTTCGATCTGTTTCAAGCGGCCACTGGCCTGGCTTTTTTATTGATTGTTTTTATGATACCAGGATCGCCTGGTTGGTTTGTGTGGAGCATGCCTTTTCTTGCTTTCTATCAGGCAATGAGCGGCCGCATCGCGATGATATTGGTCGGCATATTTTCAGGGTTGTATGTACTGAGTACCCTACTTATTACCCCTTTACCATTAGCCAATGGACTTGTATTTGATTTAGGGGCTTTTTTCCTGCTCGAGGGGCGATTTGGTAGCCATGCCATTTCTCTTCTGCATACAATTATGGTTGCCATTGGTGTAATGATAGCAATCCGCATCTGGCGTGAAGCGATCAGCCGGAATGATTTTTTTCGATTGAGCAGAAAACCCTTTATTATCTGTATCGCAGGTGATTCAGGAGCGGGTAAAGACAGTTTTACCGATGCTATCAGCGGACTTTTTGGCCAGCATTCTGTGGTCAAACTTTCTGGTGACGATTATCACCTGTGGGATAGGCAGAAGCCTATGTGGCAAGTGATGACGCATCTCAACCCGATGGCTAATGATCTAGAGGGATTCTGCCATGACCTCGTTTCTTTGGCTGACGGAAAAGCGATCCAATCGAGGCACTACGATCATCAAACAGGGAAAATGAGCAGGCCATTACGCATCAAGAGTGATGACTTCATCATTGCTAGCGGATTACATGTACTTTATCTGCCGATGCTAAGAGAATGCTACAACCTTAAGATTTATTTAGATATTAATGAAGGGTTAAGGCGGCATTTTAAGCTCAAGCGAGATGTCTACCAGCGAGGTCATACTATTGAACAAGTACTCGCCTCATTTGAAAAAAGAGGAGCCGATTCTGCTCGTTTTATTCGTCCTCAATCTAGTTACGCCGATTTGATCTTGTCATTACAGCCTATCCATCCCTGGATGTTGGAAAAATTAGATGATCAGCATCCTCTTCGCCTGCAATTGGTAGTAAAAACACGACGGGGGTTGAATGAATTCTCACTGAATCGAGTATTAATAGGAGTTTGTGGCTTACATATCGATATGATCAAAGGTGAGAATAGCGAGGAAATACAAATGACAATAGAGGGTGAAACCTCCGCGGCTGATGTAGCCATGGCAGCAGAAATACTATGCCCACAAATTTTGGAGTTCTTAGATATTCAACCCAAATGGCAGGATGGCATGGCAGGTTTAATGCAATTGGTCACCCTATCTCATATTAACCAAGCACTGATCAAGCGATTTATACAGTGAAAATCTATAATTCTGAACTATTTACTCGCCTGCCTAATGCTTTTTTATTTGATACAGACAATACCCTGTATACCTATAATCCAGCTCATGCGAGCGCCCAGAAGGCGGTGCGTGATAAAGTCATCAAAACGTTTTCTATCTTACCTACAGATTTTGATAAAGCGTTTTGTGAGGCAAAAAATCAAATAAAAAATCGTCTGCAACATACGGCATCCTCTCATAGCCGATTGCTTTATCTCCAGCGAATGCTTGAGATCCTGGGGCTAGGCTCACAAGTGTTGCTGGCGCTGGATTTTGAACAAACTTATTGGCGAACTTTTTTGAGTAACGCCACCTTATTTGAGGGAGTAAAAGAGTTGCTGGATGACATCCGGTTACTGGGTATCCCGACCGCAATCGTGACCGACTTAACTGCCCAGATCCAATTTAGAAAGGTCGTTTATTTTGGTTTAGATCG
Organism: Candidatus Regiella insecticola LSR1; assembly: GCF_000143625.1. Taxonomy (GTDB): domain Bacteria; phylum Pseudomonadota; class Gammaproteobacteria; order Enterobacterales; family Enterobacteriaceae; genus Regiella; species Regiella insecticola. The sequence goes on along the minus strand of NZ_GL379592.1, from coordinate 424 downwards.
CTATTTTGATTACATTGTGACCAGTGAAGAAGCGGGTTTTGATAAACCTCATACAGCACCATTCCAAATTGCATTGGAGAAAATGAGACCAAAAGGGGATTGTGTTTGGATGATTGGTGACAATGCCGTCAATGATATTCGTGGCGGACGCGAGCAGATCAAGGCTGTGACACTGCAAAAAATACATGCAGGGGTTGAATTAGGCACTGGCCAAAATGCTCCCGATGCTTCATTCAATCATTTTGATTCATTAAGAAAACTGATAGCCAAGTTAGGAAATCAAGAGTGATTACTATGCCAAACAGCGGTGTTGTAGAACAGATAAGCGATTTTTGTGCCCGATTCGGAGCTGATCCACTGCTCGTCCAAGCCGCCGGGGGAAATGTTTCGTGGAAGGATGGCAAGACACTCTGGGTCAAAGCTT
>NZ_GL379591.1:103701-214149 GCF_000143625.1 Candidatus Regiella insecticola LSR1 | reverse complement strand
TTACCGGGTTCATCGGCTTTTTAAAGCAAACAGTGACAGAGTATTTTATTTGTTCATAGCTTGGATTTTTCACTTCCAAATCAACGAAAGGGGAAATATACTGGCTTAAATAGGCTTTGATTGCTTCCAGCAAATCACGCGGAGCCTTGGGTTTCAACGGCAAAAAAGGTTCGCTATTGGCATTGTCGGGGTAATTTCCATATTATAAATTGCAGCAATCAGATTAAATCTTAATCCAAAACGTTTTCGCCTGTTTCGATAACGGTCTGATACAATTTTAAATCTTTTAATCATACCAATGACATGTTCGTTTAATACACGCTGGCTTGATAACGCACGATTGTTGCGTTTATCTTCTTTTGTTAAGGGATTTTTCTTTGTCTTTTTCTTAGGCAACGCCGAGTTTGAATGAATCTTGCCAAGCCCTTGGTAACCTGTATCGGTAACTGTTTTGATGTCAGGATGTATTCGCACACCAGACTCCTTAAACAACCTAAAATCATGGCGCCTCCCATTCGTAAAGCTTGTACAGATGACTGCTTTACTTTTTTTATCAACGAGCACTTGTGTTTTTAAGGTGTGTCGTTTCTTTTTTCCTGAGTAAAACGGCTTTTGTTTTTTTGGGGACGTTCAATCGGCGTTTCTGTGGCATCAATAAGAACCAGCTCATACTCCCTATCCCTTTTTAATACAGCTTTGCGTCCAGGTAGGGCAAAATCAGGATGCTTTATTAGCGTATTCTCTATCCATTTAATCGTTTCATAGCATGTGCTCTCACTCACGCCATAGCTTTGGCTGACATGAAAATAAGTGCGATATTCTCGTATATACTCCAGTGCCATTAATAAGCGCTCTTCTAAACCCCGCTTGGGTTTCCGACCTCCTTTCCCTTGCTTACTCTTATCTGCTTCATTCAATATCTTTATCATCTTTTCAAATGTACTGCGTTTAACACCCGTTAAGCGACGAAATTTTTCCTCTTCCAGTACTTTTATTACTTCATATTTCATGGCGGCTCCTTGTTCAGGAGTGTTTTACCAAAATTCCTCATGAATGCTAGTTTCCGAAGAGGTCTATTGTTGTGTATACACTTCACCTTTGAAGCCCCCGCCGCGTTGTTCTGCGTCATCGGCTCACGCGCCCCCTTTAACTTGAAAGACGGTGGATATACACCGCGGTTGCTGTGCTTCGGGTGTTTTGACTTCGCACCTCTCGCTCTGGTTTTGCAAGAAGTCTTTTGTCAAAAACGAGCTCAAAATGCTCATTTACTGTAATGTAAACTGCGCTTTTTCGCTCGTTTTTTCCTCGTCTAAGCACCGCTTAAAGAAGATTTCGAATAGGCTCTAAAGATATAAGGTACCTCGAAGTGAATGATTTGCTGCTAAATATAGACGATTCCGCCTAGCTTAAAAGCTTATACCCTTCGCCTTTCAAGTTACGGCGGCGTTGACTGCGGGCGCTCGCCGAATCACGTAGTATGTCTACGCTCATCGGTCTCACCCCCTTGCCGCCTTGCCGTAACTCGAAATTCATTGGGTATATAGCCAAGTCAGTTTAATTTGATTCGGCTATGTGGCCACGTTATCTAATTAATGCTTGATTATTGATATCGTAGTATTGCTCACAGGCTTGTAAAGTATTTTGCATCAGTGTGGCAACTGTCATTGGCCCAACTCCCCCCGGCACTGGGGTGATCCAACCTGCTCGCTGTTGTGCGGTCGCAAATTCAACATCACCGACGATTTTATCATTAACACGATTGATCCCAACGTCAATCACGATGGCGCCTGGCTTGATCCATTCACTTAAGATAATGCCAGGATTACCCACAGCGACAATTAACAAATCAGCAGTTTCAACATGTTGTCTAAGATTAGTCGTGTGTCTATGCGTGACGGTAGTGGTACAACCGGCAAGCAAAAGTTCTAAACTCATAGGGCGACCGACGATATTCGATGCACCAACCACTACGGCATGCATGCCTTTTATATCAATTTTACTTTTTTCTAATAACGTCATGATGCCACGAGGTGTGCAGGGGCGTAGTTTAGGCTTTCTTTGACATAAACTACCAATATTATAAGGATGAAAACCATCAACGTCTTTAGCGGGGTGAATACGTTCTAAGATGGTAGCATTATCAATGCGGGCAGGGAGGGGCAACTGAATCAAGATACCATCAATTTTATCATCTTGATTCAGTTCATCAATCTTCGCTAATAGTTCAGCCTCAGTGGTACTTTCAGGTAAATCGTACAGAGAAGAAAAAAAATCGACTTCCTCACAGGCTTTTACTTTACTACCGACATAAATTTGTGACGCTGGATTTGCGCCAACCAATACCACTGCCAAGCCTGGACGGCGTTTAGCTTCAGCTACGCGCTGTTTTACCGATTTGGCGATATTATTTTTTATTTCTTGAGAAATCATTTTACCGTCAATAATTTTTGCTGACATCGACTGAGGGATCCATTAATTAAAAAAGCGAGAATAAATCTATTTTGTCAGAAGCAAGCTGTGCTGTCAGGTTTAGAATAGTAATTAATTTAAGAAAAAATAGACAGAGGCTAAATTGTAAGATGAAAAACATTGACTCAAGAAGCGCTGCCCGTATAATCCTGCCCCAAGGTCACACGCGCCCTTAGCTCAGCTGGATAGAGCAACGGCCTTCTAAGCCGTAGGCCGCAGGTTCGAATCCTGCAGGGCGCACCAATAATATCAAAGACTTAGGTTTTCTTCCTCCCCGCTTATTTACAGGTATGGGACAGATTTGGGACATCATTATCAAAAATAGCGTCAATGTGCTTGGCGTGTTCAGTCAAATGACGAGGGGAAAGGTGGGCATACCTCCGTACCATGTCGATTGACTCCCATCCCCCCATTTCTTGTAAAACAGACAGGGGAACGCCCGCCTGTATCAGCCAGCTTGCCCAAGTGTGTCTCAAATCATGAAAACGGAATGCTTCTATCCCTGCTCGCTTCAATGCCTGCTTCCACGCCGAGTTAGCATCGACACGCATCTTCCGCACGGAGGGCGTTAGTGTGCCATCCGTGCGGGTTTTCGCTTCCGTATACACAAATACCCATGTGTGGTGTTTTCCTATTTGATCGCGGAGAATTTTGCAGGACGTCTCATTGAGGGCTACCCCAATAGCCTGACCAGATTTGCTGTCTTCAGGATTAATCCATGCCACGCGGCGTGGCATGTCAATCTGCTTCCATTCCAGGTTAATGATATTGGAACGGCGAAGACCTGTAGCCAGTGCAAATTTGACCACCGACTTTAACGGCTCTGGGCATTCATCAATCAGTCGTTGCGCTTCTGCGGGTTTAAGCCATCGAATACGTTTATTTTTCACTTGTGGCACTTTGATAACGGGCGCTTTTTCAAGCCACTTCCAGTCTCGTTCGGCAGTACGCAGCAGTGACTTCATTAATGCAAGATGTTTAGCTTTAGTCGAGAGGGTGACTGCTTTTTCCTGATATTCCGGTGCCTTCTGACCTTTTCTTACCATTGCCTCAGATTGTAGTCGCCAGTTTTCAGCATAGCGACGGTTCGTCATTTTGCTTATTGCCGCGTAGATCCTGGCTTCAGTCAACTCCTTAAGCTTTACACCTTCAAAATGCAACAGCCAAAATCCCATCCGGCTTTTGTCATCATCAAGCGATTTTTTGTCGGCCTTTTCCTCTAACCAGCGTAAGCAAGCTTCTTCAAGAGTCACCTCAGGGAGATTATCCAGCTTGTCTATTCTCCACAATTCAGCTTTTCGTTTATCGTGCAATTCCTGAGCTTGCCGCTTGTCCTCTGTGCCAAGAGATTCTTTAATTCGCTTGCCTTCCGGTAACGAGTAGCTCGCGTACCATATTTTTCCTCTGCGGAAGATTGACATAATTTCTCCTCGTGCAACCTGCCGTCGCTCACGGCGACAGTGTGGATCGGATTGTTCAATGCAGCAAGACAGGTTTGCAGGGTGAACAGGTAGGGAGACTTCTTTTTGGTTGGATCTTTACGTGTTGCTTGAATTCTTCCCGATTTAACCCACTGCGATAACGTGGGGCGGGATACGCCGACAATTAAAGCGGCTTCATGCCGTGTGAGTGATTGTTTTTTCACTGGATTACCTCTGCTTATTGTGAGCCGATCAAATATGGCAAAGCCTCAGTCTCGCCGTGTGCATGTGCAGGACGAATTGCCGTGAGGTAGCCTGTTTGCTTGGAGATGGGATCTTATTAAGGCATGCAGTTAACGTTGATTACACCGTCTCTGTTATGCTCTGCAGTTCCGCCTTTCTGTCATAGAAAACGTGAATGATCTTTCTTGCTTCACGGATATTCTGGTCTATCATGTTGATACAGCTTTACTTTGATAAAATACTTGAATCATCTGGCGATAACCTTCATCGGTGTTGGTAAAGCGCAGGGTCTTGCCTTGAATACGGATGAGTAGGACGTTGCTCTCGATGTGATAACGCATGTTGGATCACCTTTCTGACGTAATGTATTGATAAAATTATGCTAACGGGTGCGAAGGCCGGAGACGATGCTGTCTAACAGTACGTCTTTCACGTGAGCAACCGCCATGACGATTCCGCCCGTAATGAAAGAGTTATCATGGATGTATTCCTTGGGTTGATCAGAATGGTTTGCTGAAGGTTGACCGGATCGTTCAGATTCTTGCCAAATCGCAAACCCCTTTCCGTCATCGACCAATAGCATTTCTCCTCGTCTGAGGTTTTGGTACTGGGGCGTGACGCTCTTTCAACGATGTCAAGGAGCTGCAGACGCTTGTAACCGGACTCTGGTGGTTCAGCGCCAGTATTTCAATAAGCCAGTATCTTCGCTGGAGTTTTTGCCATCTGGTGCATCAATCGCATACGCAGGAAGCCTATTAGGTAAACCACATGCCGTTTGAAGCTGCTTGAGTGACCCCAGTACAGCAGATGGTGTCAGACGGAATGCTTGTTTAGCAAAATTGATGAAATCCAGTCCGACCTAAACCTGATCGATGAGAGGCTGAACGTTCCCGATGACTGCCTTATCAAACGTGCGGATAACCTTGAGGTTGAAAGCAGCACTGATCCACATCGCATAGGCGTAAATCAGTTCTTTATAGGCAAAAGTTTCCTGTTCAGAGCCACCACGGATAACATCGGTGAGTTCAATTCTGGTCGAGTTGTATTTTTGCAAATCGCTTATTAATTAAACGGTTTGCTCATTGTGGAGTTAGAAAGCAGGTTGGTGTCTGTCTTGCTTATCCGCGGCTTTGTGCAAATCACTCAGGCAATAACGCTCGAAAACATCCTGGCGAACAATGATATTATCGATAATGACTACATTATTTAGCATGAGAAAACCTTCTCAAATGATAGCGATAAATGGAGTCCCAGCACATTGAGAATAGGGGGCTTGACCTAGGATTGGGTGATCGTCAATCTTTGCACTAAATCAGCACGTTTTCCTTAGCTTCCTGTTAGTGTCAGAGGGTTGATGTCTTCTCTGAACCTCTATTTTAAATCAATTTATAACACTTAAGCTATAATTTCGGGCTTTGATGATTTTTCAATAAGTTAATCTCTAAATTCTGCCATCAATAATTATTGAGTTTGTGTTGTCACAAGCTTTTATTAAAGGACGTTTATAGTTTCCTTCACCATTCTCTTTATGAATGGTATTCAAATATAAGGTTAAATTCGTCAGTGGTGACTTCAACGCCAGCAACAACGGGCAGGTTTACTTTAACTCTCCGTAGTGAAATGATGTTTTGTTGTGAATAATGATGCAGGCCTGGTTAATCATTGAACCTTTGCAGGTTAACGGACTTATCGGTTAAACTAAGCCAAACGCATTGAGGAGAACGTCGTAATTGCTCAGGTCGCATTTGATACACAAGAATTTGTCGAAACGCTTGAAAATGCTGGTTTTCGTACAGAGCAGGCGAAAGCGCTTTCTTTAGCCGTGCGTAAATCTCACGAAGTTGCTGATGTGGCCACTAAACGTGATCTTGAAGACCTTCGTAAGGACTTGACTATCCATATAACCGATAGCCACAGAAACCTATCGGCTGAAATTGTTGGTATCCGTAAAGACATGGAAGCCCGTTTCGAGAAGACCGATGCTCAGATAGCCTGTGTTCACAAAGACATGGAAACTCGATTCGAAAAAGTTGATGATAACTTTGAAAAAACTGACGCTAAAATAGTCTCAGTCCATAAAGAGTTGTCTGCTGAGATAGCCGATGTTCGTAAAGATATGACGGCATATGACGGCACGTTTCGAGAAGACCGATGCCAAGATAGCCGATGTACGCAAAGATTTCATGACTGAAATGTCCCTAATGCGTAAGGATATCGAAAAGAGCGGCATGCAAACAACCATCAAGCTCGGTGGTATGCTAGTGGTTGCTGTTGGTGTGATTCTTGCCGTCCTTAAAATCCCCTTTTAATCTTGTGTGGGTTGTTAGCTCAGTTGGCAGAGGCAGTTGTGTTATAAACCTTTGGTTGTGGGCTCGAGTCCCGTATGACTCACCTCCTTTCAATTTTATGGTGTTCTTTTGTGTTATCTCATAGCGTAAACTGATATTTCTCTTTCATACCGAATAGATACCCTAGCAGCTGTTTCACGAATCTTAGTATCCATCCGTGGTATAAACTACAAAAAAAGCTCTTCAGATCGGCTTCTAAAACCCATCTTACTTTCTTCCCTGCTATGATTTCATTAAGTTTTGATAGGGCATGATGCGCGCTTAGTCTTGCTCTACCACCGTATGAACAAGGTAAGAAATCTTGCTCATAAATCGCTGATAGAACTTCAACAACACTCCTTTGCAAGGCGCGATCAGCAATACAGGGAACCCCTATCGGACGCTTTTCAGGTTTTCCCGGTTTAGGGACTCAAACTCGCCTGACAGGCGGAGCCTTGTAGCCTTTACGATGTACTGCTTGAAGCATGCACCCTATCCAGTCTTGAAAAGTCTCCCTCGCTTCTTTTACATTTACACCATCTATACTCCCGCCGTGCTATTCTTAGCGGTGTGTTTTAGACTTCCCCACACCCTTTCACGTGTTATGTGGTGACAGAGCGACGTAAATCTAAGTTCTGTGTTGCACCTAGCTTTTGCTGCTATCTCTATAGTTTCGTTTCCATGGTTGGGATGTTGTCAGTGCTAATGATTAAAAGGGCTCTTCCGCAAATAATGTTGGATTAAAGAAACAGTTCAACTCGCCGGTCACTGAAAAATAATGGGCGATCTTCGAGGTAGAGCAAGTAATTTTTGAGAATGATCATTTTCAATAGATAAAAAGTCAGAAAATGATTTATATCTCAGTTAGCTACAGTGTTCAGTCATTATTTACGGAAGAGCCCTTTTAATCATTAGCGCTGATACAGAAACTGACTCTGTTGAACGTCCCTTTGACTTGAGGTGCTTCAGGGGCGATTATCGTGGATAACCCATATCACCATAACTAAATAAAACAATAAGTCAACTACCCATAATATTATATCAACAACAATGGATTCATTCATCACAATGTCTCCCAAAGTGAGTGATGTGTATTTCGTGATAAAGGTGCTGTCGTTCCTATTGGCGCGGTCTTACCCCTGTAATACGAAAAGTACAAAACGTACATGGAACACAGTAGAAAGACGATAGAGCGAATGCGGCTCAAATTTATTCTTTGCCTGAAAAAGCGTCTTTTTTACTGCCGAGTATGACACTGACCGCAACGCTGCAATGTCTTTCTGGGATATTCCCAAAGCAAAAAGCATCGCGGTTTCAAACTGGGCGGGGGTGAGTTCAGGAAAGATTTCCCGGAATTCAGAAAATTGAGTCATATCGAAAGCAGCCATGGCAGCCTCCCGTGAAGGTTATGGTAGTTAGCTGATAGGGGTGGTTTGTAGTGCTAATTAACATTTATTGATATCCACACAGGCTGAGGTTGTGTCACCACTGCTCATTGAGCTATTCTCAGCTCATTTCTCCATTGAGTTATGATGTGATACAGCGGTTTTTTCATGGGTAATCTGTCGTCCCAACGGTTTTTTTTGATTGGCCGCTTTTCTTGGTCGGTAAAATCAAATGTGTATAGGCGATTAAGGTATTTTTGAAGCTGTTACTCATCCTCGAGAGATTGCTCACACCGTTGTTGCTGAGTAGTTCGGCTTCAGGTTGGAATTGGGGTTACCCACTTCTTTATCGAGAATATCCCGTACCCACCTTTAGGATAGAAATTTAACACCCACGTCAATCAGTTGACTGCCTATAGGGAGACGTTGAGGTGGGATGTAGTTATCTAATCCTTTTGTTTTGCAAAATGTTATTAATTGATTTAGACAATTTATTCCTGCTTTTCGATATATTTTTTGTAATGTGTTTTCTATGGTTCGGTGAGAAAGATGTAGTTTTTTGGCTATATCTTTAGCACTCAGAGAATATAAAGCAAAAAATATCACCTCAAGTTCTTTTTTAGAAAACAATTTCTTTGTTGAATGAAAAACCGGTAAATTAGGTAGTTCTCCATTAATACATTGCAGCGCAGAAAAGAAGGCGCATTTTCTGCTGTGAAAAATAATCCCTATACATTTCCCCTCTTCATTATAAAGCGGGAATTTTTCACAAATATAAGGTTGAACTATTTGCTTACGCCCATAGGGATAAATATTCAGTGAAGAGAGACTTTGTTGCGTTTCACGGACTTGGCGGTCATGCTCCTGAAAATAACAGGCAAACTTTGCGCTAGGATGCGGAATATCGCTGTCCAATCGACCCTTGAGCCTAAAATTAGCGGGAAGATTCAACAGTTCAAACCAGGCTTTATTCGCATACAAGTAGCGTGATTCATTATCCTTAATGCCCCAGGGATCCGTGCTACTTTCGCACAGCAATATCAGCTGTTTTGATATCTCATCCGCCGTATACTGTGCGTTATTATCCGTTTTCATTTTTTAGGAACGACTTTTGTGGGTAATCAACGCTATCAAGATTAAATAAAGTTCGGTTGCCCATAACATTATATCAACAACAATAGATTTATTTATCACAATGATTTCCTCAAATAAAGAGGGTGAATTACTTAGTGAGCGTGAATTATTAATCAAAAAAAAGAAGGGCGTTACCTGAAATATACAAGGTATCTTATTTTTTATTTTTGTGATAAGGCGCGGAGTGTGTTTTGAGAAGACCCAAAGCTTGAAGGGTGACCTTGGGTCTTCTGGTATACCATTTTGTGTTATCTATTTTAACGGCCGGTTATCTTCCTCTCATTCTTTCTTTGTAGAACACATCCCCGTAACGCAAAAAGCATCGCGGTTTCAAATTGGACAGGGGTTAATTCAGGAAAGACTTCCCGAAATTCAGAAAATTGAGTAATATCGACTATAGCCATAGCAGCCTCCTGTAAGGTTGTGGTGGTTAGCTGACAGGGGTGGCTCACGACCATCTCTGTTAGCGCTATCTAAAATTAATTAATATTGGATTGTTAGGCCATATTTTTTCTCCGTTATTTATCGTGCGAAACTCGTGTCAGAATGGCTTGAAATTCAATTTATTACTATAACAGGCCGCTTATTTTACTATTAGGCAATAACTCTATATATTTAATGAAAAAATTAAGGAGAGAACATTTTCCATTGCCAATCACTTATCCCTGTCCGAGGCGACTTGCCTTGACAGAAGCGATGCAAGACTGGATACATGCCGCCGCATACGGTATTTGATAGTCATCTCCTAACATACTTGTAATATCTAGAGCAGTCGCACTGGCTCTGTTTTAACCCGATGCCAGAATACTCTTTTTTTCGACTCTATTTTTCTGTTCTACTTGCATTTCACTTTTTCCTCAAATTATTTAATTTTCTCAATTACTTTCATGGTCGCCAGGCTTCGGGCTGGTTTGAATGGGTATCCCGGTGATTTTTGCATGGACATTAACAAACATTGTTAAAGTCGTTGCTAATGCAACGACGATAAAGTAAAAGATGACTTCCTTCCTAAAGAACTCTTTGCCAGTCGGTCTCTCATCGAGGCTGGGGGTGATTACATCGCTCACCCAATGCGTGCTGCTTAGTGGCTCCTGCCTAAATCTAATTCACGACTTGTCCCCGTTTTCACAGGGGCGCCGGGTCAGGCTGCTACTTCTTGGGCTGTCTTGCCTGGTGGCGTTAGTTGTAATCTTAAATAAGTCGCAGAAATAATATACAAACAATATTGTACATTAGTAAACAATTAATTTTGTTTAAAGTAAAATTAAAAACTTATTTTTTGTATTTGAAAGAAAATTCAATTGAAAAAAATTTTGTGGGAAGGTGAACTCAGTGGAAATCTTCAGACACAAAAAACTGATATAAGCTGAAGGAGGATATTAAAACAGATTATTTGCTCTATTGAAAAATTAGGGCTAGATCCTAAGTAGTGTACGTCACGTAATAAAAAATATATTATCATGTAACAAATAACGACAACTGTTGAGATGATTCAATAATGAAAGATGATTCGGGAATGAATTTAGCCCATCGCCGCCACGATATATCCGATCATGTTTGGAGCCTATTGGAAGCTCATATCCCGGGGAGAAAAGGCACTTGGGGTGGCATAGCCAGAGATAACAGGCAGTTTATTAATGCTGTTTTCTGGATATTGAGAACCGGCGCTCCCTGGCGTGATTTACCGCCTGATTATGGCGGTTGGAAAAATACTCATCGCCGGTTTTGCCGCTGGCGTGACAAGGGGCTATGGGAGTCTCTGCTCGAAGCGCTGATTGTGGAGCCAGATTTTGAATGGCTGATGATTGATGCCACTCATAGCAAAGTTCACCCTCATGCAGCAGGCGCAAAAGGCGGTAATCAGGATATGGAGCGCACAAAAGGGGGCTCAACAGTAAGATACATCTGGCCGTGGATGCGCATGGTATGCCGGTCAGAATTTTTATTACATCAGGTACCACAGCAGATTGTCAGCAAGCAACGAATTTAACCAAAGGTATTGCAGCAGAATATCTGTTGGCTGACAAGGGCTATGACAGTGATAACATCATTAAAAAAGCAGAAGAAGCCGGCATGCAAATCGTAATACCACCTAAAAAGAATCGTAAAATTCAACGTGAGTACGATAAAGCGCTCTACAAGCATCGACATCTCGTGGAAAATGCTTTTCTGCACCTAAAGCGCTGGCGAGGTATTGCTACTCGTTATGCAAAAAATACCTCCTCTTTTCTCGCTGCTGTACAAATACGATGCCTTGCTCTATGGCTCAAAATTTCATGACGACACTATATAGATTGAAGCAGGAAATAGCAAACTCTCTAACATGTCAGAAAAGTCTGATGCAATGCCTAAATCGGTTAGGCTATGACATTGAAATTTTAATTAAACCAAGCCAGAAGTTTATTGACCATATGGCTGTAGCAGTTTAATTTGATTCAAGGCGTGGGAGCGAAGACAGTACAAATAGTACGGCAAGCGACTACAACGCAGGATCAAATTAAACTGCTACAGCCTAGAATTTTTTCTTTAGCGTGACGGGCTCATAACCTAATCTGAGCTGTGGCTATCTTTGCTCGTTGTAACTTTCCTCTCTTATAATCACAGTGAGCCCGGTTTCATCGGCTTTATAGTGAATCATCTCGATAAGCCTGGCATGAGGAATGCTGACAAATTTTTGGTTATTCAGCTTGCCGATGTTAATGGATTTTTTCCATTCGGCGTTGTGACCAATAACAAGGGTTCCTGCGTCGGCCATCAAAGCGTAATTGATAATGAAACGACTCACCTTGTAGGAGATAATCATTTATCCAGCATAATCGTTTAACTGATTTAATCATCTTCCCGTTAACCAGAACAGGTTGAACAGCTGGCTGGTTTGAAATAAGGGTGGCAAGATTATTGATGCCTAAAGCATTGCTCTTATTCAGCAAGACGTTAGGCATTGACTTGAACTTATAAACCAACTCAACGAAGAAGGCATTGCCTGTTGGCACGAATCTAACATCCTGAACAATTGTGTCGTCACCCGCTTTACTGTTTACAATTTGATTGCCACAACAGGTAACAATTATAGGTTTCATTCTTAACAATGAGGCGAATAGCCGTAGAGAGACTGCATTGGCTATTAGGTAATCAGCTAGCTATGGACGGAGAATTTCGCGCAAACTGTTAAATAAGTCGCATTTTTGCCTCGATTACTACGCCGATGATCTGACAATTACCATTGATGGGGATGAGTGGATAGCTTGGGTTTAATGGTTTTAGGTAATTTTTTCCTGCGTCAATGATGTATTTCTTGAACGTTGCTTCATTGGCATCAGTTAACTTTGCAATAACTAAATTTCCATCTTTAACCTCACGGCCTGTATCGACAAGAATAAGTGTATTTTCTGACACACTCACACCGATAAGTGATGTCATAGAATCTCCTTTGACACGTAGCCAAAAAGCTTCTCCCATGACATGAGCCGCTGATTCTGGCCATTCTTCAATTTCAGAAAGATTATAATAAGGTTCAATAGATTCACTCCAATTACGAGCTTGTGCCCATCTGATCAATGGATAAACTTTTGTTCGCTTATGAGGGGTGATATAGGCAACGTTGTTAGGTTTGTCTTTATGCTCGCCCCCGTTTAATAACCAATAAAGTTGACAATTCAGGGCGTTAGCAAGCTCAGGAAGATAGCGTGGTCTTTTTGTTTTACCATTTTCCAATTGTTCAATAGCTTGTTGAGAAGTATCGACTCGTTTGGCTAAATCTTTTTGAGTAAGGCCCAATTCTGTTCGTCTGCTTCGAACTCTATCCGCAATACTCATGAAGTCATCCCTAAAAAATAACTCTCCTTAATATATTCACATATTCACAAGAAAAACTGTATTTGACAAACAAATTAAATTGTTATTAAATGCAAATAAATTTGTTTTGGAGAGACTATGAAAAACCTATCTGAACGGATTAGACAACGACGTTCAGCACTGAAAATAACTCAGGTCGAACTTGCCAAAAAAACGGGTGTTAAACAGCAATCCATTCAGCAAATTGAGGCTGGAATCACCAAACGGCCGCGTTATCTATTGGAACTTGCCAAAGCACTCCAGTGCAACCCTCATTGGTTGATGTATGGGGAAGAAAAGTCAAGTCGTCTAAGCTCACGGAACCCACCTTCACTTACATTTTAACAACCTAGATCGCTCCTTTCTCTGAATAGTAAAGTTTAATGAATTTAATCTACAAAGGAAAGACTGTTTAATGGATACCATCATTACCTATCATCCACTACTACGATGAAGCATTTTATAACCCGTATGTTATATTATTATTGTATAACATACTGATTATAAATGAAAAATTTAATTGATCATAGGTGGGTCTATCGAAAGCGGTCATAGTGTTGTTTTGATGTGCTTGGATATAGCACTGTTAACAAAGTGAGTGTTGAGATAATATCCGCTTTTTGTGGGGTTATTAAGGATGAAAAACAGACATTATCCAATCAAAGCGTCCGATTTTATAAAAGAAATCGAGCCTCATATTCTTAAATATTATAAGCGTACAGGCAGACCCACGGGTATCAGCCATTATCACTTTTTCTCGGCAGTGTTATACGTATTGAGAACCGGTATCCCTTGGCGTGACGTGCCTACTTTTTATGGCCACTGGCATACGATTTACACGCGTTTTAAACGCTGGAGTGAGAATGGGTTATTCTGGCATTTGCTTTACCTCTTGCAGAAAAAAAAGAAAATCAGCCTTGACTGCGTCTGGATAGACAGTACCACAGTGAGCCTACACCGCCCTGGCTCAGGGAGTTTAAAAAAAAGGAGTTCAGTCGATAGGGCGCGGTCGTAAAGGAATGAGCACTAAAATTCATGTTGGTCTTTCAGGCGATTGTCTCAGGAGTGTCTGTTTATTCTTAGAGACAACGTACTGATATAAAAGTCTTTTCTACCTTGTGGGCAAAAGGAGACTGGAGACAGATAAGCGATGTCATCGCGGATAAAGGTTACGATTTTTATGATGTCAAAAAGTTTATTCGTGATAGCGGAAAATACCCGCTGATCCCTCGCCGCCAAGGCGCGATTTATTCCGGTATCCAGTATCCAGCCAAAAGATAAAGAAAAATATAAAACACGTAATGCCATTGAACGTTTCTTCGGCAAAATAAAAGAACATAAAAGACTCGCTTTGCGCTTTGATAAGCTTGATATCACCTTCTTTTCTTTTTTCGCCATCGCTTGTCTTAAGGTCTTTAAATTACTTTGTTAACAGTGCCATGTCAAAAAGTAAATTTCATAGCTGTCTGTATAATCATGAAGGCAATTGTGAATTTTAATGGCTCTCTACCAATAACACAGACTGGCTTTACGCAAGCATTACAAACATTCCAGAAACTTTATGGAGATCACTATGAGTAATATCGCTTATGTAAATTTTGGTCCGCATACAAAGGGTGAAGAACGTCATGTGGTTGATACCGATAACGGTTATACCCGTTTGGCTAATGAATTGCTTGAGGCAATTTTACGGGCGGGATTAACACAGAATCAGCTATTGATCGCGCTGGCGGTGATACGTAAAACATACGGGTTCAATAAAAAACGGGATTGGGTTAGTAATGCTCAACTTTCAGCCCTGACGGGACTGCCAGAAACTCGATGCAGCACCGTTAAAAACGAGCTGATTAAATTAGGCATATTGATTTCAGCAGGCAGATCGGTAGGCATAAACAAGGCGATTTTAAGCTGGAAAACCAAGGTTAACACAATCAGTAAAACATTGACGGTATCTGTAAAGAAAACCTTTACGGAAACGGTAAATCGTCCTTTACAGAATCTGTTAACCACAAAAGACACTATTACAAAAGACAAAAAAGACAATATAAAGATTGTGCCTATAATACCAAAAAGCGTTGCCCAAAAAATTAACAAAGCCACGCAACAACCCTCAGGATTTACCCCTTCTGAAAAACACACCGCATTGGCCAATGAACTGGGCGTCAACCTGCTCAGTGAATTTGCTGTGTTTGTGGATTATCACGCTTCCAAAGGGTCAAAGTTCAAAAATTGGGATGCCGCCTTAAATACCTGGCTCAGAAATGCGGTGAAGTTTGGTATTAAACCACAGTCTGCCTCCCACCGGATGACTGAAAATTTTAATGAAAAACACTATGGCGTTTCGGATATACCGGTCTGGATGGAGTGATAACCATGCTTGATTATCAGGAAGAAATCACGTGTCTGGAAAAGCATCTCCTTGCCCTTGCGCAGCCACCGATGGCTATTCCCAACACCGCCGTGTTTACCCAAAATGCCTACTGTAAAAAACATGGGTCTTATGAACAGCGTATTCGAGAATTCAATGTGATTAGCTGTGTCGCCAGCCATTCAGCCTGCCCAGACTGTATTCGAGATAAAATTGCGGCGCTTCGGCAAGCTCAACAGGAAAACGATAAACGTCTCTCTGAGCAACAGATTATCCGCTTGATGCAGGGTTTGAATTTGCCCCCACGTTTTCAATCAGCGACGTTGAATAATTTTGAGCCCATCAATAAAGAGGCTGCGCACTGCCTGAAAGTGTGTCAAGCCTACGCCAATCAGTGGCCTGAACGACTCAAACAAGGCGGGGGGATAGTGATGTGTGGCAAACCCGGCACAGGCAAAAACCACTTAGCGCTGGCCATTGCTCAGCATGTTATCACTACCTACCAGGCATCGGCACTGTTCACCTCAGCCCTGCACTTGGTGCGATTATATAAATCAACCTGGACTAAGCCGACGCAGATGACAGAGGCCGAGGTGCTGCGGATGCACATCTCACCAGAGTTGTTAATCATTGATGAAATAGGCGTTCAATTTGGCTCTGACACAGAGAAAATTATCTTGTTTGACATCATCAACAATCGGTACGAAGGGATGAAACCGACCATTTTGCTCAGTAATCTGCCAAAAGAGGCCTTAGCGCAGTTTATGGGGGAACGTGTGATGGATCGGATGAACGAGGGCGGGGGCTGCACACTGGCGTTTACCTGGGACAGTTATCGATCGAGGGTGACTTAGTGACGGCCATTAAACACGGATGCAGAGCGTATCGGCAGAGAGTGAATACAACCCATGTCAACAACAACCGTTAACTAATGGCCAATTGCGTCAAGAAACCTAACAGATAATGCACTGTTAACAAAGTAATATTAATCAATTTATTGAAATTAATATAATTTTAAAAGATTATGAGTAAAAGGAGCTTATTTAAAAAACAGGGTAACCATTTTTTGCTAGCGAAACAATTTGAGCTTTATCAGTGATTCTGGCGATAACAGACAACACTATTTTTTTCTCATAACCGTTTTAAAGCACCGTGACATTTTCATTAAAAGCATTATAATTCAATAAATAAACTTTATTAACAGAGCTATATAAATCATTTTCTGACTTTTTATCCGTGAAAATGATCATGCTAAAAAATTACTCGTTCTACCCCAAGGATAGGGGATCGCCTGTTATTTCTTCAGTGACCGGCGCGTTGAACTGTCTTTAGCACCAACATTATTTGCGGAAGAACCTCACACTGGGTATACGCGGGATAACAAATCGTGAGAAGCGTGTCCTCCTGATAACGACAAATTGGGTAAGGCTACATCTCTGAAAAAGTAAAGAGGAGCTAGCTGTAACCCATCCGCCGCCGAACTGGCGTCTGCGTTAGGGATTGAGCGAGGGCTTTTTTATGGGCAATCAGTGTTAAATAATATTGGCAAGCAATTCTATTGTAACTATGATTAATAAACCGCTGGGGTATGGTCACATCAAGATCGATTGTGGGGGTATTACATGAACAAAATAAAGACTTATTTAAAGATATTGCCTATTCTACTATCGTCCATACCTGTCTTAGCTGCTCAAAAAGAAACGCCAGTTTGTAAAGTATGGCCGGGTAGACCTTTTCCCATTAAAGCTTGCACACCACAAAAGCTTACTGTACAGAAAGCTAAACCATCCAGACCAGAAAACAGTGTGACCTACGAATCGATGCCAACTCCTCCTTTCCTTGCAGCTTCCATGCAATTAAAACGCGAAATGTAACTTTGAATACTAAAGTCTTAGGGAAACCCTGAAGAACCGATAAAAGTAGTCTATTCTATTACCAATAATTTTTTTAGGTTAATAGTGAAATGAAAACGAAATCGACGAGAAGAGCCGACTTTTTAGCGCAAATGAATACGATAGTTCCCTGGGAAAAAATTCTGGCCAAACTCAGTCGCCATTATCCCAAGGCAAACCCTAAAGGCGGTAGACCAGCGAAACCTTTAGAGATGATGTTGCGGATTTATTTTTTACAAAATGGGTTTAATTATGCTGATTTATCGATGGAAGAAGTGTTATACGACCGACATCCCCTTATTACGTCAATTTGCTGGAAAAACATCATTTAAGCGAAGCGCTGTTTGAAGAAGTTAATACGCATTTAGCTTCGCTTCAGCTACTTATCAAACGGGGTAGCATTGTCGATGCTACGATTATTCATGCACCCAGTTCAACTAAAAACCGGCAAAATACTCGTGACCCAGACATGAAAGCCACCCGTAAAGGCAATCAGTGCTACTTTGGCATGAAAGCGCATATCGGCGTGGATGCACAGACGGGGCTGGTGCATTCCCTGGTGGGAACTTCGGCGAATGTAGCCGATGTGACGCAAGTTCATCACCTTCTTCACGGCCAAGAAGAGATTGTTCATGGTAATGTCGGTTATAATAGGCGTGACGCGACGCCGCGAACATCAACATCGCGTGGTCACCTGGCACATCCCCCGACGGAGGGTATTGGCCTTGCCCGGGCAGGAGCAGCAGGTATGGGAAAAACATCGGCATCAGCAAAGTCTCAACGCGAAAATCCGGGCTAAAGTAGAACACCCCTTCCGTGTATTAAAATGCCAGTTGAACTTTAGAAAAGTGCGTTACAAAGGTTTAGCTAAAAATACGGCGCAATTATTTAGCTTATTTGCTTTGACCCATCTCTTTCTCGCTAGAAAAATTTTGTTTTGTCGCCCCTAATTGACCCTTGATACTGAAAAAAGTGTAGCTAGTATCTGTATACCGTAAAAAAGAGCGCATTGACCTCCTTTTCTATCCAATGACTTTAAAAATTAGTGCTACTAGCGCCAAATATAAACTTTTATGGGAGGTTCTTCAGGGTTTCCCTATTGCCAGTGAATCCCATAACCAGAAAGGTGAAGTCATTTTAGTACATGTGTAATCCGAGACTACCATAATCACTGAGCGTAAAATTGCTCCCAATCAAATTGGTTGAGTAATCCAGTGATTCAATCTTTCTAAGAATGTACTGACCCCAAAAAGTTGGACAAAATAAAAACTTATTTAACAGTTTGCGCGAAATTCTCCGTCCATAGCTAGCGAGTTAGTTTAGTGTGAGATGGATAGCGCCCGCTAATCACTTTGGTTTATCTTGATTCTGTATGTAGTCTTTCAGAATGCTAAGTGGAGCACCCCCTGCGGTTATCAAGCAGTGAGTCCTCGCCCATAAAACAGGTTTCCAGTAGTACACTGCAAGGTGCTTTGAAAACTCCTTACGAATAAAGTCGGCTGCTCACCGTCTTCAGGCTATTAATGAGCCTTGCTGGTTCGATATTTGGGTGCATCTCCAACATAAGGTGAACGTGGTCAGCTTTGCCACCAAACTCTAAAACACTGACATATCACTTTTTGCACTGTTCCCTGAACATTTCCTCCAGTAACTCACCCGTGAAGCACTTATTTCGGTATTTTGTAACTAACACTAAGTGGTAGTTCATCTTATAGACACAGTAATAATGAGATCTAATAACCACGTTGATTCTCAACACTAAAATGAGTAAATGTAATGAACGCATCCCAACCACTTAATCAAGGGCTCGAGACTGAAAAGTGAGGTGTGGATCCTCACAGATTTTCGGCATCATTGTGCCCATACGGGATGCCTAGTGCTCCCAAAAACTGGAGGACCCGCAAAATGAAATATACACCGGTTGGCGTAGATATCGCAAAACATGTGATTCAGATCCACTTTATCGACGAGCTCCTTACGGTGAGTGCCACATTTGTCTGGAAGCAACCAGTAATTACAGTGTGCCGTTAGCCACTTTTTTGGTTGATAATCGTATTGACGTCAGTGTGGAAAATCCGGCCCGTATTCATGCGTTTTCTCAGAGCGAGCTGAACCGTAATAAGACGGATAAAGGGGATGCAAAGATGATTGCACGTTATTGTGCGCTTCATACGCCAAAACTCTGGTTCTCTGCTCCGTTGAGTGAACGCCAGCTTATGGCTTTGATGCGTCGTCTTAATCATTTAGAAGAAATGAAACGGATGGAATCTAACCGAAAAATGGTGGCTGATGAAATAGTTCACCCTTCTCTGACAGACAGTATTAGCGCATTAGAAAAACAAATAATCGAGATAAAACAGAAGATTAAAAAGCATATCGATGAGACTCCTGAGCTAAAAAAGAACAAGCAGTTATTGAAAAGTATTCCCGGTATAGGCGAAATATTGAGTGCCACTTTATTGGCGTTTATCGGTGATGTATCACAATTCACGAGCAGCAAGCAAATCGTCGCCTACGCAGGCCTTAATCCGAAACTGTGCGAATCTGGCGTATTTAAAGGGCGAAGCCGCCTTTCAAAAGTCGGGTGTACAGAACTCAGAAAAGCGCTGTACATGCCAGCCCTTACCTCAATCACTCACAACCCAATAATAAAGTCTCAATGGGAAAGATTGGTAAAACGGAATAAAGGGGGCAAAGTTGGTGTCTGTGCAGCAATGCGTAAATTACTCCAACTAGCGTATGGCGTGCTGAAATCATGTATTCCTTTTGATGCAAAAATAGCCCTTGCCAAGACATAAGCAAGACGGTATCTGAATAAGGTCCTGAGCTTAAAGCTCGTTGAGGAAATGAGGTGTGAGTCAGCGGATTTCATCGGGGCCCGCAGCAGTGCTATTTGCTGCAATTGCAATAAGGCCGAATATAAAGCTGCAACCGAACCTTTTTTAGTCAAAACAACCGGAAGCCTTGGCAAACGGGATGCGTTCATATAATACTTTATGATATTGTGCATTTCATGGCAAACCAAAAGACCTAGCTGATTACCTAATAGCCAATGCAGTCTCTCTACGGCTATTCGCCTCATTGTTAAGAATGAAACCTATAATTGTTACCTGTTGTGGCAATCAAATTGTAAACAGTAAAGCGGGTGACGACACAATTGTTCAGGATGTTAGATTCGTGCCAACAGGCAATGCCTTCTTCGTTGAGTTGGTTTATAAGTTCAAGTCAATGCCTAACGTCTTGCTGAATAAGAGCAATGCTTTAGGCATCAATAATCTTGCCACCCTTATTTCAAACCAGCCAGCTGTTCAACCTGTTCTGGTTAACGGGAAGATGATTAAATCAGTTAAACGATTATGCTGGATAAATGATTATCTCCTACAAGGTGAGTCGTTTCATTATCAATTACGCTTTGATGGCCGACGCAGGAACCCTTGTTATTGGTCACAACGCCGAATGGAAAAAATCCATTAACATCGGCAAGCTGAATAACCAAAAATTTGTCAGCATTCCTCATGCCAGGCTTATCGAGATGATTCACTATAAAGCCGATGAAACCGGGCTCACTGTGATTGTAAGAGAGGAAAGTTACACCAGCAAAGCGAGCGCTTTGGATTGTGACTCTATACCAAATTACGACGATGTTGGGGAAAAGGTATTTTCAGGTAAACGTAATGCGGATTATACGTGACATCAAACGGACGCTTGCTAAACGCGGATGTGAATGGGGCAATCAATATCCTGCGGAAAGAAATCGGTAATGACTTTGTAAAAGGTTTAGCTGATAAGGGCTGCGTGTACCTGCCCAAGCGAGTCAATGTACTTGTTGTTGGGTCGAGTCGTTCACGTTGGAATACTTAATACTGGTAATATCCGGCGGAAGAATCACGGGTTTTTAAATAAACTCGCTTTAAGCATTAGCCATCGGTGCACGGTATATCTCTATTCCGTCAATCGCCCTGTTTTTACCTCATTTAGCAGTGTGTCGGGGATTGTTCATTGTCTCAATCTGCCTTAACGCCGCCTTATCTTGATTGCACTGCTCCAGAGCCAGCAGCAGTTGCTCATTCAGTAGCACACTATCGCCCCACGTCATGTGCTCAGGGATGACCGGCACCTGACAGTCACCCAGCAACGTGGCGGGGATGAGCACGCGCGGGGCGGGCAGGTATTTGGTCTGCGTGGGCACGCAACCGGTTAACAGCGGCAGCAGGCACAGGCAAATGTGCACAATGCGCCGACGTAATAATCTTCCGTATCGTGATAATGCGAGGGGAAGAATCCCGAACGGCCTTTTGGTGTGCATCCTGTGTCGCTCCGACTATTTTATTAAAAACCTCAACAATCTTTTCATAGTGAGTCACCTGCGCCCACGCGGCGTCCCTTTCAATGCGCAGTGCTTGATTAGATCGTTTCAGTTGCCGGTTTTCCTGGTACTGAGATTGGATCGTCATCGCGAGGGTGATCAGGGTAATAAGTAACAGCGTTCCCACCAGGGTTCGCCAACTAAAGGTCAGGTTCATCGATCCCCCTTTGGCATTTAAAAACGCTTATTTTTAGCGGATAAGGTGCCATCATGATTACATTTCCTCTCTATCGGTATCCCTCGCTGAAGGCGGAGCGCGGTGCCATAATACCGTTGGATGGATATGACGCGAACCGCCCGCGGGCGTGCGGTGGGGCACCTCAAGCGATTTTTTGAGCGTCGACCGGGATGACGCGTTTTTTCTGTGACGAAGGGAATTTCAGTACAGGTCATACGCTGCGGGGGGAGATGATCGCGGGGGTGCCCGGGATCATCCACCTACGTAATCGCGTTTATTTATCACATTAACAAACTTTTTGCGGATCGCATCAGTATTTTTTACTTTTTTTCGCGGCCAGCATTTCTGACTTCCGGATCGGTGTTTGTCAATGTAGTTGTCGCCTGAAACTGTTTTTGTCAACGCTACTTTAGATTGGGCTCTTCCGCAAATAATGTTGGTGCTGAACGCCGTAGCTAACTGAGATATAAATCATTTTCTGACTTTTTATCTATTGAAAATGATCATACTCAAAAAATTACTCGCTCTCCCTCGAAAGTGGGGGATCGCCGATTATTCTTTCAGTGCTCGGCGGTTTGAACTGTTGCTTCAACATCGCAAACATTCTGCGTATTGTCCCCAATGCAATATGAAAAGCCGCTGTCGTTAGGGCTTTACTCACCGACGACTTCAGTATTTAACCTGTGGAGGAAAGACCCTGATACTATGCTTTCGTCTTCAGCGATTTTGTTGCACCAACAGCAGATGTCCACAACGAACGTTTCAGGAATCAATATCGACACTGGCACCCCGATGGCAACGACCGCAACCGATTGATCGGGTCATTTATCTCATCAATCCGATACTCAGAGGCTGGGTGAATTATTATAGGATCGGTAATTCAAGTCGATGTTTTAACTACGTTAAAGATTGGGTAGAAAAGAAAGCGAGGCGTCATTTAATGAAGTCGCGTCGACGGCAAGGCTTCGGCTGGGGGAGATGGAGTAGGGAAGGGTTTTATCAAAAATTAGGTTTATATTCAGACTATAAGATTAGATATTACCAAGTACCGAAAGTGTCGCCAGCTAGATAGGTCACATAAGCTTTGGTATGAAGTTGTCAGGTAAGCGTAGTGCGTAGTGCGGGAAAACCGCCTGCTGCGTTTGACGAGGCGGGCGATGGAAACGGGAGCAATCAAGATAATATCGTGATTTGATCACCGCGCCATTGTTCGACCCTACCGTATGACCCAAAGTCTAAGCCGCAAAGGGAATTGTTGGGACAACGCTCCTATGGAGCGCCTATTCAGAAGCCTCAAAACCGAATGGGTACCCAAAGCAGGCTATCCAACTGGGCAAGAAGCAAAACGAGATCTTATTGATTATATCATCGGCTACTACAGTCAAACTCGCCCTCATCAATACAACGGCGGATTAACACCAAATGAATCCGAGCGGCTGTACTGGGAGAAACACAAGATACTAGCCAATTTTACTTGACCACTACACCCTGTGCAATGCCTGATAATATCGGTAATGTCAGTGCTAAGATAAAAAAAAGTAGCGTTGACAGTAATGCTTTACGCAACAACGGAGATTCATTTCGATTGCCTGCGGCATGCATATTACCATCAAGAAGCTCACCCAATACCCTTATTATCTGATGTTATGCAGCCCACATCTGATAGGTTTGTCAGATGAAAAAATCTAATCTTTATTTATACACTGACTTTATTTTAATTTATTTTCTTGCGGAGGTCTAAGATGACTTATAATTGTAATTCAATTCCTGTTGTTTTCGTACATGGGGTGGTGCAGACCCTGGTGTCTGGAGCTCTATCAAGCTGGGTACCAAAATTCTCAT
Source organism: Candidatus Regiella insecticola LSR1 (assembly GCF_000143625.1). GTDB lineage: Bacteria > Pseudomonadota > Gammaproteobacteria > Enterobacterales > Enterobacteriaceae > Regiella > Regiella insecticola. The sequence goes on along the minus strand of NZ_GL379591.1, from coordinate 190,690 downwards.
TTATTTGCCTGGGATTATCGTAATGATACTCATAAATCTACCAATGAACAGCTTAGCCCGCTTTTCGATAATTATATCAATAGTGTGTTGAACGAAACGGGAGCGAGCAAAGTCGATATTGTAGCTCATTCGTTTGGTAGCTTGCCAACAAGGTGGTTTATCAAATTTGGGGGAGGTTCAACAAAGGTACGTAATTGGATATCTATAGCTGGCCCCAACCACGGTTTAGATCGCATAAGAGGGATCGGTTTAACGATTAATAACTTATTCACTTCCGACCAAGGAGGCGCCGATATGCAATCGAGTTCCTATGTAATAAGAAAGCTCAACGAAGGAACAGAAACCCCCGAGCCAACAAAATACACAACAATTAGCTCAACCGGAGATGATCGATCATTTTTTGATATGTTAGGGAGTAGTTCTAGTAATTCTTCAGACAAAGTTGTTTCAATAGACCTCTTCGGAAACTAGCATTCATGAGGAATTTTGGTAAAACACTCCTGAACAAGGAGCCGCCATGAAATATGAAGTAATAAAAGTACTGGAAGAGGAAAAATTTCGTCGCTTAACGGGTGTTAAACGCAGTACATTTGAAAAGATGATAAAGATATTGAATGAAGCAGATAAGAGTAAGCAAGGGAAAGGAGGTCGGAAACCCAAGCGGGGTTTAGAAGAGCGCTTATTAATGGCACTGGAGTATATACGAGAATATCGCACTTATTTTCATGTCAGCCAAAGCTATGGCGTGAGTGAGAGCACATGCTATGAAACGATTAAATGGATAGAGAATACGCTAATAAAGCATCCTGATTTTGCCCTACCTGGACGCAAAGCTGTATTAAAAAGGGATAGGGAGTATGAGCTGGTTCTTATTGATGCCACAGAAACGCCGATTGAACGTCCCCAAAAAAACAAAAGCCGTTTTACTCAGGAAAAAAGAAACGACACACCTTAAAAACACAAGTGCTCGTTGATAAAAAAAGTAAAGCAGTCATCTGTACAAGCTTTACGAATGGGAGGCGCCATGATTTTAGGTTGTTTAAGGAGTCTGGTGTGCGAATACATCCTGACATCAAAACAGTTACCGATACAGGTTACCAAGGGCTTGGCAAGATTCATTCAAACTCGGCGTTGCCTAAGAAAAAGACAAAGAAAAATCCCTTAACAAAAGAAGATAAACGCAACAATCGTGCGTTATCAAGCCAGCGTGTATTAAACGAACATGTCATTGGTATGATTAAAAGATTTAAAATTGTATCAGACCGTTATCGAAACAGGCGAAAACGTTTTGGATTAAGATTTAATCTGATTGCTGCAATTTATAATATGGAAATTAGATAAATGATAGTTTCCGAAGAGGTCTAATATCTAGTACCAAATTGACTGGAGCAAACAACATCGTCATTCATGATGAAAATTTGGGGCATAACGCTTTGATCCGTGATGAGCGAGTCTTTTCCCATGTGCTTAACGTTCTTGGCTGTGATGCCTAAAACTGATAGAAAATGTAGGTCGTGACTCGAATTTGTTGATAAAGGGGGCGTTGGTGCATAGAGGTGTGAAGGTTGTTACTTCCCCCAAGGGGTTATGACTCTGTCACTTCCTTACAGGCGGAATGAGTGCTTGCTGCGGCCAAAAGCCGATTAAGAACGGCAACACCTATCGATGCTTCCGTCTTCTGTGCAGCCAATCCGCGAGCCCGAAGACGAGGTTCAATCAGTGTTTTGTAACACCCCATCATGGTCTCAACCAAGACTCGTTGACCGTAGTTTAGGGCTGTTTGCCAGGCGAGTCGCCCCTTGTTCTGGATCATTTCCAGGTGCTGATCGCGTTGGGTCGGTGGCTCTATCGTGCTACTAAAGCTGGGCGCAGTGATTGAAGAGAGCCGCGCCGATGCAGAAAAAGAAGCGGCAGAACGTGCGGCGCGAGAGGAAAAACGCCAGAAGCTTTTGCAGCTTATCGAAAAAGAAGGTTTCACCGCTGAAGATCTGTTAGGCTCAGCGGTAACAATCAACAAGAAGCGCAGAAAAAAACTAGCAGCTCCCGCCAAATACGAATTTGTCGAGAATGGTGAAACAAAAACATAGACAGGGCAAGGGCGCCAGCCAAAGCTTATTGAAGAAGCCCTGAAAGCCGGACGCAGCCTTGATGCGTTTTTGATTTCTGCAAGAATTGATTGAACAAAAAAGAGAAGGATCCGGCATAGACTGGTATTCGATGGCTAAAAAAGCAAGAATAAGAAGATTTTCTGAATACTCTGCCCTCAGAGCAAGTAAAGAGAAGGCAAAGCAGGGATTCACTGTCCAATGGAACGAAAACGTACGCTAAGCCCAATCATCTTCAATATGATAGAACGCGGGTGCACTTTAGGAGAAATTTAACTATGTTATCCAAATACCTTGACCCCAAGAATGATGTAGCCTTCCGAAAAATTTTCGGCACCGAAAAGAACAAAGATATTCTTATGCATTTCTTAAATGATATTTTAGGGTTTTCCGGTAGCAAACAGATAACCTCTGTTACTTTTTTAAGTACGATACAAGACCCCGATATCGCCGCTAAAAAGCAAAGCATCGTTGATGTACTCTGCCAAGATGATGAGGGGGTACGATACATTATCGAAATGCAGGTTGCCAAGACGAAAGGATTTGAAAAACGGGCGCAATATTATGCGGCGAAAGCCTACTCTCAACAGGCAAACAGGGGTGACGAATATCAGAACCTGAAAGAGATTATCTTTATTGCTATTGCAGATTGTACCTTGTTTCCGGAGAAGACTCAGTATAAATCAGATCACATTATTCTTGATCGTGACAGTGGCGAGCATGATTTAAAAGATTTTTCCTTCACGTTTATAGAATTACCTAAGTTTAAGAAGAGCAACCCGAAAGATCTTGAATCAATAACAGAAAAGTGGTGTTACTTTTTCAAATATGCGGCGGAGACAGAACCTGAATGCCTTAAACACTTGATCGGCAAAGACACTATCATAGAAGATGCCTATGAGCAATTAGACCGTTTTTATTGGACAGAATCTGAGCTGATGAATTACGAACGAGAGCTTAAGCGAGTTCGTGATGAAGCAGCCATACTTGCACAAAAAATAGACGACGCAACTGAAAAAGGTATACAACAGGGCATACAACAAGGTATACAACAGGGCATACAACAGGGAAGCAAGGAAACTAAATTTGAAATTGCCAGACAGCTTCTCGGTGACGGACTAGATCGGGCTGTCATTAAAAGATGCACTGGACTGTCTGACGAAGAACTTGACAGCTTGGCCTAGGCAGGGAGCTGAGACGGCATGACCCATTGACATGGGCAAGCCAATAAAAGTCGCTTATTAGCGGAAGCTGGGTTAACTTTTTTACAAGTACAGACAATAGACCTCTTCGGAAACTATCATTTATCTAATTTCCATATTATAAATTGCAGCAATCAGATTAAATCTTAATCCAAAACGTTTTCGCCTGTTTCGATAACGGTCTGATACAATTTTAAATCTTTTAATCATACCAATGACATGTTCGTTTAATACACGCTGGCTTGATAACGCACGATTGTTGCGTTTATCTTCTTTTGTTAAGGGATTTTTCTTTGTCTTTTTCTTAGGCAACGCCGAGTTTGAATGAATCTTGCCAAGCCCTTGGTAACCTGTATCGGTAACTGTTTTGATGTCAGGATGTATTCGCACACCAGACTCCTTAAACAACCTAAAATCATGGCGCCTCCCATTCGTAAAGCTTGTACAGATGACTGCTTTACTTTTTTTATCAACGAGCACTTGTGTTTTTAAGGTGTGTCGTTTCTTTTTTCCTGAGTAAAACGGCTTTTGTTTTTTTGGGGACGTTCAATCGGCGTTTCTGTGGCATCAATAAGAACCAGCTCATACTCCCTATCCCTTTTTAATACAGCTTTGCGTCCAGGTAGGGCAAAATCAGGATGCTTTATTAGCGTATTCTCTATCCATTTAATCGTTTCATAGCATGTGCTCTCACTCACGCCATAGCTTTGGCTGACATGAAAATAAGTGCGATATTCTCGTATATACTCCAGTGCCATTAATAAGCGCTCTTCTAAACCCCGCTTGGGTTTCCGACCTCCCTTCCCTTGCTTACTCTTATCTGCTTCATTCAATATCTTTATCATCTTTTCAAATGTACTGCGTTTAACACCCGTTAAGCGACGAAATTTTTCCTCTTCCAGTACTTTTATTACTTCATATTTCATGGCGGCTCCTTGTTCAGGAGTGTTTTACCAAAATTCTTATATGAATGCTAGTTTCCGAAGAGGTCTAATGTAATATTCACATATCGAGTAGGGCGAGGCGTTAACGCCTCATCCCTCTCACAGGTAGGGTCGAACAATGGCGAGGTGATCAAATCACGACATTATCTGTGTGATTCATGGACATCGTTTCACTATAATAATCGTTATGAACAGAGAAATTCCGCAACGACTGCAGTGGATAGAACACTATGAGACATTAGGTGATGCGGGGGTAGACAAGTATAAATGCTACTATGACGTCGTTGCGGAATTTCGCGCCCCACCACATTACGCAAATGGTGGCGTAGATATCAGGAGCGGGGGAGGGTGGGTTAAGTTTGAGCTACTACAAATCAAGTTAAACCTGTCGTGAAATTTCGACGTAAAGCTGACTTCATTCGCGATGAACGTCCTGTTCTAGGTGATGGGGTTCCAGGTGGGTACCTACGAAATCGGTTCTGGTTTATACTAGTACACGGCCATTGATGACTGTACTCGTTACAGAGTTTTAAGGCTTTATCACCGTCGTACTGCGGTAAACCCGCTGGATTTTATAGATTGCGTTGTAGAGGAAATGCCTTTCCCAATACAACGTATTCAAACTGATAGGGGAAGAGAATTTTTTGCCATTAAAGCACAGGAAAAACTAAAAAAATATGGGATTAAATTCCGTCCGAACAAACCGGCATCCCCGCACCTTAATGGCAAAGTTGAGCGTTCCCAAAAAACAGACAAAGCAGAGTTCTACGCCACGGTGGATCTTACAGCCAGCAACTTGGATGACCTGTTAGCAGAATGGCAGCATTATTATAACTGACAACGTTCTCATAGCGCCCATAACGGAAAAACGCCGATGGAGCGCTATTTTGAACTCTCTGATCAGACTCCGTTCTCAGACGAGGTTATTGCTAATTACTGTCCAGAACAGGAACGCATTCAGGAGCAAAATTACAAGCTCGATCTTGCTCTTCAAAAAGTGAAACGATGTCTATGAATCACACAACCTGACAACTTCACTTCATATCAAAGCTTATGTGACCTATCTAGCTGGAGACACTTTCGGTACCTGGTCATGACAAGGCAGAGGAATCTGGATGCACAACTCAACCCCATTAATCACCACGATAGTTGGCGGCCTGGTGGTCGCCTTTTTCTTAGGAACACTGGCTCATCGCCTGCGCATTTCACCCCTGGTAGGGTACCTTACCGCAGGGGTCTTGGTTGGACCTTTCACGCCAGGTTTCATTGCTGATCTCTCGTTAGCGCCAGAACTGGCAGATATTGGTGTGATTTTGTTAATGTTTGGCGTTGGGCTCCATTTTTCTCTTAACGATCTCCTGGCAGTAAAATCTATCGCCATTCCCGGCGCCATCGCTCAAATTATTGTCGCTACCCTGTTGGGGATCGGTCTGTCGCATTTATTAGGTTGGGATCATGTGACCGGGCTGGTATTCGGCTTATGTTTATCGACGGCCAGCACAGTAGTCTTATTACGCGCTTTGGAAGAACGGCAACTGATTGATAGCCAACGTGGGCAAATAGCTATTGGTTGGTTAATCGTAGAAGATTTTGGTTATGGTGCTAACGTTAGTACTACTGCCTGCTTTTTCAGGTGTCTTAGGGAACGAAAATAGCAGTACCCAGCAATTACTTACCGAATTGGCTATTACCATCGGTAAGGTCATCGCTTTTATCACATTAATGATAGTTGTTGGCCGCCGCCTGGTTCCTTGGATCTTGGCTAAAAAACTGCGTGCACCGGCTCACGTGAACTGTTCACCACTGGCTGTGTTGGTGCTTGCGCTAGGCATTGCCTATGGCGCAGTAGGCCTGTTTGATGTCTCCTTCGCGTTGGGTGCCTTCTTTGCTGGTATGGTATTGAATGAATCTGAACTTAGCCACCGAGCCGCTCAGGACACCTTACCGCTACGTGATGCCTTCGCCGTATTATTTTTTGTCTCGGTTGGCATGCTACTTGACCCGGTAATCTTAGTGCGTGAACCCTTAGCGATTATTGCTGCGTTGAGTATTATCGTATTTGGAAAATCAATTGTAGCATTTATACTTGTTCGTTTATTTGGTCACTCAAAACGCACAGCCCTAACGATTTCGGCGAGTTTAGCGCAAATTGGTGAGTTCGCATTTATTTTAGCAGGATTAGGGGGCTCTCTCGGTTTATTGTCTGAATATGGTCGAAATCTGGTACTGGCCAGTTCGATCCTTTCCATTATGCTCAATCCACTACTCTTTAGTCTATTTGAGCGCTATTTGCGTAATACGGAAACAACGAAAGACCAAATTTTAGAAGAGACCGTTGAAGAAAAAAAAAACAGATTTCCCTTAACTTATGCAACCAGGCTGTATTAGTGGGTTATGGCCGCGTGGGCAGTTTGCTGGGGACAAGGCTCAATGCTGAAGGGATATTGCTAATAGTGACTGTTCCCAGGGCGTTTATATGAACGCATCCCAACCACTTAACCAAGGGCTCGAGACTGAAAAGTGAGGTGTGGCTCCTCACAGATTTTCGGCATCATTGTGCCCATACGGGATGCACAGTGCTCTCAGAAACTGGAGGATCCACAAAATGAAATATACACCGGTTGGCGTAGATATCGCAAAACATGTGATTCAGCTCCACTTTATCGACGAGCACAATGGTGAGGTAGTTGACAAGCCGCTCCGTCGCCAGGCCTTTTTAGCGTTTTTCAGTAACCGGGCGCCCTGCCTGATAGGGATGGAAGCGTGTGGTGGTTCCCAGCACTGAGCCCATGAACTGGAAAAGCAGGGGCATAAAGTTCGCCTGCTTCAGGCTCGTTTTGTAAAAGTCTTTCTGATAGGTAACAAGAATGATGTGATGGATGCCCGTGCTATATGGCTCGCAGTGCAACAACCCGGCGAGGCAATTGCAGTAAAAACCGAAGAACAGCAGGCAGTACTGGCACTGCACAGAATACGCCGCCAATTAGTAAAATTTAGAACCGCCCAGATTAATGCTCTGCATGGCATGTTGCTGGAATTCGGCGAAACAATAAGTAAGGGTCGGGCTTCACTGGATAAATCTCTGCCATGGGCGCTGGAGCACCTGAAGGCACGACTGACTCCATACCTTATGACCATGCTGGAAGAACAACACCAGCGACCAGGTGACCTGGATGCTCAGATCGAGGGTATTGAAAAACAGCTGTTAGCTATGGCGAAACAGAATGAAACCTGTAAAAGGTTGCTAGAAATCCCCGGTGTGGAGCCGATTATTGCTACCGCGGCCATGGCCACGATGGGTGAGGTCTCCGCCTTTAAATCAGGGTGTGAGTTCGCTGCCTATGTAGGCCTAGTACCGAAACAGACCCGAACGGGTGGAAAAATCCGGTTACTGGGGATAAGCAAACGCGGGGATACCTATCTGTGAATGCTATTTATCCATGGTGCCCGCGCCGCGGCGTTGCTGGCAAGAATCGGAATAAAACGAACCAAGGGGATGCAAAGATGATATCGCGTTATTGTGCGCTCCATACGCCAAAACTTTGGTTCCCTGCTCCGTTGAGTGAACGCCAGCTTACGGCTCTAGTGCGCCGTCTGAATCATTTAGAAGAAATGAAACGGATGGAATGTAATCGAAAAATGGTTGCTGATGAAATAGTCAAACCTTCTCTGACAGAAAGTATTAGCGCATTAGAAAAACAAATAATCAAGATAAAACAGAAGATTAAAAATCATATCAATGAGACGTCTGAGCTAAAAAAGAACAAACAGTTATTGGAAAGTATCCCCGGGATTGGTGAAATATTAAGTGCTACTTTACTGGCGTTTGTTGGTGACATATGGCTTATGCGGTATAAATTGATTTAAAATAAAGGGTCAGAAAACAAGGTATCGATATCACATAGTCGCTTTCTGCGAAGGGCTTTAGCTTGAGCCCATTTGTGCTCAATGGGATTCATGTCAGGAGAATACGTGGGGAGATATTCGAGAATAAAGCCAGCTTTCTGTATAGCAGCCTGGATGTCTTGGCGTTTATGGAAGCGCACATTATCCATCACAAGGACTGCCCCTGGAGGGGATTTTGGCAGTAAATCTTTGGGTGACCCAGGCATAAAAAATATCGCTGTTGATATGGCAGTCGAAGGTACAAACCGTAGTTAATTTTCCGTTAAGCTGTGCACCAATGACATTAGTACGTGCTTTGGCATGGCAATCGTGTTGGCCGTAACAGCGCTTCCCTTTCACTGAATAACCATAAAGACGCGGCATATCATGAGCAAAACCGCTTTCATCCACGTTAGCCCTGGAGCTTAGTCTGAAAATCTTTTCGAGCTTGGACGTCGGCTTTGGGGGGATAAAATGTTTTTTTTATAGCTAAAACCCGCCCGCTTTAAGGCATCACAGATACCCCTGGCACTCACACCCATCCGTTGCGCCCGCTCGTGCTGAGACGCGTCAGGGTAGGTTTCCACATCCAGAATCAACGCCGCTCTGTTTATTTTGGTAGCGGGTTTATTACGCGTCAAACAAGGCTCCAGGCGTTTCGCCCATCGCATCAAACTGGCACTTCCTACACCAAAACGGTCGGCGGTTTCAGCATAAGTGAGGGCTTCTTTCTTTTTGAAAGCCAATACATGTTGACGAAATTTTAAGGGATAAGTCATTTTGGTATTTATAGGTCAATAAATCATTTCGATATTGTACGTCAATTTATAACACCTAAGCCATAAAGGGCGAAGCCGCCTCTCAAAAGTCGGGTGTACAGAACTCAGAAAAGCGCTATACATGCCTGCCCTTACCTCAATCACTCACAATCCAATAATAAAATCTCAATGGGAACGATTGGTAAAACGGAATAAAGGGGGAAAAGTCGGTGTCTGTGCAGCAATGCGAAAATTGCTCCAATTGGCGTATGGTGTGTTGAAATCAGGCATTCCTTTTGACGCAAAAATAGCCCTTGCCAAAATGTAAGCAAGACGGTATCTGACAAATGAGTGTCCAGTCAGGCAGCGAGCTTTCTTTCTTTTTTATCGGGGTTTGTCTGAAAGCGGCCTGTAAATTTGACTCATTCCACTCCGGCGCCAGCGGATAATCGGTGATACCAAGTTGGGCAGATTGATTGAGGTAACGAGACACCACTGAGGGTGAGATAGATAAACTCTTTGCTATCTGACGATGGCTGAGTTGACAACGGTATTTTAGTCGAAGTAGTTCTTTTAGTTTTCTCATCGATATAGGGAGTGCCGACATGGGGTTACCTGCTCGTCAATAAAACGACAGGATAACGGTAAAAACACACCTACAGAGGACAAGCTGAACTAATAATATTCATGGAGATCGCTCAATAACATTTTGACGATCCCCCTGTGTCAGCATAGTTGTCGCCTGAAACTGTTCTTTTTGGCTTTGTGTAGGGTTCATTAAGCCAGAACAAGAAACTATCTAAGGCTCAGACTGCAACCTCTGATGCAACAAAACCGATAAGGTCGCCATAACAGAGGATCCGCTCCACTTCCCGACGGAATATTAACCCTTTCCATCTTTTACCATTAGCATAAACCCACCTCTTCATCTCTTCACAGGCGCCTTTTTTGTCGCCGGCATTTAACTTCTCTAAAAACGTTGAATGACGAAAATTTCCAATGCCGACGTTATAAACAAAAGAGTAAATCGCCGCCTGAGTCAGCGCAGAGATTTTTACCTTAATAAGGGGATCAACGTGTTTTTTTACTTTCAGTAAATCTTCATCAAGCCATTTGTTGCATTCTGCTTGGGTGTAAGTTTTATTGAGTGCAATATCGTTTCCCGTGTGCCCATAACAGACAGAAAGTACGCCACCACCGTCAAAATAGGGCTTATATCTCACTCCTTCAAAGTGATTTATCATTCTAGCGGCCAGGGTCACGGCGCCACCTGTCTTTTCATGGTGGGTTAGCTGCGCCCACGCGGCGTCCCTTTCAATACGCAGTGCTTGATTAGATCGTTTCAGTTGCCGGTTTTCCTGGTACTGAGATTGGATCGTCATCGCGAGGGTGATCAGGGTAATAAGTAACAGCGGTCCCACCAGGGTTCGCCAACTAAAGGTCAGGTTCATCGATTCCCCTTTGGCATTTAAAAACGCTTATTTTTAGCGGATAAGGCGCCATCATGATTATATTTCCTCTCTATTGCATATTATCATCAAGAAGATCACTCAATAACCCCCAGTGTCAGCATAGTTGTCGCCTATTAATATTAAGGAGAACACTATGCCCGCAAATCCTGTGCCTATCAATATCAAGCAAAAAGGGTTGCTCTGGCTTCAGCCTCCGTATAATTGGTCTCACCGGCAAATAGCGAAGAAGCTAGACGTGAGCCCTTCGGTTGTTTCAAGATGGAGAAACGAGTTAATAGACCTCTTCGGAAACTATCATTTATCTAATTTCCATGTTATAAATTGCAGCAATCAGATTAAATCTTAATCCAAAACGTTTTCGCCTGTTTCGATAACGGTCTGATACAATTTTAAATCTTTTAATCATACCAATGACATGTTCGTTTAATACACGCTGGCTTGATAACGCACGATTGTTGCGTTTATCTTCTTTTGTTAAGGGATTTTTCTTTGTCTTTTTCTTAGGCAACGCCGAGTTTGAATGAATCTTGCCAAGCCCTTGGTAACCTGTATCGGTAACTGTTTTGATGTCAGGATGTATTCGCACACCAGACTCCTTAAACAACCTAAAATCATGGCGCCTCCCATTCGTAAAGCTTGTACAGATGACTGCTTTACTTTTTTTATCAACGAGCACTTGTGTTTTTAAGGTGTGTCGTTTCTTTTTTCCTGAGTAAAACGGCTTTTGTTTTTTTGGGGACGTTCAATCGGCGTTTCTGTGGCATCAATAAGAACCAGCTCATACTCCCTATCCCTTTTTAATACAGCTTTGCGTCCAGGTAGGGCAAAATCAGGATGCTTTATTAGTGTATTCTCTATCCATTTAATCGTTTCATAGCATGTGCTCTCACTCACGCCATAGCTTTGGCTGACATGAAAATAAGTGCGATATTCTCGTATATACTCCAGTGCCATTAATAAGCGCTCTTCTAAACCCCGCTTGGGTTTCCGACCTCCCTTCCCTTGCTTACTCTTATCTGCTTCATTCAATATCTTTATCATCTTTTCAAATGTACTGCGTTTAACACCCGTTAAGCGACGAAATTTTTCCTCTTCCAGTACTTTTATTACTTCATATTTCATGGCGGCTCCTTGTTCAGGAGTGTTTTACCAAAATTCCTCATGAATGCTAGTTTCCGAAGAGGTCTAATGAATGATGGCCTATTATGTGAAGATGAGCGGTTTTTAAAGAATAACGAAGGTTGGTCCCCCGAGCAGCGCTTTGCGGTGGTCATTGAAAGCGCAGTGATGTCTGAAATTGAGCTGGCCGAATACTGTCGGCATAAAGGATTGTTTGTTGAACAGGTTAAGGAATGGCGAACAGTTTCGCTCCAGGCACATGAGCTGAAAACCTCAAATAATCATAAAGTTGATAAAATCGTCAAAGAATACAGACAAAGGATCCGTGAACTTGAAAAAGAACTCGCCAGAAAAGAAAAGGCGCTTGCGGAGACCGCAGCTTTACTGGTGTTAAGGGATGTCAACGCTACTTTAGATTGGGCTCTTCCGCAAATAATGTTGGTAAATCAGCAAAGCGTGTTCATTACCCGTCGACTCAGTAGTTCAAACCCCGCTCGGCCATACATCTGCCGTTTTAGCATTTTTAGGCGGTTCACATGCCCTTCAACCACACCATTGCTCCAGCGATGAGTCAGCGCATTTTCAACGGCATCCAGCTCCATTTCAAGGCTGCTGGCCATTTTTTGGTACTCACTCAACTTGCAATGGGTAGCCTCATGCAGCCACTGGCGTAATAATCGGCTCCGTTCTTTTATCTTAGTGCTGGGAGAAAACAGACTGATGAAACCTTGTGTCAGTTTGCAGCCCACATTAAGCCCTGGGCACAAAGTCAGTAACTGCTGGACAAATCGTTTAATCCATGTCGCCGCTCCGCTCTTGTCAAGATTTAAAGGAGAGGTCAGCCATTGCATAACCTGTTTTAGCCTTGGCATAGGCGGATACTGGAGTACTTCTGCCGAAGTATACCGCCACTGACTTACCAGGGAGCGGACTGTTGCGCTTCCCCCAACATAGCCTCGTGTTTTCAGTTTGCGGAACAGTAACGCAGCATTATGACAACCGCTATTCCCTTGTTCTCTGAGCCAGGTTTGCTCATTGAAGCCAATGACTTGACGTGGACGAGGTCGTTTACCGCATAATGGAGGGCCGCCTGTCTGTAGCCATCGGCGAACCGTCTTGTCACTGATACCGGCTGTTAACGCAATTTCTGTTTGTGCCATGCCTTTATTTTTTAGTACGCTGATATGCTCAAACAAGAGACGGCGTTGTTGCTGGGTGACTGTCTCCTGCTGTGGAGAAACCGTGATGATAGGCTCTGATTGCAAAGCAGACAGCTCCTGGGTTTTTATGGCGTGGTAGGTTTCCTTCACAGCGACCCAGTGACGTTTCAGAAAACGTTCAAAATGATCGCCCGCATTGCGGATAAGATGCCAGCGATCAGCAATCTGTATCGCCTGTGAAGCACCGGTTTTGGCGACATCAGCGTAAGCGCCCGCCCTGTCACGAGTAATTATTTTTATTTCCGGTCTTGTTTTCAGCCATTCCGCCAGAGAGGTAGCAGAACGACCAGAAAGTAACGCGACTGGCCGGTGCGTGCTCTGATCAACAATAATCGTTCCATAGTGATGTCCTTTCCTCCATGCCCAGTCATCCACACCAATATGGGTAAGTTGCTCAGGCTCCGAGAGCGGAAGTCGCATTATTCTGCGTATGAGTGTATCTCCACTGACTCTAACCCCGAATGAATAAGCCAGACGGGTTGTCATTTCTACCAATTGCCTGGAACTTCGTTGCCATCGGGGTGCCAGTGTCGATATTGATTCCTGAAACGTTCGTTGCGGACATCTGCTGTTGGTGCAACAAAATCGCTGAAGACGAAAGCAGAGTATCAGGGTCTTTCCTCCACAGGGTAAATGCTGAAGTCGTCGGTGAGTAAAGCCGTAACGACAGCGGCTTTTCATATTGCATTGGGGCAACACGCAGAATATTTGCGATGTTGAAGCAACAGTTCAACCCGCCGATCACTGAAAGAATAATCGGCGATCCCCCACTTTCGAGGGAGAGCGAGTAATTTTTTGAGCATGATCATTTTCAATAGATAAAAAGTCAGAAAATGATTTATATCTCAGTTAGCTACAGCGTTCAGCAACAACATTATTTGCGGAAGAGCCCTTTTATCATTAGCACTGACAAAAGCTTCTCGGATTACTGAAACAAGCCGGAATTGATATCACAATGACTGATTTGTTTAAGCATTCCACCGTGATGTCATTAGCTCAATGTATTAAAGTCAATACTTTACAATGGACAACGAAGTCTATTGCTCCCATTCGCTGTTCAGTCTGAAGGGCCTTATCGGCTCGTCGGTTGGTCTTTGGGTGGTGTTGTGGCTTATGAAATTGCCATGCAACTCCAGTATGTTGAGTTTCTTGCCTTACTTGATACCTTTTGTCCTAATCATAATACGCTTAGAAAACATCAATGGCGCTCAAAGCATACATTACTAAACGATTGTCTACTTGCGTCATGCGAAGAGTTTTATGAAAGACGACAAAACACAAACAGTAAGCAGGCTGGCTTGTCAGATGGAGCACCTTCCAAACAAAAATATGAAAGCATTAACGAATTGAAAGAAAAGATTGACCAGCTCAATTTCGATGCACTGCTTAAAAAGTGTCGCGAATTAAGCTTATTGCCCTGGTATTTTGTTGATCGTTCTGATACAGAAATTCAGCAATATATGCGCGTTTGTTAGCACATGAAGAAGCACTGACACATTATTCAGTTTTTCCACTACCCATCCCGATCCATCTTTTTATCGCACAAGATAAACCGATAAATAAGGAAGGTGATATAGAGTCCAGTAGTCCTTTACTAAATTGGGATAAGGTTTTACCGATTGAAAAAATACATGTTATTCCTGTCCCTGGCGACCATCTGTCTATGATGGATGTGCATGTGTCATCCCTTGGTCAAGCTGTCACTCAGTCAATTAACCAGCCCCCTCCGTCACCTTTAGTGTTGACTGAAATAAATTATTCTCCGCTGCTCAGCATTCACACAGAGAGCATAAAAAAGTGTGGGGCAATCATCCAAATCATTCCCATTGACGATAAAATCACTGGTCGAGTAGCGAAAACACACATTACTGCATGTTCGCCCTCTAAGAACGCAGCTTGCGACTTTCACCGCACTACGCTCAAGCCTCTCAAAGGCGTTATTTGTTACCCGGTGATGTCTCTCACAATGCAGTTTGCGGTAACCTATGCCACGTATTACGACTCTTACCCTTGTTCTCTTTCCGTAATTGCCAATACTGAGCAAAATTGGGGTCATAAGGGGTCGCTTCGCTTTTGATTTTAATATGTCGCCTTATCGGGATTTCTTTCAGATGGCAGAGATATTCTTGGTGAATGGTACCATTGCTGGCGCGTTTACCCTGAAAACGCCAACGGCACGCGTGTTCCGCCAAAAAGTACTTTTTGGCTACCCATCTAGTACCTTTCTTCGGATGTCTTCGCGTTGACCAGCGGAGTAATGCTTTGAATATCTCGCTGTCTACAAAGTTAAAGATCTGTTTGGCTACACTGTGCTTGTAATAGTTTCCCCATCCCCGCAATTGGGGATTGAGGATCCTGATTAATTCACCGGTAACCCTGTTCGGGAGAGATTTGATTAGTTCTTTGATGTTACGAACAAACGTTAACACATTGGATTTACTGGGTTTAATTAGTAGTTTTTCCTTGTATTTACGAATATTGAACCCCAAAAAGTCAAACCCTTTACTGATGTGCGTAATCGTCGTCTTCTCTATTGAGAGTGACAAACCACGCTCTTTCAGGAACATCGATATTAACGGTTTTATCGTATTCTCCAGAACTTCTCTTGATGCACAGGTGACAACAAAGTCATCGGCATAGGAGATAAAATGCACTTTATCAGTTGTTTTGGGCACCGCTTGTTTAATGCGTTGCTCTAGTCTCGCTAATGTTAGCAACGTTAAAGTTGGAGAGATAATACCGCCTTGTGGCGTCCCTGCATCAGTATGATAAAACAGCCCTTTATCAATATAACCCGCAGACAACCACTGACGTAACATCGATTTGTCCATCAGGACATTATCTATTAACCATGAGTGCCCGATTTCGTCGAAACACGCTTTGATATCGCCTTCAAGTATCCATTGCGCCGATGTTTTTCTGCATAGTGCTTTAAAACATTGCTCGATGGCGTCGGCGGCACCGCGTTTTGGGCGGAACCCGTAGGCATTCTTGTCCGCTATTGTTTCAGATACCGGCTCTAAAGCCAGCAGATGTAGCGCTTGCTGGGCTTTATCAATCATACAAGGGATGCCCAGCGGACGTAGTTTGCCGTTCTTTTTGGGGATATAAACGCGCCTCAGTGGTTTGGCACGGTATCCACGCCTTCTGAGTTGTTCGACAGCAGCCCATTTGTGGTTGTCCGTTCGCCACGTGATACCGTCGTCTGTCCCTGCCGTTTTACTGCCTTTGTTCTGAGAGACTCGCTTTACCGCCAGTAGCTTTGCGGAATGTGAGTGGGTTAGCAGCCATTGCAGGGCTTTCACCTTGCCGTGACGGCCTTCCCGCATCGCCTTTGCAATACGCATTTGCAGCCTTAATACCTGATGTTTCACAGCAGGCCAGTTGATAGCTTGCCATTTCACAGGGGTTGAGGCTGCACCAGCGCGTTTAACCGTGCCTGTCATTTGCTTTGCCCCATTGATAAGGTTCTGAAAACTCTCTTGCAAGGAGAGACCAGTTGGAAGTGGGCGACGCTTTCGCGTGGGATAACGTTGAAATCCCTATCTGAACCGTTACAGTCCAGCTTTCGCTTTTTCCAACCTCCTTTACCCGCAGGGTTGTCGGCTCGCCTTACGGCTTGCTTTCCCTTTCAGAGGAACCCTACGGGCTTACCATGTTCCGTATAACTCGACTGTCGGGTTAGGTGCCTACTTTAATGCGGAGAGGTTTTCGATCACGAGAAGATATAGTGCGCTCCTCTGCCTACTCTCGGAGCCTTTTGGCTACAGCGTGTAAACCACTTCCGCTGTTTATTAGATCACGCATCCTACGTAGATTCACTTATTTTCACCTTACCGACTCCCTAGCACTTACCCGATTTGTGGTTATCAGGAAGATACGCCTCTCACGATTTGTATCCCACGCTTTAATTGCGCTTTGTTACATTGTCAGATCCGCTTCTTTATTCAGGATCCTAGGGTCACTTGGTGATACAGGTGGTTATCTAAAAAAATATTTGATAACAACGAGTTATGCAGCTTCATGTCGCACACACTATTTTAATGCATCTCAAGATGCTCTTGCTCTACTCCAAACACAGTTTCATGGTGAGCTAAGA
This sequence comes from Candidatus Regiella insecticola LSR1, assembly GCF_000143625.1. Taxonomy (GTDB): domain Bacteria; phylum Pseudomonadota; class Gammaproteobacteria; order Enterobacterales; family Enterobacteriaceae; genus Regiella; species Regiella insecticola. The sequence continues at coordinate 173,886 of NZ_GL379591.1, read as the reverse complement.
GAGTTATTCGGATCTAAAAATCAATGGGCATATCGGAGAAAAGACCGATGAAAGGCACTGGATTAGCTGCATAGGATTGCCCCACACTTTTTTATGCTCTCCGTATTGCCCTTTTTTCAACATGTGCATCAGTTCAATTCCTGCCAATATCACGCGCGCTCGCCAAAATGATTTAAACCCCAGCATCGGTCGCACTCGACGTTTAATCACGCGATGGTCTTGCTCTATCAAGTTATTCAAATAATTATTCTGACGAACAACAATAGCTTCTTCTTTGCATTTTGCTTAATTAACTTCCGACATTGCTGCTGTGTTAGCACCACTTTTATCAATGGTGACAACTTTGGGTTCACCGTGCTGACTCATGACTTTTTTGAAAAAACGCAGGGCCGCTGCTTTATCACGCTTGGCTGTCAGCAAGAAATCAACGGTCTTACCTGTGCTATCAAATGAACAACGTTAGGCGGTGAAAAAATCAATAACGACGGCAAGCGTGGAAAAAAGTTAGGCAAGATGCGCACGGGTATTTAACAGATTCATTGTGTTGAAATGAACATCTGGTAATCTTTTTCCAAGAAGAATTTATATTTTACGAGTCAACTCTAAATAATCATGATTTTTTGCCAAGATATGCATGATATTTGGGACTTTACTTTTTTGCATTACCTTACCCCTCTATCCTCATCATGTCATCTTCATTGAAATCAATCTAATAAAAAACATTATACTTCATCCGTTGCCCCAAAGGGCAATAAGGTTTAGTAGCCTGAATACGAAAGCGGACTACCGCTTAATGCGGTTTTTTTATGTCCGTTGCAAACCATAGTTACGTCTGCATCATGGTGTGGCGTAGCGGGGGAACCGAAAGGTTCGCCGGTTTCTTTCGTGCCGGTCTACCAACCTTGTTACGTCGCACCACCCCGTTTAGTAGCGGTTTGGTGCGGTTTTAAAACTAACGAAAGAGGCCGAAACTATGGCTACCATTAAACCTCGCTCTAAATTCATCGATACCTACTGGATTATCTCCAGAAACTCCGATACGCCTTCCTGCAAAATTTCATTTACGTTCAACAAACGAAAAACCTTCAACGTGATATTCAAGGACAAACGCCTTGTTTGGGCAGGACGTAAGCCTGTAATGGAGAGCGCAATATGAGAATTTTTGACTTAACTAACGTCTCTGAATTTCATCAGGTGTTCCCTGAATTAACACAAGCACAATTTGAAACAGCAATGTTGTTTTGTCTTGGTTTATCTCAAGGTGAAATTGCTCATTTACGTTCTGTTAGCTATTCAACGATAAAACAAACACTAGAAGACATCAAAGTTAAGTTAGATTTTATTCAATCAATAACTTACTGGCAGTATTTCAAAATTCGTTTGTTTATTTTCGTTCTCACAAGATGCACTATCGAACACAGAACAAAGTAAGCAATCAAATAATGGGCTCAATATCATTTGAGCCCTAACACATTTCAACAACAATATCTATCTCCATAATGGAGAGTGTAAAAATAACATCAATCCTTAATATTCATTATTCAAGAAATCATATTGCAGATTTAACATTTCTGAAATGGGAGGTCATTGTGATGAATGAATCCATTGTTGTTGACGTACTGCTATGGGCTGCCGGCTTACTCTTTTATTTAATGTTGATGGCATGGGTTATCCACGATAGTCGTTCTTGAATCACCAACGTCAAGTGCAAAGATATCTCCAACACAGTCAATTTGGGAGATGGGGTGATGTGCTATCAACAATAAAGCAACACCAGGGAAGCGATGCGCTCACTCCATCCCCCAAATTGACTAACCGGAGAAACCCATTAACCCCTTTATTCGGCAACAATTAATTTGCTGAAACGGTTTACACAAAAGAAAATGGTATCTAAAACTGAAAAGTGGTAGGGCAAACCCACAATAGAAAGTGCAGGGTGAGATAGAAACTCACCATCCCGGTTATCTGCGTGCCCAAAATAATAATTATCTTGGGTCTATATTGACTGCTGGCTGCATTTTTATAACCATAAAAATAGCCGATGTATGCAAAATACTCTTTTAATCCCTATCGTTACAATCAATCTTGGGTGATAGCCCAGGGCGGGATTCCACTTTGTATTTTTTGTCATCAATAAGATCAATATTTAAGCATTTCGCAGGCGAAATTTTCTCATATGTTTAATTAATATACACAAATTGTGTGTTTTATAATCTAAAATTGATTAATTAATGAGTTGGATCCCGCCCTGGGTGATAGCCCAAGCAGATTTGAAAGACCGAGTTGATAAACCGGTGAGCCTTACGGCTATCCTACCTGAGCCATCATATTAATATACGACTAATTTTCTAGCACGATGAATATAGTCCACAATGATTTCTTTCGTCAATAAGACAAGTACATTAGCTCCTGTAGGAAACGTCATTCACATTACCCGAGTCGCTATATTCAATACTTGCTGTCTGCTTAAGACATACTTAAGTGTCAAGTGGTCTTCTTTGCAGCCCTGCGATAACTTTAAGCAGAAAAAGAAGATGTACTGTACATGAATAAAGAGTAAATTTCACTCTATTTTCGTTTAGATTAACAATTTTTGTTAAATTGCTATTGAAACCAAATGCTATTTGGATAATACCCATTATCAACGCTAACGAATGAAAAACGTTATATCAAATGGTTGAATTTTATTCTGAATTCAATGTTGATTGGGTACGCAATAACGGAGAAATAGAAATCGCTAGTGATTAGCTCACCAAATTACAGAAAAGCGGCAGGCGATACACCGAACCGAACCGCAAGCAATTTAGCCTGCCGCACATTGATACGCCTCTTCTCGTTAAGGATGTCGCTAACCACAGACTGCCCCCCTATTTCTTCCGCTAAATCAGTCTGATTCAGACCATTTTGTTCCATAACAAAACGTAGCACTTCATGTGAGGATGCATCAGGGATCAAATGCAAAGTACTCTCATAGTCCTCCACAAGCTGACTGACAAGATCGAGAAAATCTGCCAGTGCATGGTTTTCATTGTTGCCAACAACATCAAGCAGACTGTTCATTAAGCTGATAACCTGTTTATATTGTGTATTACTCTGGATCGTACCTAGTTTCACAGGTAACAAATCTTGAAAAGCTTTCCAAGCAGACCCAATAACAGTGGGATTAATCGTGGCTGCGCTCATAATTTATTCCTCCTGTGTGTCTTATTCCAACGGTTATATTCAGCATGAGTAAAGACTTCACGAATATAAAGTTTTTGCCGATTGTAATGAATAATAGTAATGACCCGAAAATTATTTCCACCTACATCAAATATTGTATAGGGACAAAAGTAATCAGCTGAATTAAAAGTTTTTTTTACATCAGTAAACGTATCAAATCTGGACGTACTAACCAGCCGGTACCAAACTTCTAAAGGCGATTTAGCGACAGAATGCTTTAACCAGAAGGTTTCAAGCGCTTTCTTAGAAAGAATATGCATAGGAAGATAATATAGCATATTGCTATATTGCGCAATAACAACACCACCCTAAAAAACGCGGGAATACAAGAAAGCCAGTAGGGGTCGTTTGACGAAAGGGGTAGAGTCGAGGTGTGGCTAGTCGTGGGTACTGCTTTGTGGCCTTTGCCAACGGTCTTGATACCTGAACAGTGCCGTTTTCTCCTGAGTCCCTGCCAATGAAATGCGGAAATCACCTACTTCTTCCATCCCTAGGGGGGCCATTAGTACTCCGCAAACAATCTGGCAAACTTCTGCCAGATGTTTTGTCTGATCCTGTTTCCAGGCTGGTATCATTCCCGGGATTTACCCGAAAAACCACCACAATTTCATCACGATAAATTTCTATTCGCTTCACCAGCGCACTCGGATATATCGTGGCGGCGATGGGCTAAATTCATTCCCGAATCATCTTTCATTAGACCTCTTCGGAAACTAGCATTCATATAAGAATTTTGGTAAAACACTCCTGAACAAGGAGCCGCCATGAAATATGAAGTAATAAAAGTACTGGAAGAGGAAAAATTTCGTCGCTTAACGGGTGTTAAACGCAGTACATTTGAAAAGATGATAAAGATATTGAATGAAGCAGATAAGAGTAAGCAAGGGAAGGGAGGTCGGAAACCCAAGCGGGGTTTAGAAGAGCGCTTATTAATGGCACTGGAGTATATACGAGAATATCGCACTTATTTTCATGTCAGCCAAAGCTATGGCGTGAGTGAGAGCACATGCTATGAAACGATTAAATGGATAGAGAATACGCTAATAAAGCATCCTGATTTTGCCCTACCTGGACGCAAAGCTGTATTAAAAAGGGATAGGGAGTATGAGCTGGTTCTTATTGATGCCACAGAAACGCCGATTGAACGTCCCCAAAAAAACAAAAGCCGTTTTACTCAGGAAAAAAGAAACGACACACCTTAAAAACACAAGTGCTCGTTGATAAAAAAAGTAAAGCAGTCATCTGTACAAGCTTTACGAATGGGAGGCGCCATGATTTTAGGTTGTTTAAGGAGTCTGGTGTGCGAATACATCCTGACATCAAAACAGTTACCGATACAGGTTACCAAGGGCTTGGCAAGATTCATTCAAACTCGGCGTTGCCTAAGAAAAAGACAAAGAAAAATCCCTTAACAAAAGAAGATAAACGCAACAATCGTGCGTTATCAAGCCAGCGTGTATTAAACGAACATGTCATTGGTATGATTAAAAGATTTAAAATTGTATCAGACCGTTATCGAAACAGGCGAAAACGTTTTGGATTAAGATTTAATCTGATTGCTGCAATTTATAACATGGAAATTAGATAAATGATAGTTTCCGAAGAGGTCTATTGTTTTAAAGGACTCGTCCATCTTATAAGGACTCGTCCATTTTCTCAATTAATAAATCCAATTCATTTTCATTTAGGACTCGTCCATCTTAACGGACTCGTCCATTTTCTCAATTAATAAATCCAATTCATTTTCATTTAGGACTCGTCCATCTTAACGGACTCGTCCATCTCAACGGACTCGTCCATCTTAAAGGACTCGTCCATCTCAACGGACTCGTCCATCTTAAAGGACTCGTCCATCTCAACGGACTCGTCCATCTTAACGGACTCGTCCATCTTAACGGACTCGTCCATCTTAACCATCTCGTCTATTATTTTCTTAATTAATAAATTCAATTCATTTTGGAATGCTTCTTTATTTTTCTTTAAAGTATTAATTAAAGCTTGCTGAAATAGGATCCAATAGTGATTTTCATTCAATCCTTTTGGCTTTTCAATGTTTACATATTCTGTTTCTATCGTTTTTAACACTTCCTCATATTTTTTAGCTTTTTCGGCATACTTTAAAGTATTAATTAAAGTTTGCTGAAATAGGATCCAATAGTCATTTTCATTCAATCCTTTTGGCTTTTCAATGTTTACATATTCTGTTTCTATCGTTTTTAACAATTCCTCATATTTTTTAGCTTTTTCGGCATACTTAATAGTTTTTCCTCCCTCTTCTAACTGAGTTTCTGTATACCGATAACTATTATCTTTATGTTTAAAAACTTCCGTAGGATTTAACAGACCCTTAGGGTCGTAAAATGCAAGTTCTTTAGTAAAACCACTATTACGTTCTGGATCGCCCTCATTTTTATATTTTATGGTATCACCCTCCTTTTCTCCTTTTAGCTTCTGTATATCAAGAGTCCATTGCGAAGGGATACGTCTTGGTACTTCTATGCTGGTTTTCTTTTCCTGATCCTCTAATTCTTTTAAGAAATTGGGATCCGTTTTGTCCTTTTTCGGTTTGTACACATTTTTTAACGCACCTCTTTCAACTAGTGTTTTTAATGAATACTTTGGCGAGTCGCCGTAGTTTAATTTCACGTGCATTTCAACTGATATATCGTCCTTGACGATTTTTTTTATATCATTCTCTTTTCGTTTGTAATCCGAAACATTTATATGAGTATCTTGAGGTGCTAAATTTTTTGCTACATAGGATTCTTGCTTCTGTTCTGGAGCGAAAAAGACATCAGCAATAAGGTGACCCGTATCTAAATCTCTCTCTTTAGTATGAGTAGACGCTAAATGTTCCCACTCTCCTAACGCTTTTACATGACGGTATTCTGAAGTGTTTTCTCCTCGTTTACCATCTATCTCAGGAACAATTGTTGCTTTAGCGAACTTGGCACGGTGTAGGTTAATTAAACCCTCTTTTTTCTTTAGTCCGTCCACATTAGCCTGGTATATTTCATTTAGATACCAGGGAGTACCGTTTACGATGATAGTGCCTTGCTTCAATACACCTACAATAGTATTCAGATTATCACCACTTTCCAGTGTCAGATTTTCTACCTTACGTTGCACCACCTGGGGATCATCTACCGCTTCTCTGCGAAGTAACGATAAATCCTCATTCGGTGTATAGTGCTCTGCTTTCTCTCCCCACTGCGTTGCTTCTTGTTCCAAAGTAGCATCATCGTTAATGCCAATCCCTGTTTTCATCTGTAGTGTCGGTTTCACTCTCCCTTGCTTTTGCTGCACCACATGCCAGGCTTCATGCGGCAAATGCCGTTCTTGGCCAGCGCCTAAATAGATGTGCTCGCCTTGCGCATAAGCTAACGCCTGGAGTTGTGCGGGTTTTTCTGAATAGTAATGGACACGCACGTCACTTAAGTCTATCCCCGACAGGGATTCTATGCCCGTTTTGAGTGGGGTCGGCAAACCGGTTTTATTGACAGATTGGGTTTCCCGGTTATGCGTTTGATTCAATAATTGTACAACAGCACGATTACCTATCAGGCTTTGTGCCGCTAATACGTGCTGTGGGTTCCGTTGAAATTGTAAGGGAATAACGGGATGGAACGCAGGGGAGGAGGCATGCCGCGTCCGATTGGCTGCTCGCGGGAAGTGCTGCTGTTTATGAGATGTAGCAGGTTGAAAAGTGTTGTGACCACTTGTAGCCATAATGTGTTCCTTCAGATAAAAATGTCATTGTTAAGCAGATGTTCTGTTTGTGTCATCAACCGAGCTGCCTCATCATTTATTGCCTGCTTGATGAGCAACGGACTTCACCACGGGGATGTTTTCTATCGGGTCGTATGCGCGTAAAGGAGCGGTTACCGTGTAGTGCAGTACTGCCCGTGGATGTCCCCCCATGGCACTCCAAAATTCCGCCATATTATGTAAATGGCCAGGTTGGGCGACAAAGGCACGCGGCAGAGGATGCGCTGCTAACTGCCCTTTTAATAGTGCGGCCGGCCAGATGGGGTGACGTAATAAGGCATGAAGTACCCGGCTCAGCATGTCATGCTGGTCTTTATCCGGCGCGATCTCACTGCCGCTGCTGCCCCAGGCCGTAATCAGATACGAATAATCGATAGGAGCCGGTGAACGGGTGAGAGAGGTGGTATCAGCCCCCGCCGTTTTTTGCTGGGCAAAAGGCTCACTCACCCTTAACGTCAGATTTTCTCGAATATCATAAAGAAAGATAGCAATCAGTGGTGGGGTGATTTTTTGAAAAAAGCGTGTATCAGGCGCGGCAAAGACAACGTTAATCCCTGCCTCTTTCAACGCGAGTTCTTGTTCGAGTAAGGCAGCGAGTGTGTCATTGAGGTCATTTATCATAAGAAAGCCCATTGTTCTGGATGGATGATTTTGCCCATTTTTTTAAACTCACTTTGCGCGGCCGCTTTAATATGCGCCAGGGTCACCTGAGCGCCTTTTGGCGTGGAGGGAGTACTCGCGGCTTTAAATGCGGCCGCCAAGGCGATATTTTTAATATGACCGCCCGCAATCTCAAGGGTCGCCAAGGTAGAGAAATTAATGTCGGTGCTAAGCGGGGTTTCTTTGGGCCAAATCCCTTGCCAAATCCGCAAGCGTTCCTCGGCAGTCGGAAAAGGAAAATCGATACAAAATTGCAACCGGCGCACAAAGGCGTCATCGATATTGTGTCGAAAGTTGCTCGCTAAAATAATGATCCCCGGATACGCTTCGATTTTCTGCAAGAGATAACTGGTTTCCATATTCGCATAGCGGTCATGCGCGTTTTGCACTTCACTACGCTTGCCAAATAATGCGTCTGCTTCATCAAAAAAGAGGATCCCCTGATGAGTTTCGGCTTCTAAAAAGAGTTGCTCTAAATTTTTTTCGGTTTCACCAATGTACTTGCTGACTATCGAGGAGAGATCTATTTTATACAGTGTTAATTTCAAGCGAGCGGCGACAACTTCGGCCGCCAGGGTTTTGCCTGTTCCCGGGGAGCCGGAAAATAACGCACTTAATCCTTTCCCACGTGTGAGCTGACGAGCAAATCCCCAATGTTCATACACGGTGGTGGCGTACTGAACATGATGGAGCAATTCATCAAGTTGTTGCTGGCAAGACAGAGGCAAGATGATCTCGGGATACTGAGCGCTGGGTTGACAGGAGCGCGCCAACGTTGAAAGTGTCTGCGTGGTTTGTAACTTGCAGGCATAAAAGACGTCATCAGCGCTCAGATCGCGGGGATTATCCCCGTGGCTAACTTGTTTAGCCAGCTGTGCGGCTGAAAAAATTTGGCGAGGCGAAAAGCGAAAGCGCGTCGCTACGTCTATGACCGTGTTTTGATCAAGGTGGGGTAACGCGCGTTGCCATAAGTCCTGCCTTTGCAGTGTGGTTAAGGGCGGCAGGCTTATCGTCAGTATTCTCTTCTCGGGGACCCTCGTTTGTGCCCAGGGCCAGTTGGCCTCACCGTCCATAAAGACAAGCCCACGATACGCCTTAGAAGCCGCCATGATTGGCTGGCGCCAGTCTTGTTGATCAGCCTGCAAGACTGATGGCATGCCACGCCAGTAAATCGCGGCATTGTGCAAATAGGCTTCACGTAAGATCAATGCTACTCGCTCCTGCGATTGACTTTTTATCAATGCCGGTAAATCAACCACCAATAGCGTTATCTTTAACGCATGGCACAGGGCTTGCGCCAGCGTTCGTTTACCCGCGCCAGTGCCCCCTTGCAAATAAATCACTGCCTGCGCAAGCTCAGCACGGTGCTGTGTGAGCAGGTTATCGAGGCGATCACGCAAGGCAGCGGGCAATATTAACGCCGATAAGGATTTATCGGGTGTCATAATCGACACTATTGTGCTGAGTGCCGCCGTTAAATCTTCTTGCCCTAGCAGAAAGTGAGTGATCCGCTCACTGATATTGACCGGTCGGCTGAGAGAAGACGCCCCGTTTTGCTCGTTGATTTCAATCAGTGCGTAACGCCTCAGCGTTGCAGTAGGGGAAAGCCACCGTCTCATAGCCCCTTTTTCGCTCCAACTTTGGCTTAATAGGTTTAAAATCAGATCCATCGTGGGTCGTTTTTGATTAACATTATCGTGCAGATAAGCGAAAAATACCGCGTAGCGGGCATCCCATTCTACCGTTAAACAGATAAGTAAAATGTCAATCTCCTGAGGCGTTAACTGAAAGCGTTGCTGCAAAGCGATTAACTGTAGCGAGATCTGCTTTTTAATACTCTGCTCAACCGCCTGGTCAATCGCCTGGCGCTCATGAGCGAATTGACTCAAAGGAGAATCGATGTCGGCATACGCTGTATGCCAAAAAGGCAGCCCCACAGTGTCATTAAGTAACGCCTGCGCTTCTTGGGCCGTCACTTGCAAACCGGGGTAGGGATTATCATGCGTTTGTGTTGTGATTGCTTGTTTTACATACGCTTTTATCAAAGCGTCCATGCGCTTAAGCTCGGCGAGCAAATGCTCAAACGAGCTTGAAAAGAATGAGAGGGGCATTTTTACCAATCCACTTGTATCGGTTTGTCAAGCCAGGGTAATTGAATGAGGTTGATAGGCCAGGTGATCCCTTTCATCAACACATCGTGGGACGTACGCGCTATTTGTAATTGCCAGTGATAGGGGTGATTTCGTATCACCCCCTGGCGCATAAGAAAATGCTGAATCAAATAGGAGTTTGATAGGCGTGTCATCACCGGCCATTGAGCTTTAACCTGCGCAAAGAGCTGATCACATGCCGCCTGTTCCGCGACATTGACTTCAATGGTGCGCTCAATCGGCACTTGTAAATCCAGACCACACAGGAGTTTATTAAACGTCAAGGTTTCTTCAAAGCATATCGACTGTGAGGTCATCAGGTATTGTAATAGCAACGCGGCTCGCCGCGCCGCAAGGTGATCAATAAAATGATCGCCTTGCAGTAAATACGCCGTGGTGAAAAAGGGTTTTAAATAAATCGCTAAAAGCGCTAGCCCTGCATTATCAACGTAAATAGCTTCCTGTTGATCAGTATCCGCTTCTCTTGCCAATAAAGGTGGCGGGTGCCTTGTTTTCGTGAGCATTAACGCCGCTTGATGTGCTTGCTGCTGTTTTTTTAGCACCACAGAGAGCGTATTGATCATTGCCGTGACAGGTTGCAAGGACGGCGTACTCAAAATAAGGTTGGCAACGTCGTGCTTAGCCGCTTTCACTGTAGCGGTTTGCCCCGTCAATGTTAATAGTGCTTGGTATTGCCGATATAAGCGTCCATAGTGTTTACGCAACTTTGTCACTTTCTCTTTTAAATCATTTAACGACGCTTTCTCGCTGTGAGGGATCAATGAGGCTATCTGACTCTTTTGGCATTGCTCAGATTGACCGATTCCACAATCGGCGACTGTTATCGACGGGGTTGGCCGTGTTCCCTGTAACAGGCGTTCATGCTGAACCTTGTCAACGCGTTTACTCGACGTGGATTGGTGTTCGGCTTTCGTGATTTCTTGCTGTAATCGGCTTAATAATTGCCTTAACAGCGGGATAAGCGCCGCGATTTTACCCTCTTGATGCCTGAGTGTGATTTGATTTGACACATTTGGCTTTATCTGTTCCATGATGCTACGAATAAAAACGTGATGTTTTCGCATGAGTGAAAAAGTGTCAAGTTCCTTCAGCGTTTGTTGCAACGTCACCAGGCGGTGATAAGGCAGATGCGCCAACGTTTCAGATGAAGGGATCCCTAATTGAGGGATTATTTTGTTTAAATACGCCCTAAAGCGATTGAGTTCCACTTCTCGCGTCTGAGGATGTTCAGAAAATCTTTTTTTATTCGCCATGATGATGTCGACAAGGCGATCCACCTTGCTTATCAGCCCTGTTTGGCGAGCAATATCAAGCACTGGCGTGTGAGTATAAGAGAGAAATGGTTGCTTGTTTTTGGCTGTACAAAAAGCTCTCAGTATTTGTAATTGGGTGAGCAGTTGTTCATAAATAGCCTCATTTATAAAAGCGTTTACATCATTTTTTTCCCGTGTTGATGGACTGCCATGCTGCTCAGGTAACAGTGTCGGCCAGGGGGCGGCAATTTTTTCTTGCGCCTTGAGTGTGGTGAACAGCCTCACCAAAAGGTAATGATAATTGAGCTGACAATGGGTGGCCAGGTGTAGCAGGACATGCTTATAAAAAGCTGTCTTATCGATTTTTACACGGTTCATCATCTCACTGGTGATTAATATGGCTTGCCAATAAGCGCTTCTTAATGCCATGGCAGCAAACTGTTCTCGGGTAAAAGCACGGTGTAAAGGGGCACTGATTTGTTGACACCACAGCCCCACATGATCGTTTTGGGCTAATAGTCGACTGAGAGCTAATAGCTGATCATCAGAACACTGTGCAATGAGGCGCTGTAAAGTGGCGGCTTGCGCGAGGTAGTGACATAATTTTTCTCTAAGCCGTGCGGGGGTACGGTCAATTAACCAAAGCAGGCATTGAGTCAGTGCCACGGTGTCTTTGGAAACCCACCAAGGTCGCGTGCCCGTTTTAATAAAATAATCTAACGTACGGAGCGCTTGTGCATTTTCATCGCGCTTCATGATCGCCGCTGGCCTAAGGTTCTGTAATTGCTCAGCTAATGCCTGGGAAAAGGCCGTAGCGATCTGCTCAATAACCTGTTGTGGCTCAGCAGGTAATGTAATGACCCCTAAATCCAGTTCCACTTTATCCAGTGAATACCATTGATTAGCTTCAATCTGCTCATCACAAATCTTTGCCAAGATCGGCGGCAGCTGTATGCGCGCCCATTGACTGAGGGTATTTTTTATCGCCCAGCTTGGCTGCTGTGAGGACAAGTGCACTATCCAGGTTTGGCATTGTATAAGGTGCGTTGGCATCGTCTGTAGACTGCTACGTTAACGCTTTGCCCATGCGGAGCAATGCCAGTAATTGCAACGATTCTTGCCAAGTAGAGCTAGGATCTGTTGCCGTTTTCGCTAACCACAGCTGATAAATTTTTTCAAAATCCCGCATAGCGCTCTGATTAAACCAATGCACCTTAATCACCAGATGTGCAGGCACCTCGCTGATTAAGGTGTCGTAGAGGAGTTTTTTAAAATTCTTTTCTTGGAAACGCGCAGGCCAATCAGGAAAAACAAAACTCAGTTGGAGTGAATAAGGATCTTTCCCATGAATGTTCATGGACCATTGCCCTTTATTCTCTTTTTCCTTCACAAAGGTTTTTTTGATGTAAAAGTCATTTTTATCCGCCCATGCGACTTCTTGATGACCGTTATAGTGGGTGGTATTAGAAATAATGATGTGATCACCTCGCTGTAAACCATGGTTGGTGGAGTGACAAATTGTATTTTCGGGAAATTCAGTTGACTGAGAAAAACGAGTAATCGATGAACCAAACGCCCAGTAGGGATCGGTTGTTTCGCTAGGTGACGATCGAGGTCTCAGTAATAGATGTTCTACCAGGTGAAATCCTTCATCGTTAATCGTGGCGGTATTCACCGCTTGTATACCTAATAATCCGCAGAGACGCCTTTTGAGGCCAGCAATATTGTCCGTATCCCCCCTTTTTTGGGTATAGTTAAAGGCGCTGCCGCGGGCGGCACTCATTTGCGGGTAGGCTTGCAGAAAAGCGAGTTTGTCCTCGAGATGAAACCCCTGCCAAGGCGCTTTATTTTCGCCAAGAGAAATCATCGGCTTACGCTGCTGTTGTTTGTCATATAACAACAGAGCGTCATCGATAAATTGCTCTCCAAAGCGAGCCATTAAGTGATTCAACAATTTATTTTCACGTGTTATTTTCGTGTCAATATTTTCTATGGCTTGCTGTAAATGCGTTTTGTGATCGGGATTCAGTACACTGTCGAGTTCCGGCACATCGGTGACGGATTGGGTAAAATACGTCTGAATCGACCGAGACGCAGTATCTCCTGTAGGGAGGCAAAACAGCGTCCTAATATTTGCTAACTGCGCGAGATAATTGGCCAGCAACTGATCAAAGAAAAGGAGATACGCTTTTAACTGTTTTGCTTGAATTTTACGCTCTGGTGAGACGGATTCGGGCAGCCCTAACGACCCTATACCGTAGTTGGGGGGGAGATCATGTTGTATCGACATATAGTCGCCAAGGTGTCGATAGTGACCGAGGGGCAGTGGAATATCTTCTAGCGGCGGCGGCTTTTTTTTATCGAATGCCACGCGCTCCTTCACGTTTTTGAGATGTGCTTTAGCCGTCTCTATATTGATTTGACAAAGGATACCCTTTCGCTCAAATTGTAGATCATTTTCGAGCAGTTGTTCCAACGGTTTGAATTTCGGTGTGTAATTCGGATCCAGTTCCAACACCCAGGGTTGGGGAACTCCGCTCTTTTGACTGCTTTCCAGCGCAATTTTTTTCACCGACTGCACACCATTCATATCGAGAATAATATGAATAAAGTCGGAGCTACGCAGCGTGGTTTTTCGATCAAATCCTTCCAGCTCAGTCTCATCAATAAAACCGTTGGCTAAAGGAGGGCCTTCAAAAATCGTGTCAATCGGCCTATTTTCCTGACGCCTGGCACTCAGTGAATGAAAAGAGAGCGTGGGTGCAATCGCCTGACTTAATTGCCAGTAGATATGCGCCGCTAAGTGATCGAGATCCACATCATCGGCCACCACGATGTGTAATTTTACGGTAATTTCTTCAAAGGGCAGCAGAATGGGATCGGCAAAATCCTCGGCGATCTGGCGGTATTGGTGTAATCGCGCTTTCACTGTCTTCATCAGCGCTTGTTCCTTTTTGCCATCGGAAACCGTGTCGTCCTTGGCGATATACACTTGGTATACTCCGTGCAGAGACAACGGTTTTGCCGTTGCCGTGGCTTGATTCAAGTGTAAGCAATTGGATTGGGCTTCATAATAAATGGGCACCAAAGAAGCGGGATTTTTTTCAATCCATGCGTTTCTGACGCCAGGAATATCGATTAACAATTTGCGATAGTCGTTGAGCGTCACAGGATGAGAAGTCAGAATATCACGTGCTGTAAACAAAGGGGCACGGCTTATGTTTGACGGGTTGCTTCCGTGGGTGGGCAATACGGCCAACAAATCTTTCATATCAAACGATAAGCGATAACTCACATCGGTGATGGCGTAACATAAACACTCCAATAGCGTGATACCGGGATCATGTGTGTTATGGTCAGTCCACAGTTCACCGGCTAAGCGTTGAATATGCTCAATACCCGTTTTGCGCAGAAATGCATAATCCATGCCAAGCGGGGTTGGCGTTGTGGGTGGCGCTGTCGTGGCCATGGCATCGTTGTTTATCATACTGTTTGCTCTGTATTTTACTGTTAAGTCACATCCGGTTGTGTTTTATCTCAATTGTCGTCTTTTGGGGACGGATGAAGGGCTTTCTCGGCTTCATCAGAAACGGGCTCGGGTTCTTGCGGCAATATTTCTTCTAGCACTTGAATTGCCCCTTGTAGACGTAACAAGGTGTCATGCGTATTGGCTTGTTTTTCTTTAAGCTCGTTAAACACAGCTTGGCCTTGCGAAAAGGCCTGTTTTAACTCGTCAAGACGACGCTGTAATGGTTGTTTCATGTAGGGGCGGCTCACTGTGTTGGAGGGGATAAAAGTGGCTTTGAGGGTGAACCGTTTTCTATGGCGTTAGTTTCAAATGCACAAACAATTTCTCTATCATTTGCTGCTGTTGTTTGACCGCTTCCAGCAATACAGCAGTAAAACGCCCGTAATCAACGTATTTAAAATTATCTTGGTCACAAGCGACCAATTCAGGAAACGACGCTTGCAGTTCGTCGGCAATTAACCCTATTTGCGGTTCTTTGATATAGTCTTTTGTCCTCGAATGGTCACTCCAGTCATAATAGATCCCCTGTAATTGTAGTATTTTGCCAAGCACCGGCCCGAGCGGTTTGATATGGGTTTTGAGGCGGCGATCAGAGGCCTGTTGAAACTTATTGGCTCTTAACGTTGCGGTTTCGATGTCAAAGTGAAAAGCGACATTTTTTGCTCCTTTTTTGCGAAAATAAAGGTTATTGTCTACCGAGAGATACCAAAACTGATTGTACCGATAAAACGCACTGGCCTCAGCGTCCCAATGTACACTTGCTGCTCCATCAGTGATTCTGATTCCATTTTTACACGCGATATAACTGTTACACTTGATATGACCCTTTGCGTCTATCGATTTTTGATTAACATTTTGTGTGCTAATCGTTAATGTTCTCTGGGTGGTGTCGAAATGAAACGCAGTATCGGCATCTGCCCCGCCCTGCCTGCGCAGATGAAGCCCTTGATCGGTGGTGAGATAAACGAGCCCATTACGCTGGTACAAGGTACCATTTTTCTCCCAATGTGTTGTTTGATCCGTTAAGCCCAAACCCCATGCCTGGGCTTTACCCTGAATATCCAATGCGTAGCTTGGACTTGCATGATTAATGCCTACCTTACCGTCTTTTTCAATAAACAAGGCAGTAGTATCAGCAGTGCCAACACGTAACATATCCACACCCGCCGTGGACTGAATATGCAATTGTGCGCCGGGATTAAAGGTGCCAATACCGGTTTTCCCCTTTCCTTCATCAATGAAAAGTCGGGTTTCACTCTTATAAGATAAATTGAAACCGGTGCTATCATTCTGATGTTGATGATTTAAACGCCAGTAATTCGTATCGCAATTTTTCTCACTGGTACAAAAATCGAGCCAATTTTGTTGGTCGCTCTGTGACATGATGCGCAGCGGCTTTTCAACCCCCTCCGGTTTTTTGATCCAATCTTCTTTAACGTTTAAAAAAGATTCGAACAGATCGCTAAAATCTTGCGCGGTGGGTTTGTCACCGCGCTTAAAGCGGTCTTTTAGCTCTGCTCTGGTTTTTTGAGGCATTGTGGTTTCCTCTATAGAATTAAATGTAAAGCCTTAATGAACGATGAAATCTGTTTCAATGATCATGTGACCAATCCCTTCAAAATCAATATCTTCATGCTGATGCCTTGTCACTGATTCGATCCTATGTTCCGGCGCAGAAACCAAGACAGCATCGGGGGCGTGCACTTGCGCTTGATCCACATCCAGTATCGGATAATCGACCTTAGAAGCCGTGAGATCACTGTCCAGTTTGCTGTGTTCAATGAGTCTGAGTTGGGCGACGTAATCGACATAAGGCTGTTTTTCAATAAAATGGATTAACAATGAGTTGTGAATATAGCTACCGAATGTCACCTCCGCGGTACTTTCATAGGCCCAAGGTGACAAAAAGCGTTTAATCGCTTTATTGAGTTCAGCAATACCATTACCGGGTTCATCGGCTTTTTTAAAGCAAACAGTGACAGAGTATTTTATTTGTTCATAGCTTGGATTTTTCACTTCCAAATCAACGAAAGGGGAAATATACTGGCTTAAATAGGCTTTGATTGCTTCCAGCAAATCACGCGGAGCCTTGGGTTTCAACGGCAAAAAAGGTTCGCTATTGGCATTGTCGGGGATAACCACGACAGTGACCTTCGCTAAGGGTGATACCCTCAGTTGTGTTTGTGTTAAACACTTGACTTTGTAGAGCTGTGGAAACGCTGCTAAAACTAATCGCTCATAATCCCAGCTGGAAATGGCGCGCTGTTTATGACGTAATCGCTCACTCGTCCGTTGCCAAAAAGCTTGATGATTTTCCCTGGCACGCCCTCCAAATGAAGCGTAGGGTTGCGTGACCGCTTTTATCTGTGGATCAGCGGTAACAAGTTGATTAATAGAATAAGCCGGTAACGGTTTGCGGTAGTGTTCATCATTCGCCTCCTTCGCCAACGTGACTGTTGCCGCTTGTGTTTTAATCGCAACGATCTGAGACGATACCAGCTCTTGATTAACGGAGCCGCACAACCAGTGCAAACCCGTCGGCATAAGGGTATTTTTATGACTGGCGGCCGCCGGCAGATGAAACGAAATCACCCCACTGCGCATCAACTTTTTAGTCTCATCATGAAGATAAGTCGAGCTATCTGCGGCTACCCAATCATCTTGACCTAAATAATAGCATGTCATATCGGCTCTTTCTTCCAGCCTATCACTTTCGCTCGGGATAATTTGAAACAGTAATGAGAGCGGTGCCGGCACGGTGGCGTCTTTCAGACCCATATATAAATAGCCCGCTGCTGAAAATTGGGGTAATAACTGATTGACCTTGTGCCCCCCCAAGACCTTACTTCCAAAGGGATGTAGCTGAAATAATTGTGCGGCATTCATTGAAGCAGGAGCAGGATGGGCCAGATTTATCAGGACGGAGGCCGTATAATTGAGCGTCAAATCGCGTATCAATGGCGTATAAGGTGGATAGACGTCCGGCACACTTCCGCCTTCTGTCGGCTTTGCTAATGCTCTCTTGTTGAGCACCGTAGCATATTGGTCGTGCAAAAAATCTTGCTCGGTTAATGCAAGTTTAAAATAGCGAGACCAGGCCAAAGGATCTTCTTCATCGGGGTCGTTGTGTGTGAAGTGGCTTGTATCGCCCTCACTTAGCTTAGGTAAATTTTTGAACTTCAGACAGGTGTGGGCGTTTAATTTTCCACTCTCTGGATCGGTGGAAAATAAGCATTGTGGCGAGCCAATGGCGGTGACTAAACGGTTGTTCACTAAGGTTAACTGGGTTTGAAAACGGGTGTTATCGATTTTTTTATCTGGAAGTTTATTATAAGCTGCATAGTGAGTACCAAAATCTTCGGGTAACCCTGACCAGGTCATGCATAAATCCAGTGAATCTAACGCTTTATCACAAATTTCCGCGTGCGCCCAATAAAATCCGGCATAGTCGGTAGGTTGATCACCAAACGGCTGCAATAAAGCAGTGTTCGTTAACAGCGATTCATCGTTTCTCAGTTTTACATCCTTAATCCCTTGCACATTCACTGCCAACTTACATTTTTCTACTACGATCGTTTTAAACAAGTCATAGTCATCCCCCGCTTTGAGGGTTATTTTTATTGTCGGATCAACACCGGTTAACCCTTGATGGCTAACATCGATTAACGGAGCCGTCATGGCAGGGGCAGTTTCATTGAGCTCGAACGTAAACTGAAGCCCATTTAAAAATAAGGCGTCAGAAGCATATTTTTTAATCTTCGTCTCTGGAGGTAATGTCCCCATACAAGCGACTTCGACTTCTTGATCACCCACATATTTTTGAATGGCAAAGACCTGCCCATTGGACCAAACCAATCGATTACCGACCTCTTTTTCTGTGAATTGCTTATCATTCGCAGTAACGCCCGTGATCACTAACCCCGTGAGTATTTCGGTTTCCGTCAATTGAATATCGGGATAAAGCTGTGGATTAGCGGGTTTTGTTTTTATATTAGGTAAATAAGCAACGTCAACGACTTTTATTTCCTTGGCATTCTCCACCTGATCAATCCGATAAACCCGACCGTCCGTCCACAAAATGTACTGCTTAAAATGATCTTGCGTGGTAAACAGATCGGTGGTTGCCTTGATTATTTTACGGGTTTTGCCGCCTATCCCTCCAGTGACAGGGACTTCTTCTAATGCCAAGCCTGACAAAGGGCTGCTAGTGCCCGTCAGAGCGAGTTCAGGGTATTTTTTAATGAAACCTTTACTCGGCAAAAAACCGACGGGGCGGAGCTTAGCGTGTTGCGCACTCATCACCTCCGTGATTTGATAAAGCTGTCCATCTTCAAATCGAAGATAGTGATCCTTATCCCTCTCGCTGTTGAATTGCCTCTTTTCACCTTTAAAACGGCAAATTAAAGCCAACGTATTCGTATCGTATTCCGCCAGGGCGGTTGCCAAAAAAAAATGCCCTGCGGTGACTGTCGCCGACGAGGGAGCAAAATGGGTTTCAGCGCCGCTTAATTGAAAAGTGAAAGGCGATTGTTGTAAAAATTTATTCAGCTGATCGAGGTGAAAAGCATCGGGTTGACAGTCTACTGTTAAGGTTATTTTCCTTGTCCCTTCACCAAGGCGTAATAAAGGGGAACTGACGGCAAAACCGAGCATAGCCGGGGTATCGGTTGCAGCCCAATCGAACGCTTTAAACGGTTTATGCTCCGCCAGTTCAGCATCCAGAATAACGCGCGTACACAGGTGCGTTGTTTTTTCAATATGAATATCGGGATAATCTCGTTGTCTGGTCTGAGCATGCTCGACTCGTTGATATACTTCCTTCCAATCCTTGGAATTGATGTCAGGCGCTTTAATGACTATCTCTATGATTTTTTCAAAATCCTTAATCTTCATATAAAGCTTTTTATTAATATAATTCATGACCGCAGGATGGGTGAGATCGGTTTTTAAGGACGTTATCTCAGTGTGCCCATTGGGCAATTCCGTTAATTGATTACCCAGCGCGAAGGCCAGCATGTTGATGAAATTTTCGTTATGATGTTTATGTTTTAGTGCCTGGTATCGCTGGAGCTTTATTTTGTTTTGATAAACACGTTCCATTATCTTGTGAATCTGGTGTGTTTGTTCTGCCGTCTGCAACCGATGCCCTTGCAAACACACTTTGAAATCTTCCACGGTAGGGAAAGCCAGCTCTTCTTCAATGTAATCTTTTTGTTTACCTTTTAATTGATCTTGCTCAGCGAGCATTTTGAGCGAAGGCAAATCAATGGAAGGTGTTGGCGCTGCGTTCTCAAAACCTGCGGGCATAGTCACCTGTTGCGCTGCCCTTTCTAAAACCCACTGCAACAGAGTGGCAAAATCGTTATCGCTGGTTTTTCCCGGGTGATAAAAAGTCGCAAAGTCGTACACTTCTTTTTTAAGCGCCAACGCACAAATTTTAGCCACCTGGGCCGACGTGATCACGCTATCTTGGTCGAGACGATAAACCGGCGCCGCGCTATCAGATTGACCTTGCTCTGTACTGAGTAAGGTTCCTTTTTTAAGCCAATAGGCTTGCTGAGATGGCGCCAGTTCGAAGATCACATGCGCCCGATCCGGCTGGGACGGTTTTTCTCTTAATTGTAGGCAGTCTCGGTAATAAAACTCGAGATAACGCTGCGTGAGGGCGTTCAATTGCTGCTGGGGGTAACGAAGCAATAAGAGAAAAACCCAAAACAAGACCCGATGAGGTTGCATCAACTCCATTCGCTGATTCAGGTCAACAATGGCTTCCGGCTGCTTAATAAAACGAACGGCATCCTCAATAAACTGTTTATCCGTACACTTATCCGTACGCAAAAAATTGGTCCAGTCTGTGGGGGTGATTTGTCCGCTTTCATGAAATCGAAGTTCTTTGGCATACGCCTGAGCAAACTGGATAACATCATGCAATGTGCGATCATCGACGACAAAATAATCCGGAGCCAGAGCGGCCAACAGCCGATGGCGTTGGCTGGTGCCATCGCGATAGAGAGAGGCTTCGAGCTTCATGTGATTTTTTCCAAAGATTTCAAGAATAATTTTTTTGTGTCATTGAAGAATCGGCTTACCAGCGTGATTCATTTTTCCAGCAGTGCCCTCAATGAAGGCACATAGCGCACTCAGAAAATGGGGTTATTATTTTGCACTGACGTGAACATGGCTGTTCAGAAACACCCCGGTACCGTTGTAGGTCGGGGTGGGATCGGGGATCGGTGCCCCTGGCCCTGGCGGCGGTTGCTTGGCGGGGTTTTGCACCTCAAATTTCGCCGTAAATCGTTGACCTTTAAGCAGTATCGCCTTACCACAACACATGACTTTTTGTGTTTTTTGATCACTCGCCAATGCCGCAATTTTTAGTGTGCCGGTGCCGGGAATGCTATACACCGGCGTGATATAGACGCATCCTGCCACAGAGACCTTCTTTTCATCCCCTACCCGCGCAATTTTTTTACCTCGCCGAGTGGGTTTACCGCTCGCTGTCAGTGTGCCAGGACGAACCACGACCACCGCTTGACCAAATAGCGGCATAAACAGCACACGATCGCCATCAACGAGGATGGTATCCAACATCAGTTAACCTCCCATGACCTCGCACTGACCCGTCAAACCGAGTCATCGTTTGAGATATAAAGTAAATCATGTGAATGACATTAAGTCAGATAAGTGAGCTTTTCTCGAAATAGCCGCAGGAATGCGCAGCGCTAAACTGTTACCCGATTGCTGAATCACTGATAATGGCTGTTTTAATCATACCTACTTCCTAGTATGTAGATACGTAAATAGAGAGAGTTCAACAACGCCTCGTTCCTATTAAGGAATACTATAACGACAGATGCGTCGCTTCGGTTAAATAAAAGGGATACACCAGATTACTCCGTGAATTGGTGGTAAGTAGAGTGTAATTCAGGGTGATCAACAATAAATCTTCAACGTGAGGCATGATAATAACCTCATCTAATCGAATACGGGGTTCATGGTATAATACCGCATCGCTGATGATCTTTTGCAGACGATGGATCAAGCCCTGGGTGACTTCCTCGAATAAAAACTGACTCAGTTCACAGCCATACGTCGGTTGCATCACGCGTTCTTGCAGATTGGTCGAGAGCAGAATGCGTAAGCTTTGCCAAATATCTTCTTCACCCGACACCAATTCCAGTACCGCCCCCTGCTGTGAAAAGGTGGGCGGAAAGCTCCAACCTTGGCCTAAAAATGCCTGGTCATTTACCATTATCAGCCCCTTTTATTTAAAGTCAATTTTTTTACCTTTAATCACCACATTCTGACCCGTATCAGCCGTCAAATTTTTATCAAGTTTGATGTCAATGCCTTGCTCCGTTAAATTCACCTGATTGTTATGTTGATCTTTCAAGTAAATACCGGATTTTTTGCCACTGACCAAAGTCACGCTATTATTTTTAGCGGTCATCCATTGTAGCGTTTTCTCTTTATCGTCCATTAAAAATTGCATGTCCTCTTGCGTCACAATGCCTTTTTGATGATTGTCTTTCTCCATAGCCAGCGGCGGCGGATTTTTTTCACTGTGCATGGCGCCCAGAATCACCGGATAGCGGGGGTCATTATTAAAAAAACCTAACACCACTTCGTCCCCCACTTCGGGTCGAAACACCATCCCTTTTTTATCGCTCGCGTAAGGTGACGCCAACCGGGCCCACAGCACTTTATTTTTATCTTCCAGTAGGGGTAAGTGGACTTTGAGGCAAAACTGCGGGTTTTGTTCTTTCTCGTGCCCGACCACGGTTCCGACATGGAGACCTTGGATGGCGGGTAATAATCCTGCCGCCGCTGGATCACACATCTCGAAGGAACGGCTCATTCCCTCGGTGAGACCCACTTGCACATGGGTTTGCCAGCCTTCTCGGTTGAGCTGATGACGAATGCCGGTGATCATCGCTTGGCCTTCAAAGTAGCTTCCGACGCCTTTAATGGCAATGCATTCACCGAGGGTGATGTCTTTTCTGCCTTTTATCTGAAAACGGCCGCGCAATAGCGTGAGTCGCGCTTGATCCAGCATCGCCTTACTGCAGGCTCGGAGCTCTTCAGGAGCCACCCCGCCCAGATGCACCAGCGGATAGGGATCCGCGCCGATGGCCTGAGCGGCTTGCGCAGCATCGACGGTGCCTTGTTTAACAATGGTTTGCTGAGCGTCGACCCAAGTCAAGGCTAATTTTTGCGTATCCCAGTGGGCAGCGCGTACCTTGTTCAATTGCTGGCGAATATCCACCTCAAGCTCCACGTTGTGGATGACGATCTGTGGATCGACGTTATTCACGTTAAACACTTGCTTAGGCGACTGTTTGAAATCGGGCGCCACAATCTGGATGTGCTCTTTCCCTTCCAGGTAATGAAATAACACCCACAATCCATTCGCGGTCGCGCGCGCCAAGATAAAATCCCAATCGCTACAGTGATACTGCACCATTTGGGGATGTTTTACCTCTGCTTTCCCTATAGCGCCTTTCAAGGTGAGTCCCCCTTGTCTAATCAGGCGCGTGATAATGTCTTTATCCGTGGTCTTTTCAAATAAGGCGCTTTTACGTCGTGTTGTCAGCCGAATCGCTTGGCTTTTGAGATCCAGTGATAATCGTGCTCCGTGATCATCATGCCACGCAATTTTATGCTTAACCACGATACCGGAAAAAATTAATTTTTCATTTTTAGGTTCATCTTCATAACGTAAGTGAATATCCACGCGATGACCCGGTTTAAAAAAATCACCCCGACTCAAATGAAACGGTTGTTCTAAAGGCGGGCCGCGTTCTGCTATCACCAACTGTGCCGTCGGTATTTTATTCACCGTTAGTATCACCTCTAACGCCACAATGTGACGTTGCAGTGAGGTGAGTTTTTTCCCCTGACAGGAGAGCGTAATGGTATAGACACCTTTCATCATTCACTGTCCACTGACCGGAGGCAGGTTTAACGTGCTACCCACGCGCAGGCGCCTAAAATTATCCAAGCGATTGTATTGTGCTAAATGAAGATAATAGTCAATGTCATTATAAGCGTGGTAGGCAATCAACGGCAGGTTGTCACTGCTGGTCACCCACTTGATGTGACTGAGATCAGGGGACTGTTTATCCTCCAATAACAACCGTTTTTTACTGTCGACATCTTGAATAAAAACCGCAGCCAACTCTGCACGTAACGGGGATCCATCGCGATCGAACAAGGTAAAATTGACGTCAACCGAGTACAAGCGGCAATCGAAACTCAGGCGGCCCCATTCCAGCGTGAGGTATCTCGCCTCGTGCGTTTTACCATAAATATCATAGGTCAGCTTAAGAAAGCGTTTCACTTCCTTTTGCACGTCTTGGCGCGGCGTGGGATGAAGCCCCATCTCTGCTACAGCCCCTGTGCCATCGAGCAGTAAGGTCACCGCCAAATATTGTGACGTGTCGCCGAGGTACTGAGTTTGTTCAAAGCGCGAAAAGGTATTTTTAAAAAAAAGGGAATACGACGCCGGATTAAAGCGTGCTTCAAAGGATTCTGCTGTTTTTTGCTTCTGGCTGCGTTCAACGTAGTCATAGGCGTAGAGCGTGAGCTTTTCTAATTTAATCGCAGACTTCAATGCTTGCAGTGGGTTCATACGTTACCTTTCCTTCATTCGTGCCAAAATGTGCACAATCTGGTCGGTTAATGCTTGTTCAAAAAAACCGTCACGGCTTAAAAGCCGCTCTACATGTTCAGGCAGCAGACGTTCAAGCTGGGCGGCGATAAGTTGACGCCATCGGGCATCCTGATCCTGCGGTTCAGGTTGAGACGGATCCCCAGCATTAGCCCCGGCCGCCAATCGGGTCGTTTCTCCCCTAAAATCTGGCGGATCACGCAGAGTGGCTTTAATCATCAGTTCGCGGATTTCAATGGGCATCGCTACACTCGCAGGACTTGTAGGCGTTGATACGCCAGTTCAAAAGTATCTATCATGATGGCATTGGCGTTGGCATCCAGATCTGAACATTGCCAGCCCGTCGGAAACGCGTTGAGGAATAGCCATGCTGCTGTGGGCAGACAAGTTTCATTGAGTAACGTGACCATGACATGACAAGGGTTAAACTGAAAAAAGCTCAGTGTGCTGTTAAACTCAGTATTGAGGGGCGACAGCAGCACCATCCCTCTTTCCAGCCGTAACGTCGTGGCGCGTACGCCGCTGGGTAATACGGCATGACCCACGTTGTTGCCCCCTTCCTGTATCTTGTGGGTCTTTATCTCAAGTGATAACCCCGATACCTTTTGAAAGCGCATATCGACTAAATTGGGTGTGCGACCTGAGGGATAAAACACCACCGCGAAGCGGTAGCTCACGGGCGGCGTGTTTATCTCCATGGCAGAAAGATTGGGTAACAGCATTATTTTAACACCTTATGCCTTATCATGCATGCTCAACACGCAGACTATCAGCCATAAGCTCTAGCGTCTCAATGGCCACTTCGTTGCTGGTCGCATTAAATGATGGCGCGACCAATTTGGTGGGGAACGCACTTTGTACTGTCCAAGTCACAAGTGGATGGGTTTCTTCATCCAGCAAGCTAATGGTGATATCGCGTTTCTCCACAAGATTCAAACGGACACTGATCATCCAATCGTAAAGGGTGGAATTGCCTTTTACAATGCCTCTTTTTAAGGTCAGTTTGATAGGCTCTGGCATGCCCGGCATATGCTTAAAACCCAACCCATCTTTATACGTAATGGGTTGATGCCCGACTTCTAACCCGGATACTTCAGAAAAACCGACTTTGTCTTCTAGACCCATAATACTTACGTTAAAACGATAAACAGAAAAGGGGTAATCTGCTTTGATATCAGCGACAGTGGTGGCCATGGTGGTCATCTCCAGTTTAAAAATAATAAAAAAAGGATAAGAGGCAGTGAATCAAACCGCCGCTTTAAGAAAAAACAGAAGAAAAGCGTTAGGCTTGCTGCAGTTTATGCGCAAAGCGCAACACGATGAATTCAGCGGGACGCACCGCCGCCACACCGATTTCGACAATCAATTTTCCTTCGAGAATGTCTTGCTCGGTCATCGTTTGCCCGCGGTCTGCTTTGACAAAATACGCTTCTTCGGGTGTCGCCCCGGCTAACGCCCCTTTACGCCAGAGGTCGTCGAGATAACTTTGCGCCATCGTTCTCACTTTCAGCCAGGTCATGGCATTATTGGGCTCAAACACGGCAAAGGTGGTGGATTTTTGCAACGACTCCTCGATAAGATTAAATAAACGCCGCACAGAAATATAACGCCATTCATTATCATTCCCCGCCAACGTTCTCGCCCCCCAAACCACGGTGCCCTTGCCGGTAAAACTGCGGATGGCATTGATGGATTTACCCGCCGTTGCATCGACATTTAAGTTTTCTTGTTGTTGATCGGTAATCTTCAGCGTCGGCCCGATCACATCATTTAGGCTCACATTGGCGGGGGATTTCCAGACACCGCGTTCTCTGTCGATACGGGCATAAACGCCGGCTATCGCCGCACTGGGGGGTAACGTTAATCGTTCATTGTCAATCTTGGTTCTAATTTGGTTATAAAGCGCGGTTTTATTACTTTTTAGTTTACTTAACTTCTCGCGTGTAGCACTGGGAGCATCACTCGCATAAGTGAGCGCCTGCGGTGAGGTAATTTCTTGCGTTATCATATCTACCCCGGTGCCTTGGTTCTCCATATTAAATTGTTTTTTATCACTGAGACCATTCCAAATAGCAACAATATCTTTCGCCGAAGCGCCGGTCTTGGGGATGGTGATTTCCAAAACAAAGCTGTTGTTGGGAACGACACTAATTGACTTTTCTTCTGCATCGGTGTGTTTACTTATTTTTATCTTGGGAGCATCATTTTGATTACCGGTATAGGTCACTAATAAGCCATTGTCGCCAGACGAATAATGCCCTATTTGCGTACGGGGATCACTGATTCCGGTGACTTCCACGGAGTCATCACTATAGTGATAGCCTAAATTCGTCGTGAGATAAGGAAAATACGCGGCACCGTATTTTAAATTATCCGT
This sequence comes from Candidatus Regiella insecticola LSR1, assembly GCF_000143625.1. Lineage (GTDB taxonomy): Bacteria > Pseudomonadota > Gammaproteobacteria > Enterobacterales > Enterobacteriaceae > Regiella > Regiella insecticola. The sequence goes on along the minus strand of NZ_GL379591.1, from coordinate 147,236 downwards.
CCCAATCTTCTCTCTGAATGTTTTGACTTGATCAATATCATTTTCACCGGCATCAAAAATAGCAAAGCGATCTTTTAATGTTGCACAGTGCATTAATACTTTTTGACATAATGCCCCGTAGTCCTCTGTTGAAAGATTGGCACTCTCAGTCATGACGATTAATGTCGGCTCATCTTCTTTTTCTAAGGCGTCGATGCCCTTTTCTATGGCGATTTTGCTGATCTTTTCTTGATGATTACCGACGGAGACAATGTAACAATCCCCCCCACCATTAGCAAAATAAAGGCGCAGGCAGTCATACATGAAATAATCGAATGTTTTTTTAGGTTTTACTTCAACAACATTCTGGTTGTTCACTTTAACGTCAAAGTGAGTCAAAGGTGCCTCACCAAAATGGCGCTGATACGCGAGCAGACTGCTAATGCGCACCGCTTTCTCTTTTAGTTCGTTGTTTGCCCCGGCACGCGCGGTATAACCAATAAAGGCGGGAATGGCGGTGGACACTTCAGCCACCGAAGGAGGCAAAATGGCTTGTTCTTCGACGTACACATTAGGAGTTTTATAGCTCATAGTGAATGCTCTCAGTAAGTTAAAAAAATATGATTGACGCGTTAGCGACAATCAATGACAAGTCAATCACCGTCAACAGCGTGACGATGAAGGGATCGTTGTTAATCAAATAAGTGTTTAATGCTGGGTTTATCTCTCTGCAGGCAGTCTGGAAGATAAACCCGATCGGGGTAGTGGCAATTGTTACCGGTGTCTGCGCGGGTGGCAAACTGCTTTTTTAATCAGTATATTGCTAAAAAATAAACAAAAATAATCGATAAGTATGGGCAGATATTCAATCAGTGCCCAATCGCTTGCCAGAAAAATGACCAATCGCCATTAGTATGGTCGTTATTACCATGCTGAGTTTTACGATTAAAAATAGCCTGGCCTGTTGTTATTGAACCCGGCTCGACACTGACAGTGTTTTCCCCCACCCCCAGTGTCAGTCTAGTTGTCGCCTCTAATTTTCGTTAATGGGAACTAATAAAGAGGCGATATAATCATGGAAAAACCGACGTATTCGGAAGAGTTTAAAGAGCAGGCGCTGTGTAAGGTTTATCATCGGAATGGGCGTACAATGAAAGCCATTGCGGATGAACTTAACGTGCCGCCGAGGAAGCTAAGAAGTTGTTTAGCAGAAAGTGAACTCGCCTCTTGGTGCAGGGGGCAGGGTATTTTTGTTCATCACCTGAAGCAATGGCGCGCGGATTTTTGTGACCCGAAGCGAACACAACGCAGTAAGAGGAAAAATGATTATTCCCGAACAGCGCCAGTCTATTATGATGTGGATTACTGAATCAACGCAGGCCGGAGCGCGGCAACAACAGGCTTGTCTCCTGATTGGGCTAAGCACGCGAACCCTACAGCGCTGGCAGAAAGCTATCGAGCAAGTGGATGGCCGAACGCGCCGAACAGCGCCGCCGCCCCACAAACTCTCACCCTGTGAGCGGGCTAAGCTACTGGAAATAACCTCTTCGGCCAAATTTGCTCATTTACCCCCGAGTCAAATTGTGCCGATGTTGGCTGATGAAGGGCTCTATTTCGCCTCCGAATCCACTTTTTATCGCGTATTGCGGGACGCCAGGCAACTGAAGCATCGACGAGCAGAACGCCCGGCAAAACCACGTTTTAAGCCTCGGGCACTCTGTGCCACCGCGCCCAACCAGCTCTACAGTTGGGATATCACTTATCTCCCCAGCCGTATTAAAGGCCAGTATTTTTACCTCTACCTTTTCCTCGATATTTTTAGCCGTAAGATTGTCGGTTGGCAGGTATATGCTGAAGAAAGTGCCCAACATGCCAGTGATATGATCAAAGATATTTGTCAGCGTGAGGGGATTTTGCCCGGTCAAGTCACCCTACACTCCGACAACGGCAGCCCGATGAAAGGCGCTATCCTGTTGTTTACGCTCGAAACATTGGGAATAGCGACTTCGTTGAGTCGACCCTCCCTGAGCAACGACAATCCCTATTCTGAATCGGCCTTCAAGACGCTAAAATATCGCCCTGAGTACCCGGTTAACCCTTTTGACAACCTGCAAGACGCCCGCGCATGGGTCGAACACGTGGTGCACTGGTATAATCAAGAACATCGCCACAGTGCCATTGAATTTGTCACACCTGCACAAAGACATGCAGGCCTTGATAAAGCCCTATTAGCTCAGCGTAACACAGTGTATGAAAAGGCACGCGCTGCAAACCCTACACGCTGGGCAGGTCAAATCCGTCAGTGGCCGTATGTGAAAGAAGTCCATTTAAATCCACAAAAATCCAGAGAAAAAAAGGTGAAACCAGACGCCAAAAAAGCAGCCTAGGATTTTACATCCTGGGCGACAACTACATTGACAATTACTGCCCATTGGGTTCAATAGAATCGGGGTAGCCGTTACAGATAGCGCCTTGTTTGGGAATTCCTTAGGCCAAGTTACTGTTACTTTTCCATAAGTGGTATTCTCCGCTTTTCCCCACTGCATCATCAATCCACTTGGAAATTTCTGCCAACCGTTTTCATAGAAATTCTTTTCTTTATAGTCTTCATTAGTGATGAATTTTTTCCAGTTATGCCAATTACTGTCATATTTCCATCGACTTCGATAATATATCGTATCTGCATTACTCATATACAACTGTATATAAACGTCTTGGTGATAGGAGAATAATAAACCGTACCTGTTCACATCAAGGAAATCTTTAATCGGTGACCCATCAGGAACAGAAGTTTCAGTTTTTGAGTAAAATCCTGTTGCTTCTAGCTTGTTCCAATTTTAATTGTTTATATTTCTCCCTCTAGCTCCATCAAACTACATCAAAACTGAGGCGCCGCCAGGGTTGCCACACTAAATGGTTATGCCATTTGCTGCGGTAGTAAATGGTGCCAGCAAAAGAAAGAAATAACTGAGAGGTTTGATTCCCTGAAAAATCTTTTAAAACGACGAGGTGTCCTGCAAATGTAGTTAACCCTTCTGGAAATCCCGTGGGTTTTTGAGGCCGATTATTATCGCTTGTGTCGTATGAAAAATAAACCCCGGGTTGGGTGATCACATTCCAATCCCATACCTTATCAAAACCAACCACTTCTGTTCTTCTAATCAGCGCATCGGCGGCAGTCACCAGCTGGTTGTCTTCTCGACCGACAGTTCTAGTCGCTGCATCGCCTAAGCCAAGATTCTGGCGTGCCTGAACTATATTGATTAAATCCTTTAAATTATCTGCCGCATTGAGATAGCGGCTATCCGCATCGCCGGTGGTAATCAAGTCGGCATTACCCGTACCCACATTTTTCACCGCCGCTGAGCCGAGGCCAAGTTCTTTTCGTTTAGTCTCATCGTCTATAAGGCTTTTAAAAAGACCGATATAGTTTTTGTCAGTAACGATTTTTTGCCAAGGTTTCCAAGGAAGTCCCCCAAATTTGGTTCGGTACCATAATACATCACTATCTTCTGCTTCACCCATGTATAGTTGATTGATAAAAAGGCCTGTATCCAGTACCACTAATGTCCCAGTACGAGGAACATTACCAGGAGGAAAACCGCTAGGTTTCGCTTTATTTTTATCTTCGTGCCAATCGAAATATATTCCGGTCTTGAGTGCCGTATTCCAGTCACTCAATGTCCCTTTTCTATGGATCAGTACGTTTTCTAATCCGAGATTTATGAGTGCAGCGGCTTTATCGGTTAAATCATTTAAATTCTGAGTGGCGTTGAGGTAACGACTATCCGCATCACCCGTGGTAATTAAATCAGTATCACTTGTGCCTGCATTTTTCACCGCCGCAGAACCTAAGCCAAGATTATTTTGCGCAGTGGTGTTATTCGTTAAATCCTTTAAATTATCTGCCGCATTGAGATAGCGGCTATCCGCATCGCCGGTGGTAATCAAGTCGGCATTACCCGTACCCACATTTTTCACCGCCGCTGAGCCGAGGCCAAGTTCTTTTCGTTTAGTCTCATCGTCTATAAGGCTTTTAAAAAGACCGATATAGTTTTTGTCAGTAACGATTTTTTGCCAAGGTTTCCAAGGAAGTCCCCCAAATTTGGTTCGGTACCATAATACATCACTATCTTCTGCTTCACCCATGTATAGTTGATTGATAAAAAGGCCTGTATCCAGTACCACTAATGTCCCAGTACGAGGAACATTACCAGGAGGAAAACCGCTAGGTTTCGCTTTATTTTTATCTTCGTGCCAATCGAAATATATTCCGGTCTTGAGTGCCGTATTCCAGTCACTCAATGTCCCTTTTCTATGGATCAGTACGTTTTCTAATCCGAGATTTATGAGTGCAGCGGCTTTATCGGTTAAATCATTTAAATTCTGAGTGGCGTTGAGGTAACGACTATCCGCATCACCCGTGGTAATTAAATCAGTATCACTTGTGCCTGCATTTTTCACCGCCGCAGAACCTAAGCCAAGATTATTTTGCGCAGTGGTGTTATTCGTTAAATCCTTTAAATTATCTGCCGCATTGAGATAGCGGCTATCCGCATCGCCGGTGGTAATCAAGTCGGCATTACCCGTACCCACATTTTTCACCGCCGCTGAGCCGAGGCCAAGTTCTTTTCGTTTAGTCTCATCGTCTATAAGGCTTTTAAAAAGACCGATATAGTTTTTGTCAGTAACGATTTTTTGCCAAGGTTTCCAAGGAAGTCCCCCAAATTTGGTTCGGTACCATAATACATCACTATCTCCTGCTTCACCCATGTATAGTTGATTGATAAAAAGGCCTGTATCCAGTACCACTAATGTCCCAGTACGAGGAACATTACCAGGAGGAAAACCGCTAGGTTTCGCTTTATTTTTATCTTCGTGCCAATCGAAATATATTCCGGTCTTGAGTGCCGTATTCCAGTCACTCAATGTCCCTTTTCTATGGATCAGTACGTTTTCTAATCCGAGATTTATGAGTGCAGCGGCTTTATCGGTTAAATCATTTAAATTCTGAGTGGCGTTGAGGTAACGACTATCCGCATCACCCGTGGTAATTAAATCAGTATCACTTGTGCCTGCATTTTTCACCGCCGCAGAACCTAAGCCAAGATTATTTTGCGCAGTGGTGTTATTCGTTAAATCCTTTAAATTATCTGCCGCATTGAGATAGCGGCTATCCGCATCGCCGGTGGTAATCAAGTCGGCATTACCCGTACCCACATTTTTCACCGCCGCTGAGCCGAGGCCAAGTTCTTTTCGTTTAGTCTCATCGTCTATAAGGCTTTTAAAAAGACCGATATAGTTTTTGTCAGTAACGATTTTTTGCCAAGGTTTCCAAGGAAGTCCCCCAAATTTGGTTCGGTACCATAATACATCACTATCTTCTGCTTCACCCATGTATAGTTGATTGATAAAAAGGCCTGTATCCAGTACCACTAATGTCCCAGTACGAGGAACATTACCAGGAGGAAAACCGCTAGGTTTCGCTTTATTTTTATCTTCGTGCCAATCGAAATATATTCCGGTCTTGAGTGCCGTATTCCAGTCACTCAATGTCCCTTTTCTATGGATCAGTACGTTTTCTAATCCGAGATTTATGAGTGCAGCGGCTTTATCGGTTAAATCATTTAAATTCTCTGCCGTATTGAGATAATGCTTATCTGATACCTCAAGATTGATTAAGTTATGCACTGTTTTAATAGCAGAAGCAGGGATATTCCCAAGTGGAATATGGACAATGTAAGTCCATGCGTCATCTTTCTGCTGCATCGGTGTATAATGATGGGAAGCATAACCGATTGCCATCAGCGTCTCGTGTTCCAAAAGACCAATTTCACGAATGGTTTGATTTCTTTGATTCTCAGGCACAATGAGTTCACAGACGACGCTTTTCTTTGCTGTATCCAGTGCGACACGATCAACAGGCGCACGGTACACTTCGTTTCTAACTTGTGTCGCTTGTTTAGTTTTAGTGGCAGGTATGGGTGTTGCAGCATTGCCTAACACCATATGGGTCAGTTGCAGTGGCGTACCATTGGGTGCCTTTGCTGCTTGCAAACACCTGTCGCCTTGGTCAGTCCAAGAAAGAATCTGATCGTTGGTGTTGTTCATAGGATGAATTTCCCTGGTAGATGAAATGAGTAGGAAGACATTGATTTATAGAAAGTAAATATTAAAAATATTTTTCAACCAATGCAGCTAATGTTGCACTGGTTTTTGTATCCAGCATTCCGTCATAATTATCCTAACGAAAATGCAGTTGAAAGGCTCGGATCAGCGCTTTAAAGCCTTCTGGCGTCGTTGCTTTGCTAATATCGTAACCCTATCGCTTAAAAAAGCGCGAAGGCCGCCTCCCTTGAGGGCGGAGCTTTCGTGTAGTGCTCAACATAGTGGCACTTTGTTGCTTCATCGTACCAAGCCCCCACCCTTGCCTGATAGATCACCTGTAGTGAAGGGTATTAACGCATTTCTATCGTGGAGCCTTTCTCTGTATTCCCAGATTGTGTATCGATGTATCTTTAGCGCGAGACCCGGCCGAAGAACCATGAAAATAAGCCATCGCGCCTATCCATACAGTGGAAAATGCACTGACGATAGCGATAATAAATTCTTCGTTCTCAGTAGGTACCCGCCCGATGGGTGAATAAGTAGTACAAAGCACTTAATAGCCAAGCATTAGCAGATAAGCAAGTAGCGCGGGGGTGATATCCCGTTTCCCTGCTTGAGCCAATGTGGTTTCACGCTGCCGGGCATTTTCTCGTTCCTGCTGCTCGTTTTGCTTATTGAGAAACGCATACTTTAGCTGCGTCTCTGCTTCCACGAGTTGAATACGCTGCAGTTCGATTGTATTTCGATTAATTTGAGGTGAGCCTGCGGATCGGACTCTATTCGCTGTATTAAACTCGTCTGAGCTATCAATATTACCCCCGCCATTTGGCGGCAATGATTGATCCTATGCAGCACCCGCAGAGCCACCCCACAAGGCGTTCCCCAATATGGCACTGTTAACAAAGTGTATTCATATAACCTATTGAAATGATTATAATTTAAATAAATTTAAAGTAAACGGGTTCCTCTTTAAAAAAACAGATGAATCGATTTTTTATGGCAGCGATCGGCGAATTCTCTCAATGATGAAGCTGATCACAAAAAGTATTATTTTTATCTCATCATTATTTTATGCGCCCTAAATATTTTTATAAATTCTTTGTTATTCAATAGTTTAACTTTGTTAACAGTGCCATAGCCGAATCAATCTAATTTGATGCAAGACGGAGGGGCACAAACAGTACAAATAGTACGGCAAGCGACGACAACACAGAATCAAGTTAGACTGATTTGGCTATAATGGAGCCGCTTTTGCTACTACTTGTGCTAACATTTCTAGGCTCATACGTAACCTCTCTTTATAACCCGCATTGAGATAATCTCGCTGTTTTTACCCACACTTTCCCCCTTCAGATTTGATATTGACTTGTTTATAGCGAAAATCGTCGTGCCAATAATGTGGCTTACATCGATCACGCCAAAATTTGAGCGATAATTTTTATCACATCAATCTTTGTACTAAAAATAAACAGGACGGCACCCAATCCACATAAAATGAGCAAGTACTTTCTCAGCAAGGCCAACAACTGTGAGAGCCTCACCTCTTCTACCCTTTTTTGCCAAAGGGTCGTCTCTATCTTTTTTAGCGTGATACGCAACGTCTCTATCTGAGACTGACTGGACATGATGTTTTTTTGGAGAGCAGTGATATCAGATAGTATTTTTAGATGCACTTCTGTCAGTTCAGCTAGCTTCATTTGTTCGGGTTCTTGTCGCTCCATCGCTTGTAGATCAGTGTGCAACGCATTAATCTGGCGGACTGCCGCCGTTATTTGATTGGCGTGCTGATGCACAATATTAGTGAGTTCGTTCATGTAAGCATGATTTAAGTAGTAATGGAGGAAAAGTTTTTTTGAGTTAATCGAACAAAAAAAGCCCGCTTAAGCGGGCTTTTAAATGCAGCAGTAACAATTTGGAGAATTTATACCTGATTTGTATTGACAACACAAATAAAAAATTAAAAAAACATCAGTCTTTTTCAAGGCGGCCATTTAAGCAGCCTAATAACCACTGATGAGCCATATCCACATGATATTTGAATTGTGTGTGGGATATGGCCAACTTTTTGGCCTTGTAACGCAAGGAGCCGCGTTGAAAATAGTAACACCGTAATGCCCGTGCCATGGCAGGATTTTGCTGTGCCATCGCATTGACCCAGTTTTCTATCTCTTCAGCGGCGGCATGAGTAGGCAAGGGGTTAGGTCCCGAGCGACGAAACACATTCCCTTCCGTCATAATACGGTATTCAATGGAACAAGAGGAATACCCTAAACTCGAAAAATTCCCTCGGCTATACCATTCAGCCCATTGGTACAAACGATCTTCGAGATAACGGGTAAAATTATTGGTATTCATGATGACGATATCCATAAGTAGCATTCGCTTTCTTTGGTGCGGTATGAAATTGACGGGAAGCCCGCGTCAAACAGGGAATGAAAAAAGTCAGGGGGTTATCGACGGCAAAATTTGTATTCATCACGCTGTGCTAGCAGCCGTCTCACTGCACGCTGGCGTAGTTCGAGGGGATAACGTTTTGATGACATTTCGGTGCTCCTTTTATACTAGAGTTTACTCTCCAGGATTCCCGTGGCGGTTCAGTTTTCTTCGATGGGACATATATGGGACAGAGAACGTGTTATACGTGCTTTCATTTTTTGTTATCTTTTTACATCATTGGGCGTGTGAGCGGCATTGGATGCGGTAAATTAATGAATCGAAAAGTATTTCTACGGCCTTCTAAGCCGTAGGCCGCAGGTTCGAATCCTGCAGGGCGCACCATTAAAATCAATTTATAGCCGAATTAGGAAACAGCTACCCACAACGTATTAATCTGCGTTCGCACATGATGATCCTGCAATGACGGCATCCCCCCTGGCACCGAAGAAAAAGCAGACACCAGATTGACCATTTGAGCAATCTTCTCTCCGCTCAGCTGGTATCCGCTGGCTGTTATGGTTTCTATTGCGTATTCTGGATTTTGGTAATGATTTTTAATCAGTACGCTTCCGTTCACTGCGCTATCATCGGCTCCCCTAATCAGCACCTTGAGAGCGTTATCTTTTTTTTCCAACCATATCTTTTCGATGTCGACAGAAGTCAATGATAGCCTTTCATTGCCGCCACTTTCGCTGATGATATCGTGGCCATCACCATCGGCAAACTGATAAATATCGTCGCCGATGCCTGCTTCAAGGGTATCGTTGTCTTGCCCACCGGACAGAATATCGTCTCCGCTGCAACCATAAAGAAAATCGCTCCCTGTGCCGCCGTCAAGAATATTATTACCTTCTTCAACCCATAATATATCGTTGCCTTCACCGCCTTTGAGCGTATGATTTCTGCCGCTATAGTCTGCTACCATGTCGTCCCCAGCGAGTACATCCAGCTGGTTGTTGCTAAGAGCCGTCCCATTATAAATCACCACGCGGTCATTACCGGAGGTCAGGTTTACCCGTCCCAGCGAAACTTCATTCGCTTCATTAACGTATAATTCGATTATATGGTTACTTTCGCTGAGCAGTGATAAATGCCGGTGCCACTCATTTTTCATAAAATTGCGAATACGTATTGTAGGATGTTGTGTTGGTTGATCACGATGACTGATCACCACATCGTCACCTGCTATTGTTAAATGGATGTATTTAACGGGAAACGGCACCGATAGACTATCCCGCCGTACATTTTTAACATTCTTTTCCGAGCTATCATAATTGTCGATAACGATTTCACGTTGAGGGTTTTCCCCCTTGATAAGATAAAGATCAGTTCCGCCTTTCCCCATCAAAATATCGTTGCCATCCTCGCTTGAAAATTGGTTTTTGCCATTATCTCCTTCTCGCCGATCATGATAGGGGGTATCTGCGGTAAACAGCTGGATGAATTTGGGGAGCAAAATGACACTGTCACGACTTTTGCCACTCACGGTAATCTGTCCCTGATCTTGCTTATTACGTGTCACCTGATGAAGCTGTATCTTGTTTTTCTTCACCCCTAAGGTTCGATTTTGCCAACCGCGATCCAGATTGGGTTCATATTTCGCTACCAGTGTTGTGATCAACTGCCAGCTATTTTTTGCATCCTTAGTCATCCTCGACGGCCAGCCTTTTATCAAAAAACCATCACGGGTATACAGGAGAAAATTGTGTTGTAGTTCAGTCTTTTTACCGTTTGCCGTCGTAGCATACATATGGCGTAACTCTAGCGTCGTCAGTGTATGATTATCATTAGACCTCTTCGGAAACTAGCATTCATGAGGAATTTTGGTAAAACACTCCTGAACAAGGAGCCGCCATGAAATATGAAGTAATAAAAGTACTGGAAGAGGAAAAATTTCGTCGCTTAACGGGTGTTAAACGCAGTACATTTGAAAAGATGATAAAGATATTGAATGAAGCAGATAAGAGTAAGCAAGGGAAAGGAGGTCGGAAACCCAAGCGGGGTTTAGAAGAGCGCTTATTAATGGCACTGGAGTATATACGAGAATATCGCACTTATTTTCATGTCAGCCAAAGCTATGGCGTGAGTGAGAGCACATGCTATGAAACGATTAAATGGATAGAGAATACGCTAATAAAGCATCCTGATTTTGCCCTACCTGGACGCAAAGCTGTATTAAAAAGGGATAGGGAGTATGAGCTGGTTCTTATTGATGCCACAGAAACGCCGATTGAACGTCCCCAAAAAAACAAAAGCCGTTTTACTCAGGAAAAAAGAAACGACACACCTTAAAAACACAAGTGCTCGTTGATAAAAAAAGTAAAGCAGTCATCTGTACAAGCTTTACGAATGGGAGGCGCCATGATTTTAGGTTGTTTAAGGAGTCTGGTGTGCGAATACATCCTGACATCAAAACAGTTACCGATACAGGTTACCAAGGGCTTGGCAAGATTCATTCAAACTCGGCGTTGCCTAAGAAAAAGACAAAGAAAAATCCCTTAACAAAAGAAGATAAACGCAACAATCGTGCGTTATCAAGCCAGCGTGTATTAAACGAACATGTCATTGGTATGATTAAAAGATTTAAAATTGTATCAGACCGTTATCGAAACAGGCGAAAACGTTTTGGATTAAGATTTAATCTGATTGCTGCAATTTATAATATGGAAATTAGATAAATGATAGTTTCCGAAGAGGTCTAATGAAAAAAATGATCCAGCTCCCTACCTCCATAAGTCGTCATTCCAAGGCATACCGTGGGTTTACCATTACCTACTTGCCGAAAACGGCGACGCAGCCGATGAGCCGTTAGCACCTGTGGTTAGATAATCAGTCGTTTGGCAAGGTGGATGCGTTAGCACAGGCCACCGATTACATCGATCAGTTACATCAGATGAAAAAAATAGTAAGGAGGGAAAATGAGTTATTTCATAGCACTCTTGATATCCATCACGATGTTTTTCACGGTGATTATCGTCATCCAGGCATACCGAAAGAAACACACCAAATTAACCGGTTGGCAACAATTGCTCCTGCATGAAGAAGAAATAAAACGTAAAAAGCGTCAGGCTCTTTAAAGCGTCGCATAAAAGCCGTCTTCTAAATGAAATTGGCGAAAGGGCTTTATAGAATTGAAGGTTATTGCGTCAAAAAGTGAGGCGGTTTTGTCGGCAGATCACCTGCCAGCCAGGCGATTATTTTTTGCCAACGGGAAAGGGTTTCCATGCGGTTATTGAGGCAATTAAAGCGATGAACAGACTAATGAAGGTATCAGGAGGGAATACCCCCTGCCATCCAAGCAAAGCATTTTTCATTCAGAGTCAATGGTTTTTCTTGCTGGTAGTTGAGTGCAATCGCCGCTCTCTTCCTTGGACTCGGACTCGTGGCAATAACTGTCGCCTTGAACGAAAAGTGATCATACGGCAGAAGGTGAAAAAAGCAGCGGTGCCGATGCGGGTTTGAGGGAAGGAGTTATTATTTGATTGTACAGAGGGCATGTAAAATAGTGAGCAGAAAGAGAATAAAATGACTTCATTTATTGACGTCATACTAATCAATCTCTATCATTGGCCAATTGACTTCATTAAGTGACTCCGCTGTGAGAAAAAACAGGCAGAAACACTAAAAAAAGTGTTAAGAAAACCACCCCCTTCAAATATCAAATGGGCTGATATTGAATCATTGATAGTAGCGCTGGGTGGAGAGGTCAAACAAAGCAGTGGTTCAAGGGTACGGTTTTTATTAAATGGGAGTATCGCTCGATTTCACCGCCCACATCCCTCATCTGATACAGATAAAGGCGCATTAGTCAGTTTACGTGAGTGGCTAGAAGCATAGGAATTCAACAATAGACCTCTTCGGAAACTATCATTTATCTAATTTCCATATTATAAATTGCAGCAATCAGATTAAATCTTAATCCAAAACGTTTTCGCCTGTTTCGATAACGGTCTGATACAATTTTAAATCTTTTAATCATACCAATGACATGTTCGTTTAATACACGCTGGCTTGATAACGCACGATTGTTGCGTTTATCTTCTTTTGTTAAGGGATTTTTCTTTGTCTTTTTCTTAGGCAACGCCGAGTTTGAATGAATCTTGCCAAGCCCTTGGTAACCTGTATCGGTAACTGTTTTGATGTCAGGATGTATTCGCACACCAGACTCCTTAAACAACCTAAAATCATGGCGCCTCCCATTCGTAAAGCTTGTACAGATGACTGCTTTACTTTTTTTATCAACGAGCACTTGTGTTTTTAAGGTGTGTCGTTTCTTTTTTCCTGAGTAAAACGGCTTTTGTTTTTTTGGGGACGTTCAATCGGCGTTTCTGTGGCATCAATAAGAACCAGCTCATACTCCCTATCCCTTTTTAATACAGCTTTGCGTCCAGGTAGGGCAAAATCAGGATGCTTTATTAGCGTATTCTCTATCCATTTAATCGTTTCATAGCATGTGCTCTCACTCACGCCATAGCTTTGGCTGACATGAAAATAAGTGCGATATTCTCGTATATACTCCAGTGCCATTAATAAGCGCTCTTCTAAACCCCGCTTGGGTTTCCGACCTCCTTTCCCTTGCTTACTCTTATCTGCTTCATTCAATATCTTTATCATCTTTTCAAATGTACTGCGTTTAACACCCGTTAAGCGACGAAATTTTTCCTCTTCCAGTACTTTTATTACTTCATATTTCATGGCGGCTCCTTGTTCAGGAGTGTTTTACCAAAATTCCTCATGAATGCTAGTTTCCGAAGAGGTCTACTGGTTACGCCGCCATCAGCCGGACAGTATGGCCAATCACTATGGCTTATGCGGTATGAATTGATTTAAAATAAAGGGTCAGAAAACAAGGTATCGATATCACATAGTCGCTTTCTGCGAAGGGCTTTAGCTTGAGCCCATTTGTGCTCAATGGGATTCATGTCAGGAGAATACGTGGGGAGATATTCGAGAATAAAGCCAGCTTTCTGTATAGCAGCCTGGATGTCTTGGCGTTTATGGAAGCGCACATTATCCATCACAAGGACTGCCCCTGGAGGGGATTTTGGCAGTAAATCTTTGGGTGACCCAGGCATAAAAAATATCGCTGTTGATATGGCAGTCGAAGGTACAAACCGTAGTTAATTTTCCGTTAAGCTGTGCACCAATGACATTAGTACGTGCTTTGGCATGGCAATCGTGTTGGCCGTAACAGCGCTTCCCTTTCACTGAATAACCATAAAGACGCGGCATATCATGAGCAAAACCGCTTTCATCCACGTTAGCCCTGGAGCTTAGTCTGAAAATCTTTTCGAGCTTGGACGTCGGCTTTGGGGGGATAAAATGTTTTTTTTATAGCTAAAACCCGCCCGCTTTAAGGCATCACAGATACCCCTGGCACTCACACCCATCCGTGGCGCCCGCTCGTGCTGAGACGCGTCAGGGTAGGTTTCCACATCCAGAATCAACGCCGCTCTGTTTATTTTGGTAGCGGGTTTATTACGCGTCAAACAAGGCTCCAGGCGTTTCGCCCATCGCATCAAACTGGCACTTCCTACACCAAAACGGTCGGCGGTTTCAGCATAAGTGAGGGCTTCTTTCTTTTTGAAAGCCAATACATTCTGAACTGCTTTTTTTGCAGGTCAAAGACGCCATTACGGAAGCCGATTAAGTGACGAGCCGGGCTTTTCATTAACGGCAGTTGAAGTTTTAGTGCATCAACGGCAGAACGGATGCCTATTGACGTATAAGGCACATCTGATCCGATAAAGATAGCCACCATTTCCCGCATTAAATCGCGATCACTGATGGCACGCCAGGCGATACCGTCGTAGTGGTGTACAGAATCAGACAAAGGCTCCAACGCCAAATCACCGTTATAGCGTGCTAACAAGACCTCGCCGCGTTGACTGGCGCCCATCTGGCTCAATGTCGGACGGGTAGGCTTATCATGATTTATCGCATCAGCAGGTTGATACAGTGCTCCGCTGAAAGCCTGTATAGCGGCTTCTATGCCGTATTGCTGCCGGTAATCGTCCCAGTCGGCTTTATGCTAGGTAGGCGGTAAAGCAACCCACCCAGAAACCGCAATAGCGGCTTTTTCGGCGGCGATAGCGCCAATATTCTTCTTAAATTGGCCTTTTTCATCGCATTGATTGGCTTGATCGCAGTCGTTATCAGCGGCAATGATAATTTTTGCTTCTGACCAGCGTTCACGGCATATTTTTGCTACTTCGATTAAATTGCCCGCATCCAATGCCGCAATAGCGATGCCTGAAGCCAATAATGACACCGTAACCGCAGTTCGCATAACCTTCGGTGATCAGCACTGTTTCAGCTTGTTCCGGCAGTTCGCCCACGGGAATAAATGCCCCTTTCTTACGGGTACCCGTCAGATAAGGTTTATCGCCATTCGGGTAAATACGCTGTGCACCCGTGATCTTGCCGTCTATTGTTTGCAGCGCAAGCAGCAAGACACCGTTCGGCAGGATAGGCAGACCGGGGCAGTGAAGCCCCTTATTCATCAGATAATGAGATTCACCCAATACCGTTTTTGCCATCAATGCCGCTATCTGCTCAGCAATGGGTTTGTCCGTTGAAGGCTCTTCTTTGGCGGGGGCGGGTTTCATCCTTTTTTCTGGCAAGGGCATAGCCAGCACATTCGCGACCAGCTTAGCTGCTTGACGGGCGTTACATCGGTTAACTTTCATCACCAAATCCAGCCCGGTACCAGCACCACAATGAGAACAGAAATAGGTGCCTCTGCCTTCCTTGTCGTCAAAACGATAACGGGTTTTACCCCCACAGTTTGGGCATTGACCTTCCTGCCGATGGGTTGGGATCGCCAGTTGTCGTAAAATCGCCTCCCAATGACCGTTAGCCTGTGTTCGTACCTCATCAATAAAATTATCTTTTAGCCTGTCGGCAGGCTTTGCTGTCATAATGCCCCCTCTGTCAGCATGCCATAAAGCGCCTCAGTTTTTTCCAGCAGAATAAACAGCAGTGTTTCCCTGGCATCCGCTTCCATGACAGACACAGCGGCATGAGTCAGCGCTAAGCACTGAAATGCTAAATCTTCAGCAGTGATCGGGGTTTTATCAATGCGTGTGGACATGGCATCCTCCCAGAGCAGGAAGGCGACCGGCAAACAAAAGAATATAATCGGCAACGTAGCGCTGACGGGCTGATTTTTCATCAATTGCCGTAGCGTACAGCATGATAGGCTTAATTTTTTTCTGACTGCGGTTGATCGCCGCAAAGATATAGGTACACTTTGACGTAGCCATAGCGTTAGTCCTTCTAACGAGGTGGTTAGATGCCCGGTTAGTGCTACTACACTGCCGGGCTTCGCTTTACTTTGAGTCATGCAAAACTGTACATTGTCAACTCTATTGCAGATTAAACCACAGGAGTTGACAATGTCAACAACAGAAAATAAAGAACGCCATGTTGTCCAACTACGACTGGATAATGACTTATTTAAACGTCTTGTTATCGCCATGAAAGAAGACGGTGACGACAATAAGTCAGGATGGATTAAAAGATTACTGCAACGCGAGCTAAATAGGCGAGGCATTGAGCCAAAAAGTTGATTTACTCTTAATACAGTCATTGGCTGAATATGATTTTTTTTATCATTGAAGCGGCAGCTATTCCAAAGAGTAATATTTATTGTATTACTCTTTCCTTTTTGTGTACCCGTGGTGAGCGGTACAAATTGGATAGATGAAAGACATGTAGAAAGAGAAGTAATTTGCAAACACTTCTTATCGTGGTATAGACAATTATAAAGCTCTTCATCTTCTTGAAAGCAAAATTCTTTTGGTACTATCGAATTGAATACCCGAGCCATCACGCCACCTCCCCACGCGATTCTATAATGCGTTGATTAATCCATGCATCCACTTCACTTTCGATAAAAGCGATAGCGCGCGTGCCAATCTTTACCGGCACAGGAAAACGATGTTGACTGATAAGACGGTAAATCCATGCCTTGCTGTAACCAGTACGGCGCTGGACTTCGGGTAAACGGATAAATAATTGCGGCATGTAGCCTCCCTATATACTTTTAAATAACAAGGGAGAACTCTAGACTAGCGTAGAAAACAATCCATAACCCTATTAAGTAGAGCATACAGTCTACTGTGTACAAGGTTCTTTCTATTAAGTACAACTACCATCTTACACCTTTTTCCTTGGCGTACAGGAGTATCCAATTTCTTATCGTTATCAGTTCGTAAACATAACTTTTACTTTCTAACCACGTTTTATAATACCCCGCAGCTTCCATTGCTGTTTTATAAATAGATTTCTTTTCAAACCAATCCTGACATACAAGCATTTTAGCCGCACGATTTTTTTTATGTCTTGAGTCAGTAGCTTTTTTGAGCATTTCTACTTTTTTTATTTATTAGACCTCTTCGGAAACCTACTGCGTGATACGGATCCTGCGTTGTCCGGTGCGCGCAATCCTCATGTACTTTATGTTAACGAAGGTTGCTGTGCACCGGGCGCCTTGACTCCACATAACGAACTACGGTTTCCAAAGAGGTCTATTCCATATCAATTCATCAATTTTTTCTTTTAATAGACTATTTTCTTTATATAACTTATTTAACTGGCTTTCATGCATAGCCTCGGTTTTGATCTTATCGCCATAACACATTGCCTTATATGCTTTCATGGCAGCTTCAGTTATAGGGTGAGACACATCCAATAATATATTTCCTTTTCCTGCTGGCTCTTTACCAATTAATTTTATAAGGCTAACAGCATCATTGATCAATGAAAGGCTGAGCGCGTAAAAATACTCACAAGGTTCAGCATCAATGAATCCCTCTTCCGTTTCATCATCTTTTAACCAATGAACAATTTCTCCCAAAGCATCAATAGGATCCATATTTTCTTCGTTGGGCACATCTAAATCTGAAGTATGGCCAATGAAATTAAGTATTAGGCCGTCTTTGCAAACATCAAATTCAAAAAGGTCTTGAGCAGGATGAGGATCACTTGAATACCGCAAGTGATCCCGAAGATTTTCTTCACGCTCGCTTATTTCCTTGTCTTGTTCTTGCTCAAAATATATTTCAATTAACTGATAAATGAGATCCTGAACATATTTAATTTGCTTATCTGTCCTGTTCTTTATTCTCAAAAAAAGATGGACACGATCAGCTACTTTCCTCAATTCCTCTATAGAATATAATGAAATTATATTATTTAACGGTAAAAAATAATCATCTCTACTTGTCACTACGTCACCTCACGCCCTCTATTAGTTAGGAGCTATGCCAGCCAGTAGAGGTGTACTGGTTTTCGGGGATCAGCCTAGACATAACTTATTCTTTTATGGCTTAGGTGTTATAAATTGACGTACAATATCGAAATGATTTATTGACCTATAAATACCAAAATGACTTATCCCTTAAAATTTCGTCAACATGTATTGGCTTTCAAAAAGAAAGAAGCCCTCACTTATGCTGAAACCGCCGACCGTTTTGGTGTAGGAAGTGCCAGTTTGATGCGATGGGCGAAACGCCTGGAGCCTTGTTTGACGCGTAATAAACCCGCTACCAAAATAAACAGAGCGGCGTTGATTCTGGATGTGGAAACCTACCCTGACGCGTCTCAACACGAGCGGGCGCCACGGATGGGTGTGAGTGCCAGGGGTATCTGTGATGCCTTAAAGCGGGCGGGTTTTAGCTATAAAAAAAACATTTTATCCCCCCAAAGCCGACGTCCAAGCTCGAAAAGATTTTCAGACTAAGCTCCAGGGCTAACGTGGATGAAAGCGGTTTTGCTCATGATATGCCGCGTCTTTATGGTTATTCAGTGAAAGGGAAGCGCTGTTACGGCCAACACGATTGCCATGCCAAAGCACGTACTAATGTCATTGGTGCACAGCTTAACGGAAAATTAACTACGGTTTGTACCTTCGACTGCCATATCAACAGCGATATTTTTTATGCCTGGGTCACCCAAGATTTACTGCCAAAATCCCCTCCAGGGGCAGTCCTTGTGATGGATAATGTGCGCTTCCATCTGCATATTATCATCAAGAAGATCACTCAATAACATGAAGGAGATCGCTCAATAACATTCAAGGCGATCACTGAATAACATTGAAGGAGATCACTTTTTCGGCAAAATGTTATTGAGCGATCTCCATGAATATTATTAGTTCAGCTTGTCCTCTGTAGGTGTGTTTTTACCGTTATCCTGTCGTTTTATTGACGAGCAGATAACCATGTCGGCATTCCGTATATCGATGAGAAAACTAAAAGAAATACTCAGGCTAAAATACCGTTGTCAACTGAGCCATCGTCAGATTGCAAAGAGTTTATCCGTCTCCCCCTCAGTGGTGTCTCGTTACCTCAATCAGGCTGCACAACTTGGTATCAGGGATTATCCGCTTTCTCCGGAGTGGAATGAGCTAAATTTACGGGCAGCGTTCAAACAAACCCCGGTAAAAAAGAAAAAAAGCTCGCTGCCTGACTGGAGCCTGATTTGTCAGGAACTGAAGCATAAAATCATGACGCTACAGCTGTTATACGAGGAATATCAGCAGCAAAATCCAGCCAATCATTACAGGTATGCCCATTTTGCCGCCTCTACAAAAGCTGGCAGCAAGTGCAATCCCCGTCGATGCGACAAACCCACAAAGCGGGAGAAAAGCTGTTCGTCGATTATTGTGGCCCCACCCTCAACGTCACTCACCCCAAAACGGGTGAACAGCGCACAGCTCAGGTGTTTGTGGCGGTTCTCGGGGCGTCAAATTACACCTATGCCGAAGCTACCTGGAGTCAATGCTTAGAAAATTGGGTGATGAGCCATGCGCGTTGTTTTGACTTTTTCGGGGGGGTGCCTGAGTTATAGTGCCGGATAATTTAAAAAGTGGCATCGATAAAGCGTGTCGTTACGAGCCTGATTTAAATCCGACCTATCAACAACTTGCCTACCATTACGATACCGTCGTGGTAGCGGCGCGCCCTTACAAACCCAAAGATAAAGCCAAGGTTGAAGTGGCGGTACAAATTGTTGAACGTTGGATAATGGCTAAACTGAGGCGAGAGACGTTCTACAGCTTGAAGGCGTTAAATCAGCGGATACAGGAGTTGCTGATAGAACTCAATAACAAGCCGATGAAAAAGCGACCGGGCAGCCGCTTAAGCCAGTTTCAACAGATAGATAAACCGGTGTTAAAACCCTTGCCACGCTTACCCTATCGCTATACGCAGGTGACACAAGTCCGCGTCCAGATGGACTACCACGTTGAAGTGGATAAGCATTATTACTCCGTCCCGCATACGTTACTGAAACAAAAATTAGAAGCGCATGTCAGTGGAGAACTTGTCAACCTGTTTCATCGGGGTGAGCTAGTCGCGGTACATCCACGCTCACACGACGTGGGCGGTCACTCCACGCTAGAAAATCATATGCCTGAAGCCCATAAACAACAGGGTCGCTGGACAGCGTCCCGTGTTGACTACTCAGCGTCACGCCAACTCGATAAAGCCACTATCCGCTCACTGACACAAGGGGAATGGTTGAAACACCATCAAAATATACTGATTACCGGCGCTACCGGTTGCGGCAAGACTTGGTTAGCCTGTGCACTCGGTCACCATTATTGCCAGCAAGGGATGAGCGTCTTTTACTTCAGGCTCAAGCAACTGCTAGCACAAATGTACCTGGCACAAGCCCAGGGCAGTTATCGAAAATTACTGGATACATTAGCCAATTGCTCGCTTTTGCTACTCGACGATTGGGGATTAGAGCCACTTAACTCTCAGCAGCGGGGAGATTTATTGGAGCTAATCGATGCCAGATACGATCGTACTTCCACACTCATCACCAGCCAGCTCCCTGTTGCTAATTGGTACCAGATGATCGGCGAATCCACTCATGCCGATGCCATTTTAGACCGATTGCTGCACAATGCTATCAAACTAGAACTAAAGGGCGAATCAATGAGAAAATCAATGAATAAATTGACTCAAGGAGATCACTCAGGCTAACTTAAATCTGTTCTACAGAGACGCTGAATAAGTGATCTCCTTCATGTTATTGAGTGATCTTCTTGATGATAATATGCACATAAAAAATATCGCTGTTGATATGGCAGTCGAAACTTGATTATGATAGCTATGAAATAGGCAAGCCTGCTCAATTTGTTGAGCAACAGGCCGATGCCATTATGCAAAAATTATTCACTAGCCTACTGAATGCTCCCGCTACTTCCCCGCAGAATGCGGTTCCCTCTGTCAGCCCAGTGACATCGCTCGGCCTGCAAATCACCGATCAACTGACATCGGAGCTAGCTATTTTTTATCAGCAAGTGACAACGCCCATTGCTCCAGCAATCGATGCCCTCCCCTCACCATGACATTGGCAGCACGTTTAGAGCGTACCAGGAAGCTGGTTTCTCAACTGACTTTTTCACCTGAAAAGAGCCTTTTTTCGCTTGAGGCTAATCAGCGTGCCGATCTGCTCGATTTTTTTCACCGTGATGATGAGCTGGATATCAAAAGATTAATGTTAACCACAGTCAATGACATGGAATATTGGTTATGGAGTGTTCAGGTACGTCAATTGAAGCAGCTGGGGGGCATACATTCTCAACTCAGTTCGTTAAGTGGGCAGCGAGCGTTGGAAAAAAGTGAAGCCTGGCAACGCAATCAAAAAACAGGTGAAATGGCGTTACAAAACGCGGGCATGAAAGCGGGGAGACTGCCTGATATTGAGGCACAAACGAATGAGGCGCTTCACGGTTTGTATATGGGGCATAGCTGGGCTGAAGCAGTGGCACTCGGCTTGATTTGGCTTGATGCACGCTCATCAGGAAATGCAAGACAGTTTTTCAGAGCACTGTTTTTTAACAGAATGCGAACTTATTCCGCTTCGCAAGCCACTTTAGCGAGGGAGTTACCTAAAACCTTCCATCAGTTAAAGAAAATGGGTATCAGTAAACGACCTGTTTTTACCCGCTCTGCCGTTTCTATTTTTACCGCGGGCGTGGGTGATTATGTGTTAAAAACAGCGCATCATGCGCTGATGCTATCTATTCGTGTTGAAAATGAGCAACATGCTTATTATTTGTATGATCCCCATATAGGGGAAGTACATCTTCGTGGGGTTTATGCCATAAAAACGGTCGAGGCACTCAAGGCGTTACTCGATGATTACCTGGAGGAGGAAAATGACCAGGTTAACAGCCAAACGCGCGCTCAACGTTATGGCGTGGACAAAGTCAATGGTCAATACGCCTTCGAGATTTACCAAATCGATCTCCTACAGGCAAGAGAGGCTTGGCCAGCGCTAAACGGGTTGCAAACTGTATTTGATCATTTTTCAGAAAATTTACAGCAGTCGGCGGTGTCTTTGCCTGCTCATGATGTGGAGCTCGCGACTGAATTGCTGGATCAGATGAAGATAACCATTGAAGGTAATGCCATTAATGCCGCCGGGCTGGCTGATATTACCTTAACCTCAGGAATGCATTTTGATCTCGAACGACTTAATTACTATCTCACCCATTCCAGTAACAGCATCTCGACGGGGCAACCCTCTGCACCAGGGCAGCCCAGTGTGCCGGGGCAAACCAGCGCCGGGCAAAAAACAGTGCCACAACAAAACAGTGCACTGGGCGTTGAATATTTAGCCCCCAGCAGTAATCGTGTGCTCGCCGATAGCTCAGCCCCAACCCGAGTCGCCATAGCGGTAGGTAGGCTAAATACCCAAGCGCCGGCAAACAAGTATCCGCATATTAACCGATTCAGCCATTATGGCGGATCAACCATGCAGGGATACGGTTACGCACGTGGCCTTTATGATCTAACAAAATATTTTGACATACTCGAAAATGAAAATTTATCGGATCAAAAGAAACAAGAAGCGCTATTTCGACTAGAGATGTCAGCGGCTTCTTTGCTCTCTAATTTCACTATTGATAGCACCCAGTATGGTTTGAATAAACTGGGAGAAAAATTGATTACAGGATCAAATGCCAGTAAAACCGGGGGATCAGCTGCCGTCAGCTCACCCTTGAAATCGTCATCGCTCAACGTTGGCCAAAAAATAGTGAGATTTGGTGGGCCGACATTAAGTGTCATTGGCAGTGGTTTCGATATTTACAATGCACAGGATTCGTTTTCCGCTTTATCCCATACCACTGACGCAAAGGAACGACAAGATTTAATTGTCAGTGGGTCACTCTCGCTTATCGGGGCAGCTGTGGGTATCGGCACCGCCATCGCTTGTGCATTAGGGGGAACCGCCGCCACAGTGGCAGGCCCGGAGGCACTGGCGGCAGGGCTGATACTGATTATCACCTCACAGCTTTATTCTTCAATACGTCAGATCGAAGAGCTGAAAAGACATGTCAATCTCACCTTCATGCAAACGTTGCACAGCGGCTGGTTGCTTTTCTGGAATCGGCCACTGGATGTGGCTATTTCAAATGAAGCAGGCTACCAACAGACATTAGATCAGGTACGTCAGCAGTACAATCAACAACAAGAGCAATACGCAAAACAATTCCTCAATCATGGCCGTAATGTCAGCACCCTTTATTACAGTCGTGGCCAAGTCACCCTACAAGCACATCCTTATAAGCAGTTGATGGGGCAACCGGCCACCCATACCCTAAACAGCCGGCATGTCGCCCCGATGATCTATTACACTGACAATCAGGTAATTAAAGACAACATTAGGCCTGAAGAAAGTGAAAGCGTGCATGAGAAATACCGTCAGCGTCGATATTTTAATCAAAAAGAGTTTAATGACTATAACGCTGTGATGGGGGATTTTAATGGCGATGGTCGTCTTGATATTGGCTACTTTTCTCCTCAGGGATTTTATCTGTTCACTGCGGCTGAAAATGGCGCTTATCATCAAGCAAAATTAATTAAAAATATTCCCTTCCTGGCACACAATTTTGCTCACCCCCGGCGTCTGGTGGGTGATATTAACCGTGATGGCCGTGATGATATTATTCTTTTCCCCGCGATCCGCACCGAGGGGGAAACCACGCTGAAAATTATGTTGGCACAAGAGAACGGTAGTTTTTTCCCTATCAGACAACGATTGCCACAAAATATCTTAGAAGATTTAGCCAACCCCGGGGCAATATGCGGCGATATTGATGGTGATGGCCATGCTGATTTGGTGTCGTTCAGTGGCGGAAAGATTTGGCTTTATTACGGCACCCGCTCCGGAAGATTTAGTGTTTATAATACGCTCATTACACCAACCCCCTCGACAGCGGTTCCTGCTGACGCCCTTTCGTTAACTACGCTGTCCCCTTTTAGTACGCCATTCAGTGAAAGACAAATGCGTATCTATCAGCGGATACAGGCGAAAACAGTCAATTCGGCTATATTGCCGACCATTCCTCTACAGGCTTTTACCAGTCGTTATACTCACCAAGGCGTGGCTGATATCAATGGCGATGACTGTGACGATATTGTTTCATTCACTGACGAAGGGAAAATCCACACCTTATTGGGCAGCAGTAATCGACAGAAAAAACTGACTGCCTTGAACACACAGTCTTGTGAACTACTCGGCGACATGTTCAACAATCTGACGGGGATTAAAGCTTCACAGATACAGCTAGATGACCTAGATCAAGATGATCGCGCGGATTTGGTGATTATCAACGACGATGGCAGCTATACCTTCGCCCAGGGGCAAGCGGATGGGCAGTTTGGCGCGATGATTGATGGCGATAGCCGTCAAGAACAGAGGGAAAGTGGCGATGATCAGCCCAATATGTTAGCGATACCAGAGCAGCAACATATTTTGGGCATCACGCGAGGAGAAACCGGCCAAAAAGTATTATTGTCACTCAATACTGCCGGAGAGGTTAACGCGCATTCTTTTATCGCTTTGCGCAAGCAAGATAAGATAGTTTGGTTCAAGCTGAATGAAGGTAATGATACGGCGACCGGCGCCTGGGAACAACGAAACTATTTTGAGGTAGGCTCCGGCAAAAAAACCTTTACTGGTGGTCGCTATGCCGACAGTTTTTTACTGATGGGAAGCCCGGTATCGGGTCAACCTAGTGTGCTCGACGGGGGTGCCGATCCTGCCTCTCATCTCCCTCTTAATGACTATGATGTTGTGATGGCAACGGCTGAGCCTGATGATGGATTGGGGTATGTGATCAATCTTGCCGCTAACTATGTCGGCTATATAGAGAAAAGTAAAACGCAGCACAATGAAATAAAAGAAACGGAAATAGCCCTAGACGAAAATAAACGGCTTGCCATTTTACGCAATATCGAAAATGCGCAAGGACACAGTAAAACCTGCGATATTCTGATCGGCAATCATCGAGATAATGTGCTCAACGGGGCGGGAGCCCAAGATGTACTTATCGGTAATGGCGGCAATGATGTGTTGATTTTATCCGAGGGAACGGCCAGGGGCGGAACAGGTACTGATAGCTATCGTATTTTACAAAACCAGCAAGCGCATTCTGTTTTAATCAGTTTACAGGAAACAGGAAATACAGAAGACATCAGCAATATTTTGATTGATTATCAAGCCGATAAAATAGAATCTGTGACGCTGCGTGGGGAGCATATTGTTATCAGCTTACGTAATAGACCTCTTCGGAAACTATCATTTATCTAATTTCCATATTATAAATTGCAGCAATCAGATTAAATCTTAATCCAAAACGTTTTCGCCTGTTTCGATAACGGTCTGATACAATTTTAAATCTTTTAATCATACCAATGACATGTTCGTTTAATACACGCTGGCTTGATAACGCACGATTGTTGCGTTTATCTTCTTTTGTTAAGGGATTTTTCTTTGTCTTTTTCTTAGGCAACGCCGAGTTTGAATGAATCTTGCCAAGCCCTTGGTAACCTGTATCGGTAACTGTTTTGATGTCAGGATGTATTCGCACACCAGACTCCTTAAACAACCTAAAATCATGGCGCCTCCCATTCGTAAAGCTTGTACAGATGACTGCTTTACTTTTTTTATCAACGAGCACTTGTGTTTTTAAGGTGTGTCGTTTCTTTTTTCCTGAGTAAAACGGCTTTTGTTTTTTTGGGGACGTTCAATCGGCGTTTCTGTGGCATCAATAAGAACCAGCTCATACTCCCTATCCCTTTTTAATACAGCTTTGCGTCCAGGTAGGGCAAAATCAGGATGCTTTATTAGCGTATTCTCTATCCATTTAATCGTTTCATAGCATGTGCTCTCACTCACGCCATAGCTTTGGCTGACATGAAAATAAGTGCGATATTCTCGTATATACTCCAGTGCCATTAATAAGCGCTCTTCTAAACCCCGCTTGGGTTTCCGACCTCCTTTCCCTTGCTTACTCTTATCTGCTTCATTCAATATCTTTATCATCTTTTCAAATGTACTGCGTTTAACACCCGTTAAGCGACGAAATTTTTCCTCTTCCAGTACTTTTATTACTTCATATTTCATGGCGGCTCCTTGTTCAGGAGTGTTTTACCAAAATTCTTATATGAATGCTAGTTTCCGAAGAGGTCTATTATCGTTTGCCATGATCTTAGCACTGAGGTTGAATGAAGTTAGCGCTAGACCTGCAACAAAAACCAAAGGTAATAGTTTCATGGCTTATTCCTCAATAATTAAATTTTCGTATCTAATGTAGCCAATCCATCAACGTTGTCAATATTTGTTCAACCAAGTGGAATCAAACACCCATCCTCTATGCAAGGATAGCCACTAACTGAACCTGCCCAAGGCTGCCATTTTGTTTACTGCGGTGGCGATTTTTTTGACGGTTTGGTATTTAATTACCTGATTCATCAATTAAATTCGTATTACTCCATAGGATGCAGTCTCTCGTTTTCTTTCTTTGTTAAGGCTTTAGTTCCTTTGAGTAAATACCCCCTGGAGCACTGGTCATTCGAACGAGGACTATATTTAAAGAAACATCAAAAAACAGGGGATTTTATAAAACCATGAATGATAAAAATCATACGCCATCACTATTTTCTTCTTATTACCAAATAGAAAACTATTTTTTCACCGCCATTAGTCAACGGTATTATTACGTTACTGATGACGTTTGTGCCTACTTTACTGGCGTCGAATCAAGTGGCCTTAATTTTTTGATCTTAAACAAAAAAAATTGTCATATAGACATAGAGGCCGTTTTACAAAAGGGGATACATTTTTTTCACACAACTGAATGCCCATTTAACATTATGATCCGCAGTGAACTCATTGATACTAAAATAAAAAATAAATTAAACAACGAAAATTTTCACATTGATGGCAACTTCAGCAAGATCGCCTGGTGGCAGAGAGTGATGGTCTCGAACTGGAAACGCAACAAGGTAGCATGTGTAATCTGAGCTGCTTTCCTAAACCGAAATTTGATCTTATCCTTCACCCCATTTCCAATCTCTATATTTCAGATGTTAACTCAGTGTGGCGTGAATGCTACCGTGTTTTGAAGATAGGTGGGGCTTTACTGGCCAGTTTCTATAATCCGGTGGTGTTTATAGGTGATCGCGACCCCGCTTATTTTGATCAAGGGATCATAGTACCGCAATACAAACTCCCTTATTCAGATCTTAAAGCCCATACTAAAGACGAGCTCAAAGCAAAACGGGAGCGTGGCGAGGCGGTGGTATTTGGACATACGTTGACGGATTTGATCGGGGGGCAAATTAAGGCAGGATTCAGCATCGACGGATTTTATGAAGATAAGCAACCTAATCCTCGCTTTGTGGTGGACAAATTCATGCCAACTTTCTTGGCTACGCGAGCCGTTAAACGATAAAAAATCCATTTTTTATAGCTGAATGTTAGAGAGCCTCTTATATACTTTCTTTCCGCCAAGGCAGTATACCCTTCGCCTTTCAAGTTACGGCTTTGTTGTCTGCGGGTGCTCGCCGAATCACGTAGTCTATCTACGCTCATCGGTCGGTTGCCCTTGCCGCCTTGCCGTAACTCGAAATTCATTGGGTATAAGAGCCTATTCGAAATCTCTTGTGCTCGCTGATACTTCGTCAAAAATGGGATCAATATGCTCATTTACCTTTTTGTTTTTGTAACAAAAGGCAACGGTGCTTTTTTGTCTATTTTTCATCAATTAAGCGCAGCCAAAGAAGATTTGGAACAGGTGCTAAGCGCCTTTTCGAAATCTCTTATTCTCACTCATACTTTATCGAAAATCAGTCGGTACTAAAGAAAATTTCGTAAAAGATCAGCTTTAACCCGATTGCAATGCCGCATTAAGATCAAAAGAAGGAGACAAGCGAATATGTTAAGTTATTTGCAAAAAGTGGGGCGGGCATTAATGGTTCCGGTTGCTGCCCTGCCGGCTGCCGCGATACTGATGGGGTTAGGCTATTGGATTGATCCTAGCGACTGGGGTGGGAGTAATTCATTAGCAGCATTATTAATTACATCTGGCTCTGCCATTATCAACAATATGTCGACATTATTTGCCATCGGGATAGCTTATGGTATGTCAAAAGATAAAGATGGTGCTGCAGCGTTAGCCGGTTTTGTTGGCTATTTAGTATTGACCGCATTGTGTTCCCCTAAGGGAGTCTCCATCATTGAGCAGCTTCCTATCGATCAGGTTCCTGCTGCTTTTGATAACATTAACAATCAATTTATTGGTATTTTGGTCGGTATTATCTCCGCTGAGTTATATAATCGCTTTAGTCATATTGAGCTACCGAACGCATTATCCTTTTTTAATGGCCGCCTCCTAGTTCCCATTTTAACGTCTTTTGTGATGATTTTCGTCGCTTGTGCCCTCATGTTTGTTTGGCCAGTCATTTACGATGCTTTGGTTAATTTCGGTGAAAATATTCAAGATATGGGCTCCCTGGGGGCAGGGATCTATGCTTTTTTCAATCGGCTATTGGTTCCCATTGGTTTGCACCACGCTTTAAACTCAGTATTTTGGTTTGATGTCGCAGGTATCAACGACATTCCTAATTTTTTAGCAGGACAACAATCTATCGACTCAGGGACAGCGGAAGTCGGTGTTACCGGCCGTTATCAAGCCGGATTTTTCCCTATTATGATGTTTGGCTTACCAGGCGCCGCCTTAGCGATGTATCACTGCGCTCGTCCTGAAAAGAAAAATAAAATCTACGGTATTATGCTAGCAGGTGCATTTGCTTCTTTTTTAACCGGAATTAGTGAACCCTTAGAATTTTCTTTTATGTTCGTTGCTCCCCCTCTTTATTTTATTCATGCCGTCTTGACTGGTATTTCGGTATTTATCGCCGCACAGATGCATTGGATAGCCGGCTTTGGTTTTAGTGCCGGTCTGATAGATATGATACTTTCTTCACGTAACCCATTAGCGACAGATTGGTATATGTTGTTCCCACAAGGTGTGCTTTTTTTTGCGGTTTATTATTTGATGTTTCGTTTTTTTATCAATAAATTTAAATTGTTAACACCCGGTCGGGAAGAGGATATTTTTGGTGATGAGGAAGATGATTATAATATTAATAAAAATAATATAAGAAATATCAATAATGATACTGCTATCAAACTGCTTGCTCGTCGTTATATTAGTGCGATGGCGGGCTCTAATAATTTGATAGCTATCGATGCTTGCATTACTCGTTTGCGCCTGAATGTCAAAGATGCCGCACGGGTAAACGAGGCATTAGCAAAAAATTTAGGCGCATCCGCTATTATTTGTCTCAATAAATACAGTGTGCAGGTTATTGTTGGGGCTCGAGCAGAATTCATCGCACAGGCGATGCAAAGAGTGTTTGCCGATAGCCGAGTTCCTTCAGCGGTGATGACAGCTTTGCCGCCACCTCATCGAATTCAAGCCGATATTAAAAAAATACAGGCAACACCACTGATATTACTTTCACCTATTACTGGCACCGTCCATCCATTAGAAACTATTGCCGACGAAGCCTATGCCAGTAAAATTCTCGGGGAGGGTGTCGCCATTTATCCGACTGCTAAAACCATAGTGGCACCGATTGATGGCAAAATTACACGGATTGTTCATACTAGCCACGCTTTTTATCTGACCAGCAGCACAGGTGTTGAAATTTTGATCCATATCGGTATCCAGCTTGATAAACAATATAGTCATGGCTTTAAACGTTTGGTTGAAGAAGACAGTATTGTGATCGCTGGTCAGCCTATTCTACTGTTAGATCTTGAATATCTTAATGCCAATGGTGTTTCTTTGCTCAGCCCCGTGTTGGTACAAAACCTCTCCCACTTTGGCGAGCTCTCTGTGCTAGCAAATGGTGAGGTGGTGGCGGGGCAAACCGATTTATTTGCTATTAGCCCCGCGGGCACGGTTTCAGCTAACTATACAGCCGCGTTGTTGGCGGCGGGTATAGACTATACCCAATGAATTTCGAGTTACGGCAAGGCGGCAATCAGTCGAATCCCAAGAGTGTACAGTTAGTACATGACTGGGATGAGAGTGAGCAGCCAACGCCGCCGTAACTTGAAAGGCGAAGGGTATAAACAGTTGCCTCCAAAGCCTGCTTATAAGATCCTATTGGACAAAAAGTGAGGAAACATACAATGAATGAGGCTGAAGCTCGCCCGAATAATTTTATTCGTCAAATTATTGATGAAGATTTAGCCAGTGGTAAGCATAGTGAAATACATACCCGTTTCCCTCCCGAGCCAAATGGCTATTTACATATCGGTCATGCCAAATCTATTTGCTTAAATTTTGGTATCGCGCAAGATTATCAAGGAAAATGTAATCTCCGCTTTGATGATACCAATCCGGAAAAAGAAGAGCTTGAATATATAGAATCCATCAAACGTGATTTACAGTGGCTCGGTTTTTCATGGAGTGGAGAAGTACGTTATTCATCTGATTATTTTGATCAATTGTACCGTTATGCGGTTGAGTTGATAAAAAATAATGTGGCGTACGTCGACGAGCTTAACGCTGAAGAAATACGTGAATATCGTGGAACCTTGACCACAGCAGGTAAAAATAGTCCATTTCGTGAGCGTAGTATCGAAGAAAACTTGGTGTTGTTTGCAAAAATGCGGGAGGGGGGATTTAGCGAAGGCAGTGCCTGTCTGCGGGCAAAAATCAACATGGCTTCTCCTTTTATGGTAATGCGTGATCCTGTTCTGTATCGCGTCAAATTTGCTGAACACCATCAAACGGGTAACCAATGGTGTATTTATCCTATGTATGATTTTACGCATTGTATTTCTGATGCGCTAGAAGGCATTACCCATTCGCTTTGTACCCTTGAATTTCAAGATAATCGGCGTTTGTACGATTGGGTATTAGAACATATTGATATTAATTGCCATCCACGTCAGTACGAATTTTCTCGCTTAAATCTTGAATTTGCCATTATGTCAAAACGCAAACTGAGTTTGTTAGTGACGGAGAACATCGTAGAAGGTTGGGACGATCCACGCATGCCAACGATTTCAGGTTTGCGTCGTCGCGGCTATACTGCGGCTTCCATTCGTGAATTCTGTCGTCGTATCGGTGTCACCAAGCAAGACAACCAGGTTGAAATGATGTCATTAGAATCTTGTATCCGTGACGAACTGAATGAAAATGCGCCAAGAGCAATGGCGGTATTGGATCCGCTCAAGCTGATTATTGAAAATAGAGAAGCCCGCTTAGAACAGCTTACGCTACCTAATCATCCGAATAACCCACAGATGGGCAGTCGTCAGGTTCCTTTTGATAGTGTGATTTATATCGATCGAGCTGATTTTCGTGAAGAAGCCAATAGACAATACAAACGGTTGGTTCTCGGTAAAGAAGTACGCTTGCGTCATGCCTATATCATTAAAGCAGAACGTGTTGAAAAAGATCTGAAAGGCAATATTATCGCTGTTTATTGTAGTTATGACTCAAAGACGCTGAATAAAGATCCAGCCGATGGGCGTAAAGTGAAAGGCGTGATCCACTGGGTTGCCGCCGCCTATGCGGTGCCGGCACAGATCCGTTTATATGATCGTCTTTTTAACGTGCCTAACCCTAGCGCAGTGGATGATTTTATCGCCACAGTAAATCCACAATCACTGATCATCCGTCAGGGTTTTGTTGAGCCCAGTTTAGCTACCGCACAGCCTGAGCAATGTTATCAATTTGAACGCGAGGGCTATTTTTGCATCGATAACCAACATTTTCAGGCGGGACAACCGGTGTTTAATCGAACGGTTGGGCTGCGTGATACTTGGCAGGATAAGGCTGGGAAGCAATAGCTTCTTAACGCCTAGAAATCTCTTGTACTCGCTGATATAGCCAAACCAGTTTAATTTGATTTAAGTGTTGTCGTCGCTTGCCGTACTATTTGTACTGTCTGTGCTCCTCCGCCTTGAATCAAATTAAACTGATTCGGCTATAACTTTATACTTCTTGCATAACCTACTGCGTAGTGTGAATTCGGTGTTACCCTCATACGCACTGTGCGCCTATGACTTCACATAACGAGCGACGGTTTTGCAAGCAGTCTAATGAATTACGTATCCTGCACAGATTTACTTTTTGGGCAGTTTTTTGTGGTGCAATTTCCATATAGATGCAGACTGCGATTAGTCAATTGTATACCATGCTGATCGGCAATATCCTGTTGCCGTTTTTCAATAAATTTGTCTTGAAATTCGATTACTTTGCCACAGTTTAAACAGATTAAATGATCGTGATGATCGGGCTTTGTCAGTTCAAAAACCGATTTATTGCCTTCAAAATTGTGGCGAATAACAATTCTAACATCTTCAAATTGATTGAGAACACGGTAGACGGTAGCTAAACCGATTTCTTGATTCATATCGATCAGTTTTTTATAAATGTCTTCTGCGCTAATGTGATGGCAAGTGGGATCCTGTAAAACTTCTAAGATCTTCAACCTTGGATGCGTCACCTTGAGACCCATCTTTTTTAGTGCGGTATTATTGTCGATCATGCAGATTTAATCCTGTTATACCCTTCGCCTTTGAAGTTGCCGCCTTGCCGTAATTCGAAATTCATTGGGTATACATCCTAAGGCGCTAAAGGGAAAGTTTTTTATAAAGAGAGTTCTTCACTAATTTGTTTTACCCAGTTATTTACACGTATTTCAGTGAGCTCTGGTTGGCGATCTTCATCAATAGCCAGACCAACAAAACAGTGCTTGTCATCTGTCAACGCTTTAGACGCTTCAAAATGATAGCCCTCTGTTGGCCAGTGCCCAATAATAGTGGCGCCACGAGCTTCGACGATATCACGTATTGTACCCATGGCATCACAAAAATATTCGGCGTAATCTTCTTGATCACCACAGCCGAACAGTGCCACTAATTTTCCTGCAAAATCGATTTCTGCTAATGCTGGAAAAAAATCATCCCAATCACACTGGGCTTCGCCGTAATACCAGGTGGGGATGCCAAGCAACAGAATATCAAATTTTTCTAAATCTTCTCTGCTACTTTTGGCAATGTCATACACCTCAGCACAGTCTTTTCCTAATTGAGTTTGAATCATCTTAGCAATATTTTCTGTATTGCCAGTGTCACTGCCAAAAAAGATACCCACGATTGCCATAACTGTTTGTATACCCTATTAATTTTTACCATTTATTTTGATTTCAGATAAATCGCCGAATAGCGGCTAACACCATCGCCGTTTTTTCTGCATGAACCGCATGACCGGCCTGCGAAATAGTCTCGATATACGCTTGTGGAAACTGTGCGGTTATACTGGCGCGATGGCTATCCTGAATATAGCACGACAGTTCACCGCGAATAAACAAAACAGGATCTGGCCACAAAGGGATAGCTTGCCAGCCTGCGATATTCTCGTATTGATCACAGAGAATATCGACATCAAAACACCATTTCCCCTCTTTAAATGATTTCAGTAAAAAATAGATGATTGCTTCTTCTGATATAAATTGACGCATCAACCCCGCTGCGGCAGGGCGATGCACAATACCCTGCTGAGTGACCGCCTTCAAAGCGGCAAATATCGCGTCATGACGGTGGATTTCGTAGGCCACTGGCGCAATATCAATCACAATCACTTTTTCAATCTGTTGTGGAGCCAGAGCCGTCATCGCCATCGCGACTTTTCCCCCCATAGAATGACCAATAATGATCGCTTTTTCTATTTGTAATCTGGCGAGTAGCGCTAATACATCTTGCGCCATCACTGAATAATTCATTTGTTGTGAACGGGGTGAAAGTCCATGATTGCGTAAATCCAGTAGTATCACGCTGTGATTTTTTTGTAGATCCCGCGCTAACATCCCAAGATTATCGAGATTACCAAACAGACCGTGTATTAACACAATTGGGGTTTTAGCTTCAGTCGTCAGGCTGTTATTTAAACGAAAATTTAATTTCATTGCAAAGTTCATTAATAACCAAGAGTAGGATAATAGGATATCATGAGTAAGCAAATTGTGCTGTCAGCAGCTTATTAGACCTCTTTCCAAACCTACTACGTGACGCGAATCCAGCGTTGCCCAGTGCTTGCAATCCTCATGTATTTATAGCAACGAAGGTTGCTGTGCGCCGGGCGCCTTGACTTCGCATAACGAACTACGGTTTGGAAAGAGGTCTATTGAAGTCTTTTGTCAAAAAGGGTTATCTCGATGAAGAACACTGAACTGGAAAAAATTATTAATAATCTGCTCAATATTCAAAATTTTCAAGATTATGCTCCTAATGGTTTACAAGTGGAAGGCCAGTCAAAAGTTGAACGTATTGTTACTGGTGTTACTGCAAGTCAAGCATTACTTGATCAGGCCATAGCAAAGGGGGCTGATACCATCTTAGTTCATCATGGTTATTTTTGGAAAAATGAGCCAGTAGTGATACGGGGTATGAAGCGTAAACGCTTAAACACATTACTAACGCACAATATGAATCTTTATGCTTACCATTTACCGCTTGATGCTCATCCCACCCTCGGCAATAACGCACAATTGGCGGGGTTGCTTGGGATTAATGTATTGGGAAACATTGAACCGTTATTACCCTATGGCGAATTTGAAAAATCAGTTGATACGGTTGTTTTTCGCAAACGTCTAGAAAAATTGCTCGGGCGAGAGGTGATACATTGTGGTGATCCTAGCGTTGTTAAGATAAAAAAACTCGCTTGGTGCACCGGCGGAGGACAAGGCTATATTCAACAGGCCGCTGAATTTGGCGTCGATGCTTTTATTAGCGGCGAAATTTCTGAACAGACCACCCATATTGCCAGGGAAATGGGGCTGAATTTCTATGCAGCAGGGCACCATGCAACCGAACGTTATGGTATTAAAGCATTAGGAGAATGGCTTGCCGAGCATCATCAATGTGATGTTACTTTTATTGACCTGCCTAATCCGGCATAAAAGGATCTTCAAGCGCATATCCCCAATGAATTTCGAGTTACGGCAAGGCGGCAATCAATCGAATCCCAGGAGTGTGGTACATGACAGAGGATGAGTGATCGCTGCCAATGCCGCCGTCACTTGAAAGGCGAAGGGGATAAGGATATTTTTTAACATGCTGCATCGCTAAAGTAATCAGCAGCGCATTTGAGTCAATGCTTTTACCCTTCTGCACCATGCTGTCGATGTCAGGTGGAAATAACAACGGAATGCGTTGCCTTAGTGATCGTGGGAGCTGATCATGCCAAAGCCCCATTTCGCGGGCTCCATCTGCCAGCAGTTGGATAAAATTAACGTGCTGATTGATCTGACAAGGTAACGCAGCCACCAGATTAAGTTTGGCAAATTGTTGTATCCACGCCGGAAAACGTTGCAATACCCCTTGACGGGATAAAATAGCGCGATGCCGCTGACAAGCAATAAGAAAACTGATTTGCGGCAACTATGGCTTAGGTGTTATAAATTGACGTACAATATCGAAATGATTTATTGACCTATAAATACCAAAATGACTTATCCCTTAAAATTTCGTCAACATGTATTGGCTTTCAAAAAGAAAGAAGCCCTCACTTATGCTGAAACCGCCGACCGTTTTGGTGTAGGAAGTGCCAGTTTGATGCGATGGGCGAAACGCCTGGAGCCTTGTTTGACGCGTAATAAACCCGCTACCAAAATAAACAGAGCGGCGTTGATTCTGGATGTGGAAACCTACCCTGACGCGTCTCAGCACGAGCGGGCGCCACGGATGGGTGTGAGTGCCAGGGGTATCTGTGATGCCTTAAAGCGGGCGGGTTTTAGCTATAAAAAAAACATTTTATCCCCCCAAAGCCGACGTCCAAGCTCGAAAAGATTTTCAGACTAAGCTCCAGGGCTAACGTGGATGAAAGCGGTTTTGCTCATGATATGCCGCGTCTTTATGGTTATTCAGTGAAAGGGAAGCGCTGTTACGGCCAACACGATTGCCATGCCAAAGCACGTACTAATGTCATTGGTGCACAGCTTAACGGAAAATTAACTACGGTTTGTACCTTCGACTGCCATATCAACAGCGATATTTTTTATGCCTGGGTCACCCAAGATTTACTGCCAAAATCCCCTCCAGGGGCAGTCCTTGTGATGGATAATGTGCGCTTCCATAAACGCCAAGACATCCAGACTGCTATACAGAAAGCTGGCTTTATTCTCGAATATCTCCCCACGTATTCTCCTGACATGAATCCCATTGAGCACAAATGGGCTCAAGCTAAAGCCCTTCGCAGAAAGCGACTATGTGATATCGATACCTTGTTTTCTGACCCTTTTTTCTGACCCTTTATTTTAAATCAATTTATACCGCATAAGCCATAAGCAGCCCAAAGCGACGCCGGTTAAAGTGGATGTTGCTCAGCAAGAAGCGTTTATCGCGTCTTATTTCACTTTGCTAGAAAGTGCTCTTAAGAATGAACCGATTGTTTTTATGGATTCAGCCCATCCAACGATGGCCACCAAAGTGGTCTGCGGTTGGATAAGGAAAGGCAAAGATAAGCCGCTGGTCAAAACAGGGGCAAAAACACGGGTTAATGTCATGGGTGCCATTGAATTGAGCACCATGAAGGTGGTCAGTGCCCGTCCTGAGCAGGTGAATTCAGAAACCCCCGTCGCTTTTTTTGAGCAGCTCAAAACTGCTTATCCTGATGCACAAAAGATACACATTATTTTAGATAATTCTGGCTATCATTGCAGTCAGCGAGTCAAAGACGCCGCATTAGAGAAGGCTATCGTACTCCATTATTTACCCCCTTATAGCCCTAATCTTAATCCCATCGAGCGATTATGGAAGGTCATGAACGAGCGTGTCAGAAACAACCGATTTTTCTCTTCAGCCAAAGAGTTTCGTGGGGCTATAGCCGAATTTTTTGATAGTACATTGGCAAAAATTGCTCCCTTTCTCAGGGGCAGAATTAACGATAATTTCCAAACCATCTAATCCAGACCTTCAAGTTGAATGAGTATATGCAATAGCAGAGGGAGTGAGTGGGACGAAATCTGATACAAGTTATAATCTTTTGAGCTATCGATTAAGCCGTTAATAAATGAAACAACCCTCTCGGGATTTTGGATTTTGACCTAATTTTGATCGATTGTGACTTTTTTTTTAATCAGTTGATTTTTATAATAAATAAAATACCTTCACTTGAAATTCGTAAGTTGCTCGAAGTAAACCAGTAATGAAATAGAGAAATCGGATTGCCAACAAAGCGCACAACCGAAAAATAGCATACAAAAAACCCGTTCAGATTGATTATTTTTTTTAGTGTTAAGAAATGGTAGCTTAAATCGCCAACGACAGGGCCACAATAAAGGGATACCGGCAGGGGTTAACATATCTGCCAATAGGTGGCTGGAATAACCAATCAGCAAGGCATGTAAGACGTCTGGAGGGAAAAAACAATGCGAAAAGAGCGTCGAGTTAAACAAAAATACGCCGCCAATAACAGCCAGCAAACTATGAGTAAATCCTCGATGGCCAAACGTTTTCGCCATGGGTAACGAGATCCATTTCAATCGCCGCCCAAGAATTGATTTCGGGTGGTCAATATCAGGCAATAAAGACGCTAGCAACGCAGCCGGGATCATATGCCACCAATCGCCCTGTGCAAGCTCAGGTGTCAAACCAGCTTTTTGAGCAAAAATAACACAGGCAACAGAAAAAGTGAGATGCCCTTCCCCGGTCATACAGAAATTTCCTTAGTTAATAGCGGTTAAGACTAACAGTATATGAAATTTTTGATTGCGATAATAGCCGTTGATAGAAAGACAATGGGCGCTAAGGAATTTTCAAAGTACCTTGCTGGTGATTGGCTGGCAACACCCGCTTTCGTAGCGTTTATTGTATAGCCAAACCAGTTTAATTTGATTCTGTGTCGTCGTCGCTTGCCGTACTATTTGTACTGTCTGCTTGTACTGTCTGCACTCCTCCGCCTTGAATCAAATTAAACTGATTCGGCTATAAAACAGCACGTTTACGCTTACCAAACACGATGAAATTATTTTAAGACGGCTTCTGAGGATCTTTCGATGAAAGCAAAGTACATAGCGCCTAATTTTTATTTTGCTTTAATATAAATAATTGTGTTATAATTTAATTTTTTATTAGATCTTCAGGGGTTTTATTTTTGATATTCATCCTAGTGATAATTATTGCAGCAGTGCTCCTACATCTAGTACTAGTACAGCTGACTCAGTCTGCATGTCGTCAAAGAGTTTAAATCAAAGTGAAAAAAAACTAATTGATGACAATAAGTTATCTCCTCAAGGAACAGAATTTGCTCGCCTGCAGGTGAAATTAGTAGCAGTTCTATTATCTACCAAAGGTTGTTTTTCACCTGAAGAGGAATCTGCTTTTGAAGAAAAATTTATTGTATCTAACCGAAGGATGCCTACATCTCATCTTTTCAAACTAGAACCACAGGAGGATGAAGATAAATTGTATGCAATTTCTGACGAAATGTCAGAATCAGAACAGAAAGAATTAAAAGGTAAAAGGAAAGCGGCTGTTTCGCATAGATTACAGCAACTATGCAAAGATATATTAGTACAAGGAAAGGAATATGCGAAAAGTGGTCAAAAGGATGATGAAGGTTATCGCTTAATAACCAAATTGGTGGCATTAGGCTTCAAGTTTTCATCCAGCAATGATGGGGATAACAGTCCCGAATTTATGAGCGATGCTGACATACGCGATGTTTTAACTGAACTGAATAATATTGAATCTGACTATTTGATTGATATGGCATCGGGGAGTATGATGCTCTGGCTTCAAAATCCATCCTTGAATTTGCCACAGGTTATACCCGATAAGCTTGAAAACAGAACAAAAGTAGTATTGGGGAATAAGTTGCCGTTGATGGCACCACCGAGTATGCTCCCTCCAGAATACAAAGCCTTTCTGACAGACACATTACTGCCATGGATAGGGACAGGAAAAATTGGGGAAACGACGACAGTTGCCACAAAATGCCTGAGCGAGTGGCTTTACCCTATCCCAGGCGTAAAGCTCGATTCAGAGTCTCATATCTCACTGTTCAAAAATTTTACTCCCGCCGAATTAGCTAAGTCGTCAATACTAGGCCCTGATAACCAGTATATCACTCCCCTTCTTAGCGCTCTGAATTCTGAAGCATCTGTGCCAGAATGGTATAAAAAAAGAGGCCGTACATTACAACCCGTCATTGATTTTTTGATTAGCCAAGCAGATAAGAAACAATTTTTTGCAAAGCACGAGGGAGGTACAGCGCTTCATTTTGCTATCAAACATCATCTTGACCAATCAATTTTGCCCCTGATAG
Organism: Candidatus Regiella insecticola LSR1; assembly: GCF_000143625.1. Lineage (GTDB taxonomy): Bacteria > Pseudomonadota > Gammaproteobacteria > Enterobacterales > Enterobacteriaceae > Regiella > Regiella insecticola. Next base: position 108,049 of record NZ_GL379591.1, on the reverse strand, counting down.
AAAATATGAATCCGGAGCACCTTGCTATTTGTGACGATTTTGATGATGGTACCATCCCACGCGTTGGCCGTACCGCTTTTGAGTGTTATTTGATGGGTTATGGGCAGAATCAAGATCCAAACAAGCGAGCAATAGTCAAGGCTATGATTGAAAAAATGCCTATCGAGCGGCTATTTGAAAGCACGATACCGATACAGACAAAGCAGCTAAGGGATGAAATTTAGGCTAGCTTCCTGGTGTGTCTTCCCCCGCGGGATAAAACACTTAGCCCAAAGAGACATGAGACTTTGCAGCAGAGGGGTGGCACATTTGATACCGATTTTTGCAAGCTAATATGGGGCTAGTGTTAACTACCCCATTTTTCTTTATTTTCAATTTTATTTTAAAACACGAAGCCGTTCACCTGCCTGCTCTGCAGCAGTACTATTGGCATATTCTGCTATGATTTTTTTATAAACCCCCTTTGCTTTATCATTATCCTTTTTTTCTTCCAGAATTTTTCCAACGTTAAATAGTGCCTTAGGGCTTTTTCAGATTTTGCATCACTTTAACGACCCGCGCATAATGATGCATCGCCTCATCTTTTTGGCCTTTATTGTAATAAAGCTGTCCTAACCAATAATTAGCATTGGCTTGATAACGTGATTTTGGATAGGCGGTTAAAAACGTGTTAAAAGCAATAATCGCTTGATCATCTTGCTTTTTTAGCACTAAAGCGAAAGCCGCATCATAGTCACCTTTTTCACTGTTGTTACCAATAGTATCGTCGGCGGTATTTGCCATGGGTTCAATAACACTAGCATCTGGGGTGTTAATGATTTCCGTATTTTGTGTGGCAGGCGCTGCCTCAACGCTGAGTCTTGCCGGTTCGTGTTGTTGATGAGACTGATCAGGCTGTTTTGGCGACCCATTGAGTTGGTTAAGTTGATACTGGTTTTTTTGTATTTGCCCACGTAAATTATCAATATCAAGCAACGATTCAGATAACTGTTGTTGGAGTTGGGTTAATAATTGACTGTGGACATCAGAAATACGCTCCAATTGAGCGAGTCGCTCTTCTACAGTACTAGCATTGTTGATTGGCGCTTGAGCCCTAGCGACCCAAGTAGCCGCTACAGTACACAACAACAAACTTAGCAAATAACATTTGAAGTCAAGATTCATACCACACTCTTAATAAACCAAAACCGCACGGCGATTTTTTGCATAAGCATTTTCATCATGACCCAGATCCACCGGTTTTAGCTTTCCGTAGGAAACGATAGAAATTTGCTGGTTTGAAACCCCTTGTCCCCGCAAATACATGCTAACGGCATTGGCACGACGCTCACCTAAAGCGATGTTATATTCTGGCGTTCCACGCTCATCAGCATAGCCTTCAATCACAATTTTGATAGCGGGATCCGCACGCAAAAACGCTGCATGTTCATTCAATATTGACGTAGATTCAGCGCTAATATCGTATTTATCATAACCAAAATAGATTATATTTTGTCGTTGTAACCTTTGCATTTGATCTTCTCTGGAGGAGCCGCCGCTGAGATTTTCACGATCCATACCCAGTGTGGCGGCATTGGGATCAATAGCTGATTGGTCGGTGGTACCGCGTTTATTAGAACTACAAGCGGTTACAACAAGAATAGGTAAAACTAACATTAACCCTTTTAGTGCTTTATTCAGTTGCATCTCTTTCACCCTTAGATTATTAATTTTTAGATAATTACTTGTCTTACACCCACAGCCTTTCAAGTTGCCACCAAACGGCAAGGGCGTGAGACCAATGAGCGTAGACGACTACGTAATTCAGTCAAACACCCGCAGCCAACAGGTGGCTTCAAAGGCGAAGGGTGTATACCTCATAGATACGGTGACCACGCTGGAAATGAAAATTTCCCATCGTTTGCCGGAAGATGCGCTTTAAAACGTCCGTCCGTCGAAACAAGTTGTAATACCGAGCCTACTCCTCTTTTAGTCGAACTATAAATTATCATGAGGCCATTAGGAGAAATACTGGGTGTTTCATCAAGAAAACTATCGGTAAGTACTTGCACAGCGCCGGTTGAGAGATCTTGTTTAACAATATGCTGATTTCCACTATTACTCGCCACTAGCGCCATAAATTTACCATCATGGCTTACCTCTACATCCTGATTTTGAGCGCCTTGCCAGGTAATACGTTCTGGCGCGCGCTGGTTAATGTTAATTTTATACACTTGGGGGCGCCCACCTTGATCTGAAGTGTAGGCCAAATTCTGACTATCAGGGAACCAACTAGGTTCAGTATTATTACTCCGACTATCGGTTATCTGCGTGATATGACCAGAAGCCAGATCCATCAGATAGATATTTAAGCTGCCACTTTTAGATAAAGCAAAAGCCAATTTAGAACCATCAGGAGAAAATGCCGGCGCGCCATTGTGACGTGGAAATGAAGCGATTTCTCTAATTCCGCTGTTCGCTAATGTTTGTACCACTAGGGCAGATTGCCCACTTTCAAAGGTAACATAAGCGATTTTACTACCATCTGGAGACCAGGCCGGGGACATCAGTGGTTCAGCAGAACGATGAACAACAAATTGATTGTGGCCATCATAATCGGCTACACGTAGTTCATAGGGACGTTGTTTATCGTGGATTTGTACAATATAGGCAATACGGGTACGAAAAGCACCTTTGATCCCTGTCAATTTTTCGAATATTTCATCACTGGCGGTGTGAGACGCGTGACGTAACCATTGTTGTTTAATTTTATACTGGTTTTGTGCTAGTACGGTTTTCACCGTACCAGAGGTATCCACTAGCTGATAAGAGATGAGATAATGACCCTCGACACTCGGTTGGATCTGCCCTATCACCACTGCATTAATCCCCAATGCACTCCAGGCGCTAGGGGTAATTTCTTCCGCGCTCGAAGGGCGCTCAGGCATACGTGTCTTATCAATCGGATTAAATTTTCCGCTGTTGCGTAAATCCGCTGCCACTATGGCAGCAATATCTTTATCTTCAGACGCAACACCTGATCCTTGCCATGTAAATGGCACCACTGCGATAGGGCGAGCCGAGTCAACCCCTTGCGTGATTTCAATACGAACCCCTGCATACAATGCATTAGCCCATAACATTAAAAATCCTAGCATCACTCGACTTGCCAACTTCATATTAGTTTCCTTGAATATTCGACAAACTTATTAGAATCTGCCCCAAATCTCTTGTGTTCATTTATCTTTCGTCAAAACTACGTTTTCAAACAGGTTTTAAAAGATAAAAAGACTTCAATTATTTACTGTGGCTTAAAGACTAACGACGCATTTTTAAATACTTGATAAACATCATCACTGGGTGGTTTAGGTATTTTAGCTTGTTTTGCAGCGGCTATCGCCGCTTGACACAATGCAGAATCGCCTCCTTCTGCCACAACACTGATTAATCCTCCTTCAGGAGCCAGTTTGATGCGCAGATCACAGGTGCGCCCTTTATAAAGATCGGCATCATAAAATCGGCTTTGAATAGCGGCAGTGATCTGTCCTAAATAGCCGTTAATATCAGCCCCAGAAGCGCCACTTTTTTCACTCCACTTTCATTTGTTGCCACTTTTTCCCCTTGATTGGGCGTATTTTTGCTCGATGCCAAATCGTCCAACAGGTTATCCACTTCTGCTGCCTTAGTGCTATCAGTCTCCAATTTTCTTTTAGCCACCTCAGCGACCGCTTTTTGTTTAGTGTCATTTTCCATTTTTTTAGCAGCAGCCTGCTTTTTCGCGGCGCTATCAGCTTCTTTCTTTGCCTCAGCGGCCTTTTCTCTCGCAGCGGCCGCCGCCTTTAGCATTTTGTCAGCTTCGGCTTTTGCCTGAGCCGCTGTGGCTTCAGCTTTTTTTTGTTCCTCTGCCATTTTGGCAGCATTTTGCTGTGTCCGTCGGCGCTCGTCTTCCAAATCTTGCTGGCGTTGACGCTCCGCAATTTTTTTTTGCTGAAGTTCTTCTGCCTGTAATTCAGTTTTTTTCTTATTCTTGGCATCAGTGGATGGCGTATTTTGACGACGATCAGGCGGTGCTGTCGCGCTAGTATCAACCATCACCGCGTCCATAACCCCAGCACTTGCATTGGTTCCTGCCATATCAGCATGTTGCAGACGATAGCCCCAAATAAAGCAAGCGATTAAAATGATATGTAGAATAACCGAAATAATAACCGCCAAATTCAACTTATCACTTTGTTGGGTTGTCTTCGCCATGTTTTATTTCCAAAAAGCAAGAAGTCCAATAAAAAATATCTGCTGTCTATACCCAATGAATTTCGAGTTACGGCAAGACGGCAATCAATCGAATCCCAGGAGTGTGGTACATGACAGA